>NZ_CP134146.1:2463466-3079333 GCF_031583575.1 Thalassotalea nanhaiensis | reverse complement strand
ATCCTGTTATGTTGCCATAAAAAGAAAGTTGTTAGCAATTTTTCTCAGATGTTTCACTAAAATTGAGTTTGTGTTTCTTTTGTAAAAACGACAGCCACATTTTCTCGAAGTCTTTAACTGTAACTTTAAGAGTTAAGTTAATATTGCCATTAGATTTCACTAACTCTACTAGTTTGTCATGTCCCCATTTTGAAATAATAAAGTCTGTCAAAAAGTAGCCAACCTTGTAAATGTTGAATGGGTGCTGCTCCAAACTTTCTATAGTTGGATAGGAGTTTGCAGAAAAACATTTTAACTTGGATATATCAGGCACAGGTGGGCGGCCTGATTCATAAATAGCGGTAGCTTCCCATAACCAACGAGGATTGTTATTGAAAGTAGGGTTAACTGCTAATGTCACTAGGTGAGTATATTCGTGCACAACACCCAAGCCTAACTCAGGTCGCCCATTAAAAAAGCGAGCCTCCCATAAATCTTGGACTACGTAACCTTGAACATATTTAGCATCATCTCCATATGATTGTTCAAATTCATTACGGTCTTGCCAAATTTTAATGCTTACAGGTGGCATATCTTTTACGTTGAAATTTTTAATTATCCGCCTGTAGTGTAAATCAACAGTCTCTTCTATTTCTTTCATTGTATCGTTAGGGACATTGCCGACGGCAGCATAATTTATTTGATTAATACGTTCTTCTGCTAATAAGGTACTTGAGAAAAAACAACTGAGTAACAGGGGGACAATTGAAAAGCGGCGCATAAAGAATCCTTTTTTCTTTTAGTAATAATTGGCAAAATATGTGTGAAGCGAAACCAAGCAAAATATTTGCAGTTCTGCTTTAAAATAAGTTGTTATTAGGCGTTTGGAGTAGAAGTTTCAACGAGAGGCTTGAAGCCACCGTAAGCCATTCGCTCAGCATTAAACCCAGAATTAGAAACTTCAATCAAATCAGCCATTCTTGGATCAGCCGCGACCTTCTGGTTTACCAAGTCACGTGTTTCACGAGAATCAAATACTACCCAGCCAAACACTATGGTTTCATCTTCTGTTGCCTTTAAAACATCAGTAAACGAACGTGTACCTGCAAGCTCCATATCGTCACCAACAAATTCGCAGTAGTCAAGCGCACCATGTTCTTTCCAAATCTTTGCAGCTGCTTCAGCTAAACACTTGTATTCGTTTAGGCGAACGCGAGAAATGGGAAAGACAAAGCCATCAATGTAATTAGACATAATTTTCTCTGTAGTGACTTCTAGTAGAGTTTCATTTCCACTCTTCTATCTTTGACTTTATTTTAACTCTCATCAATCCATCAAAGTACTGTTCCAATTAAATATCCTTAAGAGACATCATAAAGCCAGTGCCGCAGCTTGTTATGTGATGAGGTCATTCTACAGGTTTCATTTCAAAGTTGTTTTTCTCAAGGTATGTCTCTATTTCGAATATTAGAGAATCTAGGGTTTTCCCATAGCTGTCCAACGCATCGAGATACCACAAGTTCCAACCGATATGAATGTAGCGAAATTGATTTCGAACAGTAGCAAGCTCGCGAGCATCAGTCGTCAGCAGTCGAGCATTACCCGAATCCCAAACTTTCGGGACTGAATTGCGTCCCAAATCATTTAGCCCTTCGTCGAAATCATTGCCGTTATCGATAATTCGTGCTGTTCTGCTCTCGTAAAAATTACCAAGACGTGCCACCAAGTCAGGCGCATCTAGCTTGCTTAATTGCCCCGCGGCAACCATTGTTGCCCACGCCGAACGTCGTGGATATAGTGTTCTATTTTCAAGAAATATTGCGTCAATTGCTTCTTTCATTGAGTCCAAAGGTATAGAGTCGGGATTTGAAAACCACTTTTCCAACGCTTGATATTGTTTATCTCTGATGAATTGCTCTGCACGGATTTCGTTAACGTCGGCTCGATCTTCTCGCATTTCCTCTAGCATTTGGGCCAGTGCTGTATGAGCTGATTGCCTCGCTACTCGATCTTGTGAAACTCCTTCTAAGAATATCGCTAAGTACACGGCTACGATAATCAGGGCGCCTTCACCGATTATCTTGTTCCAAGGGAGTTTCGGTACATTCATTGCTTAGCCTTTGATTAATTCATATTGTTTTAATCTTAGTCTACATAAGATTGTGCGATTTTGACACATCCATAAACTGTTTTTTGTCCTTGCTAAACAGCTTGTTATGTTTACTTTACTCTAAGTAACGCACAAACGAATATCTATAAGTATCGAACAAAGTCGACTGATGTTTACGCAACTCAACTTTAACATTGCGTCTAATCGGTAAATGCTTAGGCAGAGGTGCTTTTACGAGAGTTTCTCTGTCTGGCACTTTGACCATGAGATAAATTTTGTGTCCATCATCACGTAATGATGCGTGTTGGCTGATAACAACTCCATTAACAGCTATAGAATTGTTAGAAGAGAGTCCTACAACAAGCCAGAGAATAATAATTAAGGCAAGAAAAGCCAAAGACCAAACACGAAAGTTTTTGTGTTTACCTTTTGATATCTCCTTATCTAACTTTTGCTTCAACTCCGGACGCATAATTCCTGTACACATAACGCCCTAACAATGGGCAAAAAAATTTGTTGGCTAAGATTGGCTACGAAGGAGCAAAGCCAACTGTTGGCAGTCCCGCTCGATTGTCTTGTTATACGTATTTACAACAACCTTCATCAATATGTACTTCCTTCACTATTCCATTTCTGAAGAAAAGCTCTACAAACACGTCTTTTTCAATAGCGTGAAAGCCAAATTCAAATTTTCCTTTCTCCGAGCACGTTAGCGATTTAAGGTAAAACTTTGAACGCACATCTTCCACTGACAATTGACCGAAAGTAGGCTTAATTTCTCGGAAAAAAAGATCATTTAAGTAGGTGAATAAAACTTCTGGTTTTCTTGCTAATTTGATAAATTCATTCAAAGCATCTTCTCTCGGGCCATTTAGATTTCCATCTATGGCTCCGAAATCAAATTTTTCTGGAAGTTTTCCGACAGGATTCTCAATCTGCCAATATTCATCTACTTCATCTTTAAAGTATTCAAACGCCCCTAATTCAGGAACTTCAAATGTAACACTCTTTTTTCGCCCGAAGAGATTTGAAAAGAACACCATGAACTCCTTGATACGTATAGCGCCCATTTAAGGGGCTGAAAATAGCTTGCTAAAATGTGTACGAGGCGGTGCCATCAAACTGTTAGCAATCCCGCTTAATTGGCTTGTTATAAGTTGCCTACTCTACTGCTTTGACTTTCCCTACTCGGATCGTGAGGCATGCAGTTGTTATAAGCATATGCTACATGATGGCGACCATTATCATCCAAAATATCACACTTAAGATTGCAAGGGTTACCTAATGCGCTTCGCCAATAGTGATGTTTGTTTTCGTACTCTGCTTCAAATGCTACAGAGATTTTTACCGAGATAACCCATTCCGATGGGATATTATGTTTTACCAACAATCGATTGAGCATATTGTGATAATTGCTAATCATCAAATCAAAGTCGTTTGAAAGTGGAGTTATTTTTTTACTTCTCAAGTCGACAAAGACTGCCTTTATTTCATGCTGAACGACAAGATTGTAAAGTTTACCGATAGCCCAATAGCCATCAATATCATTATTTCGACTATTGAATGAACCGATAATACCGCTAGCGATACTGCCTAACTCCTTTCGACGAGCCATAATTCTCCAGCGACTTATAACAGCTTATTATGTAGAACTATCAGTAATTACAGTCTACTTTGATAAGCACCAACTTACATTAATATCTATAAATATCATACAATTAAAATTAAAAAATATTTATTACTAAAAGTAAACAATGAAAAAATGTGTGATTTGAAGAGGTGAAGTAGGGGCAATATTGCTCATTGCCCCTTGCATAAGTGTATTGCTTAATTGACTTTGAACATTACCTCTGGGGTTACCATGGTTTTCATTTCAAGAACATTACCGTTAGGATCTTCAATAAAAAAGGTTTCTTGTTCATATTCAGTGCCGACAAAACGACGATAAGGCTCGTCTAAATAAGGAACACCTGCCTTTTCAATGCGCTGTTTTAATGCTTGAAACTCGCTTTCTGGTAAATGTATACCAAAGTGGGGGACAGCTACTGCACCCATATCAACGTTATGTCTTACGGTTGGTAAACGTTCTTCACTCTGGTGTATGGTTAATTCATTGCCCCAAAAATCAATGTCTATCCAGCGACCTTCTTCGCGGTTACCCGTTTTACAACCTAGTACGTCGCAATAAAATGTTATCGCTGTGTTGAGATCGCCCGCAGGAATGGCAAGATGTAAGCAGTTGGACATAAATCCTCCTTGAGATTTAACGTGATGAGATACAGTTTTTGTTTTTTATATAATCAAACTGAAATTAATACGATAGTAATGGCTTTGGTTGCCAAGTGCTATTTACGGGCTGAATTATGCTTTTAGTATATGAACGTTAAGGAAAATAATGTTTACACTAGGGTTATTACCAATAAACGTAATTCCCTGTATGCCTTGTTTGGGAGGAGGTTTGAACGACTAAATGTCGACTATTTCTTTGTTGTAATAAAACTGTCACATAACTGTCTTATAATTTCTAGTGTCGAATAAAGAACACTTATTTTAAGGTTGCAAAGTGACAATTTCTGCAAAATCTTTTGAGCCAAGGCAAGTTAAAAACAAACTGGCAAAATGGCTTATTTCTGTTGGTGGTGTGAGTGTATTGTTTACCCTCGTGCTTATTTTCATGTACCTAGTGTATGTAGTTAAACCTGTTTTTGAATCAGCAAGTGTAGAACAACTTGCTTTGATAGAAACAAAATTAGACACTCAAGTTTCACAAAACCTAGCTGTTGGCGTTGATGAGTTAAAAGAAATAACTTTTAATATTAACAGTAACGGTGAGATCAATTTTTACCAACTGAAAGCAAATGATACTCACCAAACTGGTGATTTATTGCTTTCTGAAAAACTAATTTCTGAGCAAGATACATTACTAGATGTATTTACCACGAACACCAATCAATATGTATTGTTAACAACCGATGGTTTAATCAGGGTTATTCAACCTACGTTTAAGGCCAGCTTTGTTGCTGATACACGAACAATTAGCCCAAGTGTTGCTTACCCATTGGGTGAACAACCTATCATTATTGATGAATATGAAAACGCTTTATCAATATTCTCATTTGCAATGACCGAAGAGCGCGCAGTTGTTGTTGCCTTAACCAATGATAACCGCTTAATTAAAACCTCTTTAATTGCTGAAGATGACTTTAATTACGACCCTGAGTTTTCAACAGAATTTCAATTAATTAAAGACGATGTAGAAAGTCTCGACTTTGTTGAAATTACACCAGACTTATCTATGGCAATTGCTGTTGAAAATAACTCTGTAAGTATTTTTGATTTAAGCGATGAATACGACGTGCCTGTTAAGGCCATCTTTAATCCAGTTTATGAATCTGGCGCAAACATAACGTCTACTACATTATTGTCTGGCAGTAGCTCGGTGTTGTTTGGTACAAGTGACGGCAAGGTGCATCAATACTTTGAGGTTGCTGGTGAAAAAGGCCGAAATTTTCAATTAATTCGTTCATTTAATGTAAGCGACAACGAAGCTGTTGCTGCTATTTATCCTGAAACTTATCGCAAAAGCTTTTATGCGGTAACCCCAACCGGGCAAGTAGGTGTTTACTATACCACCTCTGAAGCTGAGCTTTGGCAGGGGAAGCTACTTGATAATGCCGAACAACCGTTTGCTATCGCACCACGAGCAAATGGTGTAGTAATTGGTAATGCACAATCGATTGAGCTTTTCAGTGTTCATAATGAACACCCAGAAGTTACCTGGTCGGCATTGTGGCAAGAAGTTTGGTATGAAGGTTACCCTGAGCCAGACTACATTTGGCAATCTACTTCGGGCTCTGATGACTTTGAAGCAAAGTTCTCATTAGTACCTATCTCATTTGGTACCATGAAGGCCGCTCTTTATGCAATGTTGTTTGCTGTGCCAATTGCGATTTCAGCAGCCATTTATACCGCTTATTTCATGCCTCCGGTAATGCGTAAAACGGTTAAGCCTACTATTGAATTAATGGAAGCACTTCCAACGGTTATATTAGGTTTCTTAGCGGGGCTTTGGTTAGCACCGCTTATTGAGGAATATCTACCCGCGGTATTCTTATTGGTTATCCTATTACCACTGGCAACGTTTGCAACCGCATTTGCATGGTACAAGGTGCCTAAAAAAATCAAATTGATTTTACCTGAAGCGTTTGCGCCACTTATTTTATTGCCTGTACTAATTGTTGCCGGACTATTGGCATTTGAAATTTCGCCATTTATTGAAGATGTCATGTTTGGCGGCGACATGCGCCAATACATCACCAATGACTTAGGCATAGACTTTGACCAACGTAATGCATTGGTTGTTGGTATAGCAATGGGCTTTGCTGTTATCCCTACTATTTTCTCAATGACCGAAGATGCAATATTTTCAGTACCAAAGCATTTAACCTCGGGTTCATTAGCGCTTGGCGCTACCCAATGGCAAACCTTGATTAAAGTGGTATTACTTACTGCCAGCCCAGGTATATTCTCTGCAGTAATGATGGGCTTAGGCCGTGCTGTAGGTGAGACTATGATTGTACTAATGGCAACCGGTAATACACCTGTTATTGACTGGAGCATATTCCAGGGCATGCGTACGTTATCAGCAAATATTGCGGTAGAAATGCCTGAGTCAGAAGTGGGCAGCTCTCATTATCGAATTTTATTCTTAGCAGCCTTTGTGTTGTTTATATTCACCTTTATTTTTAACACGCTCGCTGAGTTTGTACGTCAGCGTTTACGTGAAAAATATAGCTCGCTGTAAGAATTTTAGGAATTATAGAAATGAATAAATGGTTTAAATCAGGCTCTCCTTGGGTTTGGCTAAGTGCAGCAGGCGTATCAATCAGTTTGATTTCGGTTGTGGGTTTATTGTGGTTAATTGCGTCTCGTGGCTTAACTTACTTTTGGCCAGCACAGATTCACCAGTTTGAAATGATCAGTCCAAGCGGCGAGACTTCAACAGTTATTGGTGAAATATATGATGTTGAACGCATCCCTGTAGAACAATTGGCGCATACCAATATTGACACTAAAGATGCTGCTACTATTGAACGATTTTTAATAAAAACCGGTAACCGTGAATTAGTAAGTTTAGACTTTCGTTGGATTGTTGAGCCACTTATCACCAAGCAAACCCAGCCAGCAGATGTGGTTGTTATTGAACGTCGTACAAATGGTAATTTTTACGGCTTCATAGAACAAGTGTTCATGGATGGTAAGCAAGTATCTATTAGCGAACTAGACAGCTTTTTAGAAAGAGTAAACACCTTACAAGATGACATTGAAGATTTGCAAAAAACGGATATTGGTGCAATTAATTATGGTTTGGAGACTATTCGCTTAAAAGAGCGTAAAGCTGAAATTGAAAACACCTTAACCGATGATCTTAAAGCTGAATTTGCACAGCAACGAAAATCACTTAATGATGAGTATCTTGCCTTAGAAGAAGAGCTTAATGTTATGCGCAGTGCCGTACAACGCGACAAAATTGTTGTACGTGCTATGGGCGGTGAGCAAGTAGAAATTAACCTTGAACAGGTAATGCAAGTTAGCTTTAACAACCAGTTAACTTTAATAGAAAAAATTGGTAAGTTTTTCAGTCAAATAAGCAGTTTTTTAATTGACGACCCAAGAGAAGCGAATACAGAAGGCGGTGTGTTCCCTGCCATATTTGGTACGGTGTTAATGGTATTGCTAATGACCGTTATTGTTGCGCCACTTGGTGTTGTTGCTGCTATCTATTTACATGAATATGCTGGTAATAATGGCTTTACTAAATTACTTCGTATTGCGGTGATCAATTTAGCCGGTGTACCGTCAATTGTTTATGGTGTGTTTGGTTTAGGCTTTTTTGTATATATGGTAGGTGGCTCACTTGACCAAATATTTTACCCTGAATCGTTGCCAAACCCTACGTTCGGCTCACCAGGCGTTCTATGGTCGGCACTTACGTTAGCTATACTTACGTTACCTGTGGTCATTGTTTCTACTGAAGAAGGCTTAGCACGTATTCCTTCTAGTATGCGTCATGGCTCGTTAGCCTTAGGCGCAACGAAAGCAGAAACCTTATGGCGTATTATTTTACCTATCGCAAGCCCTGCAATTATGACCGGAATTATATTGGCAATTGCCCGTGCTGCCGGCGAAGTTGCACCATTAATGCTAGTGGGGGTTGTTAAAATGGCACCTACATTACCACTAGATGGTAACTTCCCGTTCTTACATTTAGAACGCAAGTTTATGCACTTAGGTTTCCATATATATGACGTAGGATTTCAAAGCCCTAACGTTGAAGCGGCTAGACCGTTGGTGTACGCGACAGCATTTTTATTGGTCACCATTATTGTTGGCCTGAATATGACCGCAGTGTCTATTCGAAACAGATTACGTGAAAAGTATCGTTCGTTAGAGCACTGATACTAAGCACAATAAATTTAAAATTTAAACAGAGTAAAATTTACGATGATTAATGTAGCTCCAGAAGTATTAATGCAAAACCAGCAAACGGTAGATATTAATGATTTACCCGCTGAACAAGTTGCACTGGAAATTAAAGGGCTAAACCTTCACTACGGTGATAAACAAGCGCTTAATAATATTTCAATGAAAATACCAAAAGGTAAAGTAACTGCGTTTATCGGCCCTAGTGGTTGTGGTAAATCCACGTTATTACGTTGTATTAACCGCATGAATGACTTGGTTGATATCTGTAAAATTGACGGTGAAATTGATCTGCACGGTGAAAATATCTATGGTAAACATGTCGATGTTGCACAGCTTCGTCGTAAAGTTGGAATGGTGTTTCAGCGTCCGAATCCTTTTCCAAAATCAATTTATGAAAATGTAGTTTATGGTTTGCGCTTAATTGGCCAAAACAACCGTCGTGTATTAGATGAAGCCTGTGAAAAATCACTTCGTGCTGCCGCATTGTGGGAAGAAGTGAAAGACAGAATTCATGACAGCGCCTTAGGGTTGTCTGGTGGTCAGCAACAACGTTTAGTAATCGCTAGAGCAATTGCAATTGAACCAGAAGTACTGTTGCTCGATGAGCCAACATCGGCACTTGATCCTATTTCTACCTTGGTGATTGAAGAACTAATTACTGAGCTAAAAGAAAAGTACACAGTAGTTATTGTTACTCACAACATGCAGCAGGCTGCACGAGTATCAGACCAAACTGCGTTTATGTACATGGGCGACCTAATCGAGTACAGCGATACCAATACGCTATTTACGACCCCAGCAAAGAAAAAGACAGAAGATTATATTACCGGCCGTTATGGTTAATTAAGGAGAAATATTAATGGATACGTTTGATACAGGCCGTCATATTTCTGGCCAATTTAACCAAGAGCTTGATGCAGTTCGCAATAATGTGATGAACATGGGCGGCATGGTAGAACAGCAGCTTAAAAATGCATTAACTGCGGTAAGCGAAAATAACGAAGAGTTGGCTAGAAAAGTACTTTCCAGCGATTACAAAATAAATTTAATGGAAGTAACCATTGATGAAGAGTGTACTCGTATTATTGCAAAGCGCCAACCAGCGGCAAGTGATTTACGTTTAGTGATGGCAATTATAAAAACCATTGCTGATTTAGAACGCATAGCAGATGAAGCTGAAAAGATTGCTAAAGTAGCCTTAGAACAATTTAATGCTAAACAACAAGATTTATTATTAAACTTGGATAACCTAGGTCGTTTAGTATTAGGAACTTTGCATGACACCTTAGATGCTTTTACTCGAATGGATTTTGATGCTGCATTAAAAGTACATCAAAGTGACAGTCGTATTGATCGTGAATACGAGGCTTTAATGCGACAATTAATGACATACATGATGGAAGACCCTCGTTCTATACCATCAATTATGTCGGTGATTTGGTCTGCCAGAGCGTTAGAGCGCATTGGTGACCGATGTCAAAATGTTTGTGAATATATTATTTACTTTGTAAAAGGTAAGGTAATACGTCACATATCAGAAAAGGATGTTCCCAGTATTTTCTAGCAATAATTGAGCTAGTTAAATATGGAATTAAAAAATTTAATTTTGCAATAAGTAAGCTAAACTTGATGCAAAGTTAGTCGTTTTAGAACAAGTTGTATTTTTTTTGAACATATTAGGTTATGTTAGAAAAAATAGCATGTTTTTCATAAGTTAAACTTTTAAATTATCTGGTAAATAAGGTATATTTGCCAAGATTTTAACAAGCAACACTATATAGTTGCAGGATAAAAAATATGAGTGGAAATACAATCCTTGGCGTTTTTGCAAAATCGCCGTTAAAGCCGTTAGAGCAACATATTCGTAAAGTAAATGAATGTGCTGATCTTCTTCCTTCTTTCTTTGTTGCTTGTACCGCAGGTGATTGGGATAAAGCTGAGAAAATTCGTAAAGATATTTCTTCGCTTGAAAAAGCTGCAGATAAAATGAAGCGCGATATTCGTAATGAATTACCGGGCGGAATTTTTATGCCAGTACAGCGTACTGATGTTTTAGAGCTTGTAAGCCAACAAGATAAAATTGCCAATAAAGCAAAAGATATCTCAGGACGTATTTTAGGTCGTCAATTGGTTATACCAGCTGAGTTATCAGATGATTTCAATAGCTACTTAACGCGTTGTATCGATGCGATAAAGCAAGCTGCAGATGCCATCAATGAACTTGATGATTTACTAGAGACTGGCTTTCGTGGCCGTGAAGTAAAGCTAGTAGAAAAAATGATAATCGAATTGGCTTCTATTGAAGACGATACTGATTATATGCAAATCAAACTTCGTAGAGCTTTAATGGCCTTAGAAGAAAATATGAACCCTATTGATGTAATGTTTTTATATCAAATTATCGAATGGGTTGGTGATTTAGCAGATCTAGCTGAGCGTGTAGGTGCTCGACTAGAAATTATGTTAGCAAGATAAGGTAGATTCTAATGGATATTTTAGCTAATTACGGTTCTACCCTAGTTATTTTCGCTGCCATAGTCGGCTTTGTTATGGCTTGGGGCATTGGTGCAAATGACGTTGCTAACGCTATGGGTACTTCTGTAGGCTCGAAAGCGTTAACGATTAAACAAGCAATTATTATTGCAATGATTTTTGAATTTGCCGGTGCATATTTAGCGGGTGGTGAAGTTACTTCTACTATTCGTAAAGGCATAATAGATTCAAGTTTTTACATTGATACACCTGAACTCCTAGTGTTCGGTATGATCTCAGCACTGCTTGCAGCGGGTACCTGGTTGCTTATCGCATCTTATATGGGCTGGCCAGTGTCTACTACGCATTCAATTGTTGGTGCCATTGTTGGCTTCTCAGCAATTGGTGTTGGTATGCATACCGTTGATTGGGGTTCAGTTGGTGGTATTGTTGGTAGTTGGATTATAACGCCGCTTATAGCCGGGGTCTTCGCATTTGTGATATTTAACAGTGCGCAAAAGCTTATTTTCGACACCGATAACCCTTTAGCATCAGCAAAAAAATGGGTTCCTCTTTATATGTTTTTAGCTGGTTTTGTATTGTCTTTAGTGACAATCAAAAAAGGTTTAAAACATATTGGTTTAAACATTGGCTCAGTAGAAGGTTACTTGTATGCAATTGCTGTAGCGGTTGGTGTAGCAATTATTGGTAAATTCTTTATTTCAAGATTGAAATTTAAAGAGTCTAAAAACCGTCGAGCTAACTACATTAATGTTGAGAAAGTTTTTGCTGTATTAATGGTAATTACTGCGTGTGGTATGGCATTTGCTCATGGTTCAAATGATGTTGCCAATGCAATCGGTCCATTAGCCGCTGTTGTTTCTATTGTAGGAAACGATGGTGAAATCGCATCTAAATCTGCACTAGCATGGTGGATCTTACCTCTAGGTGGTATTGGTATTGTTGCCGGTCTTGCTTTGTTCGGTCATCGTGTAATCGCGACAATTGGTAAAGGTATTACTCACTTAACACCAAGTAGAGGTTTTGCTGCTGAACTTGCAGCAGCCTGTACGGTTGTTGTTGCCTCTGGTACTGGTTTGCCTATTTCAACTACACAAACTTTAGTTGGTGCTGTATTAGGTGTGGGCATGGCCCGCGGTATAGCTGCAATCAACTTAGGTGTAGTACGCAACATTGTTGTGTCTTGGGTTGTTACGTTACCTGTAGGTGCCGGTTTATCAATTATGTTCTTCTGGATGATTAAAGGCGCGTTCATGTAAACGCTTTTACATTATCGAATAAAAAGGCCAAGCATATCGCTTGGCCTTTTTGGTTTTAACGTCCGAATAAATTCGAACCAACCAAGGTGAGTACTTTAGTTGGCATGAACTTGTTTGCGCGTATACAGCTTTAGTATTGGAAGAATGCAAAGCCATGGAATGAAAAGTTGCGTTAACATTAAAGTAACAAATTACTAACAAACTATTGCAGTATTATTTAGGCAGGTTGTTAATATATCCCCAGTCAACTTACTTAAGGAATCATCCATGAAAAAACTTATCGTATTAATTACCAGTGCATTATTATTCTCAGTTTCAGCGCAAGCAGAAGTTAAAGACTGTGATGAATTAAAAGATGAAATACATACAAAAATTTCAAACAATGGCGTAGAAAATTTTGATTTGTTAGTTGTTGATAATGATGAAGTCGAAGATCATGATGGTTATCAAGTTGTAGGCAGCTGTGAAGCTGGCTCTCAAAAAGTTCTATACAAGAACTTATATAAAGGCTAAAACCTTTAAAATTCTAATTTCTCTGAAGAGCTCATCGACATCGATGAGCTTTTTTTTTGCTCATGGACGAGCTATATGCAGAAATGCCATGGATGGTTTATTTTCTGTTTGCTTCAAGGATGATGGAATGCAAACCACCAAGGATGGTTCTAGGTTTGTAAAGCTCATGGACGAGCTATATGCAGAAATGCCATGGACCGCTCATTAACATCCATGTTAGCGCGGCATATATAATATCCCTATTAAAAACGGTTTATTTTCTGTTTGCTTCAAGGAAGATGGACTGCAAATTGCCATTTCCTGTTCTAGGTTGATAAATTTAATATTGGCAAAAACTCAATTTATAGATTAAATTTATTAACCTACTATTGTAAATTTGATTGAAAATATCGATGAACACACATTTACCAAATTTAAAGCATCTGCAATACCTACTCGCATTAAACGATCATCAACACTTTCATCGCGCCGCGGATGCGTGTTTTGTCAGTCAATCAACCCTCAGCAGCGCTATTATCAAACTTGAACAACTTTTAGATTGTCAGCTTATAGAGCGTGACCATAAAAGTTTTGTCTTTACTGCACATGGTAAAGCTGTTGTAAAAATGGCAGAGCAGTTAATTCATAGTGCTACTGATTTAGTTGAGTTTTCAATGTCGCAGGGCCTAATAAGTAAAGGCCATGTATATTTAGGCTGTATACCTACTATTGCACCGTTTTTATTAACTGATGTGATATCTGCCACTTCAAAATTATTACCTGATATTGAATTATTTATCAAAGAAGCACCTACCGATGAGTTGCTCAAACAACTGGCTAACGGTGACATTGATATTGCTATTCTCGCTTTACCTATTGATAACAAACATAGTCATAACTTTAAACAAACCCATTTAGGCAACGATGAGTTCTATTTGGCCGGTAACGAAGAGCTAGTAAAACAAGTGATAAGCGATGAAGGATATAAAAATATACCAGACGAAAGTGTATTTTTATTATCAGAGGAGCATTGTTTAACTGACCACGCATTATCAGCGTGTAAATTAGTGAACCAATCGAAAATAAACCCTTTTGCTGCAACGTCATTAGCTACACTTTTGCAAATGACTATTCACCATAATGGCTTAACCTTTTTACCTGAAATGGCGATAAACAAGGGGATTGCCGGGCATGCATATTTAACGGTTCAAAAGCTAAATAAACACCCATATAGAGAAATTGCAATGCTGGAAAGAAACGGCAGTCTTCGCTCTGAAACCTTTAATTTATTGGCTAAAGTGATCACTGACTTGTTTTAATAAACGTCTTAAGAAAATAAAGTTGAAAAATAATTCAAAACTTTCAAACTTTTTTTCTATTCCTTCCTACATATATAGTAAATCGATATAAATAAAGAAATAACAATGATTAATTCGCTAGGTAAATATTTTGTTTGAGCGCAGTGACGAAACGTTGATAAACCTTGCTTTAAAAGGGAAAAAATCTGCTTGGATGACGTTATTAAAACGTTATGAAAAGCCGATTTACAACTATACATTACGAATGGTTAGTAACCCTGATGATGCGCTTGATTTATTACAAGATATCTTCATGGCAGTATTTAAAAATTTAGCTTCGTTTCGCGGCGATAGTAAATTTAAAAGCTGGCTGTTTCGAATCGCCCATTATCGTTGTATTGAATATTACCGGCGGAAGAAGCCCCATCAATCTCTTGATGATGAACCTGAGCAAGAAGCCAACATTAGTGATAGTTGCCCTGAGAATGATATAAAACAATCACAACAGTCTGAAGCATTAGCAACGGCGATGAAAATATTACCGATAAATCAACGTACCGTCGTTGAACTGAAATTCTTTCAGCATTTCACTTTTGATGAGATCGCTGGTCAACTCGGTATATCAAGTAATACGGTCAAATCGCGTTTATATAGCGCGCTGGATAAATTAAAAGGTGTTTTGGAGGTAGATTATGTCTAATTCAGAAAATCAAAAAGATCATGAATTTAAATTATGGTTAGATGGAAAGTTAAGCCCAGAGCAAAGCATGAAATTTGAACAAGATATTGCTGATGACGAAGCTATGCAGCAAAGACTTGCAACAGCACGTTTCATTGAACAGCAAGTACATTGTTATGAAGAGCAAGACGTTCCAGCTTGGGATCGGGAAAGTACTTTTAACGTAGAGTCAAAACCCTGGTGGCAATGGCAAGGACTACCCGCAATGTCTATGGCATTTTCATTATTTGCTATTTGCCTGGTCATTTTTAAAGTTGAATTAGTCATGCAAGACAATGGGCTTTTGGTGAATTTTGGTGGGAATAGTGTTCAACATAATTCTGCCGACGTTGACAAGCTTATTAACCTACGTTTAAAAGAATTTGCCGCCGAGCAACAAGTTGTTATGGCAAATTATGCAGCGGATTTAAAAGATGACCAGCAAGACAATAACTTAAAACTTGCCACTTATTTAATGAGTGCCGCCAGACAAGAACGTAAAGAAGACATTTCGAGCTTTGTTAAGTTTGTAAATGAGCAACGTGACGAAGACGCTATTGATCAAAAGTTACGTTTTCAGAAACTTGAATATGCATTGCAGTCGCAATCAATTGATAACAAATTAAATTCCCCAATGCTTAATAAAGCAAACTTTGAACAACCTGTGCAGGAGCAATAAAATGAAAAATATTAACAAAGCGGTTTTACCTCTGGCATTGGCATCAGTGATGTTTGGCAGTAATGCCAATGCTATGGATTTTGATAAATTGCATCAACAGCTAGACATTATGAGCGATATTATTAAAACCTCAATTAAGAAACAAAACGACAACAAAGGAGCTCAACTTACTCGTATTGAAAGCCATTACCTAGCAGGGCAGGGTGTTGTGTTTAACCTTAATGTGTCACGAGTTAGACATTATGGTTATAGCGTTGCGCCGCCGGTTATGCCTGTAATGCCAGTAGCACCGCGAGCTCCATTAGCGCCACGCAGTCCAAAAGGGCATGAAGGCGAGGAATTGTTTGGTGAAAATTTTGAGATCGTTATTGAAGAAGCGATGGAAGAAGCTGCGATAGCGATGGAGATAGCAAATGAGAGTATGCGTTATGAAGTTGAAGAACAGCGAGAATTGCGAGAACAAGAACGCGAGCTTTCTTATGAGTTAAGAGATTTAGCACGTGAAGAGCGTGATTTGAACTATGAAAAGCTGCATTTAGATGACGATGAAAAAGCGGAATATCAACAAGAGGTAGCTCAGCTTGAGAAGCGCAAAGCAGCGATTGAACAGGCTAAGTTAAAAGTTAAAAAACGTGCTGATGAATACAGAGCTAAAGTGAAAAAATTACAAGCTGAAAAAGCCAAACAGCAACAAATGTTTTATGCACAACTAGAAACAAGTATTACTGATGTTCTGTGTAGTTATGGTGGTGGGTTGAAAGAGTTACCCGACTCTGAATATGTTTCAATGATAATTAAAGGTGCAGGAACAACAGAGCATGGACGAACGAAAGACAAAGTTTTGGTTTTTAACAAGTTAGACGTTAAGAACTGTGTACTTGAGCGTATTGATGCTGCCGGGTTACTAAGTAAGGCTAATGGCTATCAGTTTTAGTTAGAAATAGATAATTGGCAATTCTAAGTTAATTCATCCATGAATTAAAAAAGCCCAGTATTGTGAAATACTGGGCTTTAAATATTTTTAGATACTGTGATTACTGACCCATAGGTACGTGGAAGTTTTCACCAACCTCAAAATCACCTTCAGCTTTGGTGAGTATGTCACCATCAAAACTTAAAACTAACTTTTTACGTTTATTAAACGCTTCATCTTTACCCGAAAGAAACTCATAAACATAGTACCAAGTATCACTGTTAAAACTGTCTCTTATTACTGGGTTTCCAAGTACATACTTAACTTGTTCTTTAGTCATACCTACTTGTAATTTATCAATTTGTTTTTGTTCTAGGTAATTACCCTGGGGTATGTCTATTCTATAAACACAGCCCGAAACTAAGCATAATGCCAAGCTTAAAATTATTGCGCGAGATAACATCTATTTTTTATTCCTATCTTTGCTGAGCAAGGATAATAACCAAGCCAGTTAAGAGATTAAAGGTTTTTGTCATATATTTGCAAAATTTATCATAATTATTCTTACCTTCCTATGAAATCCTGCAGTTTTCAAGATTAAGACTATAGATTAATTAACCCGCTAAAAGTTCCTTCGCATTCGCTAAACTTGTTTTTGTTATTTCATCCCCTGCCAATAAACGAGCTATTTCGTTTGCTCTGGCATCAAGATTAAGTTCTGTAACACTGGTTTGAGTATGTTTTCCGTCGCTCAGCTTTGCTACGAATAATTGTTGGTGCCCTTTACTGGCTACTTGTGGCAGATGAGTTACACAAATGACTTGTGTAGATTCTCCAAGTTTATTTAATTGCTGGCCTACCTTGGCTGCTGTAGGTCCACTTATCCCAACATCAACTTCATCAAATATTAGGGTGGGAGTGACAATTTTTT
The DNA here is from genome assembly GCF_031583575.1 of Thalassotalea nanhaiensis. Classification (NCBI taxonomy): domain Bacteria; kingdom Pseudomonadati; phylum Pseudomonadota; class Gammaproteobacteria; order Alteromonadales; family Colwelliaceae; genus Thalassotalea; species Thalassotalea nanhaiensis. The sequence goes on along the minus strand of NZ_CP134146.1, from coordinate 3,061,975 downwards.
CAGCTAAAATCACTTGGATGGCTAAGCTTATTCTTGATAGCTCGCCACCAGATGCAACTTTGGCTATTGGTTCTACCGGTTGCCCTGGATTCATACTTACTAAAAACTCAACATTATCCGTACCATGTGCAGTTGGCTCATTTATGTCTTTTTCATCTACCGCTAATTTAAATATTGCATCGGGCATATTCAATTGTCTAATCGACTTAGTGATCGCTTTTTCCAGCTTGGTTGCAGCTTTAATTCTGCTTGCTCTAAGTTTGCAAGCGAGCTCTTTGTACGCCAAAAGACAAGCATCCATTTCATCATGAATGAGTTCAAGGCGTGAATCATCAGATGCAATAGCATGTAATTCTTTACAAATTTCACTGTGAAAACTATCCAGACTTTCTGGCGCTACTTTATGCTTTCTCGCTAAATCTACTGCGGTAGAGTAACGCTCTTCGATTAATGCAAATGTTTGCGGGTTCAAGTCGATACTTTGCTGATACTCAATTAGATCATGGCTTGCTTCTTCAAATTGTATTCTCGCTTCATTCACTAATGTTGCAATCGAATCAACGCTGGGGTCGAGTTCTGCGAGTTGATTTAAGTGTTCAGTTGCTTTTTGTAATTGACTGAGAAGATTAAATTGCTCATCCGCTGATATTTCTTGTACGCATTGTTCAGAAAGCATCAGTAATTGCTGCGCATTACTGTTACGCTTGAAATCGGCTTCCAGTTGGGTAAATTCATTCGCCTGCAAGGCAAACTCATCAAGTTCTTTAACTTGGTATTGTAATAGCTGTTGTTGAGCAAGTCGTTGTTGTTTATTTTGTTGAAGAATTTCTAGTTCACTTTTCAGTTCACGCCACTGGTTTTGGTAAAACTTAAGCTCAGTTAACATTTGTTGATGATTCGCATAATCATCTAATAATTGACGTTGTTCCTGGTTTTTCATTAGTAATTGATGATCATGCTGACCATGAATATTTAATAGGTATTGGCCAAGATTTTTTAATTGAGCTAAAGGCACAGGACTGCCATTTATGTATGCTTTAGAGCGACCTTCGGCGCTTATTACTCGCCTTACGATACATTCATCATCTTGTTGTAAGTCGTGAGTAGCAAGCCACTTTAATGCTTTTGGGGTATCGGTAATGTCAAAGGTTGCAGTTAGCTCAGCTTTACTGGTACCTGGCCTAACCGTGTTGGCTAATGCTCTACTACCTAAACACAACCCTAATGCGTCTATGGCAATGGATTTACCAGCACCGGTTTCACCTGTGATGGTGGTCATGCCTTTGTGCCAGTCTATTTCAACAAAGCTGACGATGGCGAAGTTTCTTATGGCTAAATTTAATAACATGATCACACTCAATTATTGATTAATGAAATAAGTACTGTTGATTTATACAGTAAAGTTATCAGTGTTTATTTATGAATGCAAATTTAAATTACCTTCAGGGATGAAGGTATGCCGAATTACCATGGATGGTACCAATTCGGCGAGCTCAGGGATGAAGGTATGCCGAATTACCATGGATGGTAGCAATTCGGCGAGCTCAGGGATGATGCTGCGCCGACAAGTTGAGAAGGTAAAAGTACTGTTACTTTTACCTAATGTGCTAATAAACTTTATTGCCCCAACTAAGTTTTGTTCTTAAAACATTAAAGTAGTCATGATCGAGAGGGTGGACTAAACGAAGTGTATATTTACATTTTTTTATGCGTATTTCGTCGCCAGGCATCACAGCCAAAATCACATGACCATCACAACTCACTTGCAATTCTTCATGATTATTTGTGGCTACTACCAGTCTTATTTCACTGTCACCATCAACCACAATAGGACGAGAGCTCAGTGTATGTGGAAACATTGGCACCAACGAAAGGGCGTTTAGGGTTGGCGTCATTATTGGGCCACCAGCTGACATTGAATATGCTGTTGAACCCGTAGGTGTAGATACAATAATACCGTCAGAGCGCTGCGAGAACATGAATACATCATCTAAATAAACGGCAAACTCCATCATACTGGCAACTTTTCCTGGATGCAGTACCGCTTCATTCATTGCACTGTTTGAGCTTTTTAATTGGCCATGTCGATATACTTCGGCCTGAATTAAAAAGCGTTGCTCAGTTTTAGAACGTCCGTCAAGAATTGCTTCAAGAGGTTCTATTAAGTTATCTGGTGATAAATCAGTTAAAAAACCCAAGTTGCCACGGTTAACACCAAGCACGGCAATGTCGAAACTGGATAACACTCGTGCGGCCCCCAGCATATAACCATCGCCGCCAACAACTATTGCTAAATCAGCCTGCTTGCCAATATCAACAATATCAAAGGTATGGGCATCTGCTTTATTTAACTTATTGGCAACCGATGTTTCGATCATGACGATATAGTCATTGCCTTCTAAATAATGATGAAGGGCAGCGATAGTCGCTAATGCGCCTTCATGTTCGGGTTTTCCGATAAGGCCTATCGTTTTATACATTTTACTCATTCGAATAGCGCTAATATATTGTTTATTATGGCAGTTTTACCGACATTTTTCCTATTGTAAAGAGCGCAATTAGCAAATAGTTAAAAAATGTCCTTGAAACCTTTAATAAAGCCCCCATAATTACCACAATTATGAAAAATAAGTCCTGTCTTGGGCGAAATGATATTGTGGAGTTATCGATGACTACTGAGTCAACAAATACTGATAAAGACGTTTCAGCAACAGAAGCTGAAGTAAATACAACTGAAGAGCAAGTTGTTGAGCAAAACGATGTTGAACAAACTGAAGCAACAGCCGAAGTGGTTGAAGAAGAAGTGGTTGTTGAGTTGAGTGCTGAGCAACAAAAAATTGCTGAGCTTGAACAAGCATTAGCTGCTGCACAAATGACAGTTGCCGATCAAAAAGACTCTGTTATTAGAGCTAAAGCTGAAGTTGACAATATGCGCCGTCGTAGTGCTCAAGAAGTTGATAAAGCGAAAAAGTTTGCATTAGAAAAGTTTGCCGGTGAAATGCTAAACGTAGTTGATAACCTAGAGCGTGGTTTAGCAACCATTGATGCTGAAGCCGAAGAGCAAAAAGCAATATTTGAAGGTGTTAACTTAACTCTACAAGGCTTATCATCAGGACTTGAGAAATTTGGTGTTAAAGCCGTTGACCCACAAGATCAACCTTTTAATCCAGAGTTGCATCAAGCAATGTCTATGCAAGAAGTTGAAGGTGTAGAGCCAAATACTGTTATTGCTGTTATGCAAAAAGGCTACGAGCTAAATGGTCGTTTAATTCGTCCTGCTATGGTTATGGTTTCTAAAGCTTAATCATCTGAATATATTTAGATGATTAAAAGAGCTAGAAAGTTATCTTTCTAGCTCTTTTTTTGCTTCAAGGATGAAGCAATGCAGTCATCCTCGTAATTTACTCTCTTGTTTTTCTGATTAAGTTATCTATTTGCCATTGCATGGCGTGGTGTTGCAGAATTAGTTGGCAATGAGTTTTAACTCTAGCTGATAAAATTTCAGGGATAATTGGCTTAGTTATGTAGTCTACTGCACCAAGTTCAAATCCTTTAATTACGTCACTTACCTCAGATAAGGCCGTTGTAAAAATAACTCTAATGTTTTGCGTCAGAGGGTTGCGCTTTAACTGTTTACAAAAGGTTAAGCCATCAATATCAGGCATCATAATATCGAGTAATATTATATCTGGAGGTGAGTTTGACAAACAAACCGTCATTGCTGAACTCGCGTTGTTTGCTGCTTTTACTTTATATGTCGGCTTTAAAATTCCAATAATAATTTCAATGTTCATTGCTACATCATCAACCACTAGAATCTGAATTTCTTCAAGTGTAGTTTTTGCTGCAAAGCGGCTACTTTTAAATTTGTCAGCAATAGCTTGAGGTTGATTTCTGATAGGAAAGTTAATTGCATGCAGTAACCGTTCGGTCAATATAGCCTGGTTAAAAGGCGGTACAATATATTCGGTAATCCCATGTTTAATAAGTTTATCAATTAATACTGGGGTAATAATGTTAGAAATAACAATAAAAGGAATTTTGTAATTTTGTTCATTGTTTCTAACAAAACTCAATAACTCAAAAATATTTTCATTATCTATGTTCTCCCAAAAACTAATAATTAAATCGAACTTTTTAATTTGCAGATAACTCTTACTTTGTTCAACAGATGTGGCAACGTTTTTACTGAAGTTGAAAGCGTTAAATCGGGAGTCAAAGTTAAGTTCATCTTGTGGATTGAAATTAACGATAAGAACCGATTTTTGCTGTAGTAACGCTAATGCATCTTGTGGCATGTTTGTTCTCTTCAATTCAAACTAAAAAGTCGCAATTTCTCATTCTCTTTATATACTAGAATAAAAGCTGAAAAAATTAACTATTAATGAATAACTTAAATAAATTAATTGCCCTAATAGCAACAATTATTGCCTTACTCTGTTGCTTTACAACATCAGCAAACGAGTTGTCTCCAGCATTGAAAGCTTGGGCAAAAGCAAACCCTCAAATAGCTATAGGTATTGATTCTGGATTAGCTCCATTAGATTATACTGATGAAGATGGGGTTCCCGTTGGTATTGGCTCAGAGTACCGCAAACAGCTAAATAAAGTTTTGCCTGTTGAATTAATCGTTATCTCTGCTACAACGTTTGCAAATGAGTACAGAGCTGTGCAAGAACACAAACTTGACGCAATACCGCTATGTGCTCGCAGTGACACTCGCAAAGGACAAGTATTATTCACTAAACCAATTCTCAATAGAAAGTCAGTTTTGGTCGTACCAACACTTTCCCACATAACATCAATATCAGATATACAATCAACGACAAAAATTGGCGTGGTTAAAGCATACTCAAATTTCGAGCATGCTAAGGCTCTGGTTGGCGCTGAAAATGTCATACAAGTCACTGATTTAGTTGCAGGTTTAGAACAAATGAATCGTGGGCAATTAGATGGTTTTGTTACCACGTCATTAAACCTAATTTACGCCGAGAGGGAACAAAGCGAGAACCGTTTTCGTTCAATAGCCCTTGATGGTTTCGCCCCATTTGAATTAGGGTTTTGCGTAGATACTGAAAAGCCAGAGTTAGTTGAAATATTAAATTGGGGCATTGAGCAACTGGGGGAAGAGGCCTGGCAACAACTGCAGTTAGATTGGAGTGCTTCCTTTGACCAACGCGAGCCAACAATAGAGATAATAAAAATAAATTATCCTCTTTATTTATCTATTTTGTTGGCACTTATTATTGTTGTTCTTATTATTTTAAAAGGTCGTAAATATGCAGATGAAATAGCAATTAAGTTTGGTACAGAGCGCTTTAAAGCTATCTACATCATGATTATCGTATTAATTGTGATGGTTGTGAGCGTGGCGACAACCGTTTTTTTAAAAGACTATAAGAAAAAGTCGTTGGTAAAAGTCGAAGGGGTCTTAGCATTAAACCAAGAAATAATTAATGATGATTTAAAAGGCTGGTATAGCTCACGAGAGTCACTCGTTAAAGGCATAAGCCGGTTAAAGAAATTTCAAAGGTTAGTGAGAGATCTTAATACTTCAATAAAAAATAAAAATGTTAAAAATGAGCAAATAAATAGAAATGCGTTACATGACTTTTTTGCTGCCAGACCATCAACAACAATCAATTCTCGTGATTTTAATATTATCTCTTTAGATGGTGTTAACTTGTTTAATAATGCAGAACAATTAACCGGAAAAACCAGTGTGTTAATAAAGGAACGTCCGGGCATATTTAATCAGGTGCTTGCAGGCAAAACTAAATTTTTTCCTGCCGTTAGAGATAGAACTTCTGAAAATAATGGTGGAAAATCATCTGAGGCATTACTTTATATCGCCACACCTGTTACGGATGGCACAGGTAATGTAATCGCGGTATTTGCGTTAAATTTCAACCCTAATAAAAGTTTTACCAGTATATTTACTCGCGCTAAATATGGAGAGTCGTTCGATGCTTATGCAATAGATGGTAGCGGGTTTTTAGTTTCAGGTAGTCGATTTACAAACCAATTAGTCAGTTTGGGTAAATTATCCAAAAACCAATCAAGTATTCTTAACGTATCGCTACCAGATATAGAGCAAAACAGCATTGTGCAAAGTACGTTACTTGGGGCTTCCGGACAAGATTTGACTGGTTACATAGATTATCGAGAGCAATATGTTGTCGGTATGTGGCAATGGAATGAAAAGTTTAGTTTGTCTACTGTTGTGGAAATAGATTTTGACGAGTCGCAACAAGAGTATTTGCAATTACGAGATTTATTGATCGGCATACTGGTTGCAACAGCGTTAATTATTATCGCGCTTTCAGCGTTTATGTTTATTATTTCTCGTAGAGCCAATGAAATCAATAACCGCTCAAAAGATGAATTAGAAGCGATTGTAAATGAAAGAACGAAAGCGTTAGCGCGTTCAGAAAGTAAGAACCGCACGGTTTTAAGCTCTGTAGCCGATGGTATTTTTGGCATTGATAAAGACGGCCGATGTGTATTCTTTAATGAATCTGCAAGTCAGTTACTCGGGTACAGTGAAAAAGAAGCTATTGGTCAGCCGCACTTAACATTATTTCATCATACCAATGAAGATGGCAGCAAACATCAGATAAGTGAAAGTCCTATTTTTAATGCTTTGTCGTCGCAACAAGTAGTGCATGTTCCTAATAATTTCTTTTGGCATAAAGATGGCCATAAGGTGTTTGTTGAATATAGTGTCGCGCCAATTACTTCTGCGGGCGATGAACTTGCAGCGGTGATCGCGTTTAAAGATATTAGCGGAAGGTTAAAAGAAAGAGAGCGCTTAGACCGAATATTAGAGTCAGCCCCGATAACTATGCTGGTGGTTAACAAAAATGACATCATCGAACAAGCCAACGCAACCGCTGAAAGAATGCTAGGTTTTGAAGTTGAACAGTTAATAGGTAAACCCTTGGCCACTATTGTCCCAGAACACCGACGGGATGAGCATCATGCTTTTACCAATGAGTACTGGCGAGACCCTATTATTCACCGTAGTGGCATTGATGACGGTACGTTGGATATGCTCACTAAAAGTGGACAAACAATTGAAGTTGAATCTGTATATACGCCTGTCTCTTTACACGGTGAAGATTTAGTAATTATTTCTATTCGTGATACTACTCAAGAGAACATGGCCAAAAAAGCACTGTTTGAAGCTAAAAACTTAGCTGATGATGCCAGCAAAGCCAAGTCAGATTTTTTAGCAAATATGAGCCATGAAATACGCACACCAATGAATGCAATTATTGGTATGTCACATTTAGCGCTTGAATACGACATGGGAAATAAACCGCGCAATTATATTCAGAAAGTCAATAAAGCAGCAGAGTCATTATTAGGCATCATTAACGATATTCTTGATTTTTCAAAAATTGAAGCGGGCAAACTTGAGCTGGAAAATGTCGACTTTCACCTTGAAGATGTCATGCATGATCTCTCAAATATTATTGGCATACAAACTCACGAAAAAGGTTTGGAGTTACTGTTTAACATTTCAACCGATGTGCCTGTTTTTGTAAAAGGTGATCCACTGCGATTAAATCAGATACTTGTTAACCTAGCCAGTAATGCAAGCAAGTTTACTGAGCAGGGCCAAATTGTTATTTCGATTAAGCTCGTCAGCTCTGCAGATAATAGAGTTAAATTACGCTTTGCAGTACAAGATTCCGGTATTGGCATGAGTGAAGAGCAACAGAAAAAGTTGTTTAAATCTTTTTCACAAGCCGATTCATCTACAACACGTAAATATGGCGGTACAGGACTAGGTCTTACTATCTGTAAAAATCTTGTAGAGATAATGGATGGAGATATATGGGTTGAAAGTGAAATCGGTAAAGGTAGTTGTTTCTTTTTTGATATCTATCTTAATTTACCTGAAGGTGAATTAGAGCAAAAATTTAGTAATGAACAAATGCAAATGTTAACCGATAAAAATGTATTGATCGTAGATGATAATGCTATGGCGCTTGATGTATTAAGCAACATTATGCACTCATTTAAATGCAATGTAACAACCGCTAGTAATGGCTTGGAGGCTATCGCGGTTGCGCAAGCTTATGAAGGCGAATTTGACTTTGCCATGATTGATTGGAAAATGCCGGGGATTGATGGCATTGAAACAATTAATAAACTAAAGAATTTAGTCTCAGATAAAACCAAACACTTTATTATGGTTACCGCTCATGGTGAGCAGGAAATAAAACAGCATGTCGATTCTATTGGTGAAAAATCAATAGACAGCTTTTTAGCAAAACCGGTAACCGCATCATCAGTGTTTGATGAAATGATGCGTTTGATGGGGCAATCATATATTGCGACGACACGTAAAATTAAGAAAACTGATGAAATTAGAGAATATCAACAAGCGTTGGCAGGTTGTAAAATATTGCTGGTTGAAGATAATGAGCTTAACCAAGAGTTAGCAATTGAGTTGTTGAAACAGGCTGACATCATTGTAGAGCTTGCGCAAAATGGCGAGCAAGCAGTAGAAATGGTAAATGCTCATCGTTACGACGGAGTGTTAATGGATTTACAGATGCCAATTATGGATGGATATACTGCAACAGGTATTATTCGTCAGGATCATCCTAACTTAGCTATCATTGCCATGACTGCCAATGCCATGGCAGGTGATAAAGAAAAAGTGATTGATGCAGGTATGAATGATCATATTGCTAAACCTATTAACCTAGGAGAAATGTTTTCAACCATGAACCGCTGGTTTAAACCCTCGGGTTTATCTGCCAGTCAAAAACGAGTTGTTGAAGAGTCTATAACTAGTATCAATTACTCAAATAAAGCCGTAAACGATATAGCTTTGGCTAATTTTAGTCATATAAATGTTGAGGCTGGACTTGCGATAAGTGGTGGGAACTCAGAACTTTACGTTCGTTTATTGAAAAAATTTATGAGCAATCAAAGTGATTTTTATATTAACTTTGGTGAAGTTTGGGCTGAAGGGCAACTTAAAGATGCGGTATTAATCGCCCACACATTAAGAGGGGCAGCAGGGAATATTGGCGCCACCACTTTGCAACAGCAAGCAGGGACTTTGGAAACCGCTTGTTCGAATAAAGACGATACTGAAGTTATTAGTACCGAATTTCAGTTATGTAGCCAAAAATTACAAAGTGTGATGTCTGAGCTTATCGAGTTTTTTGAACATAAAAATGTTGAAACACCTTCCGACATAGCTCATTCACCCGTTGAAGAAGTATCCTTGGACAAATTGCAGCCCAAGTTAATTGAGTTACTTTCTATGGTGAACGAGTTTGATACAGATGCAAACGAGTTGGCTGAAAAAATTGCAGATGATCTATTTGATGCAATAATTAAAAAACAGTTTGAAAAAATTATAGCAAGTATTGAAGGTTATGATTTTGACTTGGCGGCTGAGCAATTACGAGATTTTTTAAACACTCACGATATGGAAATTTAAATGAGCGAACAAGCAACAGTGCTAGTAGTAGATGATAACTCCGATAATATTGACGTATTGAATGGAATTTTAAGACCATTTTATAAAGTTAAAGCCGCTTTAAATGGGGAGTTGGCACTAAAGATAGCTAATTCAAAACATAAGCCTGATCTGATCTTGCTCGATGTGATGATGCCAGGCATGGATGGCCATGAGGTTTGTCGTCGTCTAAAAGCGAGCCCGATTACTTCTGATATCCCAGTTATTTTTGTTACCGCTAAATCTGAAATTGAAGACGAACAAATTGGTTTTGCTCTAGGTGCTGTTGATTATATTACCAAGCCAGTTAGTGTGCCAATTGTGCAAGCTCGGGTTAAAACTCAAATTGCGTTATATAATCAGCAACGAGAATTAGAGAACAAAGTTAAGGCAAGAACAAAAGAGCTGGAAAATACTCGAGCTCAAATCATTCGACGTTTAGGTCGTGCTGCTGAATTCAAAGATAATGAAACTGGCATGCATGTTATTAGAATGAGCTATTATTCAAAGTTTTTGGCTGATGAAATTAACGCTAACTGTGATTGGGCAGAGTTGCTTTTTGATGCTGCGCCTATGCATGATATTGGTAAAATAGGTATTGCCGATAACATTTTGCTTAAACCTGACAAATTAGATGAGTCTGAATGGAAAGAAATGCAGCGTCATGTTGATTATGGCGCTGAAATTTTGGGGAATCATGACTCGCCCTTGCTTAGTTTAGCCGTTGAAGTTTGTATATATCATCATGAGAAATTTGATGGCAGTGGCTATCCACACCAACTTAAAGGCAAAGACATTCCTTTAAGTGCACGCATTGTGGCTATTGCAGATGTGTTTGATGCGTTAACGTCTAAGCGCCCTTATAAAGATGCTTGGACGGTTGAAAAAGCTTTTAATTACTTGGATGAACAAGCCGGGAAGCACTTTGATCCTGATTTAATCGAGCCGTTTAAAAATTGTATAGAGCAAATCAAAGAGATTATGACTGAGTACGCAGATGAGCATGAACGTACGACATATGGCAACGAATAGGAGATTAACTCCTCTTTGTTCAATCCAATCGAGTAAATAATATAAAAATAGCCGTTATTTATCTAAGTGAACCACCGTTTTTTCGGCGTTTTAATAAAAAGTTCACTTTTTTTTAATTTTTTTAGTTTTTTTTTAGTTTTTCTATTGAAATATAATTCAGCCCACCCCACTTATTGAATATCAAAGAATTATCTGAAATATTTTAAGTGGAGATCCTCAAATGGGCAAAATTATTGGTATTGACCTTGGGACAACAAACTCATGTGTTGCTGTATTAGATGGCGATAGCGTACGTGTTATTGAAAATGCTGAAGGCGATCGCACGACTCCTTCAATTATCGCATACACTGCTGAAGGCGAAACTTTAGTTGGTCAACCAGCAAAACGTCAATCTGTAACTAACCCGACAAATACTTTATTCGCTATCAAGCGTTTAATTGGTCGTCGTTTTGAAGACAAAGAAGTTCAACGTGACATCTCTATCATGCCATTTGGTATTGTTAAAGCTGACAACGGTGATGCTTGGGTTGAAGCTAAAGGCGAAAAAGTAGCTCCACCACAAATTTCTGCTGAAGTAATCGCAAAAATGAAAAAGACTGCGGAAGACTTCTTAGGTGAAACAGTAACTGAAGCTGTTATCACTGTTCCTGCATACTTTAACGATTCACAACGTCAAGCGACTAAAGATGCTGGTCGTATTGCTGGTCTTGATGTTAAACGTATCATCAACGAACCAACTGCTGCTGCTCTTGCCTACGGCATGGACAAGCAAGAAGGCGATCGCGTAGTTGCTGTATACGACTTAGGTGGTGGTACATTCGATATCTCAATCATCGAAATTGATGAAGTTGAAGGCGAGCACACATTTGAAGTACTTGCGACTAACGGTGACACACACTTAGGTGGTGAAGATTTCGATAACCGTTTAATCAATTACCTAGTAGCTGAGTTCCAAAAAGATCAAGGCATGGATTTAACAACTGATCCACTAGCTATGCAACGCTTAAAAGAAGCTGCTGAAAAAGCTAAGTGTGAGTTATCTTCTGCACAACAAACTGATGTTAACTTACCGTACATCACGGCCGATGCTTCAGGTCCTAAGCACATGAACATCAAAGTAACTCGCGCTAAGTTAGAGTCACTTGTTGAAGATATGGTTAAAGCGACATTAGAGCCATTAAAAATTGCTCTAGCTGATGCTGACTTATCAACGTCTGATATCACTGATGTAATCATGGTTGGTGGTCAAACACGTATGCCTATGGTACAAGAAGCAGTTACTAACTTCTTCGGTAAAGAACCTCGTAAAGATGTTAACCCTGACGAAGCTGTTGCTTCTGGTGCCGCTGTACAAGCTGGTGTTTTATCAGGTGATGTTACTGACGTTCTTCTTCTTGACGTTACTCCTTTATCTCTTGGTATTGAGACAATGGGTGGCGTGATGACTAAGGTTATCGATAAGAACACAACTATCCCAACTAAGCAGTCACAAACATTCTCAACAGCTGAAGATAATCAATCTGCTGTAACTGTACACGTTGTACAAGGTGAGCGTAAGCAAGCATCTTTAAACAAATCTTTAGGGCAATTTAACCTTGAAGGTATTGATGCTGCACCACGTGGTACTCCACAAATCGAAGTTACTTTCGATATCGATGCCGATGGTATCTTGCACGTAACTGCTAAAGATAAAAATACTGGTAAAGAACAAAAAATTACCATTAAAGCATCTTCTGGTTTGTCTGATGATGAAGTAGAGCAAATGGTACGTGATGCTGAAGCTAATGCTGATGCGGATGCTAAGTTTGAAGAATTAGTTACTGCACGTAACCAAGCTGACGGTATGGTTCATGCTACTCGTACTCAAATTACTGAAGCGGGTGATGATTTACCAGCTGAAGATAAAGAGAAAATTGAAGCTGCTTTAACTGAACTTGAAGACGTTATCAAAGGCGACGACAAAGAAGCAATTGATGCCAAATCTCAAGCAGTAATTGAAGCGTCTGCAAAACTTATGGAAATCGCTCAAGCGAAAGCACAAGCTCAAGGCGGCGCAGCTCCTGAAGGTCAAGAGCAACAAGCTCAATCTGCAGACGATGTAGTAGATGCTGAGTTTGAAGAAGTTAAAGACGACAAAAAATAATAGCTAACTAAGCACAGCTTAGATTAGATATTTAATGAAGCGCTGCTATCGAAAAGATTAGTCAGCGCTTTATTGTTTGCAAACGATTATTTTAAAGTAAAGATAACTATGTCAAAACGTGATTATTATGAAGTTCTAGGTGTGTCGAAAGACGCTGGTGAACGTGATATTAAAAAAGCCTATAAACGCTTAGCAATGAAATTCCACCCTGACCGAACTAAAGGTGATAAGGGTAAGGAAGAGCAATTTAAAGAAGTTAAAGAAGCTTACGAAATTTTAAATGATGATCAAAAGCGTGCTGCTTATGATCAATACGGTCATGCAGCTTTCGAACAAGGCGGTCACGGTGGTGGCGGTGGATTCGGCGGTGGCGGTTTTGGTGATGCTTTCGGTGATATCTTTGGTGATATTTTTGGTGGCGGCGGCGGTGGCCGAGGTGGTCAATCTCGAAACCGACGTGGTTCAGACTTACGCTACAACTTAGATATGAGTCTTGAAGAAGCTGTTAAAGGTAAAACTGTAGAGCTTAAAGTACCAACTTATGTAAATTGTGATCCATGTAGCGGTAGCGGTGCTAAAAAAGGTACTTCAGCTAGTACTTGTTCAACTTGTCACGGCCATGGCCAAGTACAAATGCGTCAAGGCTTATTTGCTGTACAACAAACTTGTCCTACATGTTCTGGTCGCGGTAAAGTGATTAAAGAGCCATGTACATCATGTCGTGGACAAGGCCGTGTTGAGAAAACTAAAACATTATCTGCTAAGGTTCCTGCTGGCGTAGATACTGGTGATAGAATTCGTTTATCTGGCGAAGGTGAAGCCGGTGAAATGGGCGCTCCTGCAGGTGACTTATACGTACAAGTTAATGTACGAGATCATGACATATTTGTTCGAGATGAAAATAACTTGTACTGCGAAGTACCAATTAGTTTTACTACTGCAGCACTTGGTGGTGAAATTGAAGTACCAACATTAGACGGTAAAGTTAAACTGAAAATACCTAGCGAAACTCAAACTGGAAAAATGTTCCGTATGCGTGGCAAAGGTGTTAAATCAGTACGAAGTTCAATTACTGGCGATTTAATGTGTAAGGTTGTCATAGAAACACCAGTAAACTTAAAATCTGAACAGAAAGAATTACTAGAGCAGTTACAAGCTAGTATGGGTGAAGGTAAAGCCGCTGCCCATTTTCGTCCAAAAGAACAAGGCTTCTTTGATGGCGTAAAAAACTTCTTTGACGGTTTGAAATAACAGCTTACTAAAACTGTTATTAATAAAGGCTGCATTTGCAGCCTTTTTTATTAATTAATCTATATTAATTTTTTCCTGAACTTGTTTCAGGATCTAAGAATAAAGGTAGATCCTGAAACAAGTTCAGGAAGTTCATAGGAAGCTTGCTTCACCATAACGCTCACGCCAACCAAAATTGAAGGGCTGAACTTTTTCTGCTCGTTTCTAAAAATATATATCATCAGATTAATAATTTAGACTATAATAAAAACATCAATTATTAGGAGTTAACCGAATGTTTTCTAATAAAAAATTCTTACTATTTACCTTATTAATAAGCGTTACTAGCCCTGCATTATCTGGTTATGATGAAGCGTTAGATATGATCAATAGGGGCGACTTTATTGAAGCTACTGAAGAGCTAAAGCCACTTGTTGACTTGGGTTATCCACCGGCGTTGTATCACCAAGCTACCCTTTATGAAAATGGTCAGGGTGTTAAGCGAGATCAGGTTAAAGCATTTGAGCTATATCAACGTGCTGCAAACCGAGGAATTGCTGAAGCTCAGTTTGCCATCGCACAGATGTATCTTGAAGGCCGTGGCTGTACTAAAGACACAACACAAGGTTTTGAATATACTCGTCGAGCTGCAGATAAAGGCTTGGCCGCAGCTCAATTCAACCTGGCGCTGATGTACCAAAAGGGTGAGGTAGTTACGCAAAGTTATCGCAATGCTGCTGTTTGGTATGAAGATGCTGCCATGCAAAACTTTGCTTTGGCACAATTCAACCTGGCGCTACTATACTTTGATGGTTTAGGTGTTAGCAAAGACATAGAAAAGTCTTATATTTGGAATCGCGTTGCCGCGTTTAATGGTTATGAACCTGCAGAACAAAGCATGAATATGGACTCTAAAAAGTTATCTAGAGAACAAATTAAAAGTGCTCGTGAACGTGCCGATGAATTATATTTGAAAATTAGCCCTGACGAAAATGATTACCAGCCGTTTAGCTTTGAGGGTTAAATCGTACGGCTATTAATCTTCAAAGGAGAGAGTAGCTGATATTATTTATTAAGCTACTATTCCCCTTTGGCTTTATTAACTGAAATTAGGTATTTCTGGGCTTCTACTGTGTTCAAAAACTAATGCAGTTTCCACATTTGTTACTTCATCCCGAGATGTAATTGCTTCAAAGACAAATCGTCGTAAATGCTCAGTGTCTTTAACTGACATATGAATATAAAAATCAAATGCACCGCCCATATGAAACATACTGACAATTTCAGGTAAGGGTAGAAGCTCATCGCGTAATAAATTTACAATCTGTTCAGAGTAAGGCTGTAATTGAATCGCTGCCATGGCCTGAATATTACCGCCTATGGTGTTGTAATTTACGTCAATAAAAGACCCTTTGATCACCCCTGAAGATTTTAACCGTTTAACTCGCTCCAAGCAGGTAGAAGGGGCGATACCAATAGATGCGGCAAGATCTTTGTTGGTGGTGTCCGCATCTTTGAATAACAAGGTTAATATTTGCAAGTCGACATCATCAAGCTTCTTCATCGTTGGTTCTCTGTAAATTATTGTTAGTGAAGTTGGTAGTAGCACTCACTATATCGTAAAGTGAATATTAGATCAGGTTAATAATTTTAAAATCACGCAGATTTACGCTGTCAGTTTTTATTGCTAAAATATCGGCAATTATTTGTTACTGCCTATTTCCATGACGCACAACTATCAAGATTTAATTCATATATTCTCTGAACAATTTTCACTGTCTGAAAATACTCGCTTGGTGAAAGGTGATGATGAGCCTATATACCTACCAGCAGATAAAAGCTGTAGTTATCATAGGGTTATTTTTGCCCATGGATTTTATGCCAGTGCATTTCATGAAATATCACATTGGTGTATCGCGGGTAAAGAGCGACGTTTATTAGAAGATTTTGGTTATTGGTATGCTCCTGATGGGCGCGATGCAATACAGCAAAAAGAATTTGAACAGGTAGAAATTAAACCACAAGCAATTGAATGGGCATTTTGTATTGCCAGTGGCTTCAAGTTTAATGTTTCTGCCGACAACTTATCTGGTATCGAAGTCGACAGGTATGGTTTTCAAACTAAAGTCTTTGAGCAAGTTCTAAATTATTTAGAACATGGTTTTCCCAACAGAGCCGGTTTATTTATTAACGCACTTATCGATTTTTACCAACCAGGTTTGATATTAACAGCAGAGATGTTCGAATTTAGTCATCCTCTATATCAAACAAATACAAACACAACCGTCGCAATGGAAAGCATAATTTAATATGACACAATTTAAATTGGGATTTTTAGTAAATCCTATTGCCGGTATTGGCGGCAGTGTTGCGCTCAAGGGCAGTGACGGTGAAGATACAGCTCAAATTGCTCTTGGCTTAGGGGCAACACCAAAGGCTAATTTACGAGCTAAATTGGCACTGGAAGTGCTGCTTCCATATAAAGATAAAATTACCATTTTTACCGCCAATGACGATATGGGCGAAGATATAGCAACAGAGTTGGGCTTTAATGTTGAACGAGTATATCAATACTCGGGCACTCAATCTGTGCCTGAAGATACTGAGCAGTTAGTTAAAGCATTACAGCATAAAGGCGTAGACTTGCTGTTATTTGCTGGTGGTGACGGCACCGCCCGTAATGTGTGCCATCAAGTTGATGGTTATTTTCCTGTGTTAGGAATTCCTGCTGGTTGTAAAATTCACTCGGGCGTATACGCACTAACACCAACAGCAGCCGGTCGGGTTGTTGAGCAAATGATAAATAATGAATTGGTGTCATTTTTTGATGCTGATGTTATGGATATTGATGAAGCAGCGTTTCGAACTGGTGTTGTAAAAGCTCGTCGCTATGGTGAAATGCAAATTCCAAGCGAGTTGCAATATATACAAGCAGTAAAGTCGGGCGGTAAAGAAACGGATGAAATGGTGCTGATGGACATTGCGGCTCATGTCATTGAGCTTATGGATGACGAATTATTTGTGATCGGCTCAGGTTCAACGGTTGCAGCTATTATGGATGAACTTGCTATCGCTAATACTCTATTGGGTGTTGATGTGTTGCAAGAGCAAGAGCTATTGCACAGCGACGTGATTGAAAGTGAGCTATATCAGTATGTAGTGAATTCAGAATCTGTGGTTAAATTGGTTATTACGGTGATTGGTGGTCAGGGCCATATTTTTGGTCGAGGCAATCAACAATTAAGTCCGCGAGTGATCCGCGCTATTGGAAAGGATAATATTATAGTCGTTGCCACCAAAAGTAAACTACAAGCACTTAATAATCGCCCACTTATTGTTGATACAGGTTGCCAACAATTAGATAAAGAATTATCTGGTTTTATACCGGTAGTTACCGGTTTTCATGACCAAGTATTATACCCCGTTGCGAGCCCAGGTTTAGAGTAAACGCAATAACACACAAACACATTCACGATTTAAATTAAAAGTAGAAAATGATAAACACTGAAAACGTAGAAAACCTTGAACAATTATTCTGTTATTTCGATGGCTTAATTGAATTAGATTGTGATGATCAATTGTTTGCTAGTAGTTACCTGCGGGGTTTCTTAGAAGTGGCAGCCGTTGAATTTGGTCACCAACAACAACCATTATCAACAAACCTTTACTCATACGTTGATAAGCAAATACTTGCTGCTCAAGATGAGTTATCTGCTCCTGATCAGGCCATTGTTGTTGAGTTCTGGCGCGCAATTAAACCTATGTTCAGTCGTGCTCAATAAACTTGATAACATTAGAGCGTAAAGTTAGCTCTTTGATTTTATCAGATCACGGATCACAAATCGGTTTGGTGATAAGTTAAAGAGCATTTCTTCATCGACAGGATAGTCTTCGTTGCAAATTTCGGCGGCAAGAATATCAGCAAGTAGGGGGGCTGAGCATAAACCTCTAGCGCCCAAACCAGTTAAAACATAAAGGCCATTTTTTAATGGGGCAACTTGTTGGTAATGCCAGTTTTTGTCTTTACTTAAATGTGCATAGTATTGTTTGTGTAAATCAATTTCAGGCAAACGACCTACAACAGGCAAATGATCAGGGGTACAGCAGCGTAATCTAGCTTTACTTGTAATTACATCTTCATCAGTCCAGTGGCCTATGTCGCCCAAGCAGCGCTCTAACATCTCAATATTATACGTATCATCGATTGAACGAGATGATAAATCAGCATCATCTTTATCAAATGTTGCGCCAATACAATGCACGCTGTTATTTACCGGCGTAAGGTAGCCTTTGTGGCACAGCACGGTTTTTAAATTATTGATTTTTTCGTTGGTTTTCATTTGGCTAACCTGACCGCGTACTATCGATAACGGTAGGTCGTTTAAGGCATCAATTTGCAAACTGTCTGCTCCGGTACATAAGATCAGATTTTGCACTTGTTTTTGCTCTTGCTTTTGCCCTTTTTGAGTTGTAATAAGCCAACGATCATTTTCTAACGCTTTAATTGCAACAAGTGTCCGCTTGGTTTTCACTTTTACTTTACCAGTATCTATTGCTGCTTGGGTTATCGCATTAACAACCTCAGGCGGGCAAACCCAACCGGCTCTTGGCATATATAGCCCTGGATGATTTACCCCAACACCACTTATATCATTTACTTGCTGTGCAGTTATCGCTTGGATTAAGTTTTCTGGCCACACCTGGTTTTTAGCAAATACAGCCTGTCTTTTTACCAGTGCCTCTTTATATGACACTTCTATAAGACCATTAAAGCCGTGGCTGAATTTGTAGCCTTGCGCTAATAAGTCTTGATAAAGCGTTAATGAGCGCTCGAATCCGAGCTGATAAAAATTGCTTATCGTATCTTTATTTTGATGTAGCAATGGATAAATAGCGCCAATAGCATTGCTTGAGGCACCTTGAGCAAGGTTTTCGTCCTTGCATAGCAAGGTTACTTGAATGCCTTTTTTTGCCAAGGCTAGTGCAACGCAAGCACTGGCTAAGCCTCCACCAATAATTGTGGCATGTTTTGAACTTTCAACTTTTTCACGTACTTTAAAGCCGGTTAATGGTTTGCCTTTTCTCAAGCCTTTAAATGTTGCAGTTAAAGATTGCGACTTTTCAGCTAGGCGTTCATTGTTTTGAATGTCAGCTTTATCATGGGCGAGCTTACTCACTTTAAATCCCACTTCTTCCAAGCCGCGCCTGACAATTCCGGCAACGGTGAACGTTGCTAGAGTCGCATTTTTTTTGGCGATCCTGGCGAGTTGTAAAAATAGCCCCTTGTTCCACATTTCAGGATTTTTAACAGGTGAAAAACCATCAAGATAGAAACAGTCGACTAACCCTTGGCCTGGTATGTTTAAACTGGCTAATGCTTTGGTTGAATCAGAAAACAAAATAGTTAAGCTAACATCAATATCTGCAAATGATACGGTTAGTTGCTCCTCTTGCAAATCGTAGTGACTGAGTAATTCACTGCTGTATTTTGCATACTCTGGCCATAAAGCTAAGGCAGTTGCGAGGTCATTTTTAGTTAATGGAAATTTCTCTGTACTGATAAAGTGCAGGGTCAAAGCAGAGTTGCTTTGTTGTTTAAATTTAACGAAGCGATCTAACGTAAGTAAAAAGTTTAGGCCAGTACCAAAGCCGGTCTCAACAATAACGAATGAATCTTCACTGTGATCTTGCCAAACATGTGGGATATTATTTGCTTCAACGAACACTTGTACACTTTGTGAACAACCCTGGTTGCTATCAAAGTAAATATCGTCAAACTCTGCAGAAAATGGGGTTCCATCATCATTAAAACTCACTTTTGCCGTTTTTATTTGTACCACGAAGCAGAAACCTTGTTATTAAATATGAACAAAAAATAGTGCATTAAACTGTTAATTTTGTTAAATTTTAACCCTTAGTCGAGCGATTATCTACTAAAGTCTAAGGTAAATCAGCGTACAACTGTACACTGGACAGACCAGATCGACAATTTTTCGTAGTATGATACGCACAATTAAATCAATTAACGATGGTTAAATATATGAAACGTGTAGTTATTACAGGTCTTGGTATTGTGTCTAGTATAGGTAACAATGCAAACGAAGTACTAGAATCTTTACAAAATGGCCGCTCAGGCATCAGCCGTGCAGAAAGTTTTGATGAAAATGGCTTAAAAAGCCAAGTTTGGGGACAACCTAACATTATTCCTAGTGAGCATATAGATCGTAAAGTTATGCGCTTTATGGGTGATGCTGCAGGTTATGCTTATATTGCTATGCAAGAAGCAATTGATGATGCAAAACTAACTGATGAGCAAGTATCAAATGTTCGCACTGGTTTAGTTGCCGGTTCAGGTGGCGCTTCTTCAATGAACGTAATTAATTCATCAGATACGCTTCGCGCAAAAGGCATTCGTCGTGTAGGCCCATATGCGGTACCTAAAACAATGTCGAGTACATGTTCAGCCTGTTTAGCAACACCATATAAAATTTTAGGTGTTAACTATTCTATTAGTTCTGCTTGTGCTACATCAGCTCATTGTATTGGTCATGCTGCAGAGTTAATCCAACTAGGCAAGCAAGATGTTGTATTTGCTGGTGGTGGTGAAGAAGTTGATTACTCATTAGCTATGATGTTTGATGGTATGGGCGCGTTATCTACTAAATATAATGATACGCCAGAACTAGCTTCTCGTACCTATGATGCAAACCGCGATGGTTTTGTTATCTCTGGTGGCGGCGGAATGGTTGTTGTTGAAGAGTTAGAACATGCTCTTGCTCGCGGTGCACACATTTATGCAGAAATCGTAGGTTACGGTGCAACATCTGACGGTTACGATATGGTAGCTCCAAGTGGTGAAGGTGCAGTACGTTGTATGCAACAAGCTATGCACGGTGTTGAAGACAAAGTTGATTACTTAAACACGCACGGTACATCGACTCCTGTGGGTGATGTTAAAGAGCTTGGCGCAATCCAAGAAGTGTTTGGTCATGACTCTCCAATGATCTC
Source organism: Thalassotalea nanhaiensis (assembly GCF_031583575.1). Lineage (NCBI taxonomy): Bacteria > Pseudomonadati > Pseudomonadota > Gammaproteobacteria > Alteromonadales > Colwelliaceae > Thalassotalea > Thalassotalea nanhaiensis. The sequence goes on along the minus strand of NZ_CP134146.1, from coordinate 3,041,075 downwards.
TGCAACTAAAGCGATGACTGGTCACGCATTAGGTGCTGCAGGTGTTCATGAAGCTATCTATACAATGCTAATGATGGAAAACAACTTTGTTGCTCCTTCAATTAACGTTGATGAGTTAGATGAAAAAGCTGAAGGCTTAAACATTATTACTGAAAAGCTTGATACTGAAATTAACCTGGCTATGTCAAACAGCTTCGGTTTTGGTGGTACTAACGCGACACTAGTAATGAAGAAATATAAATAAACACTAATTGTTTATTTTAAAGGGCTGGGTATATCCCGGCCCTTTTTGGTTGTTGGTCCGAATTTATTCGGACGTAATCCCCGAAGGGCTAATTTATTCGGACGTAATCTCCGAAGGGCTAATTCATTCGGACCTAATTGCTATGACTAGTATTGAGTAAATAAAATTGAAAATTTTTTACGATGAAAACATTCCTTATGCCAAGGAGTTCTTCCATGACTTTGGCGAGCTTGTGCCGTTTGCAGGTAGAGAGCTAAGTGCGGAGCAAGTTAAAGATGCAGATGTTTTATTAGTACGCTCCATTACTAAGGTCAATGAACAATTATTGCATTTAAATACCAAGTTAACGTTTGTTGGCACAGCGACAATTGGCTTTGATCATATTGACCAAAGTTATTTAAAGCAAAGAAATGTTGTTTTTACCAATGCACCTGGTTGTAATGCCATATCAGTAGCAGAATATGTTTTAAGTGCGCTGATGGTGTTGGTAGAGCGGTTAGGATTTGATTTAAAAACAAAAACGATAGGTATTGTGGGAGCAGGCAATACAGGAACGCGTTTATCTGAAAAGTTAGATGCGTTGGGTATTAACTATTTATTATGTGATCCCTTGTTAGAAAAGTCTGGTGATGCTCGAACATTTAGTTCATTAAACGAGATAGTTAACTGTGACATTATTTCATTGCATGTACCGATCACTAAAGAGTGTGAACACAGTACTTATCACATGTTTAATCAAGCTGTGCTCACAGAACTCTCATCACAGCAAATATTAATCAATGCGTGTCGCGGCGAAGTCATTGATAATCAAGCACTATTACAATTAAAGCAGAATAATCGAGGACCACATCTTGTGTTGGATGTATGGGAAAATGAACCTAAGATTCTAACGGAGTTGATCGCCTTTTGTGAGTTAACCACGGCACACATTGCTGGTTATAGCTTAGAAGGAAAAGCTCGTGGCACCGAGATGCTTTATCAGGCATTATCTAAACTTGCTAATAAGCCCATTGAAAAACAGTTAGAGCAGTTTTTACCTAAAGCCGAATTTGAGTATGAAAAGCAGCATCCCAATAACGAGCTAATTACAGTAAAACAGAGAGTTTTTGATGTTTATGATGTAAGGCGAGATGATAAAATCTTCCGAGAACAGCTAAATATTAAATCTTTTGACTATTTACGTAAAAATTACCCTGTTAGAAGAGAGTTTAGTGCGTTAGAATTATCGGCCCAGCACAGCTGGCCACAGACATTAAAAAACCTTGGCTTTAAGGTTAAAGTTTAGAGCATTAAGTAGTAGCAGAAATTAAATTAATCCAGTGAATTAAGTAGAGAAAGAAAATGGCACAAAAATTTGATGTAGTTGTATTAGGTGCAACGGGCCTAGTGGGTAAGCACATGATGGAAATTCTTGAAGAACGAAAATTTCCGGTTAATACCCTTTATCCATTAGCAAGTAGCCGTAGTGCTGGTGAATTTATTGAATTTAATGGCCAAAGTGTTGAAGTTCTTGATGCCGACACGTTTGATTTCAGCCAAGCTCAAATTGGCTTTTTCTCTGCCGGTGGCAGTACGTCAGCAAAATTTGCGCCTATTGCTGCCGATGCTGGTTGTATTGTTATTGATAATACGTCTGAATATCGTTATGACCCTGAAATTCCACTTGTGGTTCCAGAAGTTAATCCACAAGCGTTAGCTGATTACCGTAATCGCAATATTATTGCTAATCCGAACTGTTCAACAATTCAAATGATGGTCGCTCTTAAACCTATTTACGATGCAGTTGGTATTGAACGTATTAATGTAAGTACTTACCAATCTGTTTCAGGTGCAGGTAAAGAAGCTATTGAAGAATTAGCAAAGCAATGTGCTGATTTATTATCTGGCAAACCAGTGAAAGTTGAAGCTTTCTCTCGCCAAATAGCGTTTAACTCTATTCCTCAAATTGATTCTTTTGAAGATAATGGTTACACCCGAGAAGAAATGAAAATGGTTTGGGAAACAAAGAAAATACTTGGCGATGAAAGTATTCTGGTTAACCCTACAGCTGTTCGAGTACCATCGTTTTATGGGCATGGTGAAGCCTTGCACATTGAAACAACACAACAAACGTCTGCAGAAGAAGTAAAAGAGTTACTTGCTCAAGCGCCTGGTGTTGTACTTGCTGCTAAAGATGAAGACTTCCCAACTCAAGTGAGTGATGCCAGCGGTCAAGATGATGTGTTTATTGGCCGTGTACGTGAAGATATCTCTCATCCAAACGGTATTAACATGTGGATTGTTGCCGATAACGTGCGTAAAGGCGCGGCAACGAACAGTATTCAAATTGCAGAACTGTTAGTTAAAGATTATTTATAAACACGCTTAACGTTTACTCGTAAAATTCAGCGTCAAATAAACCAGAAATTGGCTCGGAAAATATTAATAGGATCCGCGTTATTTCTGGTTTATAGTATCTAATAGCTAAAAATATAAGCAAAAGAGATTCTAGACCCTCTTTGCTAACATAAATAAAAAAATTGCCTCAGAATAGGACGGATCTTTTCATGGCTGACAATAACAATAAGTCGTTATTTAAAACGATAACACAATCAATTTGTGCTGCTTTCATTCTAGTTTCACCTTTGCATGCTTTTGCACAAGATGAACTAGTACCGGTGAGTGACACAAGTCAAAATGTTAACACATCAACTGCCAGCTCAGCGCTTACGGATTCAGAAAATACCAGCGCTTCAAGTCAAAATTTTGATGAAGATAATAAAGCCTCATATGGACCTATTCTAACAACCGATACCTTGTGGAAAATAGCAGTTGCTCATCGTCCAGATACTACCGTGTCGAATTATCAAGTGATGATGGCATTGTTTAATACCAACCCAAATGCCTTTTTAAGAAACGATATTAATACCATGGTTGCAGGGCAATTTCTGCGAATTCCAACTCTTGAAGAAATCCGTCAAGTTGCACCTTACCCATACGGTAATGCTCAACAAGCAGAAACAGCTGAAACTGTTGATGTTGCCAAGAGTGAATTAGAAACAACAGCAACCGCAGACTCTACAGAGGCGGTTGAATCATCTGAAAACATTACCGTTGCAGCTGTTGCTGATACCGAAGAAACAGTTGTCGTTGAGGCTCTTGTAGAGCAAAGCGCCGCTTCCGATGTTAAAGAGTTAACCACTCAAACTGATGCTGCAACAGTAGAAGTCATTGAAGAAGAAGCTGTTGTCACTCTAAAAGCAGAAAATAGTGAACTTAAAGAAAGTTTGAATGCTGTTGATGACCAGCTGTCCTATTTGCAATATGAGGTTGCAAAAGCAACTGAGATGCAAGCGCAAATGGATGACAAGCTGGCCGAGCAAAATGCATTGCTTAAAGAAGCAAAAATGCGTGAACAGAAACTATTGGCCCAGCAGCGTAAACTTACTGAGCAGCAGCAAGGGTTTTTTAATAACCCAATGACGTATTGGTCTATTAATGGTTTATTAGCAATATTAGTTATTATTTTGTTTGTGTTAGTGTCTCGTCGTAAAAAGATGGAACAGACGACAAGTAATATTGCTGTAGACCCAACAGCTGAAAACACTAATGAAGTTGAAATAAAAGAACAGCCAACGATTTCAATTGAAGAAAGTGTAAAAGAGCCAATTAATGAACAGGCCCAAGCCCCAGTTGTTGTAGCTGAAAAGTCTGAACAAGTATCTGAAATAGAGCAAACCGAGAAAGTTACGGCTACAGAAAGTACTCCAACTCCTTCAGAAAATGAACATGTTGTTACTGCTTTTACTTCAATGGATCTTACGCCTGAAAAGCAAGAACTTGAAATCCTGGACGATAAAGAGTTGCTCGCTAAGCTAGTACCAGGTGGCGTGCAAGATAATCGCAATGAAGATAATGTAAAAATTCAAGCTACCGAAGATGATTTAGATATTGAACAAATTATTGACGACATGCTTGAGGAAGAATCAAAGCCAGCAAAACTTCGCTCAGCCAGAGCGCCGCTAGATGAGCTTGTTACTCCTGTTGAATCTAATGACGAAAGCTTAACAATAAATAGCGCTGAAGAGCATGAAACAAACAGCTCTGAAGTACATGAAATTAACGATTTTGATGACGTAGAGTTCGATAAATTACTCGCAGAAATATCTGCTGAATCTGAGCATATAAAGCCGCCAAGCAATGTTACCCAATTACGTAGAACCACAGAGGTAAAAGCTCGAGTAGAGCCCGAGGCACTGGACACTGCTACAGAAGAAAAGCTAGAAAAAGACTTTATTGCTGTTGATACCTTGCTTGAAGAGTCGGCATTAGCAGAAGAGTTAGATGAAAGTGTTTTTGACCAACATAAAATTGACGTAGGTTTAGATGAGTTTCCGGAATTCACGTCACAGGTAAGTCATGTAAACGTGGATGATGATAAGCATGGTGTTAATGCTAAATTAGATTTAGCCCAAGTTTATATAGAAATTGGAGACTTGGATAATGCTGCCGTCATTTTGAAAAGTGTGATGAAACTTGGCAACTCCGGTCAGCAACAGCAAGCACAAGATCTTTTGTATTCTATAAAATAGCATGCGAGCACTCTAGCATTTCAGATGTGAGCCGACTTCAAAGCCATTCATGGCTGGTCGGCATTCCCTCATCCCTGATGTAACATACCGGCAATTGCCGGTATTCTCATTTATGGGACTATCAAATGCTCAATATAGCTGAATAGCAATGTTGTGAAACATCGAGTGCAGTTCTCTTTCTTAGATATTAGCATTGCCATGCAAAATAGATGATAATAGCGAAAATTTTTAGTTAGCTTATTTCGTTGAGTTAGAAGGTTAGTAATAGATGCGAATTGCATTAGGCATTGAATACGATGGTAGTAATTATTGCGGCTGGCAGCGCCAGAGCCATGTTGCGAGTGTTCAAGAAAAGTTAGAAAAAGCAATCTCAGTTGTGGTAAACCAACCAACTGAGATCGTTTGTGCTGGTCGTACAGATACAGGCGTACATGGAACAGGGCAGGTGATACATTTTGATTCTCCTGTCGATAGAGGTGATCGCGCCTGGACATTAGGGGTAAATACTAATTTACCAAAAGATATATCGGTAAAGTGGAGTCAGACGGTTACTGAAGACTTTCATGCCCGTTTTAGTGCTACAGCAAGACGGTATAAGTACATAATCTATAATGGCACAAAGCGACCCGCTATTTTTCATAAAGGCTTGAGCCATTGCCATGATCATTTAGACGCTACATTGATGCATGAAGCTGCCCAACACTTAGTTGGCAAGCATGACTTCACTTCGTATCGTACTGTGCATTGTCAATCTCATTCACCGATAAGGACCATTATTCATTGTAATGTGTTTCGCCAGGGCGAATATGTCGTTATTGATATTAAAGCAAATGCATTTTTGCATCACATGGTCAGAAATATTGCAGGCAGTTTAATGCGTGTAGGCCGTAAAATTGAAACGGTTCAATGGATTGATGAAGTATTGGCACACAAAAATAGATGCAAAGCCGGAATGACAGCACCATCAGGTGGCTTGTATTTTATTGAAGTTGATTACCCGGAACACTTTAATATTCCACAGACTGAAAATGGCCCGCTATTTTTGTAAATTATTCGACTATCGCTTAAAAAGTAGGCAAAAGTGTTGATTTTAAGGTAAAATACGACACAACAGACCAGTTTTTACTATAAATTGATAGGCGATTTATGGTTAAATTGGCGCTAATTTATTTTATAAGTTTATTGATCTGATAATTTCATGTTTGATAAGCAAAAAAGTTAATATTTCAGTGGCTAAATGATTACGTTTACGCGGCTGAAAATAATTACCAATACAAAGGTATACTCAAATTATGAGCTGGATTGAAAAAATTCTACCAAAACCGAAAACATCGTCTTCAAGTAAGCGTAATATTCCTGAAGGTGTTTGGAGTAAATGTAACTCTTGTGGTGCTGTGTTATACACGGCTGAACTTGAACGCCAATTAGGTGTTTGTCCTAAGTGTGACCATCATATGCGTCTTACTGCACGTAAGCGTCTAGAGTCATTTTTAGATCAGGGCGAAAAAACTGAATTAGGTAAAGAATTAGAGCCGCAAGATAAGCTTAAATTCAAAGATTCAAAACGTTATAAAGACCGTATCGTTGCTGCACAAAAAGCAACAGGTGAAAAAGACGCTTTGGTAGCACTTCGCGGTGAACTTGCCGGTATGCCAATCGTTGCTGTAGCGTTTGAGTTTTCTTTCTTAGGTGGTTCAATGGCATCGGTTGTAGGTGCTAGATTTGTTAAAGCCGCAGAAGAGTGTTTAAAGCATGATTTACCACTTGTATGTTTTTCTGCCAGTGGTGGTGCACGTATGCAAGAAGCGCTTATTTCTTTAATGCAAATGGCTAAAACCAGTGCAGCATTAGCGAAAATGAGTGAGAAAGGCTTACCGTTCGTTTCTGTATTAACAGACCCTACAATGGGCGGTGTATCCGCCAGTTTAGCAATGCTTGGTGATATCAATGTTGGTGAGCCAAAAGCATTAATTGGTTTTGCTGGACCACGAGTTATTGAACAAACCGTTCGTGAAAAATTACCTGAAGGTTTCCAACGTTCTGAGTTTTTACTGGATCATGGTGCTATAGATATGATTGTTGACCGCCGCGAAATGCGTTCAACTCTTGCTCGTATGATCGCCAAATTTATGGGTCACCCAGAACCAACCATTTAATTTATAAGATTTTTTATGAATCAACAAAACAGCCACTTGAAGCTAGCCAGCCTAGATGAGTGGCTTTTTTATTTAGAGTCTATTCATCCAACCGAAATTGATATGGGCTTAACTCGTATCAGAGAAGTTGTTCAACGCTTAGATATTTCTTTAAACGCATCAAAGGTTATTACTGTTGCAGGTACTAACGGCAAAGGTACCACTTGTGCGTTTATTGAAAATGCCCTGCAAAGTGAAGGGCACAGTGTCGCGGTATACAGCTCTCCTCATATTGAAAAATTCAATGAACGTTTACGTATTAATAAAGAATTAGTTGATGACAAGCGTTTAATTGCAGCCTTCAGCCGTATTGAGCAAACGCGCCAAGAAATATCGCTAACCTATTATGAATATACCACTCTAGCAGCGCTTCTAGTTGCTGAGAAAGTGAAGCCCGACTACCTAATTTTAGAAGTAGGTTTAGGTGGTCGACTGGATGCCACTAATATTATTGATGCCGACGTTGCTGTAATTACCAGTATCGATATTGATCATCAAGCATTTTTAGGCAACACCCGAGAAGCTATTGGCTATGAAAAAGCCGGTATTGCCAGAGCGAACACGCCACTTATCATTGGCGATCTAGATATTCCTCAGAGTGTTCTTAATTACAGTGTCGATTTAGGCTGTATAACAAAAATACGAAATAAAGACTTTCATCTGTCCAGCAAAGGTTTAGCCAGTGCATGGTCTTGGCAAGCGGATGATGCTCTGCTCACAAATCTACCCGCACCGTTTATCCCACGTGATAATGTGGCAACAGCGTTAATGGTTTTGAATGTATTAGGTATAACATTGAGCGAAGAAAAAGTTGCTCACTGGATTGATAAAACAAAACTTGAAGGTAGAACCGAAATTGTAAAATCAGAGCCTTTAGTTGTGTTAGATGTTGGTCATAATCCACACGCAGCACGATATTTGAATAAGTTTGTGAAAGCAAACCGTAATGGCAAAGTGCATGCTATTACGGCCATGCTAGACGATAAAGACATTCAGGGGACCTTGGCTGAAATGTTTGATTGTGTCGATTTTTGGTACGTGTCTAGTTTATCAATACCACGAGGTGCTAAGCAGCAAAAATTGAGTCAAATCCTTAAAGATGCCAATATTGACTGTAATAGCTTTGACAATGTTGTTGATGCCTATAGAATAGCTTTAGCTAATGCGAATAATAATGACATGATTCTCATTTTTGGCTCGTTTTTTACGGTAGCCAAAATTAAAAAATCAGAATTTTAAATAAGATTTAAGGAGCCGTTTTGTCGACGCCGTTTCAAAACCGAATTGTAGGCACTATCATTGTTGCCGCCGCTGCAATTATATTTTTACCAGATGTGTTTGATGGGGAAAAAGAAGCTTATCAGGCACAGTTTGAAGCTGTACCAGAAGGCGCTAAACCTGTTAAGAAAATTGACATAAAGGCATTTCCTAACGAATCTTTTGACACGTTGAACGAAGCTAAGCCTTTAGCAGACGATGTTGCTCTTGACGATAATGACGAGCAAGCAATAACCCATTCAGCCGATGAACTATCTATAAAACCACCAATAAAACAAGCAAGCACACAAGTTGCAGCCAAACCTGCTGAACAACCTAAAACACAAAACACAACAGCCACAACGGATAAACCTAAGGTTATCAGTGTGACTCCGCCTACCGTTAAAAAGACCCAGTCTTATGTAATTCAGCTCGGTAGCTTTAAACATAAGAAAAATGTTGATCAATTGGTTAAAAAATTAAAATCAGCCGGTTACACGGTGTTTACTAAACCGATCAGAACTGCTGCCGGCAATTTAACTAAAGTTTTCATTGGTCCAGAAATTAATAAAGCATCCTTGCAGGCTAAGTTAGTGAAACTTAAACAGTTAAGTGGTGTACAGGGACGAATTGCAGTATTTCAACCAATCGACAAGTAATTTGGTTTGGTAGAAAAGCAATAAATCAGTAGTAACTAAAGCGGTGATTCTGGTAGAATGCGCCGCAACAAAAGTAGGAAAATTTGCATATGATTTGGATCGACTATGCCATCCTAATAATAATAGGCATATCAACACTGATCAGTTTAATCAGAGGCTTTGTTAAAGAAGCCGTGTCGTTAATTGTTTGGGTGTCTGCTTTTTTTGTGGCCAGTAGTTTTTATCAGGACTTGGCGGCATATTTAACAAATATTAACGATCCGATGTTCAGAAATGCAGCGGCTGTCGCAATATTATTTGTAACGACTTTAATTTTAGGGGCACTGATCAATTATTTGATTGGGCAACTAGTAACAAAAACAGGATTGTCTGGAACAGACCGAGTTCTTGGCTTGGCGTTTGGAGCATTAAGAGGGGCGTTAGTTGTTAGTGCCATACTCTTTTTCATGGATGCGTTTACTCCAGCACCGTCGAGCACTTGGTGGCAACAGGCAGTTTTAATTCCTGAATTTAGGGTAGTAATTGAGTGGTTCTTTGATTACATCAAAACTACATCAAGTTTTCTAACTTAATTCAATATTCTTGCGGAGAGAAGATTCATGTGCGGTATTGTTGGCATAGTAGGTACATCACCAGTAAGCCAAGCTCTATATGATGCTTTAACAGTAATTCAACACCGTGGCCAAGATGCCGCTGGTATTGTTACAATTAGTGATAACAAGTTTCGACTAAGAAAAGCGAATGGTTTGGTAAAAGATGTATTTCACACCAGACATATGCTTAGACTTCAAGGTGATATTGGCATAGGGCATGTTCGTTACCCTACAGCAGGAACATCGAGTTCTTCTGAAGCCCAACCATTTTTTTCAAACTCTCCTTACGGCATATCTTTAGCGCATAATGGTAACTTAACCAATGCTGAAGAATTAGCAGATTGGTTATACAATAATGCTCGTCGTCATGTAAATACAACATCTGATTCAGAGCTTTTACTTAATGTTTTTGCTCATGAATTACAAAAATCAGACAGCTTAGATCTGACCCCTGAAGATATTTTTAAAGCGGTAAGCAATGTTCATCGCCATGTTCGCGGTGCATACGCCACGGTCGCTTTAATTGTTGGTCATGGCTTAGTAGCATTTCGTGACCCACATGGCATCCGTCCATTAGCTTTCGGTAAGCGTGAAACTGAACAGGGCACTGAATACATGGTTGCATCAGAGTCAGTAGCACTAGATGCCTGTGATTTTGAGTTTATTCGTGATGTAGCCCCTGGTGAAGCTATTTTCATTACTGAAGATGGCCAGTTATTTAGCCAGCAGTGTGCGCAAAACCCTGCATACAACCCTTGTATCTTTGAATTTGTATACTTTGCACGTCCTGATTCAACAATGGATAAAATGTCTGTTTACGGCTCTCGTGTTGAAATGGGTACCGCATTAGGTAAGAAGATTTCTCGTGAATGGGAAGATGATCAAATAGATGTGGTTATTCCAATTCCAGAAACCTCATGTGATATTGCATTACAAATAGCTCATGAATTAGATATTCCTTACCGACAGGGTTTTGTAAAAAACCGTTACGTTGGTCGTACGTTTATCATGCCAGGTCAAGCTGAGCGTAAAAAATCAGTTAAACGTAAATTGAATGCTATTGCAGCGGAATTTAAAGGTAAAAACGTTTTACTGGTTGATGATTCAATTGTACGTGGTACCACGTCAGAGCAGATCATTGAAATGGCACGTAATGCTGGCGCAAAGAAAGTTTACTTTGCTTCTGCTGCGCCTGAAGTACGTTTCCCTAACGTATATGGCATTGATATGCCAAGCGCGAACGAGTTGATTGCTCACGGCCGTGAAAATGATGACATTTGTGAGTTAATTGGTGCTGATAAACTGATTTTCCAAGATTTAGAAGATTTGATCAGTGCTGTTGGTAAAGGTAACAAAGACATTAAAGAATTTGAAACATCAGTATTTAATGGCCATTACATAACTAAAGATATTGATCATGATTACCTTGAGCAACTTGATGCTCTGCGTAATAACGACAATAAAGAAGGCTCAGACAAAGAAGCTGATTCTATTTTAGATATGCATAATGAAGGTGCTGAGTAGTTTCTAATACGTAGCTTCGCTACTTCGAATACGCTACTACGTAACTTCGAATACGCTGCGCTTCGATAGCTACTTCGTAATTCGAAGTGCAACGTATTCGGAATGAAATGTATTCGTTACTCAAAGAAAAAAGGCGCAAAATGCGCCTTTTTTGTTGAATGCTCTGAGTTAAACTTAACCCATAAACTCTGGTCCAAAACCTAAAGTCCAAAACATTGCTGTTACGACTAAGATAGACACTAGCAGCACTAATCCTACCGTTACTACCGAGCTTGCATAGATAAAACCTTTCTCTTCAGGGATATGCATCATAATTGGCACACCTGAATAAAGTAGGTAAACAGAATAAGCTATTGCTAGCATACCTGCTAGGGCCACAAACCATAACACCGGGTACAAGGCGGCTAAGCCAACCATTAATACCGGAGTAGCGGCATAAGCAGCTAATTCTAATGATTGTGTAAAGTTTGGTGTAGCATCAAAGGTATGAGCCATCCATTGGATTAAATAGGCGAGAAGAAAAACCCCTGCAATAATAGCTGCATACATACCGCTAGCTAATATTAATGCACTGGATTCGGTTATTTTAACTGGATCGCCTGCGCCAATACTCCAACCAATATGTGCTGCGGCATAATAACCACAAATTGATGGAATTAATGCAACAAGCAGAACATGAGTTAAGCCATAGAGCATACTTTCATGCTTAGTATCAATGTCGTTCCATTCTTCTTTTGGATGGGTATATAAGCCCCAAATGTGATTTAATATCATTTATAACTTCCTCTTTCACTATCCCCATATCCAAGAAAATATAATTGTTTGTATATTTCTTGAACAACTACTGAGCAGATGCGATTTATTTATTTTGTTATTTTTTTAATCTGCTTATATAAGTTATGTAGTATGTTGAACAATTCGTCAAGACTTGTTTGATAAACAACCAAAAAAAAAGCAATTTTAGGAAAAAAACTCTGTTTTAGACGTCCTGAATTCATTTCAGGATCTTTTTGTGAGTTTTGCAATGGTAGTGTAGTTTCAAAAAACTACTTCGTAATTCGAAATGGAATGTATTCGAGATCTACTTAGTAATTCGAAATGAAATGTATTCGTGATTCGTTAAAAAAATAGTTTCGAATATGCGTTGCTCCGGATACGTAGCTGCGCTACTTCTAATACGCTTTGCTTCGATTGCTACCTCTTAATTCGAAGTGAAACGTATTCGGAATGGAATGTATTCGAGATTCGTTCCTTAAGTAAAGTTAATTTTGCTTTAATCGCACAACTTTCATTGTTTCAAATTCTAAACCTGCAATGATATTCACTTCACGGTAATAGGTAAGGTTTACTTGTGTGCCTTTTAGTGATTTATATGGCTGCTTGCGTTTGTATTTAAATGGCACGTCTACGCCTTCAAGCATTAAGGTGTTTATGTACCAATCATCTTCTTTTCGCTGCACATGAGAGAGGACTTTTAAGCCTTCGCTATGAATTAAATCTTCATGATTTGCCAATAGTTTTTTTACATCTTTGCTCATTGATATTCTACTAACTGATCTTTGGAGAATTAATTATAGCAAAGGCAAGTTAACGTGTTGCGATAACTTGCCTTTAATAGGGGATAGTAACTGAATTGATCCTGAAATAAATTCAGGACAATTAAATCATCTAATTTTACGCAGTAATTTAAACTTGAAATCAGTGTAAGGCGCGAATCGAACCGGGAGATCTTTTAAAAATGGACGTTTCAGTATTGATTTTAAATGGCTGAAGTTATCAAAGCCACTTTTGCCACTATATCGTCCCATACCACTAGAGCCTGTACCACCAAATGGTAATTCAGGTACAGCATTAAACATTATTACGTCATTAATACACTGACTTCCTGCGCTAATAGTGTTGATCCAATCCTGTTGTTGGTTTTTATCTTTAGTGAAAATATAAGCCGCTAACGGTTTATCTCTTTTGATCACCAATTCCTTGGCAGAAAGATAATTATCAACAGTGATAATTGGAAATATAGGCCCAAAGATTTCTTCCGTCATTAGTTTTGAGTCTAATTCAGGGTTAACTACAATTGTTGGTTCAAAATATTGCTGTTCAGCATCAAAATTACCGCCTTGTACTACTTCACCACTATCTAGATAAGTTGAAAGCCTTTCAGTATGGCGCTTGTTTACAATGCGTCCATAGCTGTTACTTGTTGCAGGATCTTGAGAGAACATCTCGTTGATTTGATGCTGTAATGCTTTTACTAATGGCTCAACCATCTCTTTAGTAGTTAGGACATAATCTGGCGCAATACAAGTTTGTCCTGCATTCATCCATTTGCCCCAAGCTAAGCGTTGTGCAGCTATATTTATATCAGTGCTTTTATCTAAATAAACAGGGCTTTTTCCACCAAGCTCTAATGTTACAGGAGTCAAATGTTTTGCCGCAGCTGCCATTACAATGCGACCAACAGCACCGTTACCTGTATACATAATATGATCAAAAGGGAGCTCTAATAGCGCCGTAGTTTCTGGAATAGCTCCTTCAACGACAGAGAATGCATTATTATCTAAATATTGAGGTATTAATTTAGCAAGAACAGCTGAAACCGCAGGAGCTAAGTCTGAAGGCTTAATAACCGCACAATTTCCTGCGGAAATTACTGCCACTAATGGTGCCATAACAAGTTGTACCGGGTAATTCCATGCGCCCATTATTAACACTGAACCTAATGGCTCTGGTTGAATAAATGACTTACCTGGCATTACCACAAGTGGAGTTCTAACCTTACGAGGTTTAGCCCATTTACGTAAATGCTTTATAACATGATCTACATCACCTGTAATATATGATAGTTCGGTGATCCATGCCTCTTGAGCAGGTTTATTTAGGTCACTTTTAAGCGCATCTAACAGCGCTGTTTCGTTTTCAATTACAAGTTGTTTAACTTGTTTTAACTGCTGAATTCGCCAGTTAATATCTCTGGTTGCATTGCTATTGAAAAATTCTTTTTGTTGTTCGAATAAGTTTTTAAAATCCAAAACGGTACCTTTACGCTCTCAAAGCTTTGTTATTATTTATTAATGGTGCTTATTTACTGACGTTTCAAGCCCATTATCCAGCTAATTTGACGTTTTATAAGTTTATGTAACTCTTCTGAATTAACTTCATCCTTAGGCGTACCTAAGTATTTATATTGGAGCCGAGTAATTGCGATTAGCATTAATTCACCATCTATTTCAGGGTCTACTTTATTAAAAAAAGAGGCAAATCGGGTAAATGGAATTAATAGGGCGTTTATGTGCTCTTTAGCTAGGTCTTTTAACTCTTCAGAATAAAGCATCTCAGTAAAAAACACTTGTTCAACGGCCAGTGTAGTGCGGTTATTAATGATATTTCGATACATATGATCAGCGGCAATTTGGCTAAGTTCTTTGCAGATAGCCTCTTTAACTGAAATTTTTCGTAAAGTAACAGCATCAAAACTTTTTAGTAGTGTAAATACTTGGTGCCATTCATCTTGGGTAGAGTTAAGAATAATATCTGAACTTAAGGTTATCGCTTCTCTAACCAGTTCTTTTATGTCTTTAAAATAATAAGTGGTCAAAGAAAGTTGCGTGTTTGCTTTAGCGGCTACAGCTCTATGCGTTGTGCCTTTAATACCGTACTCTGCAATGATTTCAATTGCCGCGTGTAATATCTTTAAGCGGGTTTTCTCACCCTTAGATCTTCTATTTACTTGTGCTGTTGACATATGACCCTAGCTTTTGTTATTGCTTTGTGTGGGGAAAAAAGCTCAATGAAAATTAAGTCATTAACTTAAATGCTACAGTCCAAATAAGCAACTTTTTTGTTAATATTATTATTTCAATAATTTTACTGGTTTTTCTAATACGCCGTTATGGTAAACTGCGCAAAAACTCAATAGAGACTTAGCATGTACTCAACGCTATTAGCACCAATACACTCTTTTTTACAATGTGAAACACCTAATGCGTGGATAGAAAAAGCGAAGCAGCCTGAACATTTGCAGCTTCTATTAACGGACCATTTAATTTGTGAATTAAAAGCCGCACAAACGGCTATGTGGTTAATACGAAAGTATGCTGTCGACCAAGAAAGCGGCGCAGCATTATTAGCTTGGCTTGCCCCTTTTGAGCAATTCATCTATAAAAAGACTGGCAGTTTAGCGGAACTTGCTAAGGCCAATAAGTTGTCCAAAACTATCGTTTCTAAGAGTAACTCTAATTACAGCCAAGATTTAATTGATAAAATGGTGTTGTTAATCAAAGA
Source organism: Thalassotalea nanhaiensis (assembly GCF_031583575.1). Classification (NCBI taxonomy): domain Bacteria; kingdom Pseudomonadati; phylum Pseudomonadota; class Gammaproteobacteria; order Alteromonadales; family Colwelliaceae; genus Thalassotalea; species Thalassotalea nanhaiensis. Next base: position 3,025,748 of record NZ_CP134146.1, on the reverse strand, counting down.
AGAGATCCATCATTTTTATCAAGTGCTTGAGATTATGACTGATCGTAACATCCCTTATGAAAACATTAGTGCAGGGCGCTACGCAAAAGGCATGATGAAGCATGTTAAAACCCATGAACCAGAAACATTAATTGATAAGTTAATTTGTGGGGCCTATATTGAAGCGCGTTCGTGTGAACGATTTGCCAAGCTTGCACCACATTTAGATGATGAGTTGAATAAGTTTTATGTGTCTTTACTTCGTTCAGAAGCTCGTCACTACCAAGATTACCTTGCGTTAGCTGAACAAGTTGCTGGAAAAGACATCTCTGAGAGAGTGAAGTTTTTTGGTGAAGTAGAAGCTAAATTAATTGCCTCAGAAGATGAAGATTTTAAATTTCATAGTGGCTTACCGATATAATTATTTTTATCTATAACTAGCAAGTAAGTATAAGTTGTAAATAAATTGTTACGTATTATTTGAGCGTAGCTGTTGCTTTATCTTATAACCTGTCTATTATTTTTAGGTATTTTTGCCATTTTGGCATTCAGAATAATAAAAATAGTAGGGAAGTTAACCAATGCAAAAAATTATTCCATTACTTGGCATCACCGTTTTATTAGGTGCATGCCAACCTGCCGCTGATTCAGTTGAAGCAAAAAAGCCAACCACTGAAACAAGTGTGGCTCAAACAGAACAGAGTCCACAAACTGAAACCGAGCGATTAAACGAATGGTTTGCAGCTAAACACGAAGCTCAATTACAAATGAGTCCAATTTGGATGACCTTTCTAGGTCGTAAAGAAATGTATGACCAAATTGATGACATGAGTGAAGCTGAAGAAAAGCGCCAATTGCAATGGCAAGCTGATAATGTGGCAGAGCTTAAAAAGAATTTTGATTACAATTTACTAACCGATGAAGCAAAGCTTTCTTACGACATATGGGTTTATCAATATGAACGTGACGCTGAAGGCGAGCAATTTAGAGAAAACGGTTATGTGTTCACTCAGATGCAGGGTATTCAAGCATTTGCTGCGCAGTTTTTAATTAGCTTTCACAAGGTTGATACCGAAGAAGACATGCATGCATACAACAAACGTATTGCCGGTATTTCTACTGCGATAAACACTCTACTGGAAAGAGCACAGAAAAGAGCGGAAAAGGGCGTTAGGCCACCAAGATTCGCTTACGAAGGGGTTATTGAGCAAGCACAAAATTTAATTACCGGTGCGCCTTTTGATAAACAGAACCAAGATTCGGCACTTTGGGCTGATGCTAACCGCAAAGTAAATGCGTTATTAGAAGCTAAAACTATAGAGCAAGCGACGGCTGACAAGTTATTAGCGGATAGCAAACAAGCGTTAATGAACAACTTCTTGCCAAGTTACCAGGCATTAGTTGCTTGGTTTAAAGAAGATATCAGTAATACTGATGAAATCGCGACAGGTGTTGGCAAACAACCAAATGGTGAAGCATTTTATAACTTCCGTTTAAAAACCAATACCACTACTTCACTAACCGCAGACGAAATTCACCAAATTGGTTTATCTGAAGTTGCACGCTTAACATCTGAAATGGAAGCAATTAAAACCAAAGTTGGTTTCGAGGGCAGCTTACAAGAGTTTTTCAAACATGTAGATAAAGGTGAGCAGTTCTATTATCCAAATACCGATGAAGGTAGACAAGGTTACATTACCGATACCGAAACTTACCTGGCATTTATTAATGAGCAATTACCTAAGTATTTCGGCATCTTACCGAAAGCCGATCTTGTGGTTAAACGTGTAGAAGCATTTAGAGAACAAGATGGCGCAGCGCAACATTATAATGCTGGTACACCAGATGGCTCTCGTCCTGGTGTTTATTACGCGCATTTGTCAGATATGAGTGCCATGCCTAAAAATGAAATGGAAGCCATTGCTTATCATGAAGGTAATCCTGGCCATCATATGCAAATATCAATCGCCCAAGAGTTAACTTCTGTTCCTGAATTTAGAACTCAAGCAGGATTTACCGCTTACAGCGAAGGTTGGGGCTTGTACTCTGAGTTACTCGCCAAAGAAATGGGTGCTTATCAAGATGATTATTCGGACTTTGGCCGTTTAGTTACCGAAATATGGCGAGCAGTACGTTTAGTTGTAGATACAGGTTTGCACTCTAAAGGTTGGACTGAAGATGAAGCAGTTGCTTATTTTAAATCTAAAACGCCAGTACCTGAAGAAGCAGTAGTATCAGAAGTACGCCGTTACATTGTTTGGCCTGGTCAAGCTACGGCTTATAAAATTGGTATGCTGAAAATTTTAGAGCTTAGAAAAAATGCTAAGACTGCACTTGGTGACAAGTTTGATATTCGCGGATTCCATGACACTATTCTAGGTGGCGGTGCAATGCCACTAGACCTACTAGAGCGTCGCGTGAACACTTGGGTAGCAAGTCAAAAGTGATATAGCAGTTCAGTTCATGTCCGGCTAGTTCGGGAGCTTGAATAATAAGTTGAAATAAAAGAGCGGCAATAGCCGCTCTTTTTTATTGAAACAATTATTGAGGGATGTTTAAGTTTTCTGTGTTATTTAAACGAGGAGTTCAACAACTCAAATCCATCTTCGGTTACTTTTAAGTATGAGCCTTGTTCGTACCAGTCACCCAATACTATGCGCTTTGCAGCTTTACCATTAGCATCGAGTTGATGTACATTTGGACGGTGCGTATGACCGTGGATCATTAATTGTGAATCAAACTCTTCCAAGGTTTTAACCACTTCAGTTGGGGTAACATCCATGATCTCTTGCGGCTTATGATTCTCTGCCCGCAGTGCAACCTTGGCTCGATAGTTTCGCGCCATTTTTTTACGTGTAGATAACGGCAAACATCGCACTATGGTTTGCCACCACCAAGAGCGGGATTTTTTTCTAAACTTCATATATTCAAGATCATTAGTACAAAGCGAATCGCCATGCATAATCACCGTTTTTTTACCGTATAAATCGATAACTTGAATATCTGGCAATAAGGTCATTCCGGCTTTATTCGCGTATTTTTTACCAAGTAAGAAATCCCGATTGCCAACAATGAAAAACAGCTCTGTGCCTTTTTCGCTTAAGGTTTTTAATTGCCTAGCAATGTTTAAGACAAATTCATCGTCATCATCATCGCCAACCCAAAACTCAAAAAAGTCGCCTAGAATATAAAGCTTTTCAGCTTTTGGTGCCTCATTACGCAAAAAACTCAGGAAGCAATCGGTTATATCCTCTCGCTCCTGAGTTAGATGTAAATCAGCAATAAAGTAAGTGAGCAATTATGCTACCTCAACAGACTCTATTGTAATGTCTTCTAATGGTACATCGTCGTGGTAACCATTACGACCAGTTGCAGCTAATGTCATTTTATCAACAACATCCATACCTTCAACAACATTAGCGAATACACAGTATCCCCAACCTTGTACTGATTCGTTTTTAAAATCTAAGAATGTGTTATCAACTAAGTTAATAAAAAATTGTGCAGAGGCTGAATGAGGATCTTGAGTACGAGCCATAGCTAATGAGCCGCGAGTGTTGCTTAAGCCATTGTTTGCTTCATTATCGATAGCACCACGAGTTGTTTTTTCGCTCATGCCAGATTCAAAACCACCGCCTTGCGCCATAAAGCCTTTAATTACACGGTGAAAAATAGTGCCATTGTAAAAACCGTCTTCACAGTATTGCTTAAAGTTTGCAGCTGTTTTAGGTGCATTATCAAAGTCTAATTCGATTTTAATATCGCCTAAATTTGTTTTAAAAGTGATCATCTCTTGTTTCCTATGTTAGTTGCCATTCGGCATTTATGGGATGAATTGTAACCTAGTGAGATATTCTGTAAAGACCAAAAGAATGAAGAACCGACAAACTTGTGTTAAAAATGAGAAATATCGGATAAAAAATGAATATATCAGTGCTTTTAGCGCTGAGTTTCTAGTTTATAGTTTTTAGTTCGGGTACAATTGCGCGAAATTAAGATTTAACTTTTAGCGCATAAATGAGAGAAGCAATGTTACAGATATACAATACGTTAACCCGTAAAAAGGAAGAGTTTAAACCAATTAATCCTGGAAAAGTGGGTATGTATGTTTGTGGTATTACTATTTATGACCATTGTCATATTGGCCATGCTCGCACTTACGTAGCGTTTGATGTAATTGCCAGATACATTCGACATCTCGGTTATGATTTAACTCATGTTAGAAATATTACTGACGTTGACGATAAAATCATTAAACGAGCTGCGGAAAATAATGAAACTTGTCAAAGTTTAACTGAGCGTATGACAGCAGACATGTATGCTGATTTGGATGCATTAAATGTTGCGCGCCCAGATATTGATCCAAAAGTTACTACACACATGCCTGAAATCATTGAGATGATTGAACGTATTATTGCTAACAAGCACGCATACGTTGCTTCGAATGGCGATGTTATGTTTGATGTGCTGTCTTATAAAGACTATGGCAAGTTGAGTATGCAAAACCTTGAAATGCTGCAAGCTGGTTCGAGAGTCGATGTTGATGACGCCAAAAATAATCCAATGGATTTTGTATTATGGAAAATGGCAAAACCAGGAGAGCCATCTTGGGAATCTCCTTGGGGAGAAGGTCGACCAGGCTGGCATATTGAGTGTTCAGCAATGAACTCAAAGCATTTAGGCGATCATTTTGATATACATGGTGGTGGCAGTGATTTGCAATTCCCACATCATGAAAATGAAATAGCGCAATCATGTTGTGCTTCAAATACCACGTATGTAAATTACTGGATGCATGGTGGAATGGTACAAGTTGATAAAGTTAAAATGTCTAAATCATTAAATAACTTTTTTACTTTGCGTAGTGTTTTAGAGACTTACGATGCTGAATCGGTTCGTTACTTTTTAGTATCTAGCCAATATCGCAGTCAGTTAAACTATTCGCAAGAAAACCTAACGCAAGCGCGAGCGTCACTTGAGCGTATTTATACCTCTTTACGTGGTGTTGCACCGGTTGAAGTTGAACTAGCTGGCAATGAGTATGTTGAGCGCTTTGAAAAAGCGATGAACGATGACTTTAATACGCCAGAAGCACTGCCGGTTATTTTCGAGTTAGCAAAAGAAGTGAACCGCTTAAAAACTGATGAACCAGCGAAAGCAGGGGAGTTGGCATTTATTTTAATAAAACTTGGTGCAATTATCGGTATCGCTCAAACAGAGCCTGAAGAGTTCTTTAAAGCGGGTAGCGACGATGACGCCGAGTTAATTGAGCAATTAATTGTGCAACGAAATACAGCACGCGCCAATAAAGATTGGGCAATGGCTGATGATGCTCGTGACAAGTTAAAAGCGATGAACGTGATCTTAGAAGATAGCGCTGGAAAAACTACTTGGCGTAAAGGCTAGTTTGAACGTTCCGTAACCGTTGTAATTATCCATTAAACTAATATAAAAAAGGCTTCAATATTGAAGCCTTTTTTATTATCGTTTCTAGTTTCTAGTTTCTAGTTTCTAGTTTCTAGTTTCTAGTTTCTAGTTTCTAGTTTCTAGTTTCTAGTTTCTAGTTTCTAGTTTCTAGTTTCTAGTTTCTAGTTTCTAGTTTCTAGTTTCTAGTTTCTAGTTTCTAGTTTCTAGTTTCTAACTATGGAAGTCTTCGCAAGCGATAAGAGTATTCTCAATTAGGCTTGCAACAGTCATAGGGCCAACACCACCTGGTACAGGGGTAATAAATGCAGCTTTATCTTTAGCAACATTAAACTCTACATCACCAACCAACTTGCCAGATTCTAAACGGTTAATACCAACATCGATCACTATTGCACCTTCTTTTATCCAGTCGCCTGGAATAAACTCAGGTTTGCCTACTGCAACTACCACTAAATCAGCTTGGCGAATACGAGCTTCTAAGTTTTTAGTAAACCTATGCGTAGTAGTTGTTGTACAACCCGCAAGTAATAACTCTAAGGTCATTGGACGACCAACAATATTTGATGCGCCAACAACAACAGCTTCTAAACCGTGCGGTTTAACGCCCGTTGATTCAATTAAGGTCATAATACCTTTAGGAGTACAAGGACGAAGGCCCGGTTGACGCAAGCATAACTTACCTACATTGGCCGGGTGAAAACCATCTACATCTTTATCTGGATGAATATGTTCAATAATTAAATTAGCATCTAGTCCTTCAGGTAAAGGTAGCTGTACCAAAATACCGTCAATTTCTTGATCATTGTTTAGTTCATCAATTAAATTATATAAGTCTTCTTGTGTTGCTGTTGCGGGTAAGTCGAACGATTTCGAAATAAAACCAACTTCTTCACAAGCACGGCGCTTGCTACCAACATAAACTTCTGATGCAGGATCGCTACCAACGAGTACAACGGCTAAACCTGGAGCTCTTTTTCCTTCAGATATACGTTTTTGTACTTTCTCTTTTACCGAGAGTCTAATTTGTTTGGCAATTTCTTTACCGTCAATAAGCTGTGCTGTCATTGTGTTTGAATGTAGTTGTGAAAAATTGGCGCTATTTTCGCATAAAACTAGGCATCCTGATAGTAAATTGACGAGCAATGTACTAATTTTAGGGGATTGTTTTACTGAGCTTAATATAAGGCCGAATGTTTTCTAGTTTCTACTAGTAAATCAGCTTTGTTTTTGTGCGTTTTTGTTAAAATCTGTCGGTTTTTGCACAAAATGGCGTAAAAACAACCGAACAAACATTTTTTTATAAAAAGTGTTTGACGCCATACGGTCAGCTAGGTAATATGCGCATCCGTTAACGCAGTGATGTGTTGGCAAGAAAATATATCGGTGATTAGCGCAGCTTGGTAGCGCACTTGGTTTGGGTCCAAGGGGTCGCAAGTTCGAATCTTGCATCACCGACCACTTTTCTTTGGTGGTTTCAAAATGTTTTAAGTTAATCAAGAACCGCAAGTTCGATTCTTGACGAGTTTTTACATTAACGACCACTTATCTAACTTATTAATTTGAAAAAGTTTTAAATTAATATACCCTGTAAAGATTGTTTTGCGCCCTTAGCTCAGCTGGATAGAGCAACGCCCTTCTAAGGCGTGGGTCAAAGGTTCAAATCCTTTAGGGCGTGCCATTTCCAAATGGCAAAAGTAATACAGTGGTGGCTATAGCTCAGTTGGTAGAGCCCCGGATTGTGATTCCGGTTGTCGTGGGTTCAAATCCCATTAGCCACCCCATTTCTTCTCCCTAGAAGAATGAAGTATAAATATCGGTGATTAGCGCAGCTTGGTAGCGCACTTGGTTTGGGTCCAAGGGGTCGCAAGTTCGAATCTTGCATCACCGACCACTTCTTTATCTCTCCCAATGCTCAAAATCGTATTAATACTCTAAACATCAAATATTCGAACTTGCGAAGCAAGTTTTAAAATTTTGTCTGGAACAAAATTTCACGCACTTGTGCGCCCGAAGGGGAAAATACAGGACGTATTTTATACATCTTGCATCACCGACCACTTCTTTTTCAGTAATTAAACTCCTTTTATATTCAAGTTCAAAAGCAACGTTTGGGTACTGTTAACTTTAGTATCGAATTACGAATACATTTCATTTCGAATCTCGAAGCAGCAATCGAAGCAGGGCGTATTCGAAGCAAAGCGTATTCGAAATTAAAGCAGTTCAGTTACAAAATAATTTAATTTTCTACTTTTTACTGTTGTTTTTTGATTCTAAGCCCATATATAAACGCTTAGCGTGACGTATCGCTATGCTAAGTCGTTGTTAGTAAAAAGAACAATAACTTCACTAATTGTGTGCTTCACAGGCCGTTGTTTGCTGAAAATCAGCTTAAAATTTGGTTGTATTTACATTGAAGCGCATTAGTTACTAACTCAGCTATTTACACCTGCGGTTAGCATAGCTATAATTCCGCGTCACATTTTAATCGAGTCTATGTTGTATAGACGATAGAACATCTTTTTTACGAAAGGTTATTGATTAATCTTTCGACTCATCAATCATTATAAGAATGGCTGATGAACAGGCAGTAAGCGCATTGTTTGCTGGTAAATATATAGAGATGCATTAATAGGCGTTATAAACGTCAGAATTTGAGGTACAAAAATGCAAGTTTCAGTTGAAACTACTCAAGGCTTAGAACGTAAAGTATCAATTTCTGTTCCTGCCGAGACAGTAGATGTAGAAGTAAAAAACCGTTTGCGTCAAATCGCAAAAACACAAAAAATCAACGGTTTCCGTCCTGGTAAAGTGCCACCTTCTGTAATCCAGAAGCGTTACGGCAAATCAGTACGTCAAGAAGTTGCTGGTGAATTAATGCAACGTCACTTCGTAGAAGCAATCGTAGCTGAAAAATTAAACCCTGCTGGTCGTCCTGCATTCGTAGCTAAGAGCAACGAAGAAGGTAAAGAGTTAGAGTTTGATGCAACATTTGAAATCTACCCTGAAGTAGAACTTGCTGGTTTAGAAACAATTAAAGTTGAAAAGCCTGCTGTTGAAGTAACTGAAGCAGATCTTGATGAAATGTTTGTTACTTTACAAAACCAACACAAAACTTGGAAAGAAAACAAGCGTAAAACTAAAAAGGGCGACAAGCTTACTTTAGATTTTAACGGTCGTGTTGATGGCGAAGAATTTGAAGGCGGTAAAGCCGAAGCTTTCGAACTTGAATTAGGCGCTGGTCGCATGATCCCAGGTTTCGAAAAAGAAATTACTGGTATGAAAGTTGGCGAAGAGAAAACAATCAACGTTACTTTCCCAGAAGATTACCATGCTGAAAACCTAAAAGGTAAAGAAGCTGAGTTTGATATCGTAATTCACAAAACTGAAGGCCCAGTGCTTCCAAAAATTGATGAAGAGTTTGCGAAATTATTCGGTGTAGAAGAAGGTGGTATTGAAGCCCTTCGCGCTGAAGTTCAAAAGAACATGGAACGTGAATTAACGCAAGCTGTAAAAGCAAAAGTTAAAGAGCAAGTACTTGAAGGTTTAGTTTCTGCAAACGAAATTGACACGCCAAAAGCATTAGTTACTCAAGAAGTTGATGTGTTACGTCAACAAGCTATGCAAAAGTTTGGTGGTCAAATGGACCCTAAGAACATGCCACAACTTCCAGCTGAAATGTTCCAAGAACAAGCTGAACGTCGTGTTAAAGTTGGTTTATTACTAGGTGAAGTAATTAAAACTAACGAATTAAAAGTTAATGATGACAAGGTTAAAGAATTAATCGAGTCAGCTGCATCAGCTTACGAAGATCCAAAAGAAGTTGTAGATTACTACATGGGCAACCAAGAACTTCTTCAACAAATGCAACACGTAGCTTTAGAAGAGCAAGCGGTTGAATTGATCTTAGAAAAAGCTGCTGTTAAAAATAAAAAAACAGCTTTCAAAGACATCATGAACCCACAAGCTAACGCATAGTAGTTATTTACGTGGTTTAATTGTCTTTTGCATTGACATTGTCTCTTGCAATAGCTTAAATGGCTTATATGTATTTCATATAAGCCATTTTTATTTTTTTAAGGATATTTTTTTGTTTAATTCCAATAATAATTCAACACCAATCGAAAATGCATTAGTACCTATGGTTGTTGAGCAAACACCTAAGGGTGAACGTTCGTACGATATATATTCTCGTTTATTAAAAGAACGTGTTATTTTTCTTTGCGGCCAAGTTGAAGAACATATGGCTAACCTTATTGTCGCGCAAATGTTGTTCCTTGAGTCAGAAAGCCCTGAGAAAGATATATTCTTATACATCAATTCGCCAGGTGGTTCGGTAACTGCAGGTATGGCTATATATGATACAATGCAGTTCATTAAGCCAAATGTTAGTACTGTATGTATGGGACAAGCGGCAAGTATGGGCGCATTTTTATTAACAGCTGGTGAAAAGGGCAAGCGTTTTTGTTTACCGAATGCACGAGTGATGATTCATCAGCCTTTAGGTGGCTTCCAAGGTCAGGCATCTGATTTTGAAATTCATGCTAAAGAGATCCTGTCTATTAAAGAGAAGCTTAATCGTTTAATGTCAGATCATACCGGTCAAAAATATGACAAGGTAGCAAAAGATACTGACAGAGATAATTTCTTAAGTGCTCAAGAAGCCGTTGATTATGGTTTAGTTGACTCCATATTAACTAAGAGATAGTCAGTAATTGAATTAATACTCCAATAATTTGGAGGTTATAATATGTTCACATTGTTAAAATTGTAATTTGTGAACATACTTAACAATGAAACTAGAATTTTTTGTCCCTGCAAAGGGCGCTATCAATAACGAATGTATTGATAGGTTATGTTTAGATTGAGGTGAAAACCGTATGACCGACGAGATCAAAGGTAGCGGTGATAACGAAAAGTTATTGTATTGTTCTTTTTGTGGCAAAAGCCAACATGAAGTAAGAAAGCTTATTGCTGGGCCTTCAGTATTTGTTTGTGATGAATGTGTAGAACTGTGCAACGACATTATTCGTGAAGAAATTAAAGATATTTCTCCTAAAACAGAGTCAGATAAATTACCAACTCCGCAAGAGATCAGAGCAAATCTTGATGATTATGTTATTGGTCAGTCACATGCTAAAAAAGTATTATCTGTAGCGGTTTATAATCACTATAAGCGGTTACGAAATGGCGATAGCCATAATGGTGTTGAATTAGGTAAGTCTAACATCTTATTAATTGGTCCAACGGGTTCTGGTAAAACATTACTTGCTGAAACACTAGCTCGTATGCTGGATGTACCGTTTACCATGGCCGATGCAACAACATTAACTGAAGCTGGTTATGTTGGTGAAGACGTTGAAAACATTATTCAAAAGCTTTTACAAAAATGTGAGTACGATGTTGAGAAAGCTCAACGTGGTATTGTATACATTGATGAAATCGACAAAATTTCACGTAAGTCAGATAACCCATCAATCACCCGCGACGTGTCAGGTGAAGGTGTTCAACAAGCATTATTAAAACTTGTTGAAGGTACTATTGCTGCAGTTCCACCACAAGGTGGTCGCAAGCATCCACAACAAGAGTTTTTACAAGTCGATACTTCTAAGATCTTGTTTATTTGTGGTGGTGCATTTGCCGGTTTAGATAAAGTTGTTGAGCAACGTTTAATCACAGGCACAGGCATTGGATTTGGCGCTAAAGTTAAAGACAGTGATTCTAAAAAAACATTAACGGAAAGCTTTCAAAACGTTGAACCTGAAGATTTAGTTAAATATGGTTTAATTCCTGAGTTTATCGGACGTTTACCTGTTGTTGCTACATTAACAGAACTTGATGAACATGCTTTAATTCAAATCTTGCAAGAACCTAAAAATGCCCTAACTAAGCAATTTACTGCATTGTTTGATATGGAAGGTGTTGAGCTAGAGTTTAGAGAAGATGCACTTAAAGCTATCGCTAATAAAGCAATGGTTCGTAAAACCGGTGCTCGTGGTCTTCGCTCAATCGTTGAAGGTGTATTACTTGATACAATGTATGACTTACCATCGTTAGTTGATGCAAGTAAAGTTGTCGTTGATGAAACCGTGATTAAAGGTGAAACAAAACCAATCATCATGTTTGAAGCGCCTGAAGAAAAACAAGCGAACGAGTAAAACATAAAAGTTTTAGCTATCATAAAAACCAGTCCTTAGTGACTGGTTTTTTTATGTTCAAGTAACGAATCACGAATACATTTCATTCCGAATTACGAAGTAGCAATCGAAGCGTCAGCGGATTCGAAGCAAAGCGTATTCGAAGTAAAACGTATTCGAACTAATGACTATTTTCAATTTTTTAGTTTTAGTTATTGAATCCTTTAACCCTATCCCCATATACTCTAATAGAAAGTTAAAAAACTGCCTACTATTTTATCCCTAGAACAAAAACAATAGAGAAAGATAAGTTAGGTGAAAACATCACATTTCCAAGAGAATTTCCCATGACTATAGAGCATTCAGGACAAATAGAAACCCCGGTATTAGCCTTACGTGATGTCGTTGTCTATCCACAAATGGTTATTCCATTATTTGTAGGCCGTGAAAAATCAATTCGTTGTTTAGACCGTGCAATGGAAAATGACAAAAGAGTTTTCCTAGTAGCGCAAAAAGATGCCAGTGTTGATGACCCTCAAGCTGAAGATTTATTTCAAATTGGTACTGTTGCCACGATCTTACAAATGCTTAAATTACCTGACGGTACGGTGAAAGTACTCGTTGAAGGTATGCAGCGTGGCAATATTAAAGAATTCACAGAAACAGAAGAGTACTTCATTGCCGATGTAGACTTTTTAGAAGCTGAACAAAGCGATATCGATAATCATGAAGTATTGGTGCGCAGCGCAGTTTCGCAGTTTGAAGGGTACGTAAAACTAAATAAAAAAATCCCTCCAGAAGTGTTAACGTCTGTTTCTGGTATTGATAGTGCAGAGCAACTTGCTGACACTATGGCAGCTCATATGCCGCTTAAATTACAAGACAAACAACACGTTCTCGAAATTATTAATGTTGGCGAACGCTTAGAGTATTTAATGGGACTTATGGAAGGTGAAATAGACCTTTTACAAGTTGAAAAGAAAATACGTGGCCGCGTTAAAAAACAAATGGAAAAAAGCCAGCGCGAGTATTACTTGAATGAGCAAATGAAAGCCATTCAAAAAGAACTCGGCGATATGGATGATGTGCCAGATGAAGCTGAGCAATTAGCGAAAAAAATCGATGAAGCACAAATGCCTAAAGAAGCTAAAGAAAAGACTTTGGCTGAGCTGCAAAAACTGAAAATGATGTCACCGATGTCTGCTGAAGCTACGGTAGTTCGCAGTTATATTGACTGGATGATTTCTGTACCTTGGAAAAAGCGCAGTAAGTTAAAGCGTAATCTTAAGCTGGCAGAAGATGTATTAAATAAAGATCACTACGGCTTAGAAGAAGTAAAAGAACGTATTCTTGAATATCTAGCCGTGCAACAACGTGTGACCCAGCTTAAAGGTCCTATATTATGTCTTGTTGGCCCTCCTGGGGTTGGTAAAACGTCTTTAGGTCAATCAATTGCTAAATCTACTGGCCGTAAATATGTACGTATGGCATTAGGTGGCGTAAGAGATGAAGCTGAAATTCGCGGGCATCGTCGTACTTATATTGGTTCGATGCCAGGTAAGTTGATTCAGAAAATGGCGAAAGCTGAGGTTAAAAATCCATTATTTCTTTTAGATGAAATAGATAAAATGGCCTCTGATATGCGCGGTGATCCGGCATCTGCATTACTTGAGGTTTTAGATCCAGAGCAAAATAACAACTTCAACGACCACTACCTGGAAGTTGATTATGACTTATCTGATGTTATGTTTGTTGCCACATCAAATAGTATGAACATACCTGGCCCGTTATTAGATCGTATGGAAGTAATTCGTTTATCAGGTTATACCGAAGATGAAAAACTTAATATTGCTCGCAATCATTTGTTAACAAAACAGATCAAACGCAATGGTTTAAAAGATGTTGAAATCGACATTGAAGATAGCGCCATTATTGGCATTATTCGCTACTACACTCGCGAAGCCGGTGTACGTAGTTTAGAACGAGAAATTTCAAAGTTATGTCGCAAAGCAGTGAAAAAAATCTTGCTTAATAAAGACATTAAAAAAGTAGTAATTAATCAAGAAAACCTCGAAGAGTTCCTAGGTGTACAACGTTGTGACTACGGTAAAGCTGAAGATGAAAATCGTATTGGCCAAGTAACAGGTCTTGCCTGGACTGAAGTTGGCGGTGAACTATTAACGATTGAAGCAGCGTCTGTTCCTGGTAAAGGAAAATTACAGTTTACCGGTTCACTTGGTGAAGTTATGCAGGAGTCGATTCAAGCAGCCATGACGGTTGTTAGAAGTAGAACTGAAGGCTTAAGAATTAACGCTGACTTTAATGAAAAACGTGATATTCATGTACATGTACCTGAAGGTGCAACACCTAAAGATGGACCAAGTGCCGGTATTGGAATGTGTACAGCATTAGTGTCCAGCTTAACTGGTAATCCGGTTAAAGCCGATGTTGCTATGACAGGTGAAATTACCTTACGTGGTGAAGTTTTAGCTATCGGTGGTTTAAAAGAGAAACTATTAGCTGCACATCGAGGTGGTATTAAAACGGTAATTATTCCAAAAGATAATGAGCGTGATTTAAAAGATATCCCAGACAACGTTAAAGCTGATTTAGCAATACATCCAGTAAAATGGATTGATGATGTACTCGATCTTGCTTTAGCTGAGTCCCCTGATAAGTGGTCTGTTGCCAGTTAAATTCGCTGACTGGTACGATATTGTTTGAAAAGTGAACGTTTTTACATGAAAAGTTGGTAAAACTGTAAATTAAGGCTTTTCAAACAATTTATCTGTGTTAATCTGATTATCGAATTAAGGTTTAGCCTGCTCTACAGGATAGTCGCAGCAAGGTACAGACCGATATTAATTGATTTTAATATAAACAATATTTTTAATAGCTGGAGCTTGCAGTAGCTAAAAATGCCTGATATAAAATGTCCGAGTATTTTTTAAGTTCCAAATAATAACAATTAAAGGGGAAGACAAAATGAACAAGTCTCAATTAATCGAAAAAATCGCAGCTGGTGCTGACATTTCTAAAGCTGCGGCTGGCCGTGCTTTAGATTCTTTTATCGATGCCGTTTCAGATGAACTAAAAGCTGGTGAGCAAGTTGCTCTAGTTGGCTTTGGTACATTCTCAGTTCGTGACCGTGCAGCTCGTCAAGGCCGTAACCCACAAACTGGTGCTACAATTGAAATTGCAGCAGCTAAAATTCCAGCGTTTAAAGCCGGTAAAGCGCTTAAAGACGCTGTAAACTAAAATTAAATTTTAGTTTACTTACCGTAGCCATTCATGGCTCGGGAGAATAAGCACATATTTGTGCAAAATAAGCTGACTTGAGTCGGCTTTTTTTATACCAAAAATAAATCCACTTTTTGTATATTAATACTTCAAGCTCGCTGACGGGTTTGCTACAATCGTGAATTGAATTTTTTTGCCCGATGTTAAAGAGACACACATGTTAGAAAGAATAAGAGAAGGCTCTTCAGGAATTACAGCCAAAGTTATTTTAGGTTTAGTAATTGCAACATTTGTATTTGCCGGTGTTGGTAGTTATACCAATTCTGTAGATACATCAGCAGCCACAGTAAATGGTGAAAAAATAAGCCAACAAAAATTTGACCAAGCTTATCAAAATCAACGTAATCGTATGGAACAACAATACGGTGAAATGTTTGCACAGTTAGCTGGTAACGATATGTACATGCAATCTATGCGTAGTAATGTACTAGAGAACTTGATTAACGAAGAACTACTTGATCAAAACGCTCGTGAATTAAATATTCGCATTAGTGATCAGCAAATAAAAGAAGCTATCTATTCAATGCAAGAGTTTCAAGTTGATGGTGTATTTAATAACGATCGCTACTTGATGGTAATTAACCAAGCTGGTTTTTACCAACCGTCTGCATTTAGAGATTACTTACGTGTAGATATGGCTCGTCGCCAATTAATGCAAAGTATTATGGCAACTGAGTTCAGCATGCCATACCAACAAGATTTGACTGTTAAATTAACAAATCAAACTCGTAACATTCGCTATGCAACAATTACTGCAGAACAGTTTAAAGCAACTGTTGAAGTAACTGATGAAGAAATTGATCAGTATTATCAAGAAAACCAAGCTCGTTTTGCTACTCAGGAACAAGTAAAAGTTGAATACATTAGTCTTGATATTGCTAATATCAAAAAGGACGTAGTTGTTGAAGACAGTGAAGTTCAGGCTTATTACGATGATAACCTTTCTTCTTTCTCTACAACAGAGCGTCGTCGTGCTTCACATATTCTAATTGAATTTGGCGACGATGAAGAAGCTGCTGAGCAACAAGCTGGCGACATTTTAGCTAAAGTGAATGCGGGTGAAAATTTTGCTGCACTTGCCAAGGAATTTTCTGCTGATACATTCTCTGGTGAGAATGGCGGTGATTTAGATTGGTTCGAACAAGGCGCTATGGATGTTGAATTTGATAAAGCAGTTTTTGCATTAACGAAAGAAAATAACCTTAGTGACGTTGTTAAATCTGATTTTGGTTTTCACATCATTAAATTAACTGACATTGAAGAGGTTTCTACAGAAGCTTTTGCTGATGTTAAAGCCGACATTTTAACGCAAATTACTACGGATAAAGCGTTGGAAGTTTATTACGACTTACAGACTCAAATGGCTGAAGTTGCTTTTGAATCTCCTGACTCTCTTGAAGAAGCTGCAAGCGTAATCAATGCTGATATTAAAACCAGTAACTGGTTAACTCGTGGTAATAATGCTGCGCCATTTGATAATAGTGATATCGTTGAAGTTGCTTTTTCAGATGTTGTACTACTTGATCAAATGAACTCAGATGTTGTTGAAGTAGCAGCAGATGAGCTTGCAATGGTTGTTCGTGTTAGCGAACATAAAGATGCAACAACGAAACCGTTAGCTGAAGTGTCTGAGCAAATCAAGGTTCAACTTGTTAACAACAAAGCGAGCGAAGCGGCTCAACAAGCAAGCGAAGCAATACTAACTAAAGTATTAGCGAGCGAAGACGTTACTGCAGACCTTGCAGCTACTGGTTCTAGCTTTGTTGCAGCTGATAATATCACTCGTAATGGCGCAGAAGTAAGCAGCAATATTACCAAGCAAGCGTTTACTTTAGCTCACCCGGTTGAAGGTCAAGTATCGGCAGCAAGCACGTTAATGCTTTCAGGTGATTATGCTGTTGTTGAATTAGTAAGTGTTACTGAAGGCGTTGCAGGTGATGCGGATGCGAATATTGCACAACAACAAGCAATGACAGTATCACAAGCTGTGTTTGAAGGTTATATTGCTAACCTTAAAGCAAATGCAGAGATCACACGTAACTTACCAACAAACTCTTCACCGTTACTTTAATTAGTTAACGTTGAAAACACAAAAGGCCGCATTAGCGGCCTTTTTTTATACTGATTGTATTATTTTACTCTCGTTTTTCTTTGCGACAATATTAACTTACGAGTAAATTTATCTTTAGGGTTAGCGAGTACATCGCTTGTATTTCCGTATTCCACAACTTTACCTTCACGCAACACCATCAATTTATCACTAAAATGTTGAACCACGTCAATATCATGTGATACCAAGATATAGGCAAGCCCCATTTGTTGTTGTAAATCGAGCAATAAATTAATCATTTGCGCGCGTAAGGATAAATCCAACGAAGCCAGCGCTTCATCAAGTATAACCAACTGTGGTTGTAAGATAATTGCTCTAGCAAGCGAAATGCGCTGTTTTTGCCCCCCAGAGAACATATGAGGGTAAAAATGCATATGATCGGCCAACAAGCCTACTTTATGCAATGTGGCTCTTATAACGGCTTTACGTTCGTTTTCATCCAAGCGAGTATTAAGCAGCAAAGGTTCTTCAAGTTGCTGCCTGATGGTTAAACTTGGGTTTAGGGTATCGCCAGCATTTTGAAAAATCATTCTCACGTGCTGACAACGTTGTTTAAAATTACCCGTTTGCAGATGCTGGCCATTCAAGCTGATTTCGCCAGTGGTTGGTCTTGCTGCACCCACTAATAATTTAGCTAGCGTAGATTTTCCTGAGCCAATTTCACCAATTACAGCAAGGGTTTCTTTTGCTTCTAATTTAAATGAAATAGGGTGTAAGACTGTAACCGATTTCTTTTTAAACCAGTTTGATTTTATTTTGTAGCTCTTACTTAAATTTTTAACTTCAATTAAACTTGTCAAAATCAATAATCCTCACGATGAGAGAAATGACAACTAACCTGGTGACCATGGTATGACTCAATCTGAGGAGCTCGAACACATTTCTTTTGTGCATTTGGACAGCGTGGACCTAAACGACAGCCAATTGGCAAATGTTGCAAACCAGGAATACTACCTGGCATTGCATGTAAGCGAGATTTTTTTTCTACGTCATTTTTGGCTCTAGGCGTGCTCGCAATGAGCGCTTTTGTATATGGGTGAAAAGGCGTATTGAATATCTGTTCGGTTGTACCTGCTTCAACAAACTGTCCAGAGTACATTACAGTTAAATAGTCGGTCCAATGACTGATCTTTTCTAACTCATGACTGATTAGTAAAATGGACATGTTCTTAAGTTGGTTAAGGCTGGCTAATAAGCGAAATATTTGAGCTTGGTTAGACGCTTCCATCGATGCTGTTGGCTCATCAGCAATAAGCAGCTTAGGTCTTTTCGCTAGTGCAATTGCAATCATCACCCGTTGACATAACGCATTGGTAAGCTGGTGAGGGTAACTTTTAGCACAAGCTTGATGATTTTTAATACCAACTTTATGCAATAACTTTGCTGCCGCAGCTTTTCTCTGCTGAGCTTTTTGCCAAAAATAACCCGAGAATTGCTTACTATCTAATGATTCTTCTATTTGTTCGCCAATACTATTGGTCGGATCTAAACAGCTCATTGGCTCTTGAAATATCATTGCGACATCTTTGGTGATAATTTGTTTTCGCTCCTCCAATGGAAGGCGTAATAAATCTTTGCCTTGCCAATGAAACCTATCTGCCTCAACATGCCATTTATCATCTAATACGCCAATTATTGCTTGTGCAAGGATCGACTTGCCTGAGCCAGACTCACCTACCAAGCCTCTAATCTCGCCGTCTTTAATTGCCATGGATACTCTATCAACGGCTAAGATATTCTCACCGTGGCTAGTTAATTCAATACTTAAATTTTTTATATCGAGTAAATTCATTAATTATCTTTTTGTAGTTTTAAAGAATGACGAAGCCCTTCACCAACTAAATTGGTTACTACCACTGTAAATAAAATGGCTAGGCCAGGCAAATAAGAGGTCCAAGGTGCAATATAAAATAAGTCTAATGAATTTTTTAACATAGACCCCCATTCTGGCATTGGCACAGGCGCACCTAAACCAAGAAAACCTAATGCTGCAATATCTAAAATAGCAGCAGATTGCGCTAACGTAGCTTGGATAATAATTTTATCAATAATGTTAGGGTATATAGAGGTAATTAATACTCTTGTTTCTGTTGCACCATCTAGAATAGGCGTTAACACATACCCTTTTTTTTGTTCTTCTTTTATCGCATTACGAGTGACATGAATAAACTGAGGAATAGACACTAAAGCAATAGCCCAGAGCACATTTTCAAGGCCTTGCCCTAAAATTGCGACAATGATTATGGCGAGTAAAAGCGATGGTGTTGACAAAATAACATCGAGAAAGTGAGTTAAAAAGCTTGATTTAACTCCGCGGGTAATCGCCGATATAGAACCAATTATAACCCCAATAGTCATCGCAAAAATAACCACAACAAAACTCAAACCAAAGGTCAAAGAAGTACCGTGAATTAGGCGAGATAACATATCACGACCCAAATCATCGGTACCCAATAAGTAACTAATGTTACCTTCATCACTCCAGGCGGGCGGCACTAACAGTTGATCTAAGTTATTTTCAAGAACATCATGAGGCGTAATAAAGCTGCCAAATACGGCTATAAATACTAAAAATAAATAACAACTGAACCCAATCATTGCTACAGGAGTATTTCGAAAGGTGTACCACAACTGTCTAATTGGTGAAGGAAATTCTTCCTCTGAATAAATATGCTCACGAGCCATGTTTTTTATGCCTCTCTAATGGGTTAAGCGCAGCGTAGAGAAAATCTGTCAAAATATTGATAAAGAACGTAAATGTTGCCAAGGCGATTAAGCCGCCTTGTATTGCGGTATAATCACGTTCAAATATACTTTGAATAAGCCAACTGCCTGCTCCTTGCCAATCAAATATTACTTCTGCAATCATAGCTATGGTCACCAAGTTAGCAAAGTTTAGCCCTATTTGTCTTACAATGCCGACTAAGGAGTTACGAATGCCATGATGATAAATAATGCTTGTTTGTGATAATCCTTTTGCTTTTGCTGCTTTAATATAATTAGACTCTAAGACGTCGAGCATAGAAGTGCGCGCTAAACGAATGAATATAGTCATTGGCGCCATGGCAACAGCAAATGCTGGCATAATAATGTGCATAAAAGCGTCTTTTAAAGCTTGCCAGGTGTAAGGGCTTTCACTCAAAATTATGTCAATAAATTTGAAACCAGTAACGTGCGGAATTTCAAATAATAAGTTTAATTGCCCAGAAGAGGGGAACCACGACAAGGTAATGGAAAATACCAGAATTAATATTAATGCCAACCAAAAAACTGGAATAGAATAACCAATCATGGCAAAGGTTAAAATTACCTTATCAACTACCTTGTTATGAAATATCGCAGCTAAAAAGCCTAATGGTACACCAAGTAATAAAGCAATGAACAAGGCGGCTAAACACAGCTCAATAGTTGCGGGTAAAAAAGTCGCTAACTCAACACTTATTGGAGTTTGACTAGACATTGATATGCCAAAATTGCCTTCAAATATTTGACCAACATAAGCAAAGTATTGATGGAAAATACTTTTATCCATTTGGTAAACTTCGGTAAGGTGCGCAAGTTGTTGTTCGTCGGCGTTTACTTGTCCGGTTAAATTAACCAATTCATTACCCGGAAACAAATAACTTAAGCTAAATGAAATGATAGAAAGCATAAGTAGGGTGAAAAACAGTAAATTTAAGCGTCGTAAGGTAAAGTTAAGCATCGTTAATCAGCTCCTTTCTTACGGACATCTTCGAAACTAATACCGCCAAATGGAGTGAGAATATTGCCTTCTATTTCTTTAACTTTAGCTTGGCCACGTTTTGCATGGGCAATAGGGAAAATGGGCAACTGCTCTTGGAGTAGTTGTTGTGCCTGAAGGTATAGATTTTTTCGTGTGCTGGTATTGTTTGTTAGCAATGATTTTTGCAATAGCTGATCGAATTCTTCATTACACCACATTGCTCTATTACCACCGGTATTAACTGATGCGCAACTAAGCAAAGGAGAAAAAAAGTTGTCTGGATCAGGATGATCTGCAGCCCAGCCTATGAGCACTGATTGATGCTCACCTTTGGCAAGTTTTTTCAAAAAAGTAGCCCATTCAAAAGTGATTATATTCACCTCGATACCAATATCAGCTAAATCGGATTTGATCAATTTTGCCATTTTTCTCGCATCTGGGTTATATGCTCTTTGAACCGGTACAGCCCAAACATCAATACTAAAGCCATCAGCTAAACCTGCATCGCTTAATAACTTTTTGGCGAGATCTTTTGAATAGGCAATTTCTTCTACTTGGTCTGAATAAGCCCAGGATGCTTTTGGTAAAAGAGATTGGGCTACCTCTGCTTGATCGTAGTACACGGCACTAACGATGGCCTCCTTATCAATCGCATGAGCGACAGCCTTACGCACCAGAGGGTTATCAAACGGAGGCACTTTTGTATTAAAGGCAAGAAATGCAACGTTAAAAGAAGTAACTTGCTCTAAGGCTAGATCTGGCCTAGATGCTATTTCTTGCGTAGCGATAGGGTAAGAAATTACATCACACTCATGAGTGAGAAGTTTCGTTAAACGGCTGGTATTATCAGGGCTGATGTTAAATAACAGCTTTTCAATATCTACTTTCCTACGCCAGTAATCGTCATGGCGTTCAAACCTTATTAGCGAGCCATTTCGGTAGTCTTTGTATTTAAACGGACCAGTTCCTATTGGTAAGCTATCTAATAACGTGAGATCTTTTTCTTGTTCGATCAAATGATCAGCATATTCTTTTGATAAAATGACTGAAAACGGTGCCGCTATATTGGCAAGGAAAGAACTTTGCGGATGGTTTAACCGAAATCGAATAGTGTGCTCGTTTATTTTTTCTACATCTTTGACTAACTCGCTAAACTTTACACTTTGAAAAAAGGGAAATTTTCCATCGACCGATTGATGGTAAGCGTGTTCTTTATCGAGGATCCTATTGAAACTGAAAATCACGTCGTCTGCGTTCATGTTGCGACTAGGAGTGAAATAATCCGTTTGATGAAATTTCACATCTTTACGCAAATAAAAGGTGACCAACTTATTGTTTTTGGTTACATGCCATGATCTCGCTAATGCAGGGACTTTACCATAGTTGCCTGGGTCAAAATCTAGTAAGCGATTATAAATTTGCTTTGAAGTTGCATCAATAGTGGTGCCTGTCGTAACCAACTGCGGGTTAAATGAAGTTGGAGCGCCCTCAGAGCAATATACGATACCTTCTGTCAAAATTGAGTCGCTGCCGACTTTTCCACAACTACTTACTATTAATGTAAATAATGCCGCTACAATAACGAGTGGAGTTTTTTTAATTGCTAACCAATAGTTAACTTTCATCAGTCTCACTACTTTCCAATAGATTGTATTTTTTTAAGTAACCTCTTAATTGATGGTAGGTTAATTTTAACGCTTCTGCTGTTTTCTTTTGGTTAAATTGACATGATGCTAATGCATCTTTTAATAACGTGATCTCGTATTCATTAGACATGTCTTTTAAGGAAACAGGATACTGTAATGGTGATAATGAACTACTTGCCTTAGCAATACCAGGATCAGAGTTAGCTATTGAGGTGATATCTTGACTCGCATCCTCTGTTGAGGCCTGTCTGTCGGCAGTTTTAATGCGATTGTTCGGTCTAAAAGGTGACTCAAAAGGATCAATTATTAACTGATTAACCGGCAGGTGTGGATTGTTATGTCTATAGACGCTGCGCTCCACAACATTTTTAAGCTCGCGAATATTGCCTGGCCATCGATACGCTAGCATCGCTTTTTTAACCTTTTCAGTGAAGCCACTGAACAATTCAAACTCAAGCTCCCTTGCCATAGTAATAGCAAAATGCTCTGCAAGAATTAAAATGTCTTCAACGCGCTCTCTAAGAGGCGGTAGGGTGATTACGTCAAACGCTAGACGGTCAAGTAAGTCGGCCCTAAATTCGCCTTTTTCGGCAAGCATTGGTAAATCTTCATTGGTTGCGGCGATTAAGCGTACATCCGATTTTACTGTGCGAGAACCACCTACACGTTCAAATTCTCCGTATTCAACTACACGCAGTAGCTTCTCTTGGATTAAACCTGAAGTATTTGCGAGTTCATCAAGAAATAATGTACCGCCATTAGCGCGTTCGAAGCGACCTTCATGACGTTTACTTGCGCCAGTAAATGCACCACCTTCATGACCGAAAAGTTCACTGTCTAAAAGGTTTTCATTTAATGCTGCACAGTTAAGTTTTATATAGCTCTGATCCCATCGTTTAGATAGGTAATGCAAGCGAGCGGCGACAAGCTCTTTACCAGTCCCTCGCTCACCAATTAATAACACTGGCTTAGCAAGAGGAGCTACTTGTGAGATATGTTCCAGTACTTCTAAAAAGCTATTAGACTGGCCAATCAAATTGTCTTGTTGTTTAAAGCGGGCCATAGGTGACCTAATTATTGGTTTTTTTCACTAACAAATAGTGTATTTCATTAACGGCGTTCTGAAAAGTCTTTTTACTTATAATTAATTTCTTTATAAACAATGGGTTATGGTAATTTGAAAACTTGGCATCAATAATGAATGTATTGGCATAGGTATAAAATTACAATTTATTAAAGTTTAATGATACGAGGAAGTTATTATGGGTATTTTTTCAAGGTTTACAGATATCATCAATTCAAACATCAACAGCATCTTAGATAAGGCTGAAGATCCAGAAAAAATGGTGCGTTTAATTATTCAAGAAATGGAAGATACTTTAGTAGAAGTACGTTCATCTTCAGCACGAACACTAGCAGATAAAAAAGAATTAACCCGTCAAATAACACGTTTAGAAAGTGATACTCAAACTTGGCAGCAAAAAGCTGAATTAGCGTTAAGTAAAGGACGTGATGATTTAGCAAGGGCTGCATTAGTAGAAAAAAATAAATGTGAAGAGACTGCGCAATCAATGGCTGATGAATTAAATAGCTTTGATGATCACATTGCAAAACTACAAGATGAAATTTCACAACTACAAGAAAAATTAGCAGATGCTAAAGCTCGTCAAAAAGCTATCGTTATGCGCGGTAAAACAGCGAGCTCTCGTTTAAAGGTGAAAAGTAAACTTGATAGTGGCAAAGTAGAGGATGCATTAAGTCGCTTCGATCGCTACGAAAGAAAAATTGACGATTTAGAAGCACAAGTTGATTCGTATGATCTGGGTAAGAAATCTTTAGCAGACGAAATTGCAGATCTAGAAACTGATGATAGTATTGATAATGAGCTTGAGGCCCTAAAGGCTAAAATGCAAAAACCAAAAAAAGCAGCAGCTACAAAAACTAGCAAAGCTAAAAAATAACAAACGTTTATCATATATTAAGCTCAATCGTTAAGGAGAATTACGATGGATCCAGGTCTTTTAATGGCACCAATTATTATATTTATGGTTATTGTTGCACCAATTTGGTTAATTTTACATTACCGTTCAAAGCGACAAATAAGCCAAGGTTTAAGTGAAGATGAATACAGACAATTGTCAGATTTATCTGAAACAGCAGATCAAATGGCTGAAAGAATAAAAACTCTTGAAGCTATTTTAGATGCTGAAACTCCAGACTGGAGAAAGAAAGTATGAGTAAAAGCAGAGGCGAATTATTTCGTGACCCCACAAAAGGAAAAATTGCCGGTGTATGTGCCGGGTTGGCTGAGTACTTTGGTTGGGAAGCATGGCTAGTAAGAATATTGGTTGTGTCAGGTGTATTACTTGGTATGGGCTGGTTTGTTATATTGTACATAGCAGGTTGGTTTATTTTAGATAAAAAACCGAGTCGACTTTCACCAAAACAAGTTGCCAAAAATGTTAAAGAAAAAATTCATGAAGAAGAAATCTTTAACGAATCTATTAAAGTTAAAGCAAAAATTTGGCAAGCTGGTGAATTACCTAAACAAGCTGTTCGAGACATTAGCCTTAAGTTTAAATCATTAGAACATGAACTACGCAATATGGAACGATACGTAACTTCACCAGAATTTACCGTTTCAAGAGAAATAAATAAATTATAAATATTTATCTCGTTTATAAAGGTCGCAATTTGCGGCCTTTTTGCTTTTTATGAATTGAACAAAAAGCGAAAACTCCACTATGCTTATTTTATAATAAAGGTTTTATGAAAGACCTGAGACATTAAATCAAGATTACACAAGCATAGGTTGTTTAAGGAAATGAAATATTTAGTTACTGGCGCAGCCGGTTTTATCGGCCACTTTGTCAGTGAACGTTTATGTGAAATGGGCCATGATGTGGTCGGTATCGATAATCTAAATGATTACTATGACGTTAATTTAAAATTAGCACGCTTGAACAAGCTTGAAAAATACTCTGTCGTCAATGGCATGTTAAACATCGCCGTTGGCTCAGATATTGTGACTAGTTCAGCGAGTCGAAATGCTAACGGTAATTTTACTTTTATTAAGATTGATTTAGCCGATAGGGACGGCATAGCAGCACTGTTTTGTAATGAAAAGTTTGATCGAGTGATTCATTTAGGCGCCCAAGGTGGTGTTCGTTACTCCATTGAAAATCCACTAGCCTATGCTGATTCTAACTTAGTCGGTCATCTAACTGTATTAGAAGGGTGCAGACACAATAATATTCAGCATCTTGTTTACGCATCATCTAGTTCTGTTTATGGATTAAATTCTAAAGTGCCTTTTGCAACCAGTGACAGTGTCGATCACCCTGTATCATTGTATGCTGCCACTAAAAAGTCTAATGAGCTAATGGCGCACACTTATTCACACCTTTATGGGTTGCCGACAACAGGCCTGCGATTTTTTACGGTATATGGTCCTTGGGGGCGTCCTGATATGGCGCCAATACTCTTTGCCGATGCTATCACCAAAGGTAAAGCCATAAATGTCTTTAACCATGGCGATATGCGCCGCGATTTTACTTATATTGATGACATTGTTGAAGGCATCATTCGAATTCAAGATATTGTGCCAAAATCTCGAGCAGATTGGACTGTTGAAACGGGATCAGCTGCCAATAGCTCAGCACCTTATTCAATTTATAATATTGGCAATGGCAATCCGGTCAAGTTGTTAGACTTTATTGAAGCGATGGAAACATCATTAGGTATTAAAGCTGAAAAGAATTTTATGGATATGCAACCAGGTGATGTTTACCAAACCTATGCAGAAGTAGAAGACTTGTTTGAAGTCACTGATTATAAACCTGCGGTTAGTGTTTCTGAAGGCGTAGAAAACTTCGTTAAGTGGTATAAAGAGTTTTATAACTAGGTACGAATACGGCGCTTTGCACCTTCGGATACGCTACGCTTCGAAGGTACGAAGTACCGTATGCGCAGTGCAACGTATTCGTAATTCGGCTCTATCAATACAATGTATTCGTGATTCGTTACTTTGGCTATGTTGGAATAGCTAATACGTCAGTTTTAAGCAACGTTAAAATACTTTCAGCAGTATTTCCTATTAATTTTTGCTCTAAACCCACTCTACCCAAGGTGCCAACTACTACTATACTGGCTTTACAGTTTGCTGCTACTGAGGTGATAACTTTATCTACCTGACCGGCTTTAATGTGAATTTGATCAGGCTTGATTCCATAACTGTGCGCTAACAGAATCAATTTTTCTTGTAACTCTGCCTTATGCTCACTCTCTAATTTGTCTTTATTAATGATACCAAGTTTTCTTAACAGCGGTGAAAATGGCACAGTATAACAAACGTGTAATTCAGCATTTATTTGCTTGGCAATAATACTTGCGTTTTTAAGCACCTTTTCATTTAATTGCTTTTTGTGTGGTAACTCTGTTTCTAAATCGACTGTCGCCAATACATTTCGAGCTTTATGCCACTTTTTATCTGCGGCAATTAATATTGGAGCATGACATTCTCTAAGGATGTGCCAATCGGTAGGTGTATAAAACAAGGCTTCAGTGCGATGACCTGTTTTTACAATCATGTATGGCTTGTGCTCCTTTACATAGTTGTCCACCCAAATATGGATGTTTTTTTCCCAAACCGTTTCAAAGTTATACTCCACGACACCTTGTAGTGTATTAACCAATTTGTGAGCATTAAGTTCATGCAGATTTCGAACAATAGTACCTTGAGCTTCTTCTATGTCAGTCACACCACGCAAGTTTTCAAAGCAGAAGTTTACAATATGCAGTTTGCAGTTGTAGGCTTTTGCCAGTTCCGCGGCTTGTAAAATAGCGGTGTAATTTTGCTCTTCGTGATCTGAGATCACTAACATACTGTTTTTCATGGTATTAGTTATATTTCCAAGGTTATTACTTAGTAGTGCCTTTTACGGCTTTAACGCTAAAACGTCGGTTTTCAAAAAGCTCAGAATGTTTTCGGCAGTATTGCCCAATAACTTTTGGCTGATGCCTTTTCTGCCTACTGTGCCAATAACGACAATACCGGCGTGATATTTTGCCGCCATAGAAGGGATGACCAGCTCAGGTTTACCTGCATGGATATGAAAATTATCTACGGGTACTTGATACTGTTTACTTAATTGCAATATGGTGGCACTTAAGTCTTGTTTCGCTTTCGCCTCCACCTCATCTTTAAATTGTAGGCCAAAATCGCGTAGAACCGGTGAAAATAGCGGGGTATAGCAAACATGCACCTGCACATTCAATTTACTTGCCAGCTTTGTCGATGTTTCAAGTATTTTATGATTCAGTGCTTGTTTGTCAGGAAGTTGAGTTTGCAAGTCTACAGACGCAAGTATATCTGGTGTTCTGCTCCATTTATCTTCAGCCACAATCAATACTGGCGCCGGGCATTCCCTTATTAAATGCCAGTCGGTTGGTGTATAAAACATGGTTTCACTACGATTACCTGTTTTAACAACCATTAGTGGCTTTTCATTTTCCGCATAGTGATTCACCCAGGTATGGATGTGTTTTTGCCAAACAATTTCGTAGGTATTTAAGTTGTTTTCACACAATTCAGCCAATTGATCGTTGGCTTTATCGTCCATGCGAGCAATAAGACTTTCTTTAAATGCGTCGCCTTTATCTCCCAAGCCACGTAAATCTTCATAATAAAAATATACGACATGAAGTTTAGCGTTATAGAGTTGGCTCAGTTTATCTGCCTGTTTAATCGCAACTGACTTCTCAAAATTTGGGTCTGCAATGACTAATATGGTGTTCATGATATGCCTCATTGTCGTTTGTAAATTTACCTGTAACCTTTATCAAGATTAAATCTTTATTTGTGTAAAAGTGTTGATTTGAATCATAAAAGTTCGTGGTTTTTAACGAAAACCTTTACGTTAAATACAACTGTCTATGGGTAAGTATAGGGGATTACTATTAAATAACGCTTTAATACCTAAGTAGACTTAAATTCCTAGCTTGTTTGGCATATACTTACTTGCAAACGATATAGCTTTATCGCAATAAAAAACACAAGGAAACTCCGTTTTGCCATTATCTAAAAACTCGGCCATTAAAAAGGCTGTTATTCCTGTTGCTGGTTTAGGTACAAGAATGCTACCTGCTACAAAGGCTATCCCAAAAGAGATGCTGCCAGTGGTTGATAAACCGTTAATTCAATACATAGTAAATGAGTGTATTGCTGCGGGAATTAAAGAAATTGTTTTAGTTACTCATTCGTCTAAAAATGCTATCGAAAACCATTTCGATAAATCTTTTGAGCTTGAGACAACTCTTGAGAAACGAGTAAAACGCCAGTTACTTGATGAAATACAAGCTATTTGCCCTCGTGACGTCACTATTATGCATGTACGCCAAGGCGAGGCCAAAGGGCTGGGGCATGCGGTTTTAAAGGCAAAGCCAATAATTGGTGATGACCCATTTGTTGTTGTCTTACCTGATGTATTAATTGATGATGCTGCATCAGATCTACAGACAGAAAACCTGTCAGCTATGCTGACTCGTTATGAAGAATCTAAAGCCAGTCAAATCATGGTAGAACCAGTACCTATGGAATTAGTTAGCAGCTACGGAGTAGTTGATTGTGGCGGTAAGGCAGTGTTACCTGGTGAGTCTTGTCCAATGACCGAAATAGTAGAAAAACCACCACAGGAAGAAGCTCCATCGAACTTAGCCGTGGTTGGTCGCTATGTTCTATCGAACGAAATTTGGGCGTTGCTTGAGAAAACCATGCCAGGTGCAGGGGATGAAATTCAACTTACCGATGCAATTGCTAAATTAATGGATATTGAAACTGTTGAAGCGTTTCATATGACAGGTAAATCTCACGATTGTGGTACTAAACTTGGCTATTTAAAAGCGAATGTAGAGTACGGTTTACGTCACCCTGAATTAGCTGAAGAATTTAAAGCGTATATAAATAGCTTATAAATTTAACGGTTATAAACGTATTTAACTACTTTTTATATTCGCTCAATAATTAAAAGGATCTGTATCACAGATCCTTTTTTGTTCAGGGATGAACTATATGCAGAAATGCCAGGGAAGGCGTATTTCTGTTTTGTTCAGGGATGAACTATATGCAGAAATGCCATAGCTCGTTTCTTAACATCTATGCGCTCACCGCATTCAGTATTTATTGTAAGCTATAGTAACTGTTGGTTTTAACAAAATATCACGGGTAGCATCAGCTTCACTGGCTTTGACGGTCTGCCCGGTTTCATCTTTTTGAACGTTACCTGATGCAAGGCTTCTACCTTTTTAATAAAGAATTGATCACCGATAGGAAAATTGTGTATTAGTCGCTCAATGATTAATGTGTCGAGATATGTTTGGCTGCGATGCAAAAATAGTTTTCGGTAGTTACTTTTTATGCTCAGTAAATTATGGCCTAAATGCAGGTATTGGCTATGCGGACTAACTGTCACCTCAGGCGGTGATATCCGTTGGGATACTGCATTTTGTCTGTAACTAGAGTATGGATATTGTGCAGGGTGAGAAGCTACTCCTTTGGTTAGCGGCTCAGACTCTATAAATCTCATACACGCTAATAAATAATTATCCGCATCGATAATACTCGCTTTATGCCTACCTTGAAATACAGATCCACTACGGTGGTATTTTCTATTGATATACCTAACGTAATTACTTGATATATATTGAATAAGTCGAGCAATACCTTTAACGCAACTCGGTGTTATTAATAATTGAATCTGAGTCTCCATTAAGACAAAAGCGTGCAATAGGACCTTATATTTGTGCAGTCCTTGGCTGAGTAATAGTGAATAATATTGATAATCGGTAGTACAATAAAAGCATCTCTGTTGATTATTAACACTTATAGAAATATGAAATGTTTGATCTGCTAAATAAAGTCTTGGTTTTCTAGGCATATGCAATTCCTTTGCGGGTTCAAATCAAATTTTGTTACTGAAAACTCACCTGCGGAAGAAAGGTAAGAGGCACCTCATAAACAAAGCTATGAATTATTTCACTCCTGTTAAAATAATTTATCTGTTGTTTATGAGTAATACTCCTCTTAAATCTCCCTTGAAAACTTTGATCCTTCAAGGTTTTCAAGTACTCAAACTACTTCGTCATCCTGACTAGAGCGGCACTACAGCAACACTAATGCGTTATATGCTGGCCTACTCGAGTAAAGCCGTAAGTACAATACTCGGCGCTTCCATTGTTTATACCAGGTTGTCACATAACTGCTCATTTTCTACATGTAAATGAGCTCACGTGATCAAATTGGTTCTAGCCTTCCTTGGCCATTATCTTCCTTATGCATCCTGCAAAATCCAATTCCTTTGGATTGTCCATATTCTCAAGTTAATCCTTTAACTTTTTTCGAGACAATTAGTGCTAGTACAAACGACTAATTGTTTTACGAAATTGATATTTTCAAATTGTAAAAAGTACTTAGAGTAAACGTATAACTCCCTTGAATGTTATCTGATTATAATTTTATATTTACAGGGTTAATAACCTGCAGTAATTAAACTTAAGAACAGTTAACGGTATAAAGATCTGGAGCCATCGTTTTAATGGTTTTACTCCAAAATATTTATATCAATTTAATGAGTTTAAGATCTATCCAGAAAGCTGGAGGTTACAATGTTGAACGAAAGTTACTGGCTTGTAAGTCAAATTCATAGGCAGTAGATAACCTAGAGATATCAGGTTCAATTGTGTTGAAATGAGCTTGAAAATTTGAGTGTTAATTGTGGCATTTAACAATAGGAATGTGCTGATACTTTCCATGAGTCTATCCTTAGCTAATGTATTGTTATTAATAACCCCCATGCAAAAACCTTTTTAAAACAATAAGTTTTAGTTTCAAGTAATGAATTCTGGGTTTCCTTAACCCTTGAATACACTTAATTTCTGCATGATGTTATAAATCTACTGTGCTGCAAATTTATATCTAAAGCGTAGTCAAAAATTATCATCATGCAAAATTTATTTTGTTATAAAAAAGCGTTTTATATAAGAAAAAATAATTAACATTTTTTCCATAATGAACTATCACGCACGGGTAATAAAATGACTAAATATTTTTTATGAAAATAGGGCCGGAGCAAAGCTGTAAATTTTAAATTTCCAGAGAATTTAAACTTAAAAAATAAAATTGTTTTATTTCAAAAGTTTGTCATTTTGTTCTGTAAAAAATACATTTTTTAAGGTTTTCTGGTTTGACAAAATCCCCTACGTGTCTTTTACTTTTAATGTTCACTGAAATGAACTAAATCTCAATTAAATGGAATTTAAGAGACTTCCCTTACTCAATAATCCCCGACTAAATGAGATGACTGGCAGTGTTATAAAACGTGTCTAAGGAATTTATCTAGAATGCGGACTTTATTGGTATGGAACACTAACGTTGGACTAGCACTGCCGCTATTATTTCTGCTTATCGTTCAAGTAATGTAAATGAAAGTACCTGAATTTACAGAATAAAAACAGCCAATACATTACTGTAAGGCTATACCTCTCAGTTTGGAGTTGTAACGTATTTAAACTAGTAAAAAATTAAGGAGCTAACTAAAATGTTTCTATCTACAATGACCCTGAAAAAACTTCAGTTTAGTTTAGCACTTTGTTTTATGGTGCTAGTCGCAATCAGTACATACTTAACCATACTTGAACCTTCGATATTCAATACCCTTTATATGACAATATCTAGTTGTGCGTTCTTAGTAATTGTTTTGTACAAAAGAAATTAAATTAACTAATACGTTGGCTTGCAGCTGGTTGAAATACTACACGGTTACAATTTACAGGATTTGAACATTAACAATACTATTGTCTAATGTTGAATTTATCTTCATATTTACTCGCCATTCTTAAGTTTTGTTTTCCATAATAATTGGCTGTTTTGTTGAATTTGAAAAACTTTCTTACTCTTTGTTTTAGTTAAAAACTTGCTAATTTCTTGATCTAGTGAAATTATTTAATTGTATACTTGGTCTGTATCATCGATATCAAGTCCACTAAGTTTTGTATTTTAGTGAGAATTATTAAAGCTTAATCGAATTGGTATTACCTTAGACTGGGTGTTTACGGTATTGGGAATGTAATTTAACTTAGGAAGAATATTATGAAATTATATAAGAACTATTTATTAACAGCAGCCTTAAGCGCTCTGATGTTGACAGTATTTGCAAGCTTGCCGGCTAAAGCCGAAGCTAATCCATTTGAAGCTCAAAATGTTGTCGCGTCTGCTGACTTTGATGGTGAAAAAGCCAAAAAAGAAGGCAAGTGCGGTGAAGGTAAGTGTGGCGAAGGCAAGTGTGGTGAAGGTAAAGCTAAAGCCAAAGGCAAATGCGGCGAAGGCAAATGTGGCGAAGGCAAATGTGGCGAAGGCAAAGCTAAAGCCAAAGGCAAATGCGGCGAAGGTAAATGTGGTGAAGGCAAAGCTAAAGCCAAAGGCAAATGCGGCGAAGGCAAATGTGGTGAAGGCAAAGCTAAGTCAAAAGAAAGCAAGTGCGGTGAATAGTTAACACGTGTTTTTAATAAAAAGCCGGTAACTGCCGGCTTTTTTGTTTGTAAGCCTTGCCTATAAAAATAAATTTCGTCCTTGTTGTGTAATATCCCCCATAAATAGTAAATATTATTCCTTAAAATAAAGCCTCGTAAATTATCTTTTGAAGATAAAATAACCGCAAATGTAAAGTTAATGTTAATGATGGTTGTTTAAATGGTTATTTCTTTGTAAATCTCTTGTCAAATGGTGCATTATTTAATTTGATCTATATCAAAGAATAGTTTGTTCGTGTATTATTCGCGCTGATTTTTTCAATGGTAGTAATTATAATGTCAGTAGATAATTCATTTAAAGAAAGCACTTCTAAACGTCACTTGTTTTTAGCCCTAACAGTTATGGTAGCAATGCCATTACTACCTATGTTAATGGGTTGGTATAACTACGGCTAAATTAGCTGGCGCAAGCAAGTTAAATTAATCGAAACTTAAACGTTTTTGTAGTAAAGGAATATTTAATGTCTGAGAGTATTTTATTGGTTGAAGACAACGCCTTAGTATTGGCGCAACTTAACCAAACTCTAACCACGGCTGGTTATCAGGTAACAACTGCAATTAATGGCCTAGATGGTTATAACAAAGCACAGCAACAGCGGTTTGATTTGTGTATTGTTGATCATCTAATGCCATTAATGAACGGCCCGCAACTCATAAAAAACCTAATTTCTTTGGCGGGTAATGCGCCAAGTACTATTATGTTTT
The DNA here is from genome assembly GCF_031583575.1 of Thalassotalea nanhaiensis. Classification (NCBI taxonomy): domain Bacteria; kingdom Pseudomonadati; phylum Pseudomonadota; class Gammaproteobacteria; order Alteromonadales; family Colwelliaceae; genus Thalassotalea; species Thalassotalea nanhaiensis. Next base: position 2,992,139 of record NZ_CP134146.1, on the reverse strand, counting down.
TAACCACGCAAGAGCTTAAAGTGGTTGATCAAATTTCTGAAGTTCAACTTGCCAATAAAGTATTAAGCAAACCAATATCAAACTCTGAATTTTTAGATGAAGTTCGTCAATTGATAGAGTACAGCAGCGAAGTTGCCTGAACCTCAACATATTAATTGAATAGTCCAAAATGTGACTATAAAATTATCCTAAAATCTATTATCCTGTGATCATACTTTTCTCAATTTGAAATATGATGACAGACCAAGATAAACAATACCTTAAAAGCGTAATTTATGATGTGCCTGATTATCCAATACCAGGCATAATGTTTCGTGACATCACTGGCATTCTTGATCAACCACAGGCCTTCCAACTTTGTATAGACCGTTTAGCCGAACGTTATAAAAATACCGGTATTACCAAAGTAGCAGGCACTGAAGCCAGAGGCTTCTTATTTGCTGCACCGCTAGCCTTAGCATTAGGGGTTGGTTTTGTGCCTGTAAGAAAGCCTAAAAAGTTACCTCGAGCCACATTCTCGCAAAGTTATGATTTAGAGTACGGTCAAGACATGCTAGAAATCCATCAAGATGCATTACAAAATGATGATATTGTGCTTATGGTAGATGACTTATTAGCTACTGGTGGTACTATTGAAGCAACAACAAAATTAATTCGCTCAACAGGTGCGACTGTAAAAGAGGCTGCATTTGTGATTGGCTTACCTGATTTACAGGGTGATAAGCGATTAGAAAAACTCGGTATAGATGTATACACTATGGTAGATTACCTAGGCGATTAACATTTAACCATATTGAACGCGTTAATAATAATAATTAAAACAACATAGCAGCAGGATTAAACAATAATATGAGTTATCAAGTACTTGCTCGTAAATGGCGGCCAAAAGACTTTTCTCAGTTAATGGGACAAGAGCACGTGGTTACTGTCTTGGTTAATGCACTCATGCAAGAACGTTTGCATCATGCCTATTTATTTACTGGCACCCGCGGTGTAGGTAAAACCACCATCGCTCGAATTTTTGCCAAAAGTTTAAATTGTGAAGAAGGCATTAGTGCGAACCCTTGTGGTAAATGTGACGTTTGTGTTGATGTTGATGCTGGCCGTTTCGTTGATTTACTAGAAATTGATGCTGCATCACGTACTAAGGTCGATGATACCCGAGAAATTTTAGATAACGTTCAATATGCACCAACACGTGGTCGCTTTAAAGTTTACCTTATTGATGAAGTTCACATGTTATCAAAGCACAGTTTCAATGCTTTGCTTAAAACACTTGAAGAGCCACCACCGCACGTCAAGTTTATTCTTGCAACAACTGATCCGCAAAAGTTGCCTGTTACGGTGTTGTCGCGCTGTTTGCAGTTTCATTTAAAAGCGTTAACACCACAACAAATTGAAACTAAATTAAATGAAATATTAACTGCTGAAGAAGTTACCTTTGAAGATGGTGCTTTAGGCATGTTAGCTAAAGCTGCACGCGGTAGTATGCGCGACTCTTTAAGTTTAACCGATCAAGCAATTGCTCAGGGGCAGGGGCATATTGAAGTAAGCAATGTTCAACAAATGCTTGGCGGTGTTGATCAAAATTGGATTTATAAAATATTAATCGCGTTAATTAAACAAGACGCGAAAGCCTTATTAGAACTGAGTAAAAATATTGCCAGCTTTGCTCCAAGTTATCACCGCTTATTGGCTGAATTATTGCAATTGTTACATCAAGTAGCTCTTTGGCAATTGGTGCCAAACTCAGTTGATGTCGATAATCAACGGGCAACGTTGTTAACCAAGTTTTCGGCAGCGCTGTCGCCAGAAGACGTACAACTGTATTACCAAATTGTGCTAAATGGTCGTAAGGACTTATCTTATAGCAGTGATGAGCAAGCTGGTTTTGATATGGTTGTGCTGCGTATGCTGGCCTTTAAGCCCGCCACTATAGCTGATACTCAAACCGCTCCTGTCGCTTCAGCGGTTACTGCTGATTTTGACGATGTTGATTTAACTGACGATAGCAGTAATACAAGTACCATTTCAGACAAACCTGAAGCAAGCCAGGGGCAAGTTGATAGCAAAGCTAAATCGAGTAATGTAAAAGAAAATATAACAGCAGCTAAAACTGAGCAGCAAAATATCGTTGAACCTCAACCTGAAACTGTTGAGACTCAACAAGAGTCAAGTGAATCACAAGAACAAGTTTCTGCCGAAAGTGAATTACCTGAGACATTAACGATTGATCGAAATGCAGATAAATCCATTGCAAGTTTAAATGCTGAGCAACAACAACTTGAAGCTCTAGCACAACAACAACTAACTGATGTGCAAACGTCTCCTATTGAGTCGCAAAATGTGCAAGCAGAAAGTGTTGATATAGCAGGCTCTGTTGATGACATTTTACAACCTCAAACACAAACAATTGAAACTCCAGAACCTACTGAAACGATTGAGCAAACCCAGACAGGGACTGATGTAGAAAAAATGTTGGCCACGCGCAATATGTTGCGTAGCCGTAAAAAAGCCGCGGAGGGCGAGGGCGCAAAAAAGTCTGAAGCCAAGCTTAAGGTCCGCACCAATGTTGGGCCTAAAAATCCTGATTTAGTTGCACCTCAAGCTGATGATTCAAACGCTGTGACCAACGTTGAACCACAATCGGTAGAGCCTATCGATTTGCCGTGGGAAGAGAGTATTCCAACCGCTGAGCAAAATATAGAGCCCTTAGCTTCTAATAGCCAGCAAGTTGATGACGTTGCACCTGCAATATCGGACATTAGCCGTATTGCCAATAGCGCTTTTGATCAGTCTGTGATTGATCCGGCCGTTATCAGAGATGCGAATCAAATTGATGCGTGGGCAAATACCATAGATGCAATGGGGTTAACCGGCAGAGTTAGGCAATTGGCTTTAAATGCTAATATGGGAGAAGAAAGTTCAAATAATTTATTGGTTATTAATTTAGACAAAAAATTTGAACATCTAAACTCAGAGGCGGCACTCAATCAAATTATTGATTGCTACTCAACCTTAAAAAATCAAGAAACTAGTGTACAAATTAATGCAGTAGATGACGCTGGCGCAACACCGTTCTATATTCAAAATTGCATCAATAACAAACGCTTAGAATATGCTAAAAACGTAATTGCTGCCGATGATTTTGTCCAAGCGTTAGAGCAACAATTTAGTGCCTTTGTTGATCAAAACTCAATTGAAGCATTGTAAAAGCTGATTTAGGCACCATTTATATCTTAAGCAGTTACATTTAATTTAAATAATGCCAATAGCAAACGCTTAACCTTAGCTGGTGCTATTGGTATAATATCCACACTTATCTAGGTTTGCCGATGTAAGCAAACAATTTTGGAGACTATTATGATGAAAGGCGGTATGGGCAACTTAATGAAGCAAGCCCAACAAATGCAAGCAAAAATGGCGAAAGCGCAAGAAGAAATCGCTAAAATGGAAGTTACTGGTGAAGCCGGTGCTGGTATGGTTAAAGTAACTATGACTGGTAATCATAATGTACGTCGTGTTGAAATTGACGAAAGTCTTATGGAAGACGATAAAGACATGATTGAAGACTTAGTTGCAGCAGCATTTAATGATGCAGTTCGTCGCGTTGAAGAAACCAACAAAGAAAAAATGGGTGCGTTAACTGGCGGTATGCAGATGCCTCCAGGGATGAAAATGCCGTTTTAATTAAACGAAACCGGGGTCAGTGCTACATTAATTTATGTGGCTCTGACCCCGTTTTTTATTCTATAAATAAAAAGATAAATCAATATGAAACTTAGCCCGTTAGTACAAGAGCTTATCGATAGTTTAAAATGTTTGCCCGGTGTTGGCCCAAAGTCAGCGCAGCGTATGGCGTTTCATTTATTAGAGCGAAACCGTATTGGCGGCCAAAAGCTTGCTACAACGTTAGCTACTGCTATGGAAGATGTTGGTTATTGTAAAGGTTGTCGTACTTTCACTGAGCTTGATTATTGTGAAATTTGTCAAAGCCCTAAGCGTCAATTAAAACGCATGCTGTGTGTGGTCGAATCGCCTGCTGATATTTTAGCAATTGAGCAAACTGGCGAATTCACTGGCCGCTATTTTGTATTGATGGGACACTTATCGCCCATTGATGGCATAGGACCTGATGAATTAGGTCTAGATAAATTGGCTGTATTATTAGCCAGCGATGAATTTGATGAAATGATCTTAGCCACAAACCCTACTGTTGAAGGTGAAGCTACTGCACATTTTATCGCCGACATTGCGAAAAAATACAATGTCAGTAGTACCCGTATAGCTCATGGCGTGCCTGTTGGTGGTGAGTTAGAATTTGTCGATGGTAATACGCTTTCACATGCGTTTTCTGGACGAAAAAGCTTTTAGACCAATACCCGCAACACATAAGGTAACAGTCGGCTCTGGCCAAGAGTCGATTAAATCTTAACTTCTTTTATAAATTTTAACATTTTCTTGTCTTTTAACCTTTAAAACAAATTTTATACCCCCACATATTTTTCAGACACAAATTCCAACGTCTTATTATTGCGTTGGTATGAATGAAATTTATTAAGAAGAGGTATTTTTATGTCTGATACAGGCCATAAAGAAGTTCACGGTTTTCAAACTGAAGTTAAGCAGTTATTACAATTAATGATCCATTCTTTATATTCAAATAAAGAAATTTTCCTTCGTGAATTAGTATCTAACTCTGCCGATGCAGCTGACAAGTTGCGTTTTAAAGCGTTATCAAACGGTGATTTATACGATGGTGATGCAAACCTTCGTGTACGTGTTAAAGCGGACAAAGACGCAAACACTATAACCATTTCAGATAACGGTATTGGTATGACTCGCGATGACGTTATCGCGCATTTAGGTACTATTGCTAAATCAGGTACCGCTGACTTCTTCTCTCGTTTATCTGGCGATCAAGCGGCCGATTCACAATTAATTGGTCAGTTTGGTGTTGGTTTTTACTCAGCATTTATCGTTGCCGATAAAGTCGTTGTGCGCACTCGTGCAGCAGGTACTGAAGTGGCTGATGGTGTTGAATGGACTTCTGCTGGCGAAGGTGACTTCTCGGTTGAGAACATTGAAAAATCTACCCGTGGTACTGATATTATTCTTTTCTTAAAAGAAGAAGAAAAAGAATTTTTAGACGATTACCGTTTAAAGTCGATTGTGACTAAATACTCTGATCACATATCTATTCCTGTAGAAATGATGACAGAGGAAGTTGCAGAAGTACCTGCAAGTGAAGGACCAGACGGTGAAGAGATTCCAGCTGTACCGGCTATACCTGCAGAGTGGGAAAGCGTTAACAAAGCTGAAGCACTTTGGACTCGTGAAAAATCTGAACTAACTGATGATGAATACAAAGAGTTTTATAAGCACGTATCGCATGACTACGGCGACCCTTTATTATGGGCTCATAATAAAGTAGAGGGTACTACTGAATATACGTCTTTGCTTTATATACCAACTAAAGCACCGTTTGATATGTATAACCGTGAGCGCCAACATGGCTTAAAGCTATACGTACAACGTGTATTTATTATGGATGATGCCGAACAGTTCATGCCAACCTACTTACGCTTTGTTAAAGGCTTGCTTGATTCAAACGACTTACCACTAAACGTGTCTCGTGAAATTTTACAAGACAACAAAGTAACACAAGCAATGCGTAAAGGTTGTACTAAACGTGTTATCACTATGCTTGATAAACTTGGTAAGAAAGACGCTGACAAATATCAAATATTTTGGGATGAATTTGGCCAAGTGCTTAAAGAAGGTCCAGCTGAAGATATGGCTAACAAAGAAGCGATTGCTAAATTGCTACGTTTTGCCTCTACAGAAAGCGATACTGCGGTACAAAATGTGTCATTAAACGACTACATTGAGCGTATGAAAGAAGGCCAGGATAAAATTTATTATGTAGTTGCAGACAGTTTTGAAGCGGCTAAAAACAGCCCGCATCTAGAAGTGTTCCGTAAAAAAAGTATTGAAGTTTTACTATTGAGCGATCGCATTGATGAATGGTTAATGAGTCACTTAACAGATTTTGCTGAAAAACAATTACAGTCAGTTACTCGAGGTGATTTAGATCTAGGTGATATGGACGATGCTGAAACGAAAGAGGCTCAAGAAAAAATTGAGAAAGAATTCGACTCAGTAGTAAGTCGTCTAAAAGAGTCGCTAGGTGATAAAGTTAAAGACGTACGTATTACTCACCGTTTAACTGATTCTCCGGCATGTATCGTTACTGATGAGCAAGATATGAGTTCTCAAATGATGAAACTTATGCAATCTGTTGGTCAAGAAGTACCAGAGAGTAAGCCAATTTTTGAAATCAATGCTGAGCATGACTTAGTGCAGCATGTATCAAATGAGCAAGATGAAGCTAAATTTGGTGAGTGGGCAGAAGTATTGTTTGAACAGGCTATGTTAGCCGAACGCGGTAGTTTAAAAGATCCAGCATCATTTGTTGGTCGCCTAAACAAGTTGATGCTTAGTCTTACTAAGTAGCGAATCACGAATACGTTGCACTTCGAATCTCGAAGTACTTATCGAAGCGCAGCGTATTCGAAGCTAGCTATTCGCAGCACTGCGTATTCAAAAATACAATGCATTTTAGACCATTGTCTAGTCGATATCTTCAACAATTCAGGTAATCTTAAAATTCACACAAGAAATTGCTGAGAAACACTTGTTTGTAAACTTTTCAACAAGTATCATGGCGTTTTCATACACTTTATTATGATACCAATTGCAAATGATGCATTGGTATTTTGACGACATTTAGGGTCTTTCTATATGCGCATTATTTTATTAGGTGCACCGGGTGCCGGTAAAGGTACTCAAGCTCAGTTTTTAATGGCTAAATTTGGCATTCCGCAAATCTCAACGGGTGACATGCTACGTGCAGCGATTAAAGCGGGTACTGAACTTGGCCAACAAGCTAAGCAAGTAATGGATGCTGGTCAGCTAGTATCTGATGAGTTAATTATTGGTTTAGTAAAAGAGCGTATCGCTCAAGATGATTGTAAAGCAGGTTTCCTACTTGATGGTTTCCCTCGTACAATTCCACAAGCCGATGCAATGAAAGAAAATGGTGTAAGCGTTGACTCTGTAATTGAATTTGATGTTGCCGATGAAGTTATTGTTGAGCGTATGGGCGGCCGTCGTGTTCACTCTGGTTCAGGTCGTGTTTATCATATAGTTTACAATCCACCTAAAGTGGAAGGTAAAGATGACGAAACAGGTGAAGACTTATCTATTCGTCCTGATGATGAAGAGTCAACAGTACGCAAACGTTTAGGTATTTACCACGATCAAACTAAACCATTAGTTGATTACTACCAACGTGAAGCAACTTCAGGAAACTGTAAGTACATCACTATTGATGGTACACAAGCTGTAGATGTTGTAAGTGCACAACTTGCAGAGCAATTAGTGTAAGCTAAATACTGCAAACACAGCGACACAAAGATATAAGCCTGGGCATTGCCTGGGCTTATTTGTTTAATTCAAGGATGAATTAACTTAGAATTGCCAAGGATGGCTGAAATTCTGTCTAATTCAAGGATGAATTAACTTAGAATTGCCATGGATGTGTGATTTTCAGCTACTCAGGAAACCTATGCCAAGCCCTAATGCCAACTCTATTATTGTACTCGATTTTGAAACCACGGGCCTTTCGCCACTTCAGGGTGACAGAGCAATTGAAATTGGTGCGGTTAAAATTACTAATGGCGTAGTTGTTGATTCATTCCAGGAGCTGATGAACCCTGGACGCCCAGTGAGTACGTTTATCGCAGAATATACTGGCATCACCAATGCGATGCTTAGAAACGCTGCGCCTTGTGAAGAAGTTATGGCTCGTTTTGCCGACTTTATTGGCGATGAGAACCTACTAGCTCATAATGCTTCTTTTGATCAAAAGTTTTTAGACGCTGAGTTTTCTCGTATAAACCATAATTATGCGGGTGAGTTTGCTTGTACGTTATTAACATCAAGACGTATTTACCAAGATGCCCCAAATCATAAGCTTGGTACATTAGTGAATTATAAAGATTTAGCAGAAGACGGGACTTTTCATAGGGCGCTATTTGATGCTGAGATGACCGCTAAGCTGTGGCTCACCATGCTTGATGATATTCGCGATAACTATCAAATCAATAATGTTGAGTTTTCCCTAATTAAACGGTTAGCAAAAACATCAAAGGCTAATGTGAATAAATTCTTCGCAAGTTTTTCGTAATTAACATCTAATCTTCATATCTTACTCAATAAGTTAACTATACTTAACGCTAATTTTTCCCTATTATGGGTGATTGCCTTTGCGGCATAACTCTAAAAATAATTACTTAAAAAAGAGAGTGATATGAATCAATCTTCAACAATCTTAGGTCACCCTAAGGGACTTTTCCTGTTATTTGGTACTGAAATGTGGGAGCGATTTAGCTACTACGGAATGCGTGCCATCCTAGTTTTATACCTTGTTGCTACTGTTGAAAGTGGTGGCTTTGGCTGGTCAAATGCAGAAGCGCTAAGCTTATACGGCTGGTTTACAATGGCGGTATACCTGACTCCCGTTCTAGGTGGTTGGATTGCTGATAATGTTTTAGGCCAACGCAAGAGTATTATCATCGGTGGTTTGTTAATGGCTGCGGGGCATTTCACCTTAGGCACGCCACAAGCAATGCTTGGGGATAATGCTGAAAACGCATTCTATCTTGGTTTGGTACTATTATGCTGTGGTAACGGTTTATTTAAACCTAACATTTCTACCTTGGTTGGTGACTTGTACGAGCAGGGTGATGTGCGTCGTGATAGTGCGTTTACTATTTTCTACATGGGCATTAACATTGGTGCTTTCATTGCACCATTAGCGATAGGTTATGTAGGGGAAAAAATTGATTGGCAGCTTGGCTTTATTTTTGCCGGTGTAGGGATGTTAATTAGTGTTGCTATGCAACTAACGTTAGCAAGAAGGTACCTTGGAGACATTGGTTTAAAACCATCTGCTCATGGTATTTCGTCAACAGGTGAGGGCGCAGCTAAAGATAAACCATTAACTGCAGAAGAGCGCGATCGAGTTAAAGTTATCGTGATCATGAGTATCGTTTCTATTGTGTTTTGGGTAGGTTATGAGCAAGCCGGTGGTTTACTAAATATTTATGCGAAAGACTTTACTGACCGTAATATCTTTGGTTGGGAAATGCCTGCGTCATGGTTACAAGCCGTAAGTGCTTTTTTCGTTATTGCATTTGCTCCTATATTTGCAAGTATTTGGACCAAACTTGGTGATAAACAGCCTCCATCACCGAAAAAGTTCGCGTACAGCTTATTGTTTGTTGGTGTTGGTTTCTTATTTATGGTTGCAGCAACATTACAACAAGGTGGCGATTTAGAAGCTAAAGTGAGTGTACTTTACCTAATTATGACCTACTTATTCTTGGTGTTTGGTGAATTGTGTATATCACCAATTGGCTTATCACTTGTGTCAAAACTTGCACCAATTAAGTACTTGTCATTATTGATGGGCGTTTGGTTTGCCTGCTCTGCAATTGCTAACAAAGTTGCCGGTGTTGTCGGTGGCTTTATTGGTGAAGGACAAGAGCAAATAAATAATGCCTTTGGTATTTTTGCGGGGCTTACGGTGAGTGGTTTTGTTGCTGGTATTGCTGTGTTCTTTATGGCCGATAAGTTGGTTGATTGGATGCACGGTGCTGAAGACACTGCTCATGTTGAGCACAGTGAGCTTGATCAAGATCCTGTTTAGTTAACTCTATTTCTAAAAGCTTAAAAACTAGAGGCCGAAACGCAATCAGTGTTTCGGCCTCTTTTTATATGTCCCGCAGCCGTCATTCCTGCTTAATCGATATCGAACATACATAAATTAAAGGATCAGTTCTGCCAATTCTTTTATTGAATGCACGATGGCTTTCGGGTTGCAATCAGTTAAGCTGTCAATGCAACCTGCGCCATGGGTGATACCGATACTATCAACACCGGCATGCTCTGCCATTTTTAAATCGTAACGACTGTCGCCTATCATCAAGGCGTGTTCAGGTTTAACATCAAGCTCTAATAAAATTTGCTCAAGCATATCTGGGTGCGGTTTAGACTTAGCATCATCGGAGCTTTTAGTTAAATGAAATAAGTGTTTAGTATTCGATACCGCTAATACTCGTTCTAATCCCTGTCGCCCCTTTCCGGTGGCAACAGCCAGTAACTTTTCTTTTGCATGTAACGTTAAAAGTAACTGCTCTGCTTCATCGTACAAAGGTGAAGGTGTGGCATTTATTTCAAGATATTGTTGTTTGTAATGTTTGATTAATTCATCAATTTTTACTTGTTCAATGCCAGGGTAAAGAATTTTAGATGCTTCGGTTAAACTTGCACCAATAATACCTTTTGATGCACTTTCATCAGGTATAGGCAAATTCGCCGCAAGGGCTGCGGCTTGTAATGAATGTACAATTTTATTAATTGAATTCATTAACGTGCCATCCCAATCAAAAATGTAAAGTTGGTATTGGTTCATGCTGAAAACCTGTGCGTAAATTTGAAAGCGCTAAATTAGCAAATTGAGCCCGGTATTGTCTATCACTCTATTGTAAGTTCGCAGCTTCGCTACTCGAATACGCAGCTTCGCTACTTCGAATACATTTCTTTTCGAATCTCGAAGTCGTATTCGAAGCAAAGCGTATTCGGAGCAAAGCGTATTCGGAGCAGAGCGTATTCGAAGCAAAGCGTATTCGAAGCAAAGCGGATTGAAAACGCCAGATACAGCTGGCCAAAAAAAAGCACTCGCGTGAGCGAATGCTTTAAACAACAGATTGGGAGTAAACCGTTAGGTTTTGTTGTGAGCTTTAATATAACGAACCGTTTTTTTGCGGTCTGTTAACAAATGTAAATTCAGTAACGAATGACGAATACATTTCATTCCTAATTGCGAAGGGGTTATCGAAGCGTAGCGCACTCGAAGGCACTCAGTGCCGTATTCGGAGTTGCGAAGCAACGTATACGCAACTGAAGATAAAAAATAAGCAATTTTAAGTTGTTTTATCGGCAAATGAACAATTCTTAGTGTATTGCTATTTACACCGTCACGTGTGAGTCATAAGATAGATTTAATACAATAATAAAGGCTCAAATACATTCTATGTCTGGCTTAAAACGGATCATTTTAATCGACACTCATTTACCTGGTTTAGTAGAACTTAACGTAGATGGACACACCAATATTTGTGGAACCAATGCATCAGGTAAAACCACCCTGCAACGCCTGATCCCTGTTTTTTATGGTGAGTCGCCAAATAAAGTTGTGCCCGCAACTCGCGATAACTTTCAAACGTGGTATTTACCCAGAGAATCAAGCTTTATTATTTATGAATACCAGCGGTTAGATGGCGCTATGTGCATGGCGATTTTAACCTCGTCAAATACCGGAGTGTTATATCGTTTTGTTGCTAAGGAATTTGTCGTTGAAGATTTTATTGGCGAAGACATTGCTGGTCGATGCTCTATAGCCATTAGTGAAATCATTCGTAATATGCGCCGTGAAAATATCATTCACACGAAAGCGTTAAATACCAAAGAATTTAGAGCAGTCATCCAAAACGACAGACCGGTAATGGCGCTAAGCAGCAACAAACGAGACTTATTAACCGCTTCTCGTTCTTTTAGCCTGTGTGAAAGCGACGCTCGATTACGTCATATTGAAAAATTGATCAAAGCCGTGCATTCCAAAGAAGGAAAAATGGAAACGATCAAAGCTATGATCGCTGCTATTTTAGAAGAAGATGGGGTAGAGACACCAAGTAATAAGATTTCAAAAGCGCAAGTTGACGATTGGATCAAAGAATGCTCATTAATAAAGCAATTTGACGAACTGATGCCGCAATACCATAAATTGCAAAAAGTGAACGCACAGCTAGAGCAAACTGAAACTCGACTAAGCCAATTAAAACAGCAATTATCTGTCGATCTGTCTCTATTGAGTGATTCAATAGTAACAGCTGAACATAATCATCAAGCATATAAATCTCAACTGAACGAATTGAATAGTGCATTTGAACAACAAAGAGATGAGCTAAACAGAGATATCTCACTTAGCAAAGCTGAAGTTAACAGCGCCGAACAACACCTTGATCAAATAGAAGATGAATTTAACGCTTGGCAAGACAAAAGCATTGAAACGCATCAAGGTAACCTTGAAAAAATACCTTCTTGGCAATCGCAGTTACAGTCAAAAACTGAACAACATGCACTACTGACCGAAGAGCATCAAGATATTGAGGCGGCATATCACAAACGCTTAGCAGAAATAGAAAAGAAGCAATCAAAAGAATTAGCGCAATTAAACGAGCAAAAAGATTTGGCACGTGATGATTTACGTGAAAAACAACTGAGCGAGCAAAACGCATTACAATTATTACATGCTAGCCAAGATGAAAGGTTCAGCAGTATTAAAGGTGATTTTGAGCGACAAATTAATGATGGCACACTTAATTTACAAACAGTAAGAGTGCAAATAGAGGCAAGTGGGCCAACAGTTGCTGAGCAAGATGCAATGGCAATAATAGATGCGTCTGTTGAGCAAGCACAACAAGAAGAAGATCAAGTACGCGGTGATTTATCTAAATTACAAGATGATATTCAGCAGCTTAAATACCAGCAAATTGCCAGTAATGAAAAACTCAATAAAAGCAGGAGTAATGTTGCTACTTGTATTAAGCGATTAACCGCTATCGAAGTACTACTTTACCCCGGCGAAAACACCTTATTAGAGTTCTTACGAAAAGAGCATAATGGCTGGGAAGCTGATCTTGGTAAAGTGATAAACCCAGAGCTGTTAATGCGCACTGATTTAGCTCCATCACTTGCTGATATCGACAATAAGTTGACTAGTATCTATGGCGTATTACTTGATATAGACGCCATAAATGATAATGAAACAACTCAAACCGAAACAGAGCTAAAACAGCAATTTGACGTAGCAGAGCAAGATTTAAAAGCCGCTAAAAACGTACAAACTGACTGCGAAGTCGAACTGGATGGTTTGAATAAACAAGTACGTGAAAAAGAACAGCAACATACCACTATTCATTCACAATGCCAGTTTAAAGAACAAGCACGTAAACGTGTTCAGGATGAGCGCACGCAATTAAAGTCTGAACAGAAACAAGCGTTAACTGAGCGTAAAACAAAACAGCAAAAAAGCTTACAACAACTGCAAAAATCATTAGATAAGCTCGTTGTTAATCAACAACAGGCTTATGATGAACATAAAGAACAGTGTCATGATGAAAAAATGGAACATGAGCTGCATTGGCAGCAACTTGTTGGTGATATAGAGCAAAAGCTTAGTCAAATTAAAAGTCAGATAGATGATGCAAACGAGCAGCATAAGGCCGGCCTTAAAGCATGTAAAAAGTGGTATAAAGATGAACTCGCCAGTCGTGAAGTTGATGTTGAGCAAATCGCTTCCCTGAAGAACGATATTGCTAAACTCCAATACGACATCACTATTACCAATAAACACCGTGATAGTGTTAACGAGTACGTCCGTTGGTATGAATTAGTATTTACTAAACAAAAAGCCAGTTATTTAGCCAGCTTGTCAACAGCGAAAAACAGCAACGCCCAAGCTATGCGCTTATTAACTGAAAAAAGCTCAACCCATCAACAACAAAGACAGCAATTACAAGAGCAATTACAACAGCTTGAAAAAGCCTTAAGCGAACAAAAAGAGTTAGCGTCTGGCATTAATAGCTTAAAGCCACAGTTTGCTTTATTGCAACTGCCAACAACTGAGCCTATTACCGAGCAAGCGACACCTTCAGCCAGGTTGGTAGAAGGGCGAGAGTTATTCGAGCAACAACGCCGAGCTACTCAAGACATAACCAGTTATGTTAATTATTTCGATAATGCCATAGGCCAAAAAGCAGGTATTAGTTTAACGGAAACCTGGGAACATGCCCGTCGCGATTGTTTAATTGATAATGCACAAGGTTTACAAGTACTGGATTCTCGTAAAATGGTTAATGAACTGGAAACGTTATTAACGGTTTTAGTGCCACAACATTTAGAAGGCGTACGTAATAATGGCTTAAATTTTGGTAATGATTTAACTCAGTATTACAATATATTAGCGGATATTGATACGCGAATATCATCACAATCACGTCGCATTTCAAAAGAAGTTGATCAAGAGTTATTCCTTGATGGTGTTTCTGAGTCGTCAGTAAAAATTCGCTCTAAAATTTCAGAGTTTGATTTTTGGCCAAAACTCGCACGCTTTAATAAGTTGCATCAGGCTTGGCTTAATGATGAAGAGTCGGCTCTACCTGATGAAGAGTACACGCAAACCATCCGCGAAGTATTAGAAGTGTTAGGCAAAGCAACAATAACAGGCGGTATTAGTCAGTTACTGGACATTGAACTGCACTTAAAAGAAGGCAATTCAGAACTGGTTATCCGCACTGATAGACAACTGAATGAGTCATCGAGCCATGGTATGGCTTACCTTATTTTATGTAAATTTTTATTGGCATTCACTCGTTTATTACGAGGTCACTCAAAGGCTGTTATCCATTGGCCAATCGATGAAATTGGTACGTTAGCAAACAAAAATGTGAAGAAAATATTTGATGCCTGTAAGGCTAATCAAATTACTGTGCTTGGTGCATTTCCTAACCCTGAATCCGATGTTTTACACTTCTTTGAAAATCGTTATTTAATTGATAAAAGTGCTGCGCAGCAAAAACTAAGAATGGTGCAACCGAAAGTAAACCCAATTACTGAACGTTTGAAACAGCGCCAACAAGCGGATGAGCTTGAGCAAGTGGAGGAAGCACTATGATCAGTTTAAAAGGACAAGTAATGGAAACATTACTCAGTGGCGGGTTTATTTGTAAAACCAGCGATGAACTTGCATTTAGTTTCTTACAAAATACTGAAAATTTTGCCAGCGTTGAACAGCAACTTAATTTAATGAACCGTACCATCGCTAATGCAAATGATGGCACAGTACTGTTTTGTGCCTACCAAGGTATAGGTGATGATGAACGTAAAGTGGTAAATAGCCAATTTCGAGAAATTACGGCGTCATTATTGCCACTAATCGAGTGGTTGGTCCTAGTGCAAGAAGCTAAGGGTGACAACTCGCCATTGTCTGAAGGCAAAGTGGTACGACTGAATGAATTACAGTCTGTTATTGAAGACACGCCTGCTTTTAGTGAACAGCTAACTAAAATATCACGTTATAGCTTATTTAATTCATCAAGCTCCGCTGTAGATGCGCAGTTAAAGTTGATATTTAAGCGCTTGCTTGAGTTAGGCTATTTATTAAAACCTAACCCTGACAATCAAATTTTTGTTGCTACCGGAAAAGTCGATTACTTGTTTGAAGTGATCCGCTTTATTGATGAAAGTGAAAACCTTAATTTAGCCGAGCAAGCAGAAGAAGCAATTAAACAAGGGGACTTATTGTGAGTCACCCCTTGCAAGCTGCGGGCATAAAATTTTTAAAAATCCTGGCTAAGCATTCAGATGTGATCATGAAGGCGTATTTGTCAGGCCGGGTCAATGAGCTTGATTTTGATGCAAAGGTATTGGAAAAGTTAACTGAGCATGGTGTACTCTGGCGGCCAGAGCCCGGCGAAGATTTACGTTTAAGAAGCTCAATTAGAGGCTTGTTAGAAAATAACCTTAGGGATGAACGCAATCGACAGTTAGATGCCAATATAGGCACAAAGCTGGCGTTAATTAAAACTGTAACGTCACATTATAAAGAAGCGCTGCACCATCAAAACTATGCTGAAGCCGAAGTCTATATCGAAGATTTAACCGAGCATGTATATGGTTTGGTCGATAGCTTAAAATCAAACGTTCGAAACTTGTGGCGACGTATTCATAACGAGTTTGGTTATGTAGCATCGATTAATGCAAAAATTAGAGAAAATGAGCTGGCTCAAAGCCAACTCACTGAAATGCGTAAACAATTGGAGATGTTCCAGTTTGATGAACTAGCGACCATTGCGGGTACGTCAAGAGAACTACGACGCTTGTTAGTGGTGCAATTACAACGTAGCCACAGTGAAATTAGTCAAGAGCTAAGCATTGCTCAAAGTAAATTAATTGATTTACTTGGTAAGTTTAGACAATACCTGCACCGTTATCAGCTGTTAAAAGGCTTTGTGTTACATGCACAACAAAAGCCTGATTATCAAGTAAAGGACTATTCTGCAAAGCATAATGTGCCAAGTTTATTTAACCATGCAAAAGCAATAATTAAACCGGCAAGCATTGATGTCAATAACATTGAGCATGAACGCTTATTTGCTGAGGTTGTCAGTCACATAAAAGAAATTCGCCATGCTAACGTTGGTGTTAAAGATAAACGCCAAGCGCAAGGTTTTGAAATAAACGATATAGAACAAATCGATATTGAAAGCGATTTAATAAAACAAAATGTAGAAAGCTACTTCTGCCAAGTGATCGACTCGGGACAGGGGATGTCGGCACTAGAGTACCATCAACAAAATAAACTCACACTCGATAAAGAAGTGTGGGTATACGGCGTTATAAATGGCTACCAAGGCTTAAGTAGTGAAGAACAGGACTTTTTTGAAATAGGTACTGAAGGGCATGTTCACCCGCAGTTTAATGGTAATTATATAATTGAAGATGTTGAGCTGGGGCTTCGTTAGAAAAAATAAGCAACTAACCACTGTTACTAGCAGTGGTTAGGTTTTAATCAAAAACTAAACCTTTAATTATCCTGAGTTTGCGGTGCTACCGGCATTTGGCTATTGATAATATTACTTTGTTGTTCAACTGTTTCGTCGATTTCTTCTTCGTTATTTAACGCTGTGTTGTAACCTGCAGAATCCCAACCCCCACCCAACGTTTTATACAAGCCTACAAATGATGTTTGTAAACTTTCGGCCGCAGCAGAAAAGTCTTGTTGTGATTTGGCTTGGTTACGCTGGGCATCAAGTACGTCGATATAGCTGATAACACCATTGCTATAACGTAAATTGGCAAGGCGTAAGTATTCGTCTGTTGCCGCTAACAGTTCGCGTTTTAAATAATATTCTGTACGATTTTTATCAACATTTTCTATAGCTTCAGCTGATTCTCTAAAGGCTACAAAAATAACTTTACGATAATTAAGAACGGTTTCGCGATATTCAGATTTTACTTTGTCAATATTCGCCGTTGTTGCCCCCCAATTAAATAAAGGCATAGAAATATCGGCACCTATTTCCCAGTACTCGGCATTATCGAGTAGGTCATCTACTTCTAAACTTTTGGCTCCAAAGTTACCCACCAAACTGATATTAGGGAAATAATCAGCCTTTGCTACGCCAATTGCGGCGGTTGCCGCATGAAGCTTACGCTCTTGTGAGATAACATCAGGGCGACGTTTTAATAACTCTGATGGCAAGCCAACAGGGAGCGACTCACGGTCTAAGTTGTTAGGATTTCGAGCTGGAATTTTTAGTTTTTTAGGTGATTGATCCAGTAGTATAGACAGTTGATACATGTTTGAATTGAGCGAGTTATGTAGTGCTGGAAGTTTTAATTTTTCCTGCATTAACTCTACGTTACTCTGGCTAACATCTAACCCTGAGATAATGCCTTGCGCGTGTCTTAATTCAGTAATTCGTTTAGACTTTTCGCGAGCGACAATATTGTTATTAGTTAATTGTATCTGATTTTGAGCATCTTGAATTTTATAATACAACTCGGCAACTTGCGCAATTAGCGATATTCTTGAACCGTAAAATTCTGCTTGGGTTGCCTGTAAATTTGCAATGTCAGCTTCATTGCTGCGGCGCAATTTACCCCATAAATCAAGCTCCCAGGATACATTAGCCGTCCATTTAAATTCATTGTCTATTTTCGGATCTGTTGTTAACGCTCTGCTGGTTTTCTCTCGATCAGCGTCAAAAGTCATATCAACATTCGGCAAAAATCGGCTATCACTTTCTACTAAACCAATTTGCGAGCGATACACCCGCTCGCTGGCAATTTTTAAGTCAATGTTATTATCCAGAGCTTGTTGAATGTACTCCTGGAGTACCGGGTCTTGATAAAACGAACGCCAGTCTAATGTGGCTACTGAAGCACCTGTTTGATTTGCTTCATCGTTGAATTGCCACGTAGGCAATTCTTCCGAAGCTACTTCAGGAGCTTTTTCATAGTCAGGGCCAATAGCGCACCCAGATAACAAAGTGATTGCCAGCACTAAGTAGTTTGGCTTTAACGATAGGTTACTCATACTTAAGCCTCCTTATCTGCAGAGCTGAATTTTTGTTTCATTTTTTCAGCGAAACTAACAAAAATTACAAAAAATAATGGTACTAGAACAATCCCAACAGTCGTTGCTGCAATCATGCCACCAAGTGTACCGGTTGATATTGATTGTCTTGCTTGTGCTCCAGGACCCATTGACAGAACTAACGGTAATATACCTAATATGAATGACACAGACGTCATTATTATAGGGCGAAAGCGTTGCTCTGCTGCTTCAATTGCCGCTTGTTTAATGGTTCGACCATGCTCTTGATGTAGGCTTTTGGCAAACTCAACAATTAGAATAGAGTTTTTAGCGGAAAAACCTACCAGCGCTACGGCCGATATTTGAAAGAAAAGATTATTTTCAATGCCAAGCAGCCAGGCAATAATTGCTGCACCTGCTAAAGCAATAGGCACTATTAATAATACAGGAATAGGGATCACCCAGCTTTCATATAATGCGGCAAGGAATAAATAGATAAATACCACAGCAAGTAACATCGCAGAGCCGGCTTGACCACTGGCATTTTTTTCCTGATATGACATACCTGTCCATTCATATGCAAAACCATCAGGCAATTGTTCTTTGGCTAATTGCTCTATTGCGGCCATTGCTTGGCCTGAACTATAACCTTGGGCGGGAGTGCCGCCAATACTTGCACTGGTGAATAAGTTGTGACGACTGATATTACCAGCACCGGCAGCGTATTCAATTTTAGCTAGCATGGATAAAGGTATTAATGCCCCCGTTCCTGACTTAATATAAAAGCGGGAAAGATCTTCTGGGCGCCGTCTAAATTCGGCTTCAGCTTGTACTTTTACTTTGTAAGTGCGACCAAACATATTAAAGTCGCTCGCTGAGGTTGAACCGGTCAATTGCTTTAACAAAGTATTTAAGTCAGCTAAATTCACCCCATAAGTTTTTACCATTTCACGATCAACGATGAGTTTTAGCATAGGTATATCACCACTTAGGGTGCTACTTATATTGCCTATTTCAGGTAAAGACTGTGCTTTTTGAATGAATGTCTTAGCTATCTCAACTAAACCTTCAGAATTGGCGCCACTACGGTCTTGCAGTTCAAATGAAAAGCCACTGCGCTCACCCATACCAGCAATAGCGGGAGGTTGAAATACCTTGTAAGTGAGCTCTGGATAGCCGGAAATCATTTCACCAACTTCGCTCATGACTTTTTCCATGGTGTAGTCTGATCTATCATCCCAAGGTTTCAGCATTATTTGAAAATAAGCGTTTTCTTCGCCAGAGCCATTACTAAGGTTTTCACCTGTTAATGTAATGATTTGTTCAATTGCTGGGTGAGCCGTTAATTCTTTTTCAACTTTAAACGTTGTTTGTGCCGTGCGCGCTACCGACGTGCCGGGTTGTAATTGTATATCGGCATAGAACATACCGGTATCTTCAAGTGGCATAAATCCGGAAGGCATCTGTTTGAAAATTACTATGCCGACAGTAAATATTGCTGCAAATAAAATAATAGAACGCGCTGTTCGTTTTATTGCTACAGCAACGTAACTACTATATTTTCTGGTAAGTTCATCAACTTTTTTATTAAACCAACTGAACATCCGCAAGGTTTTTTTCTCAGGCTTCATCAACAGTGCACATAAAGCAGGGCTTAGGGTGAGGGCAACTACAGTTGATATAAGAACGGCAACCGTTAGTGTAATCGCGAACTCTTTATAAAGCTCTCCAGATATTCCTCCTAAGAACGCAACAGGTAAAAATACAGCAGCTAGGACTAGTGAAGTTGCGATCAAGGCGCCAGTTAATTCTTTCATCGCTATTGCTGTTGCTTGTGCGGCGTTTATGGCTTTTTCTTGCATGATCCGTTCGACATTTTCGACCACTACAATCGCATCATCAACCACTAACCCAATTGCTAACACCATTGCTAATAAGCTGATGGTATTAATTGAAAAGCCAAAAGCGGCCAAAAAGGTAAATGTACCAATAATTGATACTGGCGCCGCTAACATAGGGATTATAGTTGTACGCCAATTTTGTAAAAATAAAAACACCACGGCAGAAACTAATAATAACGCCTCGATTAAGGTTATAACCACTTCACTGATTGCAGCTTCAATAAATACAGAAGTATCGTAAGCGATTTCATAGCTGATCCCGCTAGGGAATCGACCAGATAATTCTGCCATTGTGGTTCTGACTTGTTCAGCAACTTCCAGTGCATTGGCGCCCGGTAATAACAGCAAAGCAGCAATGGCTGCACTTTGCCCATTGTGTTGTGATATCAGTTTATAAGCACTGGCGCCAAGCTCTACTCTTGCTACATCTCTAAGTCTAATTAATGCACCATTGTCAGTAGCTTGGATTATGATATTACCAAAAGATTCAGCATCTTTTAATTTCCCTGAAGCGTTTATAGTAAGAGATAAATTAATATCTCCATCGGCTGGTTGGCTACCTAATGAGCCTGCTGCGGCATTGGCGTTTTGCTCTTTGATAGCATCAACCACATCACTTGGGGTTAAACCATAAGAGGCGAGATCATCCGGTCGTAACCAAACTCGCATTGAATAAGTACGAGCACCAACATTTCTAACTTTGGCAACGCCAGGGATACGTTTTAATGCCTGTTGAATTTGCAGGGTTACAAAGTTACTTAAATATAAATCGTCAAATCGTGCTTCACTCGAGCGTAAAATTAAGGTCATTAGTGGTACGGTTGAGGTTTTCTCAACAGTGACTCCATCAGTAATAACATCACCAGGCAAATCACCTTCCGCTTGTTTAACTTTGTTTTGCACATCAATAGCGGCAAAGTCAGGGTTGGTACCTACATCAAAAGTGATTTTTATTTTAGAACTACCTCCGTTATTGCTACTGGATGTCATATACAGCATATTTGGTACACCGTTAATTTTTTGTTCTAACGGGATCGAAACTGACTCAGCGGTTATTGCGGCAGTAGCGCCACTGTAACTACCAGAGATTGTTACTTGTGGCGGAGATATGTTTGGGTATTGATCAATTGGCATTTTAAAAATTGATACAATACCAACCAGCAAAATGATTATTGATAATACCGAAGCAAAAACAGGGCGTTTAATACAATATTGTGAAATCACTAAAATTCTCCCTTATTTTTCTTTGGCTTTAGCGGGCTTTTCAGCTGCTTTTTTCTGGGATTTATTTTCAGATTCCTGGGCTTTTTTAGCTGCCTCTTTTATGTCTCTTGCCATAATGGCAATTACATGGCTACCATGTTGTACTTTGTGAGTCCCTTCTAGCACTACTTTTTCACCATTACTTAAACCGCTTTGTACTAAAAAGTTACCGCCAACATTGCGGCCTAATACAACAAAACGTCTCTCAACGGTATTGTTAGGTAATACCACATAAACAAAGGAGCCACTTTGTTCAAACTTTACCGCCTGCTCTGGCAACAATAAGCTATTGTCGAGTTCATCAAGTTGAATACGTGCCTTAGTATACTGACCTGGTAGTAATTCTCTGTCTGGGTTGATAATTTCGGCTCTGGCGGTAAATGTTGCTGTTTCTTGATTTGCCTTTGGCGCGGTGAATTTCATTTGCCCTAAGTGTGGATATTCACTGCCATCGGGTAATGTAATGGTAACTAAGCCTTCAACTGAGGTTCCCTCAATATCTGCTTTATATTTTTCATAGTAACTTTTTAATCGACGTCTGGCTTGCAAGTAATCTAAGGTAGTCATTTGAAACTCGATGAACAATGGATCTACTTTTTGTACATTGGTTAGCAATGAAATTCCTGAGCCGCCAACTAATGCACCAATGTCGGCATTTGAAGCACTGACAACGCCAGATATAGGAGCGCGAATTTGGGTATAGCTTAACTCCAACTCAGACTGTTGCAATGAGGCTTCCGCTGATTTTAAACTGGCTTGTGCACTGTCTAAATCAGCAAAAGCATTATCTAAATCGAGTTGACTGGAAGCATCTTGCTCATAAAGTGGTTTAATTCTTTTTACATCTCTATTAGCTTTTGCTAACGCATTTTTCGCTTGAATATGACTGGCTTGAGCACTGGCAAGTGCGGCTTGGTACGGACCATCATCAATAGAATAGAGCAGTTGATCTTTAATCACGAAACTACCTTCTAAAAAATGTTGTTGTTCAAGGTAACCCTCTACTCGGGCTCGTACTTCAACATCAAGGGAAGCTTGGGTATTAGCAATATAATGGCCATACAAAGGAATATTTTTTTGGCTTAGCTGCGTAACGATCACTTCAACTTTTTCAGGAGCGATTACTTGTGGTTCATTACAAGCGCTTAAAATAAATAAAGAAAGTATGAAGGGAAAAAGTTTTGCCGTGTTCATGAAAGTTACTCCAGCTTATTTTGTTTTTAATTTTATTTAAATTATAGGTCGATTAGGTGCAAAATTGTAAGGCTTATTTGAAATAGTTTTGTAAGTCTATGTACAGCCCCTTGTATAGCTAGATATAAGTTATTAATTATCGTTAAATCAATAGTATACATAGTCCTTTTGTCAGAGTTTTTTCGTACAAATTGAGAGAATATCTTTATTACTTTGTAAATAATAAAGTTGTAGATAAGTTGACCAATTCCTTTTATGGTAGTTACTGATATTTAAACATCAATCTGGAATAAAAGACTAAAAACAAGGAACAATAATGAAGTTAATAAGCTATTTATCTCTCGTCCCTTTAGCGTTAGGGATCGTCGCCTGTTCAGAGCAAGCAGCGAATACAACTGACAGTTCTAATACCGCTAAAATACAAACGACGGCAACGGCGAGTAACACATACAGTGCCGAGCAGTTTTATCAAACTACCACTGTATTTGGCTCATCAATAAATCATAATGGTACTGCCGTATTAGTTTCCAGTGATGCAACAGGTGTGTTTAATGTTTACCGATATCCTATCGATGGTTCGGCGCCTACACAATTAAGTAAATCTGACAAAGACACCGTATTTGGTGTTAGTTGGTTCCCAAATGATGATCGCTTTTTATATAGCGCTGACCAAGGTGGTAATGAGCTGAACCATTTGTATGTCCAAGAGCAAGACGGCACAGTAAAAGATCTAACCCCCGGTGAAAATTTAAAAGCCTCATTTATGGGCTGGCTGGACGATGGCTCATTTTATGTTAAAACCAATGAGCGTGATGCAAAAGCAATGGATGTGTATCATTACAATAGTAGTGATTACTCACGTGAGCTAGTTTTTAAAAATGAGCAAATGTTGAGTGTTGATGGTCATAGTAATAACGGCCAATATATTGCTTTGGTGAAAGCTGTGTCGGGTGCAGATACCGATATGTACTTAGCTGACTTAACCAGCGATGACCAAACTCCTAAATTGTTAAGTACTTCACAAGGTGCAATAGAAGAGGGAATATATACCTTTACTGCAGATTCAACTTCATTAATTTATGGCACCAATGAATTTGGTGAATACAATCAAGCCTGGTCATATAATATTGCCACTAAAGAGCGTAGCTTATATTACAAAAGCGATTGGGATGTTAGTTTTGTTGATTTCTCCAAAGATGGAAAATATGCAACCGTTGGAGTTAATAATGATGCGCAAACGCAGTTACATATTAGTGACGTTGCAACGGGGAAAGCAATTGATTTACCAAAATTACCAGCGGGCGACTTACGTGGCGTTAACTTTTCAAACGACTCGTCTCAAATGGTGTTTTATATAAATTCAGATGTGTCACCATCCAATCTATTCACCTACAAATTAGGCTCTGCAAGTGCTAATCAATTGACTGAAACTTTGAATGCAGATATGCGGGCATCAGATCTTGTCGCCAGTGAAGTCGTGCGCTTTAAAAGCTTTGACGGGTTAGTCGTTCCAGGACTACTTTATAAACCAAAAACAGCCAGTGCTGAGCATAAAGTTCCGGCGTTAGTTTGGGTACATGGTGGCCCTGGTGGTCAGTCTAGAAAAGGCTATCGCGCTGTTATTCAACATTTAGTTAATCAAGGTTATGCAATTTTTGCGGTAAATAATCGCGGTTCATCAGGTTACGGTAAAACTTTTTATCACCTGGATGATAAAAACCATGGTGAAAACGATCTGCAAGATATTGTTTATGGCAAAAAACATTTACAAAGTTTAGATTGGGTCGACGCCGATAAAATTGGTGTTATTGGTGGCAGCTATGGTGGCTACATGACAATGGCAGCTATGGCTTTTACCGATGAGTTTGAAGTAGGTATTAATATTTTTGGTGTTACTAACTGGCTTCGCACTCTAGAAAGCATTCCACCTTGGTGGGAAGCATTTAAGGTAGCCCTGTACGATGAAATGGGCGATCCTGCGACTGATGAAGAACGATTACGTCGTATTTCGCCATTATTTCACGCTAAAAATATCACTAAGCCAGTATTAGTTGTTCAAGGTGCTAACGACCCACGGGTGTTGCAAGTTGAGAGTGATGAGATGGTTGCTGGTATCAGAGCAAACAATGTACCGGTTGAATATGTTCTCTTTGATGATGAAGGACATGGCTTTCGTAAAAAAGTAAATCGGATCACTGCGTCCAATGCTTATGTCGACTTTTTAAAGCAACATTTATAAAAATACTTGTTAAATAATAAAGGGTCCTCGGACCCTTTATTACTTCAGGGATG
This sequence comes from Thalassotalea nanhaiensis, assembly GCF_031583575.1. Lineage (NCBI taxonomy): Bacteria > Pseudomonadati > Pseudomonadota > Gammaproteobacteria > Alteromonadales > Colwelliaceae > Thalassotalea > Thalassotalea nanhaiensis. The sequence continues at coordinate 2,967,200 of NZ_CP134146.1, read as the reverse complement.
ATGGAATGCCAACTTGCCGTGGCAGGTAATGATATTTTTCCCCTGAAGTGGTGATAGAAGGGGTTTTAATCTCCCACCTTTATGCTTGCTGAATATACTCTGATGCTTTCATTTTGTGATAAGTCACATGTTCGTAAGGTAGCTCGATAGGCGCAGGATCAACAATTTCAATAGGGATGCGGTTATTTATGCCTGCACGTAATGCCATTTGGGTAATGTTCACACTAAAAGACGTGCCGATAAATACCATTTTTTCGGCTGCCATCATTCGCTCTTGCGCTTCCGTTATACGATATAAATCGGTGTAATATTCATCAAATAATAATACATAGGGCTTATTCGATTGATTCAATTTAGGTCGCTTAGTTTGCTGGTCTATATTGAATATTTCCAGCAAGGATGTCACTAAATTATCTGAATCTACATCTTCCCAAGGTGTTGCTATGCAAGATACGTCATCGCCTTGTTGATGATAAAGCGTCATTTGATCAAGGCGACCATGAATAGCAATATAATCTTTATTGCCGGCTTTACCATCTAAACCATCTATATTTTGAGTAATAAGGTTTTTATCGCTTAACCAGCGATGAACCTCGTTAGGACCATGGTTTCTGTAGGTAGCAAAACGATGGTAATACCAAGATAGAAATTCAACAGGATTGTTTTCATACATGGCCCGTGTGGCCATTTCCATTGGCGTATAGTTTTTACTGCCGATAGTCCAAAAACCATCCTCTCCGCGAAACGTAGGGATGCCACTCTCGCTGCTAACTCCCGCGCCGGTGATGTATAAAGTATTTTTCATGCCACTATTATCTATATTGTGAAGGGTTTCTACAAGGCACTACTATAAACTAAAAAGACAACATATCTTGTTCGATTTTTTAAGCTATTGTTAATTGATAAATATTTACACTGCTATAATACTTATAATCGCTTTATGAAAATCACAAAGGATATTTAATATGAAACGGATAACACTCAGTGCATTCATTCTGACTGTATTTTTAACGCCAAATTTATTTGCTTCTACAGTACAAACTCAACATACAGTTAGCAATGATGCTGTTCAAAAATGTGTCAGTGAAACTTGTCGAGACAAGTTTAAAACAATTCTTAAGTTTGCTCATAATGGCAACCCGTCAGCACAAGTATTAGTAGCAACGGCATATTTAACCGGTGATGGTCTGGAGCAGAATTCAGAGTTAAGTGCGAAGTGGTTAAGGCGAGCTGTTAGACAAGGTTCTACTAAAGCTACCTGGATGCTTTCTAATCTTTATAAAGATGGTATTGGTGTTGAGCAAGATACTATTAAGGCTGAAAATTTATTATCAAGGGCAGTTAAAAGGGAGTATGGACCTGCTCTTTTTCAAACAGCGATGCAAACATTTGATATGAGTAGTGATAGCAATAAAAAAGAAATAGAGTTGCTTGAACGAGCGAAAAGCGTTGGCTATAAACCGGCTATTTATTTATTAGCTAAAATGTATGAAACAGGCACCGCTATAGAAAAAGACTCTTATAAGTCAGCTGTGCTTTATAACGACCTTAAATTTTCTGATTACAAAGATAGCCAGCATCGATTAGAGATAGTCAAAGAATCGGCAAAGAAAACATCTCCTTCGACATACAACAAGATTACCAATCTAGATGATGACACAGAAATTATTACCATTGTACATCAAGGGTTTGATTATGATTTATATTTAGATTATGCAATCAAAACGTTTAGGGATGAACGCTCAATCTATGATGGAAAAGGTGGAATGAGTCACATTCGAGGAAGAACATGCGGTTATTCTACAGGGTGTCGTACTAAAGAAAGCCGTCTGGATATAGCAATATTCTTTGGTCGACATTAGTCATTAATGTGCCGTGATGGCTTGTGAGAGCAACAGCAAGAGTGCTTTTTCACTGTAACCTAGATAAAAACATGTGTAAAATAATCGAAATTTTTAAATAGCAAAATATTTCTACATGTTTGAATTAAAATATCACACCCCTATTGAGTGGGCTCACGTTGCCGTTGAAGACTTTGACTCTTTTTTACAAGACCATGCCGCTGCCGAAAAGAAAGCATCAGGCATGGCAATGTCGATGCTATCTCACTACCAAGACAAAACAAGTTTGGTTAAAGCCATGACGGATTTAGCATTGGAAGAATTGATTCATTTTAAACAAGTGCTGAAATTGATGACTCGTCGCGGTGTTATGCTAGCCAATGATGAAAAAGACCCTTACATTAATGATATTCGTAAAATGTTTCGCCATAGCCGACCTGAAAAATTTCTAGATAGAATGCTCGTTGCCGGTGTTATTGAAGCGCGTGGTCATGAACGCTTTTCGTTAATTGCTCAGGTATTACCTGAAGGCAAAGATAAAAAGTTTTATGACGACATTGCCAAATCAGAAGAGAAACATAAAAACTTATTTGTAGAGTTAGCACTTGAGTATTTTCCTGCTGATGTAGTTTACCCCCGCCTGGAAGAGATATTAATCGAAGAGGCGCGCATTTGTGCAGCCTTGCCGTTTAGAGCAGCGTTGCACTAATACTTCAGTAACCAATACGTTTCACTTCGAATACGCTATCGCTTCGAATATGCTGACGCTCCGAGAGTTCCTTCGAGATTCGCAGTGAAACGTATTCGGAGTACCGGAGGTACGTATTCGTTCCAATCCTGTCCCGTCATTATTTATCATAATTGCACTTAGCATTGTCACTTTTAGTTTTATCATTTCAACTATTCTGTATTTATCTTAGTAATGGGAATTAAATCATGCAGTTAGAAAAAATGTTAGTTGAATTAAGAAAAATTAAAGGTGCAAACTTTAGCGAATCGTTAGGGAGTTTAACGGACTATTCAAATGAACAGGTTTGCCGACAAGCTCTAGCAGGAAACAAGGAATTTATTGTTGAATTATTACGTCGAGGTGAAATTGCCGAGATTGAAGGGGATTACCTTATAGCTAATGAGCTATACAAAACTTTTACAAAAGGTATGGTTTAAAAAACACTATTTTTTATTTTAATGGTTATACTCAATACATAATAAAATAACGTATAGCTATGGATAAATAATGCGCAATAAATTAAAACTGTTTTCCCTTTCTATTTTAGCCTCATCATTATTGTTAAGTGCTTGTTCTGAGCCTGATAAAACTAAAGTTATTGATGAAAAATTTGTAATTGAGGCGATGAAAGATCCTATCGAGGTAGAAATACACTCATTGGATGAGCTGATGGCATTGTTTAAAGAGCATCAGTATGACAGCGAAAGTTGGGCTAAGGGGAATAGAGAAGTACCTCGATTGAGCTTTGAAAAAGTCAGTGAAGAATGGAAGCACACATCTAATGAAATGCCTGTCGCATTAAAAAAAGAAGTGTTTTTCCGTTTAATGGCGCCCCTAGTACTTATTTCCAATGAGCGAATACTATTGGAACGCCAAGAAGTTAAAATGGCTTCCCTTGATAGTCAAACATTAAAGGCCTTAGCGGTAAAGTATTCAGTACTAGAAAATGAGCAACAGGCAATGACTGAAGAGCTTCGCACTAATTTACTCACTAAAGTTGATATTATGCCGCCATCATTAGCCCTTGCACAAGCTGCAGAAGAAAGCGGCTGGGGGACATCGCGCTTTGCTGAAGAGGGTAATGCTTTCTTTGGGCAGTGGGATTTCTCTGGTAAAGGGATGGCGCCAAAACAGCAACGCAAAGAGTTAGGGGACTATGGTTTAGCCAGATTTGACAGCCCTTTAGGCTCTGTTGAAGGTTATATGTTCAATATTAATACCACAACAGCTTATGCCAAGTTACGTACTTTAAGAGCAGAGCTTAGAGCAAACGGTGACGCTATTACTGGGATGGAACTTGCGGGTACGTTAGATAAGTATTCAGAGCGCGGTCAAGCTTACATCGACAGTATTCGAGAAATGATCTCTTATAATAAGTTACAAGACGTAGATGAAGCCTACCTTTCTAAGGATAAGTTAATTCATTTAACTGGTAATTAAGTAAATTGTTATCATCGAAAAAGTAGCACGATATCGATACCTTTTTGATATTTTAACTTTTTCAGTACCATCTTATATTAGGCCTATTATAGTTATTAACAGATAGGCCTTTTTTATGAGCACTTCAAATACTAAAGAATTACAATATTCTACTGCCGGCATTCCAACAAGTGATGGCGCAGGTGTAAACATGACACGCATTATTGGTTCGCCTGAATTAAATATGCTTGATCCATTTCTATTACTTGATGCGTTTGGCAGTGATAAGCCTAACGATTATCTTGCAGGTTTCCCTGAGCATCCCCACCGTGGCTTCGAAACTGTTACCTATATGCTTGAAGGTAAAATGCGTCATAAAGATAATGCTGGTAATGAAGGCGTGATTGAACAACATGGCGTGCAATGGATGACAGCGGGTAAGGGCATTGTTCACTCTGAAATGCCTGAGCAGACAGAGGGCTTGTTGGCCGGTTTTCAACTTTGGGTAAATTTGCCTAAAGCGCATAAAATGACGGAGCCAAAATATCAGGAATTCAAAGCTGCCGACATTCCTGTTGAAGATCATGATAATGGTAGTTTCATCCGAGTGATTGCAGGTAAAACACAGCAAGGAACACTAGGGGTAATAAACAATGAATTTGTTAACCCTACTTATTTGGACGTGACGTTAAAATGTGGAGAAACATTTAATCACACCGTGTCTAAATTAGATAATAGCATGATATATATGATCGAAGGCGATGCAGAAATTGGCAGTAACTTAGCGCCATTAGCGCATAAACAGTTAGGAATATTAACAGCGGGTACTGAGGTAATTATTAAAAGTAAAAGCAGTGATATACGCTTTTTATTTATATCAGCGGTTCCTTTAAATGAACCTGTAGCTCGTGGCGGTCCTTTTGTCATGAATACGAAAGCCGAAATAGTACAAGCATTTGATGATTTTAGTTCGAACAAATTTTAATTGTATTCATGATGGAACTATTGGTTTGCAATAATCTCATCATAGGTAACTAAAAGAATATAGCTGTGTTAATTACCTGTTAATTGAGCGATTTGTTAACTCTTAACACCATATTTTTGATTTAATTGATTACGTAATTTAACACTTTTTTACATATCATCACTGTGTCTGCTAAAGCTTGTTGTTTTAACAGACCCATTCACTTTAATGATTTTAGGGTGATTGGTTCTTAATCTTTTGAAATGGAAGGTGTGAAATGAAAGTTATCATTGTCGCAATTATAGTTTGTACTCTCGCTATTGTAACGCAAGTAAATTCACAAATGTATCGTTCAGGTATTGATGCCCTAGCAGACATTTATAGACCTGGCGTAACTTTAAATGCCGATATTTACTTACCGAATATCGAACAAACTATTATCGCATAATCCTATTAACCATTGCATTTGAGTAGCTGAGCAAACGGAAATTATCCTGGGGATTTTCTTATTAGCTCAGCTAAAGATGCTTAATTCATCTGTTAAAAATATATCTGAAAACCTGCTACTTAGTCCCTAAGTGACTAATTCATATAGGCTCCCTATAAATTAATGTTTCAACTTTGTGTGTAAATTGTTAATGTTGTTGTTAATAACAATAATTCATCCTGATTACTTTCTATGAATCATTAATATTAAGTAAAGGATTTGCGCTGAGTAGTAAAATAATATGAATGGTTCTAAATACACGTCCGTAAAAACTTCGTTACTTTGTTTATCCCTACTACCGTTTTTATCTGTACAAGCAGAGGAAAATGTAAAACAAGATGACAAAGCCCCGCAAACGGTTGAGCAAGCCGCACAAGACCCTAAAACTTTGGCATGTTTAATCGATAAATTAAACAAGGCTGGTGGTCAAGAGCTTGTATCAAAACTTCGTAAAGAATGTGAAGTCGAAATTAATGGGCCTAAAGATACCAGTAAGGGCGCCATTTCAAGACGATTCATCAGTGAAAGTGAAACCAAGTTTGACCCTTATGTAATCACCCCACATAAAATGAATTATATCCTGCCTGTTTCAATTTCAGACAGCATGAATCGTAAAACCTATGCGGCACAAGCACCTGATTCAGGCTGGGCCGAAAATATTGAAGATTACGAATCTAAATACCAATTAAGTATTAAAGTACCGTTAAATTATGGCGATCTTTTTAGAGAAGGTGACTCACTATATTTTGGTATGACTATTCAGTCATGGTGGCAAGTATACTCAGAAGGCATCTCAAAGCCATTTCGTGAAACCAACTATCAACCTGAACTGTTTTATTTGTCAGGCTTAGATTGGCAACCATTTGGCGGTAATACTGGTTTTATGGTTGGTATTGAACATCAATCAAATGGTCGTTCTACTAGCATTTCTCGTAGTTGGAATCGTGTATATTTCGATATTTTATGGGAAAAGGGCAATTTAGCATTGTCATTTAAGCCTTGGTATCGGTTGCCTGAAGACGACAAAGAAATTATGGAAGATGGTAGTTTAGACCCCGATGGTGATGATAACCCTGATATCAATGAATATATGGGGTATTTCAGCTTAGGTGCTGTTTATAAGTATGATAATTTAGAGTTTAGCCTTGGTGTACGTGAAAACTTTGCTACACATAAAGGTGGTGCTGAAGCCGGTATGACTTTCCCGTTGTGGGGCAAGTTAAGAGGCTATGTTCAATATTTTACTGGCTACGGCGAATCATTAATTGATTACAATCATAAGCAAAACCGAATTGGTGTCGGTATTGCGCTGACAAATATTTTATAATTCAGACACGAATCTCGAATACGTTACACTCCGAATTACGAAGTAGTGATCGAAGTGAAACGTATTCGAAGCAGAGCGTATTCGAAGTAGCGAAGCTACGTATTCGTATCTAAATTGTATTCGGAGCAAAGCGTATTCGAAACTAAGTTAAGTTATCGAGTCATTTTCTTAACAAACACCACCACGAACAAGGCAATGGTAAAACTTCCTGTAAAGGCCTCTGTTGCCGCGATAAGCCGCGATATACCAATAGGAGTGATGTCGCCATACCCAAGCGTGGTAAAGGTGACAACTGAGTAATATACGCAGGAGAAAAAATGATTCAGGTTTGTAGTAAAAGGCAAACTTGCATCAAAGTAATATTGTTGCCCCTCAAAGTTTATTCCCGAGAAAAAGTACAGCACTGCACAAAATAAAATTAGACCAATTGAGAAATTAACCACCTTGAGTGGCTCTTCGCCATAACCACAAAATAAATCCACTACTTTTGACATTAAACGGGCCAAAGAAGGTTTCTTCATTTGATAGCGACGCATGGTTAGCTCTTTTTGAATAAACCGTCCTGACAGTTTAAACATACCGGCGCGTTCAGCATGTTTGCGTAAATCGCGATATATTTCTTCTGATTGTTCAAATAAGTCTAACGCCAGTACTAAGTCATAGTTATCTTGAGCTTTTCTCGCTTGAATTTCTTGAGTTAGCTCATCACCTATATCAATATTTTTAATTTTAGTACTTTGCCACTTTATGCCTAGCAAGTTGCAATGCTTCATATTGGCGTTATGCAAGTTTGCCTCGGTTAAGTCCGCTTTCATTAAACTGGCGTATTCAAGATTGGTATTAAACATATGGGCATTGGTTAAATCTGCCCGGTAAAAGTCTGCATGGCTCAAATCAAAGCCGTGTTTATGATGATGGTTGACCAAATCAATGCCGGCTAAATCAGCGTGTTTTAAGCTGATACCACGTAGCATACCGCCATTTCGCGCGTATTCCTGCAATTTTTCTTTATCACTTGGTGAGTCTTTTATAATGCTGGAGTCATGCCAATAGCACCAACCTGAATCATTAGATTCCAGGTCACAGGTAAAGCCTTGTTCGTCAGAGTAACGACATAAATGTTCATGTTCAGACTCAGCCATTTGTTATTATTGAAAGCCTATTCAGAGGTTATATAGATAGACTTTTAGTGTAGGCAGGAAAGTAAAACTTTGCGAATTTGCAGTTATTTGCAGGCATAACTCTGTGTAATTAACTCAAGCACGCTACTTCATTATGAGGTCCCGGATATCGCTGCGCTCTTCCGGGATGACGTCATATTTTTTCAAAAATTATTACGTATACGCGATGTAAGTTAACTTACATCGCGTCATTCTGGAGGAGCTCAAGCGACATCCAGGACCTCCTCCAGTTAAAGTGTGCCTATGTTATACGCGCTCAATCAACGCAGCAATACCTTGACCACCACCAATACACATAGTGATAACGGCATATTTACCTTGAACTCGTTCTAGTTCATGAATCGCTTTAACCGTAATTAACGCACCAGTTGCGCCAATTGGGTGACCTAATGAAATGCCTGAGCCGTTAGGGTTAACTTTATCCATATCAAGTTCTAAATCACGACAAACTGCTAATGCTTGCGCAGCAAACGCTTCGTTGATTTCCCAAACGTCGATATCGTTTTTATTGATGCCTGTTTTTTCTAGTAGCTTGTTTACTGCAGGTACTGGACCAATACCCATTACTTCTGGTGCTACACCGGCAAACGCATAACCAACAAGCTTAGCAAGTGGTTTTAAACCATTTGCTGCGGCGTATTCACTATCAGCCATAACCAGCGCTGCAGCGGCATCGTTTATACCTGATGCGTTACCCGCTGTTACTGTTCCGTCTTTTTTAAACACTGGGCGTAGTTTAGCCATATCACTCGATGTACAATCAAAACGAACGTGTTCGTCAGTTGTATATTCAACCACACCTTTACGAGTTTTAAGTTCTACCGGAACAATTTGTGTATCAAAACGATTTTCTTCAATTGCTTTTTGGGCACGACGGTGAGATTCAGCTGCTGCTTCATCTTGATCTTCACGACTAACATTCCATTGCTCAGCAACGTTTTCTGCAGTAATACCCATATGAGTGTTACCAATAGGACACGTTAATGCGCCAACCATAGGGTCAACTAATTGAGCGTCGCCCATTTTGCTACCAAAACGAGTCGATGGTGACCAGTAAGGTACGCGAGACATAGACTCTGCGCCACCGGCAACGGCAACATCACAATCATCAAGTAATACTAATTGAGCAGCTGAAATAACCGCTTGTAAACCTGAGCCACATAAACGGTTAACGGTTAATGCAGGAGTAGATTCTGGTAAGCCACCTTTAAGTGCTGCAACGCGGCTCATGTACATATCACGACGATCTGAGTGGGTAACATTTCCGATAACACAATGACCAACTTCTTCACTATTAACACCAGCACGTTTAACGGCTTCACCAACCATTTGACCTGCGAGATCTGTTGGGGCAACATTTTTTAAAGACCCGCCAAAATCAGCAATTGCACTACGTACACCACTTAAAAACACTACTTCACGTTTACTCATAATTTCTCTTCCTGTTAATTTTATTTCGCTTATAGCGCTATGATAAGCGGTATTTATTTATTTTTTCGTATCATTTTAGGCAAAAATCCCTGCAGAAGCAGGGATAATGAATATTGTTATGACGGCATTTTATTAAAATTTCATTTCAGGGACGTGGTCTGGTACCACAAGTTCACCTTCAGTTAATTTAACAATTTCTTCAACGCTAACACCTGGTGCGCGCTCGAGTAAGTGGAACTTACCGTCTTTAATTTCAATAAAAGCTAAATCAGTTAATACTTTTTTAATACAGCCTTTACCGGTAAGCGGTAAAGTACAGTTAGAAAGCAATTTAGATACGCCATGTTTAGAGGCATGGGTCATGGTAACAATAATGTTATCGGCGCCTGCTACTAAATCCATTGCACCGCCCATACCTTTGATAAGCTTGCCTGGGATCATGTAAGAGGCGATGTTACCGTTTACGTCTACTTCAAATGCACCAAGTACCGTTAAATCAACATGACCGCCGCGGATCATGGCAAATGATTCAGCACTGTCAAATAATGAAGCACCAGTTGCCATTGTAACTGTTTGCTTACCTGCATTGATTAAATCTGCATCTACTTCATCTTCAGTAGGGAATTGACCCATACCTAAAAGACCGTTTTCAGATTGCAGCATCACTTCCATATCTTCAGGTACGTAGTTTGCAACTAAAGTAGGGATACCGATACCAAGGTTAACGTAATAACCGTCATGTAATTCTTGCGCAACACGTTGTGCTAATTGTTCACGAGATAAAGCCATGGTTAATTCTCCAATTATGAACGCACAGTGCGTTGTTCAATAACTTTTTTAAAGGTACCTTTAATAAGGCGGTTAACATATATACCCGGTACATGAATGTGATCAGGATCTAACTCTCCTGGCTCCACAATTTCTTCAACTTCTACAACGGTAATTTTACCGGCTGTGGCCGCTAATGGGTTAAAGTTACGAGCGGTTTTTCGAAATACCAGGTTACCAAACTTATCGGCTTTCCAAGCTTTTACGATAGCAAAGTCACCTGTGATCGATTCTTCTAAAATATAATCACGACCATTAATGTTTCGCTCTTCCTTGCCTTCAGCTACCGGAGTACCAACACCAGTTGCAGTAAAGAATGCTGGAATACCAGCACCACCGGCACGCATTTTTTCAGCAAGAGTACCTTGTGGGGTTAGTTCAACTTCTAATTCGCCACTCATCATCTGAGCTTCAAAAATATCGTTTTCACCAACGTAAGAAGCAACCATCTTTTTGATCTGCTTATCAAGAAGCAACATACCTAAACCTTGGTCATGAGTACCACAGTTATTTGAAACAACGGTTAAACCGGTTGTACCCTTGCGTTTAATTTCATTGATTAGGTTTTCTGGAATTCCGCATAAACCGAAACCACCAGCGATAACAGTCATATTGTCTTCCAGACCTGCCATTGCTTCTTCGTATGAATTTACTACTTTATTAAAACCAGCCATTTCAGCTCCTAGTTATTGTCTGAGAACATGTATCAGACTTTATTTATTCGTTTTTAAAGTTTTTACACTAATCTTTTGTGGCAACTACTTTACCAAAAAATGAGCTGAACTCAATCTATTGTCGCGTTTAACCGGTATTGATTTGGAAATATAGCTGAACACTTTCAGCTGCGACTACATTTTCATTGGCCTGTATTCAATATGCTCCTTATTGAAATAAACCATAGCATCGAGTTCATTGCTCTATTAAATATTAAAACTACAACTAATAAGTTTTCATTTTGTGCAAATAAGTTCATCTCATTTAAAAATACGCAATGCGTTTGAGTTTCTTGTTGAAAAACTAAATGTATGGTGCTACGTTAATTGAGTGTGACTCATTAGTGTTGTTTTTGAGTCCAGATTTAAGTATGGCGGGTTCTATATATTGCGTATGTACCTCTTTGGTACCAAAACACGAACGAAAAATCAGAGAACTTTGCTTTAGGGACATTCCCTAACAAGAATAATCCTAATTAATTGAGAAAAAAATTATGGGCAAAATTGCAATAATCGGTTACCACGAAGTACCGACACAAATTAATCCTGAGCGCACGCGCTGGGATATCGCTGAAGAAGTAATCTTAGGTGCCGTAAAAAATGCCGGTATCGATAAAGATGATGTTCAAGGCTTCATTAATGTTGCGCCACAGGCACAGCCAGATCTAATTTCACAAACTGCTTTTGGTCTTTTACCTGAGCATTTTGGTTTCAAAAACGTAAAAGATAACGTTATTTGTAATGCCGGTGGGGCATCAACAACTAACTGTGTGCGCATGGCAGAGCAATGGATCACATCAGGTATGTGTGAAGTGGTTTTAGTTCCTCATATTACTGTGCAATCAGATATACCTGCGGAAGACTTAATTACATTTTTTGCCAAAGCACCAATGCATCAAGAATGGGAATTCCCATTTGGTATGACATTCAATGGTGCTATGGCGTTAATTACACAACGTTATATGCATGAAACTAATTCTACAGAAGAAGAAGTTGCATCAATCACTCACGCATTACGAGACTGGGGAGCACGTGACCCGTATTCGTTATTCCACAATAAACCAAAGTCAACAGAAGACGTTATGGGCGCTCGCATGATCTCAACTCCGTTGAAGTCAGTTGAATGTAACATGCTTGCTGATGGTGGTGGTTGTTTAGTTATCGCTTCAGAAGAGTATGCTAAAAAGCATTGTAAGAATCCTGTTTGGAAACTAGGGCATGGCTCTGACTTTTTAGGTGGAACACCAATCGTACGTGAAGATATATTCTGGCGTGAAGGTTACCGTAAATCTTGTGGTGAAGCATTAGCGCAAGCGAACTTATCTGTTGAAGATATCGATATTCATGAAATCTATGGTGCATATCCATTTACGCAAGCGAGTTATTTAGAAGCAAACGGTATTTGTGAACCAGGTGAAGGTGCACGTTATCATGCAGCAGGCCATACTAAACTTGGTGGTAAAACACCATGTACGACTATCGGTGATGCAACAGGCCGTGGTCATACAGGCTCAGGTGTATCTATGGCATTTTATTGTCAAGTGGCTCGTCAATTACGCGGCGAAGCTGGTGCAAACCAGGTTGAAGGCGCTGAAAAAGTGATGATGGTAACGTCAGGTGGTTCAGGCATGAACACGTTAGCTACAATTTGGGGGAAATAGACAATGAGCGAAATGAAAAGACCATTACCAGCAATAAGCCCTGAAAGTAAGCCTTTTTGGGACGCGGTACAGCAAGATAAATTACTTGTGCAACATTGCAATAGCTGTGACACCAATATTTTTTACCCACGCAGAGTTTGTCCTGAGTGTTGGTCAAAAGACCTAGGCTGGGTTGAAGCTAAAGGTACAGGTACTATTTATTCAATTACCACTACATACTTAGGTACAACGTCAGAGTTTACTAAAGAATTGCCAATACACGTTGCATACATTGATTTAGATGAAGGTATTCGTATGGCAAGTAATGTTGTTGGTGCTGGCGCAGAAAGCGCTAAAATTGGTGACCGAGTTGACGTTGAATTTGTTAAAGCCAATGGCGATTTTAAACTGCCGTTATTTCACTTAATTGAGGGATAACTGATGGCCTCAGATAAACCAAGCTGGGGCATGCAAGGTACTTGGGAGCAAGCACTATCTTACGTAGGTAAGGTTGTAGGCGTTTCCCAAGGTGCTGATGCTGTGGATGCTTCAAGTGTACGCCGTTGGTTAGAGCCAAAAGAATTTGCTTGTCCATTATATACTGATGAGCAAGCGGCAATTGACGCAGGCTATGAAGGTAAAATCGCACCAAGCACTATGGCAATTACCTATGGTCAACCAGCACACTGGCAATCAGGTGATAAGCGTTTTGAACATGGTGATGAGCCAATTCAAATTCCAATCCCAGTGATTTTTGATGTGCCTGCGCCATTCTCTTTAAGCTTTGCCACATCAATGGAAATGGAATTTTTTAAGCCGTTATACCATGGTGATGTTGTAACAATTACTCATGAACTGGTTTCATTAGTTGAAAAAGAACTTCGCGTTGGTAAAGGTGCGTTCTTTAAGCAAAAAGATACCTACCGAAATCAAAATGATGAAATTGTTGCCGTTGGCATTTTAGATATATTCCGTTTTAACCCGGTAAGCAAAGGAGAAGGTTAATGACTGATAATACTAATCAAACAATTGACTGGTCTTTGCAAAAAACAATGCAAGATATCACCATTGGTGAAGAATTATCACCAATTTATATTGATGTTACTCTGCAGCGTTTGGTGATGGAAGCCGCTGCTAATCGAGATTTATCTTTGATTCACCATGATGCATCTATGGCAAAGGCTACTGGCGCAAACGATGCCTATGCTAATACATTCTTCTTGTATGGCATGATTGAACGTTTAGCTCTTGAGTGGGGGGGGGTAAAAACTTTCATTCGTAAAATTGGGCCGCTTAGAATGCTGTCTTTTAACTGTACTGGTGACAAGTTGGCATTCCACGGTAAAGTAAGTGAAATCATTAAAGATGAAGATACAGTCATCCTTGATGTTTGGGTAGATAACGCTGGCAAGGTCAGCGCAACTTCACAAGTTAAAGTTATTTTACCAAAACAATAAGCCTAAAATAATTCCTGGGGGTCAGAGTCAATTTAATTCATCGAATTAAATTGACTCTGACCCTTTTTATTTCACCTCGTTTTAACATTTTTTCACGTCTAGTAAACATCTCTACATGATATAAAAATTCGCCGAATTTTATTTTTCTGTAATCGGCAAATAAAACTAAAAATAATCAATATCAGTTCAGGTAGTCGATATGAATGTACCAATGAATACCCTTGCGCAAAGTATACGATACTCACTGTTCGTATCTGCATTGGCATTGCCAGTTAACGCATACGCTTTTCAACAAGAAAGCGACGTAGAAGTAGAACAACAACAGCAGTCCGAGCAAGAAGAAGTTGAAGAAGAAATTGAAGTTTTTCAAGTCACTGGATCTCGCATAGGCCAAACCTCATTTGAAGGCCCTAGTCCGGTTACTGTTATCACCAGTGAAGACATGCTCAAAAAAGGTCAATTAACCTTATTTGATGCATTGCAAGATTTGTCACAAAACACCGGTACTGTTGATACTGCTGAAGTTGGTGCAAGTGGTTTTACCCCTAATGCCAATGTGGTAAATCTTCGCGGTTTTGGACCTCAATATACGCTAACTCTTATTAATGGTCGTCGGCTTGCTAACTATCCTGCAGCTTATCAGTCGAATTCATCTGTTGTTAATATTGGTACAATACCTGCCGCTGCCATCGAACGAGTAGAAGTTTTAACAACAGGTGCTTCTGCCATTTATGGCTCTGATGCGGTATCTGGTGTAATTAACGTTATTTTAAAGAAAGATTTAGATGGCACCGATGTCGCACTTACTTATGGTACTGGAGAAGAGCATGGTAAAGGCACAACTCGAGTACAGATAACTCACGGTATAGATTTTGACAAAGGCAACTTAACTCTTGTCGCTGAGTACCAAGACGTAGAGTTTATTAAAGGCGGAGATATTGATGAGATTGATTCTGCTTATGATTTCCCTTTTGGGGACCCTGTTATGGCTCGTGGTGCGGTGCTTATTGATAATTGGGCTGCTTATGATTACCTACTAAACCCAACAGGCGAACCAACCTATTTAGATCCCGGAGTAAATGGCTGTGATGCTCTGCCGTGGACAAGTTACGAAGATAGGAAACAACTGCCTGAAGCTATTGCTGCTGGACAAACCGGGGGCTCTTGGGGGAATTATTGTGGCTTTGATAGCGCAAAATATCGAACGCTCCGTCCTGAATCAGAAAAGTTTTCTGTTATGGCGTCTGGAAACTATGACTTAGGCGATGATATTACAGGCTTTGTCGATGTGCTTTACACACAAAATACATCAACTACTGATCATGGTTATATCGCAGTTAATGGCGGCACAATCGAATTAGAAACTGGTGAAAACCAGTTAAAAGTTAAAGATGCTGATGGTCAATTTCTAGTGATGCCGGATTGGTACACTATGGGCCGCATCTTACCGTCGGAAGAAATAGGCGATACCGGTTATCACTTCGATGAGCAATCGTTAAGCATTACCCTTGGCGCTAAAGGCTTCATTGGAGAGCATGCTTGGGAAGTGTACTTTACTGATTCACGCTATGAGCTGGAAAACGATCAGCGGGCATTACGATACCAAGAAACTGAAGAAATGTTTTTTGGTGAGTATTTAAAAGACCAACTTGGCGTTAAAGTGTATGACGGTACCGGTACCCACGATATTTACCAACCTCTCAATGCTGACGAAGTTCGTCGATTAGTTGGAACGACTACATCAAACAACAAAACCGAAGCACAAACTGTAAGTGCCGTGGTAAATGGTGATTTATTCGAAATGCCAGTAGGTGCTGCCCAGTATGCGTTTGTAGTTGAATACGTTAATGAAACATTTGAGTACGTTCCTGATGATTTGATGACAGAACCAGAAGGTGAGGGCTGGTGGGGCTTAGCCGGGTTTGCTGGTTTTGGTGAACGATCTCGTTCATCGGCTGGAATAGAAACTAAATTTCCAATTGCTGAAAGTATAAATGTTGGTATTGCTTTGCGTTATGATCAATACGATAACGGCTCAACAGCAAACTCAGGAGATTTTACCCCAGCCTATAATGTTGAGTTTCGACCCAATGATGACTGGTTGTTTCGAGCGAGTTATTCACGCTCATTTAAAGCGCCAGATATGCAAGCAATCTTTACCCGTTCTCGCGCATTTTCATACGGTACCGATTATGTTTCCTGTTATGAAAATAGCTTTGCCAATTCAATCAGCCCGCACGAATTTATTCAAGATGAAAAATATTACAGTGCCTGCATGGGAACTCAGTTTAATGCTGAGCAATTACCAAACAAAGAGTTGAAAAACGAAGAGGGAACGTCAATTGGTTTGGGGTTTGTCTACTCGCCAATGCCAGAGCTTACATTGAGTTTTGATTACTACGATGTAGAAATAAGAAACCAAGTTCAGCGCGGCAATATCTCTTCAATTTTACTGGAAGATTTTCATTGTCGATATGGCACGTCAGATTCCGCTCCTATCTTTGGCTGTGATGTAGTGACGGGTACTGATGAAAAAACAGGGTTAGTCATTCGTGAGCCAATTCAAAACCCGGATGATCTTTTTGCGCAGGGCGGCTTGGAAACGGTTAATACAACCGCGTTTAATTTAGCGTCATATCGTCAAACAGGTATTGATACCAGTGTTGAATATTTCTGGCAATTAGACTCTTGGGGCGCGTTAAACCTTTCAGCGAATCATACCGGTATATTGACCACCGAATTTGACGCTATCGAAGGTGATGATGAAATGCCGTTTGGTTTTAGTGACAACATTAACAATCGCGAACCACAAGATGTTATCACCGCCTCTATGACTTATATCTATGAAAGCTTTTCTGCAACGTTATCAGGCCGATATATGAGTGCTTTAGCTCCACATCGAATTCAACTGAAAAAAGATGATAACGGCGACATTATTTTCTTCGATAAATATGGTGATGCACTGAACTATGAAATTACTGAAGATAGAGAGTATTTGGTTACCGATGGTTATTACCAAGGTGAAGATGCTCGCAGTGTTGGTGAAGCGAAACAATCACAAAAACGCTTAGATCCATATATTACCGCAAACTTGGTGCTTGCTTATCGCATGAATGAAGGTCATACCAACGTGTCTTTAACAGTTAAAAACGTATTTGATGCTAATTCTCCTGATGATGATTCATTCATGGCAACCGAGTGGCCATGGTATGACATTTATAGCTATTCAGGCTCTGCCTTGGGTAGAGAGTTTTATTTGAATATAAATCATCATTTTTAAGCCAGATTTAAGCGCTTAATTACATAGACGAATATTGAAAAGGTAGCCAGGGACGGCTGCAGCATAATAGAAATAAAGGGTTATTTATGAACACCAAAAAATTAATGTTAGCAGGTTTTAGTGCACTATATATGAGTGGTGCAGTATCTGCTGTTGAATTATGGAATGCCGATAAAACTGAGCTTCCATCCCATCTAATTAAATCAAATTTGCGTCAACAAATTGATATCCCTGCTGATGCGATTTCGAGTACGGTTACTGAAGCTAAAGTAGACCGTTTAACTGGCATGCCAGAAGCTACTAATGTCGTTAATCGACAACTAACCCGACGGGATAAATTTGTAAGTGATGCAGAAATAACTGGTAATCATGACTTCTTTATTATTATGAAGCAAGCACCAGTGGCCTTATATACAGGTGGCATAAATGGCTTAGCGGCAACACATTTAAAAACCTATGCCAAAGAGCAGCAATCAAATTTGAACGCTAACGACACGATAAGCAGTACTGTTACTAATAAGCAGCGTAAACAGATACAAAAGTCATCTACTTATCAATCTCGCGTCGAAGCCTATCAACAGTATTTACATCAATCTCATCAGCAGTTGCTAAACTCGGCTGCACAAATGGGGATTAATCTGCATATAGAACAGCAATACACAAACGCAATTAATGCATTTACTGTCAACATGAATCAACAGCAAGCTGCAGAGCTTGCAAAGCTTAGCAATGTGCAAGCAATCACCCCTGTAAAGGTGTATCTACCAGAAGGGGTAGAGCATGCAGAGTTTCCAAGTTCGCACGAAGTAACCAATGCCAATAAACTTTGGCAACTGGATGGTGGTTATAAAGGTGAAGGTATGGTCATCGGTATCGCCGATACCGGTATCAACCCATCAAGTCGTTCATTTAGCGAAGTTGGAGATGATGGTTATGTACATCAAAATCCACTGGGTGATGGTAACTTCTTAGGTGATTGTGCTAAAAGTGAATGGCGCAGTTTATGTAACAATAAATTGATCGGTGTGTATTCATATCCACAAATCACATCTTGGTATCGAAGCGAGTTGGCACGCAAAGTGGCTACTGAGCGAGGTGAAGATGATGGCGATAGCTATGGCATGGTTCGTCCTGATAACGGCATTGATTATGTTGGTCATGGTACTCATACCTCAGGTATTGCCGGCGGAAATGTAGTATACGATGTAGATTATTTATATCGTCAATTCAGAGCTGGCCCTGGTGTTGTCGGCGGCGAAGAAAAGCTAGGCACAGTAACCGGTGTAGCCCCGCATGCCAATATTATTTCCTATCAGGTTTGTTTGCCTGGTGGCGGTGGCGACCCTATTGCAGGTTGTTTGTCTGATGTTATGGTAGCTGCAATTGATCAAGCAATACTCGATGGTATTGATGTACTTAACTGGTCAATAGGTGGTGGCTCGCGTGACCCGTGGAGCGATCCCGTATTAATGGGCTTTTTATCATTAAAAGAGCAGGGCGTACACGTGACCGCTGCGGCAGGAAACAACGGCGGTTACAGGCAGGTATCTAACGTAACTCCTTGGTCAATGACAGTTGGGGCAACGGAGCTAGGCCGAAAACAAGAAAATATTGATTCAGCTACATTACAGTACAGTGTCGACGGCATTGATTTTAATCGCGTTGATTTAGGCGGGGATTTAGCCCGTAGTATTTCTGGTGAAGTGACTGCTCCTGCATTTTTAGGCGCAAATATGGGGGAGTGTATCAATAGTGATTGTAGCCCTGCACCAGTTTGTGAAGACAATCATGAGATGATCAACGATATGTGTTATCTCGAATGTACTGATGCGCAACAAAGAAATTCAGATACGCTTATTTGTGAACTGAAATCAACGGGTTCATCCGGTGAAGATCCAATTGATAGTAGCAATTGTTTAATTGGTCAGAAAGATGATGGTTTAGGTGGTTGCATAGAAGATCATACTCATGGTGGAGTAAGTTGGGAAAGCTTATGTCCTGGTGGCGAAGCCGTTATATACCCACAAATGCCGATTGATTTGATTCAACAAGGTTTCGTCTGCCCTACCTATGCCGCTGAGCAGTGCCCAGAAAATCATCGAGGCTTTAGTGGAGCTTCAGCGGGTAAATGTTGTGCTTATGGGGTGATTGATAACATTGATGTTAAAGACCAAAGTATCTGGCCAGGTGACCCGTACAATATTGATGACAGCTTCCACGGGGCATGTCATGGAGCCAATGGTCAGGGTTATTTATCTAATGGTAAAACCCTTGAAGAATTAGCAACTTTGTCTACTTTTGGTACGTCTAAAACAAATAGCTTTAAACAATCATCACCGGTACAGACTGTTACTCCAATAGCACCAATGATGAAAGTATTTGCCGGCGACCCACATTGTCTTGATTTTGACAGCTGGAAAGAGCCACAAGATCCAAGTCAAGCATTTGACTTTACCAACAACATTATCGTTTGTGCACGTGGTGATGAGAGCGTTGCCAATAATATCCCGCGTCTTGCAAAAGCAGAAAATGCCGGTGCACTCGGTGCAGCTGGAATGGTGATGTATAACGATAATGCGGAGTATGACAGAAATTCTCGAATATCGTTGGCCGTTAACATCAAACATGTAGATGAGTTAACAGGTGATGTTAACTACAAAGCATTTCCATACATTCATGTTGGTAATGCAACATGGAAAAAAGGTTTGGGACGTGAAACATTACGTCAAAACTTTTTAGACAACGAGCAAGTTTACCTAACAATTAACTCGGTTAAACAGCGAGTTGGTTTTGATCCTAAGCAAATCAAAGATTTGGCTGGGTTCTCTTCTAAAGGTCCAAACAAGCATTATCCAAGTCTGATGGGGCCTTCGATTGCGGCTCCAGGTGTAAATATTTATGCGCCATATACCAACGATGGTGCATTTCAGAATAAATCAAACTCTGCCGATTACGCGTTTGAAACTGGTACATCTATGGCTTCGCCTCATATGGCAGGTGTAATGGCACTTATGACTCAGGCGCGCCCAGAGTGGACCGCCGCAGAGCGAGAGTCTGCAGTTATGTTAACGGCAGGAGAGGTTACCGGTGGTTCTTGGGTTCGAATAAACTGTTCTGGTTTAGACATTGAAAATGGCATAGACAATACCGATTATGCGAACAGTAATGATGCTGAGCTTTGTCCTGAATATGATGAAGCCAATATTTTCCATCAAAAATTTGTTTATGAAGCACCTGTTATCGATCCTGATACCGGCGACTTTGCTAAAGATGACCAAGACGAAATACTTCTAAAAACTTACTTTAGCTACTTTAAGCGCCAAAAAACTAAATCTTATGAAGCAGGTTCAGGTTTAGTTAACGTTCAAGCTGCAGTTGAAAGTGCGCTAGTTATGGATGAACAGCATACTAACTTTTTAAACGCAGATCCGAAAACGGGTGGTGATTTACGCCAACTGAACTTACCATACTTATTTGATGGTGAATGTGCTGGTACGTGTCGTTGGACTCGTACATTTACCTCAACAACGCCGGGTAGTAATACTTGGAATATCGATGTTGAAACAGCAGAAACTTCCTTGCAATTAGAGTCTTCGCCAAGCAGTTTTACTTTACAGCAAGGCCAGTCAGCTAAGGTTTTATTTACCGCTAAAATGCAACGTGCTACCAGTGCCAACAGTTTCGGTACTGGTATGGTGTCAGGCGAGGTTCATTTGGTGCCTGTTAATGCTGAACTTGGTTCATCTAAGCTGCCGGTTGGTGTTGCTCTTGTTCCTTCAAGTCTGCCATTAATTGCCAGTGGTGTTGCCAGTGAAAATATTGGTCAATTTCCGATAAATAACGTTGCACCTTGGGGATCTACAGATGAGTTAACTGCTAAGGTTTATCAAACTGGTGCTGTTGATTATTTTTCAACAAATACCGATGGAGAGTTATCTGTTGATGGTGCTGGAGAATTTTCATTACCAAATGTAGGTTATGGTGGCACTTGGATTGGTCAAGTAGACTTACCACTTGATAACACGCCAAGTACCTGGGATTGGGAGAATGCACGCAATGAAGATTCAGTGCGCTTAATTTGGGTTGATGTACCTGCAAACACCAAGTTGCTAGGTGTTGATGTTTTAGACAGAATTTCGACTACATCAACAGCAAGCGGCAATCCTCAGGAGCTTTGGTTGGCCGGTGATTTATTTATCGCAGTCGGTCGAGACAATAACTCAAATGGCGAGATTGAATTTGAGCAAGAAGGAATTTGTTTATCAACATCAGATCTGATGAATAACAATTGTATGTTAACTAACCCAGCTCAGGGGCGCTATTGGATTTATTTACAGAACGTTAATCAAGATAAAGCCTCAAAAGGCTTTTATGAATATTTACGAGACACCTATCAGTATGTTGTTTCCGTGGTGACTGATCATGAATCCGATGTGTTTAATATCACCGCGCCACAAACCTATGACGGTACCTCGCCAATGTCATTAGATTTAGCTTACGATGTTGAACTTAACCAAGGGGATGCCGTTTACGGTATGGTTGAGCTGGGCACTTCAGAGAATAATCTAGCAAATCTTGGTTCTATGCCCGTAAGTTTAATTCGTGGTGAAGATGCCTTTAGTGTGACGGTTTCTGATACCAATGTTAAAGCAGGTAACTACATTAAAGTTGATGTGAATTATGCGAAAAATCATACCGGTTATGAGCGAAGCTTTGAGCTGAATTTCGATGTTCCGGATGGGTTAAGTTATATTCCTTATAGTATTGGTGGAGATCCACGCTTTGTAACTGGATATAGCGATACAAAAGAAGGCATTACTATTTCTGGCTATCAACCAAACAGCTATAATTTATATCCATTCTATCAAATGACCACCAACGTAGATCCCGGTGTTGAAGGATTTGAAGATCACCCATTAGCAGCAAAATACAGTGCAATGTGTAAAACACCACCAATGGGTAACTATTTTGATGGTAGTAGCCCTAATGGTGGCTATGTTGATATGGCTAGATTAAACCCAAGAGCAGCAAATCCGCCTTATGGCTCAGATGAACCTGACAGAATGGGGTCGTGGAAAGACTCACTGCGAATTGATGTTAAGCAGTTATTTGGCTTTGCCAGTGAGGCAGATTTTAACCTTTATGATGCGCCAAATAAATATAACGAATTGCGCGTTAGCCCAATGGGATATATTGACTCGGGTACCGATTACCCATTATTTGGTATCCCTTATGGTGACCCGTTCTCAACTATGTATGGATTACCTGATATTCGTTTAGGTCCGCTGATGATAGGTTCATATTCTATGCAATTAACTACAGGCAAAGTAGAGCCTGCAGATCCTCTTGATGCGTTTGACGCACAAGGGATTACATTAGGCGCATTCTTTAGCGAAACCAACAAGAATATTTTAATTGAATGGGACAACGCTTATACGATTGAAGGGCAGCGTTATAGCTATGGCTCTACTGGTGTTAGCCAAAATGACAGCTATGATTTTCAAGCGATTCTCGATCTAGAATATAGCTATGAAATGGGCAGTTATGAAATCATTTATGCTTATGATAATTTAAATATGACGCATGGTAAGGGCAGTATTGGATTTCATGGTATGGCAGGAATTCGCGGTACTTTTGGACCTGCTGGTGGCTTTAGAAATAACAGCGTTGCCTACGATAATCTGGATGAAGTACTACACGATGATTTAGTGATTTGTTTCGATTTTATTGGTGATGATTATTCAAAAACCAACTTTAGCTTTTGGTTAAAGGTAAATGAGGATTATGCAGGTCAAGAGATCGATCTAACGGTAAAAACAAAGTTAAATCGTATTACTAAGTCGGTGAATGAAACATTAACTGTTGCGGGTAATCTTACTATTAATGCAATGAATGACCTGGTTATTAACCAAGGTGATGTTGTTACTTTACCTGTTATTTATAATGATCTACAAAACAGCGTGAATGTTATTACAACAGCTAGTGAAGGGGTAATTACCACTATTGATGGTAATGAACCTGGAGCTACGTTAACTATTGATGCAAGTTGTAATTTTAATGGCGAAACATCTGTTGAGATAACTGTTGCTGATGTAGACAATGCCAGTGACTATGCAACGACGTCATTTAATGTAACTGTGCAAGAGGTTGCAGGATTTACTCCAACCGCAACGTGTAATAATTCAGAAGATGATAACAGCCTTAAAGTCGCTGAAAGTGACGATAGCAGCTCTGGCGGTAGTATGGCGTTTATAATGTTATCTTTGCTGTTCATTTTAAGGCTTGCTCGATTTAACTCAGTTAGATAAAAATAAAACAGCAACAAGTTAAAATTGAAAATCCCGGAAGCGAACGCTCCGGGATTTTTTTTTTGCACATGGATGTGCTTATCCTCCCGCACCAAGGATGGGGTAAAGGGAGGGTACTTCAGGGATGAAAACAATACTAATCCCACTTTCCTGAACACTTTAAATTAATAACTTTTAACATTTATTTTTTTGTTAATACGATAAAATTGTCGTTAATTAAATTACTAAAGAAAGCTGTCAGGTATTTAACTTTTTGTACCTGAAACAGCTTCAATTATACATTTACAAAGGTTAACTAATGAAAATTTTAAAACCGACACTTATAGGCATGTCAGTTGCAATGGCGCTAAGTCTTTCTGCGTGTTCCACAACTGAAAATAATGTGGCTTCTCAAGTGGTTGCAAACCAAAGTGGTTCATTAACATATGTTCGTAGTGTTGAAGGCATTGAAGAATATAGTCTAGAAAATGGCATGACCGTTTTACTTTACCCTGATGCCTCACAACCTAAGACATTAGTAAATGTCACGTATCGTGTAGGTTCAGTACATGAATATTATGGTGAAACGGGCATGGCCCATTTACTTGAGCACATGTTATTTAAAGGCTCGACTAATTATCAAAATATCGATAAAGAATTCAAAAAACGTGGTATGGGTAAAAACGCCTCAACCTGGTTAGACAGAACCAACTACTTTGAAGTGTTCGACGCCAATGAAGAAAGCCTTGAATGGGCTATTGGTATGGAAGCTGATCGCATGGTCAACGCTACTTTTACTGAAGAACAACTGAAAAGTGAAATGACAGTTGTGCGTAACGAGATGGAAAAAGGTGAAAATGACCCATTCAGAATGTTACTTGGTCGCATGTCATCAATGGCATTTTTATGGCACAACTATGGTAATTCTACGATCGGCGCACGCAGTGATGTTGAAAACTTCCCTTTTTCTCGATTACGTGAATTCTATAAAAAGCACTATCGTCCAGATAACGCAGTACTAACCATTGCTGGGCGTTTTGATAACGCAAAAACAAAAGCATTAATTGAGCAAAAATTTGGTGCTATTGCCAAGCCAGTAACGCCAATTGAGCCTTTATACACGGTTGAACCAACTCAAGATGGTGAGCGAACAGTAAATATTCGCCGAGTTGGTGATTTACCTGTTGTTGGCTTATCGTATCATGCCCCTTCGGCAGTACATGATGATGCGGCAGCATTGAATATTTTAACCGACATTTTGGGTGACAGAACACGTGGTCGCTTACAAAAATCATTGGTTGAAAAAGGTGTTGCTACCATGGCAACTAACTTTATGTTTAACCTCAAAGACAGCTCTCAGTTTTTATTAATGGCACAGGGTAATAAGGGGCAAGATCTGGCAGAGTTAGAAGCTCAATTAATTGCCATTGTTGAACAACTAAAAACACAACCTATTACTGCAGAAGAGCTGACACTAGCACAAGCAAAATTAGCACGTCAGGCAGAGCAGTCAATGCGTGATGTTACCGGTGTTGGTATGGAGTTATCTGAATACATTGCCATGGGGGATTACCGCCATATCTTCTATTCTCGCGATTTAATTGCCCAAACTACGGTAGAGCAAGTGCAGGCGGCAGCAGAAAAATACTTAGTTCAGTCAAACCGCACGGTTGCTCGTTTTATCCCTACCGAAAAACCGGTAAGAGCTGAAATTCCAGTGGCTCGTGACTTAAAAGATGTATTAAAAGACTACAAAGGCAAAGAGGTTGTTGCCAGTGGTGAGGTTTATGATAATACCGTTGAAAATATTAAAAACCGATTAGTAAAAATTGATTGGGCTGAAGGCACCAAAGTAAATGTTTACCCGAAAAAACTGCGTGGTGAGCAAATTTTTATAAACATGCATTTTCCAAGCGGTAATGCTGAAAACTTAGCGGGTAAAGGCAAGGCTATTGGTTTTGTTGGCGCCATGTTAAAAGAAGGTAATGCCAAATATTCAAAAGAAGAGATTGCCAGCAAGCTTGATCAATTAAAAAGCTCAATTTCTATCTCGACATCAGCAGGTTCAACTGATATTTCAATCAACACAGATAAAGCTAACTTAGATGCAACAGTGCAACTTTTTGGTGAATTGATGGCTGCACCAACGTTCCCTGAGAGTGAATTGGCAGTGATGAAGCGCAGCTCTATTGCAAGTATTGAAAAACAACGTAACGACCCAGGTGCTATTGCCAGTAATACTTTTAGAGAATCGTTAAGTAACTATCCTAAGGGACATCCCAAAGCATACCTTGCTTTAGATGAAAAGATTGCTCAAGTTAATGCTGTTACGGTAGACGAGCTTGCAAGCTTATATAACAGCCATACCAACATTAACAATGGTCACATCAGTGTTGTAGGTGATGTTGATGCTGAAAGTATTTCTAAGCAATTGCATACGCAATTATCAAGCTTTGTTAATGATACCGCTTATGAACATTTGTCAGTTAGCTTTAAAGACAAAGGTGGTTTAGTTGTAAGTTCAGAAACACCTGACAAGGCTAATGCGCAATTATATGTTATTAACCCAATGATGATGGATGTTAAGCACGAAGATTACTTAGCTTTAAGGATTGCCAATACTATTTTTGGTGGTGATTCTTTCTCATCTCGTATTGGCGCTCGAATTCGTGTTAAAGAAGGTTACAGTTATTCTGTTGGCTCTGGTATGCAAGTAAGTACACTTGATAAACAAGGAATGTACTATGCGTATGCTATTGCAGCCCCTGAAAACATGGACGGTGTAATTGCGGCTTATAAAGAAGAAGTTGCACGAGTTGTTAGTGAAGGGTTTACTGCAACCGAATTAGATGAAGCTGTAAAAGGCTTTGTCAGCAGCCGAAACCGTGCGTGGGCAAGTGATGCACAAATTGCCGGTGTTATTCTTGGCGCAAGTAAAAAGCAAGAAGACCTAGCGTTTTATGATGAGCAAGTAGCTAACGTACAACAGTTAACTGTTGCAGATATCAACAAGGCGTTTAATAAATATATTGGTGCATTTGATATTAATATATTCAAAGCCGGTGACTTTGCCAAAACGGCCAACTCAGCTAAATAACAGCTTATAAATTTACTAAAAAACCGCCTGTTGGCGGTTTTTTTGTTTTCAAAGGGCAGTTGCGTAATCCAGTTAAGAGCCTTTTTATTTCAGACTCTAAAATAACAATACAAGGTTTAGAAACAAGTTTATTAAGTTGAGTAAGGTAGATACTGAAACAAGTTCAGCAAGTGGGAGGATTTGGTGCTGGACAGTCCATTTTCTGCAGCCCTAAAGCGAGTATTAACTGAATTTCGAACCTACCATTCCCTGAATTTCGAGCCTACCATTCCCTGAATTTATTTCAGGGTCTGTTATTCGTCTGTTCTTTGGAATTAGTTGTTATCGGAATCAACTGGCCAAATGAAAATTACTTTTGCACCAGACAAACTGCTTGATTTATCGAATGTTATCTTGCCGCCATACCAAGAGGCAATAAGCTTTACAATTGATAAGCCAAGGCCGTATCCATCGCTTTTCGGGTTAGCTTGAAAGTAAGGTTTATCTAAACCTACGGCTTTTTCAAAGCCTTTACCGTCATCACTTACCCATAACGTATATATACCTTGTGTCTCAGTTAAATGAATAACCACTTCATCTTTAGCATGTTTTAGAGCGTTAGTGACTAGGTTTTGCATTAACCGTTTAAAGGTTTTGCTTTCAACCGGAGCAAGTAAATTTCTATCAACGTCAACTCTGATATTAATACGAGAAGCTCGCTGTAATTTATTCACTAGCTCTTCAATAGGTGCGTAAACATTTTGTTTGGTTAACACAATATCTTTAGAGTCAAACTCTAGTTTGGTAATTTGTAAAAACTCTTCCGTTAAATCTTCTATTTCTTGCAAGTCTTCTTCAATTGACAATATCTCTTCCATTGTTGGCTCATACTTTAAGCTGGCGATGGAAAAGCCGGTGCGAGCCAGAGGTGTACGAATTTCATGGCCAACCATACGGGATAAGTTTTTCTGTAAATCGATTAGCTGCTCAATGCGCTCAGCCATCTTGTTAATGGTATGAGCCGCGGGAAATGCGATAGACGTGGGTTTTAAATCAAGTGTTTGCCATTTAGCTGTTTTTGAAAAGCTTTTAACATGAGCTGATAGTTTTCTTAGATCCATAAACGCTGGTCTAAACCAAAGCAACAACAAACCGGCAAAGCCAATATAAAACGCCAAACTGATAATGTCATCAATATTACTGGCATCTTCAAGGTCAATGATTGGTCCTAGCACCAATACTTTCTGCTGGTGTAGTTTATAGTAATAAGAATGATCTTCATTATCATCCAGACGAATGATTTCACCGGACTTTAATTGCTGAATTAGGTCTTCAGGTAGCATGATAGTACTGAGTGGCTGAATAGAAAAAATTTGACCGTTTTCTTCTATTGCTGATTGGTAAAAGTCATCTGCTGATATGATCGTTTCTTGCGGAACAAACTCTTCCCAAATAATTTCTAGGCTGATAGCAAGAATGACCAGAGATGCAACCACATAGGTGGTTAATCGCAAAAATTGTTTATTCATTAATAATTAGCTATCTGCTTCAAGATTTTTTAACACATACCCTTTACCCCATAAGGTATTAATTTGATATGGGTTACCAGTAATGGCGTTAAATTTCTTTCTTAGCTTGCTTACGTAAACATCTACTGAACGATCAAAACCATCGTATTCACGGTTCATTACTATTTTAGAAATAACCTCTCGAGTGACTTTATAGTTAAAGTTACGAGCAAATAAATACAGTATTTTAAATTCCTGTTGGGTTAACGTAAGTAAGGTGTCACTCACTTTTACCTGCAGTTGTGCTGGTATGATAGAAAGCCCTGGTAAATTAATAGGCGTTTCTTCATCAGACTCTTCAGATACCTTGCCAAGCTTTCGAGTTGCGGCTTTTATTCTTGCTAGCAGCACATCGGGTACAAACGGTTTTACAATAAAATCGTCAGCGCCCATTTCTAAACCTTCAATTTGACATTCAGAATCAGTAAAAGCAGTAATAAATATAAATACGCCATTAAACTTATCGCGCCATTGATTACAAATATCAAAGCCTGACATGTCAGGCAGGTCAATATCACATAAAATGACATCGAAGGCGTTTACTTTAGCATCTACACCAAGCAATGAACCGCCATTTAACCATTCAACTTCATATTTGTGTTGCTCTAAAAAACGTTTAATTTTTAAACCAAGCTTATGGTCATCTTCAATTAGCAGTATTTTATTTAATGGATTGTCTGTCATTACAATAGTCGCCAGGGCAGTTTACGCCGCTTAATAGATGTTTTACCTAAGTATAATACGTTAAATTTGAATTTTGATAATTCAACTAAAGTATCCATTGCCACCAGTTTAAAAGTAACTGTGTTGTTGTTGTCTATATTGACTATATATGAGCTTTGACTTGATTGCTTTTCGCAATAGATTATCTCGGCATCTTTGAGAATACATATGTCTTGAGCAGTTTGAAGAGTCCATGAAAGGGTAAGCTCTGTTTTGCAATGATCAGATTTATCATTGACAACACATTGCTTGGGTAAACCGAAGAGTTCATTTTTAGGCGCAGCAAAGCTATTATTGGTATATAAAACCAACATTAAACTTATGATAATACAAACAGTACTGCGCATTTAAAATAATAGCCTACAAATTAATTGACCAGCTGATCCCCAGAAACATACTTGTTAAATCCTTTTTATCAGTTGCCTCTGAGCTAATGATTTTGCTGGAGAGTCTTTCAAACTTATAATTGAAGACTAATAGTAACCCGTCGGATAGGGTGTAGGCGGCATCAATTTGAGAATAGTAATTGATATTGTCGCCTTCTAATGGCGAACCGTAGTAATACTCAAGCAGTTGGTCCGATTTATATTCAGCACCAAACTCAACCGCCAACTTGAAATCGTTGTTATAAAAAAGGTGTAACCAATTCAGGTCAATTTGTTCACCATGGTGTACATTAGAAATGTCGCTGTATACACCAAAGGTAATTCTGTCTTTGCCATAAAACTTTTTCATTTCAACGCCACCTAAGTAACTTAAATGGGCATTTTTAGAAGGGTAGTTAAACGGCGAAGGGAAAGGTGATACAGAAAATTGTGCAGTTTTATCATCACCATGATAGTAAATACCATCAAAATTATGTTTACCCACAACATCTATAATTGTGTTGTCATCGAGGTATAAATTTACCCCTACCTTAGTCCTTTCAATAAAGAAAAGATCTTTGTAATAAAAGGTCCAGTTTGGCAGGAAATTTAATTCAATATCCTCTTTGTCACTGAGTGGAGATTCATAGGAAAAATCACCAGCAGAGAATTTTAATACAAAGAAAGTATCGTCAATTTCTTGTTGCTCAGTTTCAGCCTCTTGCTCTTGTGCAGAAAGTGGCAAGCAGAATAATAGCAAGGCTGACATGATGATCAGGTTTAATTTTTTGAAAAGTATTTTGGATAAAAGCAACATTGAACCATCTATAGCGTATAAGTTAATTTATTGTTTCTTGTTAAAATCAAAATGATCTGCGCGTACATTAACGTGGCTATGATCATTAAAAATTGTAACTTTAATATGAGTTAAGGTATACAACTGTTATTTGAACGCACTAATTAAATGCAGGAAATAACAAGTTTTTTCATCTTATATTGAAGTCTACTCATTAAAAGTTAACATCGATGTAAAAAAGTGTAAATCGTAGGTTAACTGTAAATCATGGCGTGCATTTAATTTTCATTTTTAGCTAAAGTATTGTTTTATTTTTGATGAAACTCAAAGCTAGCAATCTACCAAAACCCAATACTCCATGATTAACAAACCTATCACACAGTTAGAGTTACCCCCTTTCTTATATGTAACATATTTTCCAACTAAAACTTTTTCATTTATTCATGAGTTTCTCTTAACTCTTTGTTTTTAATCTAAATGATTTTATTTTGTGGTTGAGTTACGAAAATGTTAACACTTTTTAACAAACATCAATAAATAGCTGCTTTACATTGACTGTGCGCAAGTGCTTTAAGAATAAAAATGTTTGTTAACCAAGGGTTAATAAAACGATAACAACACTTAAGGTACTTTTACTTACAAGTCATATGGGAAGAAATATGTCAAATACTATTAAATTTAATAAAACGCTATTAGCATCAGTTATTGCTGCTAGCATGTTAACCGCTTGTGGTGGTGACGATGGCGACACAAACGTAGAGCCAGCTGATGTTACTGTTACTCCACCTTCAGTAGATGTTGTTGTTGAAGCTCCTGAAATGCCAGCAGCTGATAGTGCTACTTTATCTGTTAAAGTAACGAGTGCAACTACTAGAGCACCATTAGCAGGTGTTGCAGTTCAAGCACTTGTAAACGGCAATGCTGTAGATGTGACAACAGACGCTAACGGTAGTGTTGTAATGTCTGAATTGCCAGTAAACGCTGATGTTCAACTTATTTTCACTGATGCATCTGGAATGTACGCAACTGCATATTCTATGTTTACAACAGATGAAGGCATGAGCAGCGACGCTGTTAGTGTTGAAATGTTTGAAGCAATTGATTCTTCAGTTGCTATCACGTCTGTAACTGGTGAAGCCATTGTTGGTGCAACTTTATATATCCCTGGCATGTACTTTGGTGCTGGCGCACCAGATGTTGTAGCTACTGAGTCTGCTACTGAAGCTGGTTCATACACTTTTGCTGCTCTGCCTGATAACGGCGATGATTTCCAAATTATCAGCACTGGTGATTTAATGAATGCCGCAGGTGATGTTGTAGAAGTGATTGGCGTAACTGCTGCTCCTGCTGCTATTGCTGCAAACACTGCTGCATATAACCCAATGACAGTTCAGTATTTAGGTGCTGGCGAAAACGTAATGACCTATGTAGATAGCGTTTCTAACCCTACAATTTTTACATTGTCATTTGATTTATCAATTAATGGTGGTGAGTTTGTTGATGCTCCAGCAACAATCAACTTAATGGCTGGTAGCCAAACAGTTGTTGCAACCCTTGTTGGTAATAGCTACGTTGCAGATTTAACAGCAGCACAAGCTTTATCTACAGTAACTGTTGAAGCATTCACTGTTGGTGATTCTGTATTTGCAGTAACTGAAGCTACATTATCAACTGGTTTAGCAACTTTTGCAGAGTCTACTAGCGTATCTGCTTCTTTAACTACCGAGTTAGTTGAAAGTAATGATGTAAACGTTACCGTTGCTCATAAAGTGTTATCAGAAGATTTTGTTGCTGGTCAATCAGCACGCGTTGTTATCGCGTTTGAACAACCAGTTGAACTTGTAGACATGGGTGAAGCAAACTTTGATATTAGTGCTTTAAAAGACTCTACTAGCAGCATTTATGCATACCCGTACAGAATGTACCGCTACGGTGAAGAGTATAATGATAACTACACTAAAGTTACGGCAAAAACTGAAACTTGTTTCACTGCAGGTTGGTTCGGTCCACAACCTTGTGCGTCAACTAACGTTGAACTACATACGCCTTTTGAAGACCGTGATGATAAAACACAATACTTCTACCAAAACGATGCACAAGTTGCTGCCGGTTTAGGTGATTATAACGCAGCAGTATCAGCGTTGGCTGCCCTTGAAGGCACTTTAGCAACAGCTGAAGAAGAAGCCGGTTATGATGCCGCAGCTGCTACTGCGACATATGCAGGCACAGAAGCTGCAATTGCTGAAGCTGAAGCTGCGTACACTGACGCACAAGCAGCAGTAGTTCCTGCTGCAGTAAGTGCATTAGAAGTTAGCTACGATGAAGATTTAGTTGCTGCAGACGCTACATTATTAGCTGCTGATGGCGATTTAGCTGCGGCAACTGCTGCTTTAGGTCTTGCACAAACTGATCTTGATGCTGCCGTTGCAGCATTAGATGCGTTAGATGGTAGCGCGACTGTTGAAGAAATTACTGCGGCAAATGCTTTAGTACTTGATACTGAAATTGCACGTGATGCAGCGCAAGCTGACGAAGATGCTGCAAACAACGTGCAAATGGCTGCTGCAACAGCACAAGGTGATGCTGCAACATTGGCTGCAAAAGATACTGCGACATTACAAGCTGAAGCTGATGCTGCTTTGGTTACTGCATTTGATAATGTAGTTGCTGCTGTTCAAGCATTTGAAGATGCTGGTCGTGATGAAGTATACCTTGCTAGCCTTGAAATAGCTCCAGCACAAACGGCTATGGATGACGCTTGGACTGCTGCTTATTCATTTGCACAACTTGGAACAGTTGATTACAGCAATTGGAATGATAAGCTTAAAGTAAATAAAACTGGCTTATTCATGGTTAAAACTGGCGACAACAAAAGTGGTAACGTTTTAACTGCAGATAAGTTTAGCTTTAATGCTGACAACACTGTTTTAACAATTGAATTAGATGCAACTAACTTACTTGACGATGAAAATTTAGATAATGCTCGTTCAGTTGTTAATGGTGCAAGCTACAACTTCGACTTTACAGTTCGTGCTATGGCTGATGATTCTGCATTTGAGTCAAAGTCTATTTCTGTTACGGCAAGCAATCCATTAGCTGCTGACATGATTGATAACTTAGTTGTTGCATCAGGTGCAGGTAAAGATGTTCAAAATCTTGCGGGTTACGATTTATCTGCTGGTACAGCCCCAACTCGTAGCTCTCAACCAAGTGCTAAATTTGCTGCAGATAACATGGTCACTCTAGATCGTACGTATACAGATGGCGATAGCGTAGTTCATAACTACTCATTCCCAATCGTTGATCCTACTTCACTTAGCAACTACTGTACTGCTACAGATTGTAAAACTAATGCTGATTCACGTTTAAGTGCAAAATATACAACAGTTAACCCTGTTGGCGGCACAAACACTGTTAGCTTGCTTTCACCTGTTGCATTAACTGGTACTGTTGAAGTTGTATCTGTTACTTACGCTGAAAAGTGGGCTGATTCAGAAACTGGCGAGCAAGTAATTACTACTGAAGAAGTTGGTCAAGTTATCGGTTTAGATGAAGTTGGTGAAGATTACTACTACATCGCAGACGTTCCTTTTGGCACTATCGTTGCTAAAAATGATCAGTATAACGAAAAAATCAACTCTACATTTGGTACTGATATGGTTGTAACTGGTTTCCATTCAGATGTTGCTGATGGTGCTTATTACACTTATACAATTAACCCATATGGTGATAGTTCTCTTGATCACCACATCACTGAAGTGACTGTTTCGTTTAACTTAACGACTGCCGATGGTGAAGCTATTGTAGGTGAGAAAACATACACAATTAAGTAAGTTTTAATTTTACTTAGCTTTGAAAAAGCTACCATTTGGTAGCTTTTTTTTATCCTTAAGTTGTCTCGTCCTTAAATTAATTTTACCTTTTGGCACTAATCAAACTTACTTTTAATTATTAAGAAATGGCTAAGTTTTTACACATTTTCACATCTCTTAATTGATATTTTTTATACAGTGGATTTTCGTTGCAGTTACTTAATGATTCGAAGGTATATGTTTCATTTCCTACTATGTAAAACCTAAGGGATCGCTTTAAAAAAAGCTAAACAAATATGTGCCTATTTAATTGTAAAACACTGTCGAATCTTGTCCTGTTATCTTGTCTTTTCAGTTGTTCAGGCGAATCAAATAAAAGTAAAAATACTAAACCTGAAATATCAGCAACTTCGTTAAATGAAGTATATGAATTTGAGGATTTTTCTCTAAAGCCAATAATTATTGATGCTGATAATGATGCATTATCGCTTAGCATAAGCAATTTACCTTCCTGGGCAAAATTTAATGTAAATACCGGGGAAGTTTACGGTGTGCCTGAAATCAATGATGCTGGTTTATATGAAAATATCACCATAACCGCTGATGATGGTAAAGAGTCAGCCAATGCTTCAATATCTATAAATGTTAAACAAACTGTAGTGCTTAACGGAAAAGTACTTTCTGGTTATATTTCTGGCGCGAAAGTGTATTTAGATACAAATCTGAATAGTAAGTTAGATATTGATGAAGAACCAAGCAGTATAACCGATGAGCGAGGCTCCTTTACTTTTTATCTACGCGACGAAAATATTGATAATTTTATGCTCAGCCCTCTTCGTGCACTTATATCTGTGGGAGCCGACGATGTTACCAGAGAAGATGATAATTTTGAGGTGTTGCCAGTAGATTTAGCGCGCATGCCATATTTGCAAGAAATCCCAAAAGATGAAGTTATAACAGGGCAAGTCATTTCACCACTTAGTCATTTGGCATATGCACGTTTTCTTCTAATAATTAGCAATGCTAATGACACTGAACTAAGTACAGATGATTTTAAAAGTATTAAACAAACTGTGATCTCAGAAAATGAAGCTACTTATGGCTTTAACGGTAATATCTTATTTGGTGACTTTTTATCAAACTCAGAATTATCAGCAGAGCAAGTTGCAACGTTAACATCAATCTCTAAAACAGCATTAACTGAAATCCAATTGCAACAAAGTCCAATTGATGACTCTGATGCAGATGGTGTTATTAACCGTGATGATGCGTTTCCATTTGATTCAAATGAATATCAAGATTCCGATTTTGATGGTATTGGTAACAACGCTGATGACGACGACGACGGAGATGGCGTAGTAGATAGTGAGGATGCATTTCCATTAGACCCCAGTGAAAACGCTGACTTCGATCTCGACGGTATAGGCGATAACTTAGACAATGATGATGACAACGACGGATTCATAGACACCTTAGACGATTTTCCATTTGATAGTAGTGAGCACCTTGATACAGATAATGATGGCATAGGGAATAATCGCGACCGAGATGATGATGGTGATAATGTTTTTGATGTTGAAGATTTCAATCCTGTCGATATTAATGAGCGCTATGATACTGATAGTGATGGCATCGCAAACAGTGTAGATTTAGATGATGATAACGATGGTATTTTAGACATCGATGATTTATACCCACTCGATACAAATTTAACCGACATCAGTTCAATTTCTACCGAAAATTTAACGTTTTCAAATACCACTCAGCTCGCAAATCTGTTGCATTATTGGGGAATTGAACCTAAGGCGAATACAGCTGAAGTTTATCAAACATTATTAAATGCGGCGGGAGGAATGGCTGCAGGTGATTATGATAATGACGGTGATATTGATGTATTTATAATCGGGGGAGAGCACTCTTTAGCTAAACTTTATCAAAATGACGGTAAAGGTGTTTTTGTTGATATTGCCAAAGAAGCAGGGGTTCAATTACTTGGCTTATACAGTGGACCAAGCTTTGCCGATACTGATAATGACGGCGATCTTGATCTGTTTGTTGGCGGTTTAAATGGTAATGCAAGTTACTTGTTCGTTAATCAAGGTGACAGCACGTTCACAAAGAAAGTTGCATTTAAACTTACGGACCATGTCGTTTCCTCTTCATTTTCTGACATCGACAATAATGGCGACTTGGATTTAATTGTTAGCCGGTATGGCTCTAAAGTATCTGACAATTTACAGTATTTATGGCGTAATAATTCAAACAATAACTTTATAAATATTGACGATGAAGCAGGGCTGAATAATGCTTTGGTTGTAAAAAGTAAACCTATTGATTTCTCGTTTAGCAGCTCATTTGCAGACATAAATAATGATGGCTACGCCGATTTATTATTAGCCTCTGACTTTGTAAAATCCAGCTTGTTAGTTAATGACCAGACGGGCACGTTTGCTGATAGCACCCATAATATGAACATCTCAGTTAATGATCTCAGTGGCATGGGGTCTGCCATTGCAGATTATGATAATGATGGCGATTTAGACTGGTTTATTGGTGGTATTTTTGCATTGGATCCTACAACTGGAAGTCTGTCTCATTCAGGTAATAAATTGCTACAAAACGATGGTTCAGGTGTGTTTAAAGATGTTTCTTATATTAGTGGCATTTCTGATGGTGGCTGGTCTTGGGGAAGTTGTTTTGCTGATTTCAATAATGATGGTCATCAAGATATTTTTCAAACTAATGGATGGACATCCTATGGTGAACGAGAACAAGGTACTGAAGATTTTAATCAAGACACCGTTAAGCTGTTTATTGCCGATGGCAATGGGGGCTTCGACAGTCAAAATACAAAACTAGGATTAACAGAGAAAGGTCAGGGCAGAGCGGTTGTTTGTTTTGATGCCGATAACGATGGTGATATTGATTTGCTCCTACAAAATAATGATGACGGCAAGAATGCGTTAGTGTTTTATGAAAATGTAAATGGCAGCAATTTAGGCAACTTTTTAAAATTAAAATTAACAACCCCAGAAAAAAATCGATTTGCAATCGGTGCTAAAGTGACAATCAACGTTGCAAATACTACCCAAATGCGGGAAGTAAATATCAACAATAATTTCACCTCGCACAACCCTGCAGAGTTACACTTTGGTCTTGCAGATCATAGTAAAGTAGAGCGTATAACCATTGAATGGCCAAACGGACATTTACAAATAATCACTGATGTAGACGCCAATCAGAGTTTAATAATAGAACAATAAACACAGGATAATTAAATGAGCAGTAAATATTTAATCCCTCCATTATTGGCTGTAACCGTGTTAACTGGTTGTGGCTCAGATGATGAATCATCGCCTATTGATGATAACTTTCTTCCCGTTGATGAAACTGAATCCGCAGTCCCTTCTGTAGCTAGACAGTGGAATGATGTTTTGTTACAAGGTATTCGCAATGACTTTGCTAGGCCAACGGTACATGCTCGCAATTTATTCCATACCTCTGCGGCCATGTATGATGCTTGGGCCGCTTTTTCAGACGTATCGTCTACTTACTTGTTAGGCAAGGAACTATTGGGTTCTCAATGCACTTATGACGATAAAATTTCTGTTGAAAATATTCTAACTGCACGTGAAGAAGCAATAAGCTACGCCAGTTATCGACTTATTCAACACCGTTTTAAGTTATCACCTGACAAAGATGATACTTTCGAAATCGCTGATGCATTTATGCAGAACCTAGGTTATGACATTGCCAATGAAAGCATGGACTTTAGCCAAGGAAGCGCTGCAGCGTTAGGAAACTATATAGCAGATTGTTACATTCAATATGGTTTTAAAGATGGCTCTAAAGAGGACATTCTTTATTCAAATATAGCGTATCAACCAGTTAATGAGCCTTTACAACCTGAGCTTTCAGGTAATCCCAATATTTCTGATATGAATAGATGGCAATCGCTAAATCTTGGCACCTACATTGATCAATCTGGTAATGAAGTTGACGGTGCAATCGAGTTTTTAGGGCCTGAATGGGGCCAAGTTGCACCGTTCTCATTAAGTGAAGATGACTTAACGATTCATGAACGAGATGGTTTTAATTATTACGTGTACCATGATCCCGGTATGCCGCCAACCTATGATGGCGAACTTGCCGAACAATATAAATGGAATTTCGCCTTAGTCAGTAAATGGTCCTCTCAATTAGATCCTGCTGATGGTGTATTGATTGACATTTCACCAGCCAGCCAAGGAAATATAGATATCAACACCATGCCTCGCAATTTTGTTGATATGCCACAGTTTTATAAAGAGTATGCAGGGGGAGATATTGGTAAAGGATACAACTTAAACCCAAGCACAAATGAACCATATCAACCTCAAATGGTACCACGTGGTGACTACGCACGAGTATTGGCAGAATTTTGGGCTGACGGACCAGACTCTGAAACACCTCCTGGACATTGGTTTGTCATTTTAAATACTGTAATAGAACACGCAGACTTTGAACGTAAGTTTGCCGGCCAGGGTGATGAACTTGATGCCTTGGAGTTTGACGTAAAAGCTTATTTTGCACTAGGCGGTGCCATGCATGACTCCGCTATTACAGCCTGGGGAATAAAGGGTTGGTATGACTACATTCGTCCAGTTTCGTCAATTCGTGCTATGGCTGATTTAGGGCAAAGCACTGACGATTCTCTGCCTTCTTATCATGAAGACGGCATACCGTTAGATGATGGTTTAATTGAATTGGTTACAGCTGAAGACCCACTCGCAGGCAATGATGGTGAGCACATTGGAAAAATTAAAGTGTTTGCTTGGAAAGGACCTGACTATATACAGAACCCAGAAACTGATACTGCTGGAGTTGATTGGATTTTGGCTGAAAATTGGTGGCCTTATCAACGACCTTCTTTTGTAACCCCGCCATTTGCCGGTTATGTATCTGGTCACTCAACATTCTCAAGAGCCGCTGCAGAGTTAATGACAGAGCTGACGGGCAGTGCATATTTCCCTGGGGGAATGAGTGGCTTTGAAGTAAACGCCAATGAATTTTTAGTGTTTGAACAAGGCCCAAGCGTCAGTATGACCTTGCAGTGGGCAACTTACCGTGATGCATCAGATCAATGCAGTTTATCTAGAATTTGGGGAGGAATTCATCCCCCAGCAGATGATATACCCGGACGATTAATGGGAGAAAAAATTGGCAAAAGAGCATTCTCCGTTGCTAATAGTTACTTTAAAGGAGAGCGATAAGCAAGGTATCTTAAAGGTTCACCGTGATTCCCGCGAACGACTCCACGGATGGAGAAGATAGAGCGAAGCAGGATGCCCGAGCCGAGGCGGGAGTCCGTGGTTTCGCCTGCTTTTTTTCCAATCAGAAACACGTTCAAATAAGAAAAGGAACACCGTCATCCCACCGTGCTTTTGGGTGGGAACTCCTCTAGTTTCAAGGTGACTTAATCAAGCTGCTTTGTGCCAGGAGCGGAAGTAGAGAAAATACGCCGTCATCCTCGAGGACTAGTGCATGGATGCACGTAGTTAGAACAATGCAGGAGCAATTGTCGAGCCAAAGCGACATCGGGGACCTCATTAAGCGTATCGTGGCTATAAAAGTTTCGACTTCCTGAACTTGTTTCAGGATCTTTGATTGGTCTGCTTTGTGCCACTTTCAGTCATTGGTTATCTAGCAGCTTTTATCTGATTTATAACTTCATTCGCTTCTTTTTCTGAATACCTAGCTTCTGATGTTAAATATTCCTGCAATGACTTAGCACAGGTGCCTTGCTCACAATATGAAGATGTTTTCGCACCGCTTTTAGCTAAAAGAATTGCATTTTCAGTGTTTTTCGTAAGAAGAGAAAGCATTATAGGAGTATATCCTCCATTGCAAATAAGCGTTGTAGATAGTCCATTGTCGATAAGGTGACTAACTAATTGGGACGATTTATTTGAGGCGACATGCAGAAGATTACAGCCAACACCTGTTCTGATATTCAATATAGACTTATCTTTATTTACCAAGTGATTTAAGACGTCCAGTTTATCCCACGAAACGGCTTCCCAAACCATAGCCTCTTTTGATTGATTTGATGCTAAGATATCAGGAGAAAAATCTCTAAGCTTGGCAAGTTTTGGGGCGCTTATTTTTAATTTGTTGTCTGATACCGAATACTTAGGTATCAATAAGTTAGCGGCAAATCTTCCATTTGAATTTAATACTCTTCCATCAAGTGAATAAGTAACTTTATTACAAGGGTTAATTAAAATGTTTTCTGTCTTTTGTGCTCCAATAGCGCACCCTTGAGTAGGACTTACAGCCATTAATACAATTAATGGGTATGGATGGATTAACGAACCATTTTGATAAGCTTGGATAGTTGAATCGTATAATACGCTAGCTCTTTCATTACCGCTTGATCTGGCAAAGTTTTGAAAAGCCTGACTCTGGATTTCTTCAGAGATTCTTGTTTTATTATCCTTGATGGCATCTAGCTGTTCTGTATTAGGTTTGAGTATTAAAACAGGAAAACCATACCACTCCACTCGAAGGTGCTGTCCTGTGGGTAATTTTGATAAATTGATTTCTATTTCGTCTTTTTCACTTGCATCAGCTAATGAAGTAAAAAGTAAGCTTAGTACAATTAAATATTTCATAAATCCCTTTATCTAATGAAAAGCTTTAACGGCTGTTGTTCGCTCTTAACCGCCATAAGTTATGTTCTGCTTCTCAGCTTAAGTAGCAGCTTATGCCAGTGTGTTGCTCTAGTTGTTATTAGGATACCTATAAGTAATTGAATTAGCCAACCAACCACTGAAAGAGTATTTTCAAATACAATGTGCTGACTATTTGGCAATCGACCTATGGCTGCTGGCAAATACACTAATGCATTAACAATAAAATAGATGCCGCCTAATTGAATTAAGAATTTTTGATTATCTTCACTCATCCAACTTTCAGTATTGGTAGGAGCTTTTTCGATAATTGATTTTGAAACTTTCCATATTAAGTAGGCTGAAATGCACCCTACAATCACGAAACTAGCTATTAGACCAACATATAAGAATATAGGAATATCTTGTTGCATATAAGATTCGTATGAACTTAAGAACATTAATATCATTGGGATATTTAGTGTTAATTTGATTAGAAGAGTGAGAGCTAAAAATCTTAATGTTATTGCTGTTATTTGTTTAATTACCATAGCTCCATATTCCTTTATTTAAATTCCGTTTCTACGGCTGTTGTTCGCTCTAACCCGCCACTGATGAGGTTTATTCATCATCAGGTCCATATATATCAAATTCGATTTCTATGAACCTGTCGGCGAGGTCCTTTATTGATTGTGAAGATAAACTAATACCTTCCATACAAGATTCCATAAAAAAGCCACAGAATAAATCAATAGTATATTTTTCAGATAAAGAACGCCACACATCCATGTCACTAGATGTTTGAATTAAAAGTTCGGAAATTTGCTCGTTTATATTGCCAGGAATTTTATCCTTAGCTTCTAAACGCCACATTCCTGATTTAGCTAATCGGTGTTGTTCCAGTTGTTTGTTCCAAGAAAAAGGCTCTCCTTTACGTCTTTCAATTGTTGGTTCACAACCTAATAAATTACTTACCTCGTCAGGGATAAGTTCATCACCAATCACTCTAAGGCTAAGTTTTGTTTTTGATATAACTGCCATATTTCCCTAATCAGTTATGCTTGATATGAATAAGCGTCAACGGCTGTTGTTCGCTCATTTTTGCCGTTCGGCTTTTCAATAACTTACGCGATAACCTCGTATGACGCAACCGTGTCAAAAGTGCCACAAGCTGTCATTCATAATTAGTATGCTTAATAACAATCTTGTTGCGAAGCAGCGTTTAATGTGACCTAGGTTTAGGCACCGCTAGCCGCTTTATTATGCTAGGAAGAAATATGGCTAAAACAAAAAAAATAACAGCATTCCCCAATCCTACGCGAGTTAGGTATTTTCTCGCTTGCGCTGAAGAATTCTTCTGCCCTTGGCCATTTAATAGAACCCTTGACTTAAGAAAGTCATAATCTTTCAGTTCTTCTTCAGATAACGAATCAAGTTTGATGTAACTACTCTCGATAGCTGAAAAAGCCATAGGGGTAGACATTTTTGTTATTATACCACCAAGGTGGCCCAGACCAACAAAAAACAGACATGTGATTCCCCACACAGCCATTATTATTCTAACCCGATTCATCAATTTCATTATCTTATCGTCCTTTTGGCTTTATGCAGTCGACCGCTTCTCGCTACACTTTGGTCTATGAGTCATTGCTCCTATACGATAGACTGAAAAGTACCAAAATACGGCAGCTCCTGGAACTCCAAATAAAATACTAGGCAGCCCCAAAGCAGGAACAGGATGAGTTGATTGCAGCTCTAAAGTAATAAGACCCAAACAAGGAATTAAGGCAGACAGGATGTACCATCCTATATGGAATTTCTTTAATTTATTTAAAACAAGATGAACAGGAATAGCCCAGACAGTTACAACAATGCAAGCAATTAGAGCAGCAATCATTCCCAAACCAAATAAATCTGACATGGCTAATGTTTTTGTTGAGTCTATTGCCAATGTAAATGCTTTAATAAATATCAACGAAA
Source organism: Thalassotalea nanhaiensis (assembly GCF_031583575.1). Lineage (NCBI taxonomy): Bacteria > Pseudomonadati > Pseudomonadota > Gammaproteobacteria > Alteromonadales > Colwelliaceae > Thalassotalea > Thalassotalea nanhaiensis. Next base: position 2,924,645 of record NZ_CP134146.1, on the reverse strand, counting down.
ATGCAAACTCAAAAAAAATAGTGATTAAACTCGCGATAAATATTTTTTTAATCATAGTTTTCCTTAACCCAAATTCGTCCGCTTGTCGCTCTTTATAATCTTTTAGTCCTGAATTAAACCATACTTATTTAGTTCAGGTCATGTGCCTGCTTCATACGAATAACTCGCTCAGAACAACTTGTATGTTTACTCTTTTAGCTTCGATGTTGCAGGTACTACCAAGCTCTATAACGAATACTCAGGGCTCGCTTCAAACAGCTCATTATATTGATTTCGAAGAGCCTTGGTTCTCCTGACTTTACTATGAGGAGATAGCACATGACTACGAAACAAAAACCAATATTACACATTGGTATTGATTGGGCAACCAAGAAACACGATGTGTGTATTCAGCTACCCGATGGAAGTCGTTCATTCGTTGTTGTTGATAGTTCACCAGAATCTGTCGATGAATGGATTTTAAAGCTACATAAGCAATACAAAGGTAATATTCATGCGGCCGTAGAGCTATGTCGAGGACCGATTGTTTATGCATTACAGAAGTATGATTTCATCACCATATTTCCAATCAATCCTGCCATGCTTGCCAAGTACCGTTCAGCATTTTCGCCAAGTGGTGCTAAAGATGATCCCACGGATGCTGAAATTGCATTGGGTTTAATGATCAATTATCCAAAACTGATCACGCCGTTGAAATTGGAAAGTGAGGATATGCGTAAACTCGCATTCTTAGTCGAACAACGTCGTCGGTTTGTTGAAGATAGGCGGCGGTTTGCTAATCGATTAAATAACACGTTAAAACAGTATTACCCTCAACCACTTAGCTGGTTCAGTCATCGTGATACAAAATTATTTGCTGACTTCATATTACGATGGCCAAGTCTTCAAAAATTACGTCGAGCTCACGAATCAACTGTCCGACAGTTCTTCTTGGAGCACGGTGGTAACGCAGTAACATTGCTAGAAAAACGCATAGCCTCAATCAAAGAGTCAACTCAACTGACAGACGATAAAGCCGTCATTGATACTCATGAACTGCTTAGTTCGACGCTAGTTAAACAGCTTCATACCGTCATTAAATCTATTAAAGAATATGATGTTGAGATAGCACTTATTTTCAAAGAGATGCCCGATGCTGATTTGTTTAAATCGTTACCAGGAACAGGCATATGTTTAGCGCCCAGATTACTGGTCGCTATGGGAGAAAATCGATCTCGTTTTGACACAGCATCAGAGATTCAAATGTACGCAGGTATAGCCCCTGTAACAGAACGAAGTGGCAAAAAATGTTGGGTTCACTGGCGTTGGCAATGTTCAAAATTTCTCAGACAATCATTCATTGAATGGGCGGATAGATCTATATATCAGTCATTCTGGGCGAAACTGTATTACGACCAACAAAGAGCCAAAGGAGGCTCTCATCAAGCCGCTGTTCGGAGTTTAGCTTTCAAATGGGTACGTATATTATTTCGCTGTTGGAAGTCGAAAACGCCTTACTCAGAGAGTAGATATTTGCAGGCTTTGAAAGATAGAAACTCACCATTGATTGCGAATATTTAGTTGACTGAAGGACTCAGGGCGTGAAGGAGACCTTAACCTTTTCAGTATGTTAAGGTCAAATTTGTGCCATAGATATGCGGTAATAGAAAGTCCATTTCCCTTCGTATCCTATTTTCTCGACACTCACGTAATGTGTCATTCCTTTTATAGACCATTGTTTATTAAAAATGAAAGGCTTAGTTAATTCAGAAGGTATATTTTTAGATAATTGGCTCCCATCAAATGAAGGAGAACCAAACCTTTTAGTTAGCTTTTTAACTGCACGTTCATATTGGCTAACTGCAATATTCTTTTCGATATACCTCTGAAACATAGAAATTTCATTTACAATATTTTCTTCGTTACAAAAGTAGAAATAAATAGAATACTCACCAAAAGCCTCAAGTTCATACATATTGTCATCAAGAAAGTTATGACTAGTCAGAGAAACAATTTCTTTTTGATGAGTGCAACTATTCCCTAGTGACATAAGGTTGCCAGATAAAGCTTGGGCACTTTGGGAAATTAACAAAGATAAAAATAAAAATATGTACTTCATGAGATGAATTTATTTCTCTTATTTTGTCTGCTGCTCGCTCATTCCTGCCCATGACTAGTACAGTCTGCTAAAGCGTGTTCCCAAACTTTAGTTATTGTTTGTTTAGATTTGTACACCAATTTTCCAGCGGAAAACTCATAAACATCAGCACTATATTTATAGCCGATAGGTCTTTCACCACCTATATCATCTAGGCATGTTTGATAATCATTACTGGAAAGACGAAGCTTTATGTCTCCGTTATACCATACGACCTTAACAGGGTATTCTTCTTCACCAAAAAATAACACGGGATCAACTAGTGCAGGCTCTTTTTCACAAGCCCCCTTTACCATGGAGTTAATCCACAATTCATTATCTTTAAGCTCCCATGTAGCTTTGTAATCCCTCCAATTAGCGGTACAGACTCCTTGTGTGCCCAACATGGAATGAATATCTTCAAATTTGTACAAATTTTCTAATGGATACTGAAACTGTCCTAGCTCATATGCTTTACCATCTACAATAAAATCATCTTCTATTTGCTGGGTGGCAAAACAATTAATAGAAAAAAGGATTAAGAAAATTGTTACTAGATTACGCACACATTCTTCCTTGCTGTTATCATAATGCTGACCGTCCGAGAATCGCTCATTACAGCCTGTGATGTCGATTTAGCTGTCATGGGTTTATTTGACCAGTTAACCACATATATAACGCTAAAACTAGTGCAGGTATCCACACAATAAGAGCGAGCCTTTGAAGCATAATACCTTTGGGTTTGAACCATTTACTCTGGTAAACATAAGGAGGTTGAATTGCATCCATGTATCGAGGGAATTTATCTTTGTGTTCTTCTTTAACAAAAAGTGGCATTAGAAGTGGACTAAATACTCCACAGAAACACAAGAATGAAATAAGGATTATCCCTAAAATATTTTCCATAATATCCATAAATTAACTAGGTGGTGACTGTCTCTTGTTCGCTCTTAACAGACCTTAACCTATTGAAAAGCTTAAGGTCAATCTAATACTCTCTAAGGGCAAGGTCGCACCTCTTTAAGTTGCAGTGGTTCTTCAAAATATATTTCAATGTATCAGCATTGTTTTTTAACTTCAAAGAAGCTTCTGAAATTTTATTTTCGTTTAAGAGCAACTGAACTTCAGTCAGTGACTCTAAATGCGAGATTGTATTATCTGCTAAAGTGTTTTCTACAATCTCCGCCGACTTTTTGTCAATGTAGTAATTTATACCTTTAATTCCGACATATGATGTACCTACTAAAGTGACAACAGAGAACATTATTAAATATAAATTTTTACTCATTGGGTACTCAATAGTTCAGGGATTTAATCAAAGGGGGTTAAATTACGTTTATGACTGCTGTTCGCTCTTTGCCGACCTTGATATTAGAAATACTAAGGTCAGCATCTTAAGTCATATTAAAGATATAAATTCCAGCAGTCAGTACAAAAACCATGAAACCAGACTGCCATTCATACTTCGAGTATTTAATTATTTTTTCATGCTCAATAATTGCATCGGATTTAGCTCTAATTTTTAGCCTACCAAAAATCACACATGACAAACATAAAGGCAGCATGAAAAGGTAAATATAGTTTTTAGACTCAATATATACTCCAAACGGAATAGCTAGCCACAAAAATTCAATAGCCCACTGAGTTAGTTTTGATTCTTGCTTATTCATATATATACTATTGTTGCCAACGACCGCTGCTCGCTCTTATCAGACCTTAACCTTTTCAATAGCTTAAGGTCAAACTTGTGTACTCAAACCACGTTGCGGTGTAGCTAACTTTTTTTACGAATGAAATAAGTTTGTGAGTCATCTTTATTAAACACACCATATTCGTATAGTTCTTTGTTAATAATGGATTCTAGCTCGTCAACTTTTTGACTCCAATTTACATCTTCAAATAAAAATGGAAATTGTGACCCATTTGGATTTTCACTATGAATGTAAACTGAATTTTCCATGGTGTCTTCACAAACAATAGCAAAGCATTGAATAGTTTTTTTGCTATTGCCTGATAAGTCTTCCACTTTTTGAAGTAATTGGATTGTAAGTGTAGATGCTCTTTGACGATTCTCTGGCCTAGAGTTACCTTTCCCATCCCAATCAGGATGGGTATGCCATAAATCGAACCATTCGTTGAAATCAAGCTTTGATAATGCTTCGTCAGCTTGTTTTTCCATTTTGTTCCAATAGCGTTCAATTCGCATTTTATATCGTCTATCCATAACTTCCATACAACTACTGACTGTCTCTCATTCGCTCTTAACCGCCATAAGTTATGTTCTGCTTCTCAGCTTAAGTAGCAGCTTATGCCAGTGTGTTGCTCTAGTTGTTATTAGGATACCTATAAGTAATTGAATTAGCCAACCAACCACTGAAAGAGTATTTTCAAATACAATGTGCTGACTATTTGGCAATCGACCTATGGCTGCTGGCAAATACACTAATGCATTAACAATAAAATAGATGCCGCCTAATTGAATTAAGAATTTTTGATTATCTTCACTCATCCAACTTTCAGTATTGGTAGGAGCTTTTTCGATAATTGATTTTGAAACTTTCCATATTAAGTAGGCTGAAATGCACCCTACAATCACGAAATTAGCTATTAGACCAACATATAAGAATATAGGAATATCTTGTTGCATATAAGATTCGTATGAACTTAAGAACATTAATATCATTGGGATATTTAGTGTTAATTTGATTAGAAGAGTGAGAGCTAAAAATCTTAATGTTATTGCTGTTATTTGTTTAATTACCATAGCTCCATATTCCTTTATTTAAATTCCGTTTCTACGGCTGTTGTTCGCTCGAAGCAGCCGTTACCATTCTATTTGAATTTCGGTTCCGACGCTGACTAACTCCATGAAATCATCCATCTCGTCATTAGTCAATGCTATGCAGCCATCAGTCCAATTAAAATTTTGCATAATTGCTGATAACCACCCCAAATAATTTCTTTGTCCATGTATCATTATGAAACCACCTGCTGAGACACCGCGCTTGTTTGCATTAGCTGTGTCTATATTGTTCGGGTAGTCGATATGCATTGCTCTATAAAATGAAGAATCCTCCTTTTTATAGTCCAAGCTATATGTTCCTTCAGGTGTTTTTTCATCGCCTTCTTGTTGTTTATGCCCTTGAGGATTTGCACCAAAAACTACGTCATATTCCCTAACTAATTTTCCATCACTAAACAACATCATCTTAGCTTCAGACTTATCTACTTTAACTAAGTTAACGGATGAAAAACTCTCTGTCTCACAAATTTGTAATGCTGAATTCCAGCTTCCGCCTGAATCTAAACACTTATCTTTATTTATAAATTCACTAGCGAATACATACACAAAAACAACCATCAAAACTATTAATGGATATTTAAACTTACTTGCTTTCATTTAGGTATATTCCATTAGTTGAACTAGGGAGGTGACTTCTGCTTATCGCTCTATATAATCTTTTAGTCCTGAATTAAACCATACTTATTTAGTTCAGGTCATGTGCCTGCTTCATACGAATAACTCGCTCAGAACAACTTGTATGTTTACTCTTTTAGCTTCGATGTTGCAGGTACTACCAAGCTCTATAACGAATACTCAGGGCTCGCTTCAAACAGCTCATTATATTGATTTCGAAGAGCCTTGGTTCTCCTGACTTTACTATGAGGAGATAGCACATGACTACGAAACAAAAACCAATATTACACATTGGTATTGATTGGGCAACCAAGAAACACGATGTGTGTATTCAGCTACCCGATGGAAGTCGTTCATTCGTTGTTGTTGATAGTTCACCAGAATCTGTCGATGAATGGATTTTAAAGCTACATAAGCAATACAAAGGTAATATTCATGCGGCCGTAGAGCTATGTCGAGGACCGATTGTTTATGCATTACAGAAGTATGATTTCATCACCATATTTCCAATCAATCCTGCCATGCTTGCCAAGTACCGTTCAGCATTTTCGCCAAGTGGTGCTAAAGATGATCCCACGGATGCTGAAATTGCATTGGGTTTAATGATCAATTATCCAAAACTGATCACGCCGTTGAAATTGGAAAGTGAGGATATGCGTAAACTCGCATTCTTAGTCGAACAACGTCGTCGGTTTGTTGAAGATAGGCGGCGGTTTGCTAATCGATTAAATAACACGTTAAAACAGTATTACCCTCAACCACTTAGCTGGTTCAGTCATCGTGATACAAAATTATTTGCTGACTTCATATTACGATGGCCAAGTCTTCAAAAATTACGTCGAGCTCACGAATCAACTGTCCGACAGTTCTTCTTGGAGCACGGTGGTAACGCAGTAACATTGCTAGAAAAACGCATAGCCTCAATCAAAGAGTCAACTCAACTGACAGACGATAAAGCCGTCATTGATACTCATGAACTGCTTAGTTCGACGCTAGTTAAACAGCTTCATACCGTCATTAAATCTATTAAAGAATATGATGTTGAGATAGCACTTATTTTCAAAGAGATGCCCGATGCTGATTTGTTTAAATCGTTACCAGGAACAGGCATATGTTTAGCGCCCAGATTACTGGTCGCTATGGGAGAAAATCGATCTCGTTTTGACACAGCATCAGAGATTCAAATGTACGCAGGTATAGCCCCTGTAACAGAACGAAGTGGCAAAAAATGTTGGGTTCACTGGCGTTGGCAATGTTCAAAATTTCTCAGACAATCATTCATTGAATGGGCGGATAGATCTATATATCAGTCATTCTGGGCGAAACTGTATTACGACCAACAAAGAGCCAAAGGAGGCTCTCATCAAGCCGCTGTTCGGAGTTTAGCTTTCAAATGGGTACGTATATTATTTCGCTGTTGGAAGTCGAAAACGCCTTACTCAGAGAGTAGATATTTGCAGGCTTTGAAAGATAGAAACTCACCATTGATTGCGAATATTTAGTTGACTGAAGGACTCAGGGCGTGAAACAGACCTTAACCTTTTCAGATAGTTAACGTCAAATTTGTACCAGAATTGAAAGTAGGATAACGCTCTAATTATGGGTAAATAGTTGCTGACTAAAATGTTGGTGAACGAATACAATCCATCTTAATAGAGTTCCATATACGTAAAGTGACCATTTAAACGCATAAAAAAGCCCTGCTAAGCAGGGCTATTATTTAAAGTCTTGTAAAACTACTTAAGTACATATTTCACGTTCAACGTGTTGTCTTTTTCGTAAGCTAAAACTTCTGATATACGAGCGCTAAATACCATTACTTTTTTATGAGTAGCATCAAACACATATGGAGTAGAACTATAATAATACTCATAGCCAGTGCCGCTATTAAATATTTCAGTATTCATCGCTGGTAGAGAACATCTATCTTCGGTAAGGGTCGCCAATTCTTTGATGTTTGGCAGTCTCCAACCGGTTAATCCTCCAGCTTCATAGTTAGTTGCTTGTTGGTTGGCCTCTAGCCAGTTAACTTCTAACTTTGCGCCTTCGCAATAGCCAAGCGAATCATTCCAGCTTTGACCTAAATCACAACGTGACCAAGTTAACCCTGTCACTTTATCAAAAACGGTGGCACCACCACTGTTAATTCTATAGCGATTTAACGGAGCCGATTGCTCAATGTTATACATACAACTTTGATTTATTGGCGCTTCACCATGTTGGTCTTGAGCAACAGATGCGGCACTTGTTAGTAGTAATGTACTGCCTATTAGTGCGGATAAATTTAAATTTTTCATACCTAATTCCTATTGTGCCATTGCATCTAAGTTAAACGAACCATTTGAAAGTCCACGACAACCTTCAGAAGAACAACAAGAGCCTAGTTCAACATCAAGCACTTCTAACTCATCACCACTTCCCCAAATGGCACGGTCTTTTTGATTTTCTCTGGTTTCAACTGTGTATGCACAACACTTGCCTGTAGAATCGCCACTTAGGCCTTTATGATTATCAGGACATGCTTCATTGGTGGCATCCATGTTAGAACAATACATTTTTGACCACTCGTCTTTTAAAGGCAGTTGCGGATAAAGCTTAGTTTCAAAACCATTGCAAACACTGTCAAAGGTTTGTTTGCCATCAATAATATCTCCATGAGCATGAATAGGTTGACTTTGATCCACTCGTACCAGTCTTGCTGCTATTCTTCGTGATGCTGTTGAATTGCCAATAAAATTCTTATTGAAATAGTATGACTCACCAGCAGCAAAGTGAACCATTGCTACTTTACGGGTTTCATATATTCCGACAGTACGTTGTTCACCAATGCCAGTACTGGTTACATAAGGCGCTGATTTGGTAAATGGAAAATAACCGGCATCTATTGTTGGAATGCTCGCAGCATTATAATTTACAATAGACATAAGCTCAGTTTTATGAGGCATGCGCCAATCAGCATAACCACATAAGTTTTCTTGGTTAGTTTCAGCAACAAACTCTTCTGTCGTTAAACAAACAGCTTCACTTTCACTACATTCATCTTTATTGGCCTGTTCTTTGCCATTGATGTCTAAAATAGGCTCGTTTGTTTCAGGATCTTTTAAAATGTATCCAGGTCGACCACCATTTTTAGAGTAATCGGTATCAAAATAGAAGAATACGGTGTCAATACCATGAATATCTTTTGCACTTGTTTTACGTTCCCACATTAAACCAGTTACATTATCAAGCACACAAGACCACTCGGTTGCGTCATTACTTAGTACTGTGCCATCTGCAGCTATTTTAGAATAGTTAAATCCTGCAACACCATCCGTATCATCATTGTTATCAACATCACGACCAAAATGGGCGTCTTGATTATTTGGCAATGGCTCAGAGCCTACGGGTGCTAAACAATTAACATTGTTATTATGTGCGCCGCCATCGAATGCATAATTTCCACAGTCAGTAACCCCTGTGTCATTTAAGCTGAATGCAGATAACTCAATAACTTTAGTTACATAAACATCGACAGTGTCTGTCGCAGCTCCAAAGTTTGAGTCTATTACTGTGATCTCAAAAACTAATTTTTCGGCTTCAGCAAGCACCTCTGGTGTTTTAAAGCTTAACGTAAAATTGTTTGTAGACTCTAGAGTTACATTTGGTCCTGAAAGTTGCTGCCAGCTAACACTAAGCTGCGAAGCGAAATCTTGGCCATCTGATGCGCTGGCGGTTATTACAATATCGCTATTTGACTCAAATATCGCATCCTTTAAGGTCTCAATTTTTGGTATTGTGTTATCTACAGTTTCAACAGGTTTTACCGTTAACGTGATCTCATTGCTTGCAACGAAGTCGTCATTTGTAACTGTTACCATGAAGGTTAAAGGCGTGTCTTGTTCAACATCAGGTAACTTAACTCGTAACAGCTTTGATGTAGTGTCGTCATTTTCTACGGTAATGTCATGGCCTTGAGGCAATTCCCATTGGTAATTGTAAATGCCAGAATTGCCATCGGGAAGTTCGCCAAACAAATTGGCAGTTGCGGTAAAATCGACAATATCAAAGGCATTTTCAATTAAAGTAGCAGAGTTTGAGGTAATAATTACGCCTAAACGTGCCGCATCAATATTTGTAAAATAAGTTGCCATGGTTGCTACATCTTCTGTAGACCCTTCAATAAAGCCCAACACACTATTTGCCCAACCTGTGTAAGTTAATTCACTCGACAATAATGCTGTTTGTATAACATTAATATCAATACCGTTGTTATTAGCGGTATCAAGAAATGGGTCGGTTGATAAATTAATATTAAGAGCTTGCTCAAGGTATTCTTTGGCTTGACTACGAGTTGATATGTCTTCTTTAAAATCAAGTACTCGAGCTACTAAAAAAGATATCGGCGTAGCATTACAACTGTGTCGCTCTTCGCTATAGCATATTGCTTCAAGCTCAGTTTCTTTACTGGTGAAAAATTCACCTGGAGTTTCACTGGACTCTATAATAACGTCTTTGGTAGCGCTTACTTTGATGCCATTTAATAAAGAGGCGCTATCTTGCAGCATAACTGAATAGCTACCGTCAGTGTTTGGTTTAGTGCTACCAAGGATCTGATTTGACACCAAGTCATATATCACCACATCGCGCTCTTCTATCGGTGTGGAGTTAGTGTTAACCGGGTTAAACTCAGTTCCAACTAACATACCGCTTACCACAGGGTTTACTGGAACCGAAATAAGTTTTGAGGTTTCACCGTTTTCGTCATCGATTACCGTTAAAGTAAAATCAATGACAACAGACGTTTCTATTTGCGGCGCTGTAAAGCTAGCATTCACTTTGTCAGCATCGCTTATAACAACGTCTTGATTTTCTGTTGTCCAAGAAAAACTTGCAATGCTACCGTCATTATCAGTAGCTTCTACTGCAAAAGTATAAGAGCTTTGCTCGGCGATGGCTTCAATGTTTGCTGTTGTTATTACCGGGTTAGTGTTAATCGGCTGTACCGTAACAGCTACGCTTTCTGTTGTAGTTAAGTCATTATTATCGGTAACGGTTAAAGAAAACTCTAACGTTTGCTCACCATCTTGTACTTTAACAACAGGAGCTAAAAAACTGGCTTGTTGATTTTCACCAGTGACGACGTCAACGGTTGGGCCAGACACTTGTGACCATAGTGCTGACTTTAACGTTGAACTATCAAAACTAATGCTTGGTGTTAGCACCACTTCAGTTTGTTCTGGTGCAGAAGTCACTGCAGTAATAGAAACCGTTGGTGGATTTGTTGGAGGTTGAGTTATTTTTTTCTCTGTACCGCCACCGCCACCACCGCCACCACAGGCAGAAAGTAACAAGACGCTACATAACATGAATGCTTTATTGTTCATCTTAGTTCTCTTCTTAATTTGATTCATAAATCTTAATTTTTAGCCATCAACGTCGAGCTTGACTGAAGATTTAATTTGCAAATTTAAACTAACACCATCTCAAATTTACTGCTGTTGATAGCATCAAAGATAAATCGTCGGATTAAATGGTGTGTTAAATAAAATCCCTTATTTAACAGGTGCTTAGTTGTGTTTGTTGCGGTTTTGTATGTGTGTGTGGTGGGGTTGTGTTTTAACAATTTTTAACAAATGATTTACGAAACTAAAATAATTACCGTCTAATAATCCCCTCAATGACTTGTAACTTATAGCTTAACTTGAGCCGTTAACTTTAACTTCTCAAATTAACAGCAAGCTGTTTAACATTTTTTAACAACCCCGTCGCCTTCACTAAAAGATAATCATGGGAAAATTATTATAAGCCGATTACGGCACTTTACCCTAACTCATTAAATTTAAGGGGAATTTCTTGGAAGTTAAACGTTTTATAAGTTCAATGTTGGTGACTGCTTATTCTGTTGGTGTGGCCACAGCTGCAACAAATGGTGAAATAAGTTCGCCGCTTTCTCAGGTAAGCAATCAGGCTATTGTTAGTCAACAAATGTTAAAAGAAGCTGCAACATCGTTGCCAGCAGGTTCTTTCAATCACAAGTTATCAGCTCAAAAGAAAATCAAATTTTCATTCGATCCTAACCTTAGCGGTGAACATACTTACGTAGTGCTTTTACCTGAGGACTCAGCAACAGCATATAACGAATTTGAATTTAATCGTTCCGCTAGTTTAAATGCATTTCAACAAACGAATAATCCTGAAGAGCTTAAACAGAAGTTCAGTACGGTGCATGATTATCAAGCACATTTACTTAGCAAACAGCATTCCCTTGTTAACAAACTTGCTGCGTTAAACATAAATGTAAAGCCTCGTTTTAATTACACTCAAGCCCTAAACGGTTTTACCATTAAAGTTGACCAACAAACGGCTCAACAAATATCGCAGTTAAATGATGTAAAAGCGGTAGCCCGTTTAGGCTATTCAAAATTGCAGTCCTTTAGTTTGCCAAAAGATGCAGGCACTGAAGCTGTTTGGGCTGGAGAAACCAGTTTAGGCAGTAAATCTTATCGCGGCGAAGGCATGATTATCGGTATTTTGGATACGGGCATCAACAGTGACCACGTATCATTTGCCGATGATAATACAGTGAACGGCTATACCTTTCCGCAAGTTTCTGAATTTATAGGTGACTGTGCTGATAATGGTGACCAGCGCTGTAATAATAAGTTGATCGGAATCCGTTCTTACCCTGATGATGTGATCATTCCGAATGTTACATATAACATTAACGAGTCAGATGAATTTCAGCATATAAATGGTGAAGATTATAATGGCCATGGCTCACACGTTGCCAGCGTTGCTGCTGGTAATGGTATCGAAGGCGTTGCTCGCCATTTTCCAAGTTATAAAGAATGGCAACACGATGGTACTCCTGTCGCAGTAACGTCTTATGATGTTTCTGGTATTGCTCCACATGCGCAAATAATTTCCTACCAGGTTTGTGATGCACTTGGAAACGACACAAGTTGTGCCGACGAGGCCGTTTTAAAAGCGATAGATGATGCTATTTCAGACGAAGTCGATGTGATTAACTTCTCAATGGCTGAAGTTAATGGCTCTAGTCTTAACCCATACTTAGACGCGGTTGAGATGGCATTTTTAAATGCTCATCAGGCAGGAATTGTAGTAGTAACGGCTGTTGGTGTGGCGAGTAATGAAATTGGCTCAGCCGATCACGCATCTCCTTGGTTACTGAGTGTTGGTGTCACCGATAAGTCTGAGTCATATACAACCTATGCAGCAATCAATGAAATTTCAGGTGGCGATGAAGAAAGTCGCCCGAAGCGTCAAGAAGGCAGTACATTAACACCTATCAACGAATATGCGGCGTATACAGGTTACTCGGGAGACGGCTTTCTTGGGCATCCGGTTGCTGCTGAAACCGTCGTAGATACAACTGCGTATTCAGTTAAGCAACTTGCTGAACTTAAAGCGTGTACCAGCATTCCTGAAAATACCTTTTCTCCATCTGACATTGCTGTTTGTCTTGTCGATGTTGAAGGGAATATTTCCTATACAAACAATAGTAGTGTCGCACAAACTTACCAGCACATGGCCGACCAGGTAAAAGCTGCAGGTGCTGGCGGTATGATAATGGTAGCCACTTCTTACGTGTCGCCTAATATCACCTTAAATTATGACGGTAATTTTCCAGCTACGTTTGCAATGACTTCGGTTCTTGAAACAGAACAGTCTAATACTTTCTACCAATGGGTCGTTAAATCGAACCAACTCGGCGCACAAATTGAAACAATGATCCGCCCGATAGTTGAGTTTAGATATGCATCTTTACTTGGTTACATGTATGACAATGCCACAGGCTATGGTCCTGGTTCGGGTGTCAATGGCGAACATCTGTTGCCATCTGTTGTCGCTCCTGGCGTTAATGTATTAGCTGCATCGGCAGATCAGCGACCATATAATGAATATGGTATAGCGTCTGATTGGTTAACAAAAACCGGTAGTTCAATTGCCACTGCTGTAGTATCAGGCTCTGCAGTCTTGGTAAAACAAGCTCACCCCGACTGGTCTCCATCTCAAGTTATTTCTGCTATCACCATGACAGCAAAGCCTGCTGTTCATTCTAATGATGAGGTAGAGCGAGTACCTGACGCTTACACCATGGGAAGTGGTTTAATGAATGTTGAACGAGCCATCAATACTGGCTTGATCATGCATGAGTCGGTAGCAAACTATCAAAGTGCCGATCCTGCGTTAAACAATATTTCAGAGCTAAACTTGCCAGGGGTACTTGAACGTCAATGTTACTCATCGTGTACCATCACCCGTGTTGTTGAAGCAACTCGTGATGCAACTTGGTTAGTTGAAACGTATATGGATTACGCGTCTGCTGATATCACCATATCACCTTCGCAATTTACCCTGAAAAAAGGTGAAACCCAAACGATTACTATTAACTTTAATGTTACTGAAGAAACTTTCAGAGAAGGGTGGACGTACAGCAATTGGTACAATGAATATAATGAAAATGACAGCGATATTAAAAATAATGAAGAGTCTGTAACGTCTGGAGATATAATTTTTTCTGCTACAGACAGAAGTATCCCAGAAGCACATTGGCCTGTTGTTGTTGGTACAAAACTTGATATTACTAATGATATGCACTTTGTTAGTACCGATATGAACCAAGGCTCTGCTGTACTTGCCAATTTCACTACTGACGATGTGAACACACCTGAATTTACCGTTTACCAGCCAAACATTGTTGATGCTGTAGAAACGGTGTTAAAACCTATATCTGGTTGGGATGACATGAGTTGTTATCTGTTTTATTCACAATATTGTGTTGACCCAATCTTTGATGTTGAAGCACAAATTAGTAACCAAACAGCTTATGTTGAATGGGTACGAGTTGCGCCTGGCAGTAAAAGAATTATTGCCGAGGCTGGTAAGGTAGCCAACAGAAAATTCTTAGATAACAACCGTAAAACGGCACTAAAAGTTGCTATTGGCCGAGACTTAAACAAAAACCGTTATGTTGATTTTAGAGAAGAAATATTATGTATTTCTGACTTTTCTTCAGCGTTTTCAACGAATGGCTCGACCATTGGATCAAATAACTTTTGCTCTATTACTGACCCTATAGAAGATGATTATTGGGTTATCTATCAGTGGAGTATTTCTTCAGATCCTACTTATACCGAGTTTTGGACTGATGAGTTAACCACCACCGTTTCGACTTTTACTGGTGTTGTTTCAGACACTGTTGCTGAAAATATTCATTTAACTGCAAATGAAAGCACTAAAAAGGTAACGGTACATTGGGATCTGGATCTTAACGCTGGTCAAAATGTTTATACCGCATTTACTGCCGTAGATAATTTTAAAACCGTTAACCTTGACATCAACCGTGTAAGCGATGCTGCCAATGTTGTTTTAATGTCAAAGCCTGAAGACGTAATCCCAGGTGCCACCATTAATATGGCGTTAGTGTTTAATGAAAATATGTCGCCAGCTACGCGCAACTTTAATTTACAGGCTGAATTGCCATCAAATTTAGAGATTGTGAACAATAGTATTACTGTTGCTGATAATGACTACGTTGACCTAACTCCGTTTGTACAAGATGGTAATTTGCGTGTTCAAGGTAGCATGCGCAGTGCGGCAAAATTAGCACGCGAATACGCTGTCACCACTAATGCAGATGATGCTCTATGTCGTACTCCTAATTACCAAGATCAAACGTCTGGCACCTTCCTGGATTTAGATTTAACACCTATCACTGGCAGCGCAATGCGAGATACTGCGGCTGAGCCTAAAGACTATTTACTGTCGCCAATGGGTAAAACCATTATGTCAAACCCAAGACGATTAAATGAAGATGGTAGTGTTGAAAGCGATCGTGAATGGGCTGCACGTGTTCATCATGACCAGTGGGGACCATTCAACTGGATGGCTTCACAAGACGATAACGGCCAACAATACATAGACCGTGAACATGTAGTTATTGATATTGCCGAATTGTTCAAAGGTCAAGATATAGAATCACCATGGATCACATTCTTTGGCAATAGTGATTACTCACAAAGCCGTTATATGTACCTGTTTGGTAATGGTTTTATTGGCTTGCACCATTTTGCCTCTGCCAACCCTCTTGGTACGGGATTACCAAATGAAAGCCGTGCGCTTGATTTTGCCTATCATGGTGGTCTTAACGGCTCTCAATTAGTGGATGCTGTAGCGCCTCTTTGGCGAGCACAAGGATTTGGTCAGCAATTTATTGTGCCATTTCGACCTGAAGCGAGCGCCGATAAGCCAAAATCAGGGATCAGCGTTGCCACTCTTGGTAGTAAAGTTGTGATCAATTACGACAACGCACAAACCGCGTGGAAACAAGTATGTGAAAACCAAGCTATCGGTACCAACAGTTTTGATGAGCAAGTTACTCAATGTACAACCAATACCGGAAATATTGGCTACTTAAATGGCTCAGAGCCTAGCCATTCGTCAGAGTTGGATCATTATGGAAATGATAACTACGACTTCCAAATATTCATGGAAACCGGTGAAGCTAAAAATACTGCTGGTGCTTACGAAGTTGTGATTGCTTACGATGATATTAGCCGAGCACTATTTGATGATACTGAAAGGTCTTTTAATGGCGGAATGTTATTCAACGATGCTTTATACAGTGCCAATGTCGGGTTAATAGGATCTGAAGGTTATAAAAATACCTACGGCGGCTTGTACCATGGCGCCGAGTATTTCAACTCTATGAAAGCAAACGACAAAGTGGAAATATTCTCTGCAATTAAGAATGATAAAGTTGTTTGTTTTGATTACATAGGCCCTGAATCGGCAGCAAGTCGCATTGACTTTAAAGTAAAGGTTAGCAGTGATGCGCAAGTTGGCGAGTTGTTATCAGTTAAAGTGAAAAATGTGTCTTCTGGTTTAGAGTTCAGTAACCAAACGGACATTCAAGTCGGTACGCTTTTAACATTAGAAAGTTTAAGTACAGTATCTGTTACTGAAGACAGTGGTGCTAAATTTGTTCCTATTGCAGTAGCAAATAATAACCTGTTAGTTGACATCGATATTGCAGATCAAAACATTACTATTGATCATACGTTGGCCAACAACCAGTTATTGCTCACTATTGTTGCAACAACCGATTATTTCACTAAATCACCAGTTCCGGTCACATTAACATTAACGAATAAAGATAATGCACAGGACTTCGTATCTGCCGTGTTCAATATCGAAGTACTGAACGTTAATGACGCCCCAGAGATTTCTTTTGAAAATGACCACTTTGCCATTATGTCAGATGAGTTTGTGCAAATAGTTACCTATACCAAAGACAAAGATAATGACGAGTTAATTTATACCTGGCAGGGCGAGCATTTAGATGAAGCGCAAATCCATAACCCTTCATTAAATCTATCAAACCTCAGTGCAGGGACTCATACCTACACGTTAGTGGTATCTGACGGCACGGTTGAGGTAAGTAAATCCTTTACTGTTGAAGTAACTCAAGCACCTGAAGATGAAAAAGCTAAAGGCGATCCTGAAGGTGGCGCAGCATATTGGCTATTAATGCTAATAACTCTGTGTGCAGTTAGCCGCAAAACAATACAAAAATAATAAATTTTCAAGCCTGTTGCTTTGCGACAGGCTCGAAAAAATTTTTTACTAAAAGTAAGAATTGGAAAGATTTATGTTAAATAAAAAACTAAACTTAGTGTTGGCGATAACAAGTGCTTTGTCTGTTAATGCACTTGCTGCAACGGTACAACACACGTTTAACAACGATGCGCTTGCATCTTCATCCGCTTTGAATAAATCGGTTTCTGCATCTCATCAGATGAAAAACCAGGTTAATGAGCAAGGTAACACAACATTTCAGTGGTTCAAACCACAGCAACTAAAACGCGCCAATTTAAATTTTATCGCGGATAAAAAGTCTCAAATTCAAAGAGCTGGCTCCAGCTATTTTGACAATATTGCCAGTCAGCATGGTTATATCGACAATGGTGCAAGCCAAGCCGTCATTGCTCATGTTCACGATACTGGCAATGGTCCGGTTATTGTGAAATATAAGCAGCAAGTTAATGGTGTTGATGTCATTGGTAGTGAAATCAATATCATCATGGATCAAAGTTTATCAGCAGTAGCCAGTTCTGGTACTTTTGCTGCAATAAGTGGTTCATCGCAGCAACAAAATTCTATTTTTAATCAATCTTCGAAAAGTGCGATCATCTCAGCTTATCGCGCCAGTAATGTCGATGTGAGTGCCAGTGATCTAGTTAGTGTTGAAACAGAAAATGGTTTTGATACTTTTACTGTAAGTGCACAACCTGATTTTGTTGACGGTAAATCATGGGCCATTGAAAACGCTGCTGCAACGTTTGTGTATTACCCAATGGAAAGGGGCGTAGAAGCCGCTTATATGGTTAATGTAACAACCATTGATTCAACAACACAGCAAAGTAATACGCAGGGCTATATTATCTCTGCACGCGACTTGCGAGTCCTTCATAGTGGAAGTTTGCAGGCAAATCATGCCTATCGTTATAAAGTTTACGCAGACGATAAGTCACCATACAAACCATTTGATACGCCAACCAGTATAGAAATTTCACCATATCCTAATGGACTTGATCCAGAGTTTTTTGGCAATTATCAAGATCACCTTGTTGATGATCAATTTGTCACTATCGAAAATGCCGGAATAAGTACTAACGATCCTTGGTTAGCACCAAATCAAGTTGATGCATTTGGTAATAATGCATTGGTTATGGCAGATATTGAAGCGCCTGAAGGTTTTGATGTTGCAGAAGAAGGTGAAGTACAACGTGATTTTTACTTAACCACCTCTTCAGCCGGAACGTTTGATTATCCTTATGAATACAATTTGCCTGCCTCAGATCCTAAAAATGTTCGTGCTGCAATGACGCAAATGTTTTATGTGACCAACTACATGCATGATTATTTGTATGACGCGGGTTTTAATGAACAAGCTGGTAATGCCCAGCAGGATAATTACGGCAGAGGTGGATTAGGCAACGATGCCATTGAAGCTCGAGTTGACTTTAACGGTTCAAATAATGCTTCAATGATGACACCTCCTGATGGTCAAACACCGGTTATGCGCATGTATACCTGGGGATTGTATGAACTGCTGTTTGATGTAAGAGGGTTGTTGGGACAAGAAACTGAAGACGATGTTTTTTCTCCTGATAGATTTGGTCGTTCTGTATTTGGGCCAAGTACATTTGAAATGAAAGATGATCCTGAAACAACCACTGTCGAAAATCAATTAGCCTATGCCTTTGATGGTGACGGCGAGTCAAATGACTTATGTGAACCAGTGATCAATCCAGAACAGATTGCCGGAAAAATCGCGGTAATAAAACGTGGTAAGTGTAGCTTTTTAAATAAAGCATTGAATGCTCAAAGTGCAGGCGCTGTTGGTTACTTTGTCTTTAACCATGTTAAGCAAGGGGAAGAAAACTCAGAAGGTCAAATTGGTGGCACCATTAATATGGGGTTAGGGCCAAATGATGATGGCTCTGATGTTGATATTCCTGGGGTGTTTTTATCGTATGAAAATGCTGAAAACATCCTAGCTTCTCTTGATGCCGAACAGGATGTTACCTTTGACGTTGTGGTAAAAACCGATCAAAACCACAGTGCATTTGATGCAGGAATTGTTGCACACGAGTGGGCTCACTTTTTAACGAACCGATTAATTCATAACGGTTGGGGCTTAATGCAATGGCAAGGAGCTTCTTTAGGTGAAGGTTGGAGCGATTTTGTCGCGATGATGTTGCAACTTAAAGAATCTGATCGAAACATTTTGGGTAACGAAATGTTCCAAGGCGACTTCCCAATGTCTACATTTGTAGGCCGAAACCTAGTTGGTAATATTGCCTTTAAAGAAGGGATTCGTCGTTTCCCATACAGCACAGATATGAACGTTAACCCACTGACGTTAGGGCATATTGCCTTTAGTGCAGAAACACCACCAGGTGTAGGTGCTTATCATCAGGCTCAATATATTCCAAATAATGAAGTGCACAATGCCGGTGAAGTTTGGGCTGCAGCTTTGTGGAATGTTTATATTGCACTACATAACAACCGTACAGACTTAACGTTTGATATGGTTGAAAAACGTATGCAGGAATACTTGGTTGCCAGCTTAAAAGTGACCAATTATTGGCCAACATTCACTGAAGCTCGTGATGCGTTATTAGCCGTTACTGCCGCAACAGACGAGCAAGATTTTAAAATTATGCTTGAAGCATTTGCACGCAGAGGTTTTGGTTTAGGTGCTATTTCACCAGAGCGCGATGATGCCTTGTTCGAACAAGTTGTAGAGAGTTTTGCTACTCAGTACCCAGCCTTTTCAGTTGTTAATGTAACTGCTGATTATCAGTTTATAAATGAGTTTGGTGCTTACTGTGATCTTGATGAATCTCTTGATGTTGGTGAAACCATGCAAATAGTTTTACATTTGAAAGATTTAAGTACACAAGCATTTACTGGAACCCGTGCCATTATTCAAACCATTGATGATGTTACGATAAGCCAAGACGGTGTTGTTCTAGCTGATAATGTTATTAACATTGATTTTGCTGGAAACTATGGTGAAATCAAAACCGTACCGTTTGAAATCACCTTACACAGTGCTCAGCCGTTATCTACCGTGCGCTTTGATATCGAATTTGAGAATGATGAAACGTCAGCACTTATTCCTCCTGCAGGTAGTGCTTGGACAACATCTCAAACCGACATTATTGCCAACCAAGAATCTATCACTCGCTTTGAAAATAATATTGCCACCACAAATGATTGGAATACCTTTGCTGATAACGTGACTGAAGAGTCTTATGGTATTGCTGTTTACCCGTGGCTCCTTGATAACAAGTATGGCTCAGACATTCTTGACCTTCGCCAAGGTCAAATGTGGTGGGGAGCAGCAAGCCCTACAAGAGTATTAACTTACCTGACATCGCCTAAAGTTGAAGTATCAGAAAGCGGTGACTTCAGCTTTGAGTTTTTCCATATTTTTGATTTTGAGTCTGGTCAGTATCGTCCAGCAGGTGCGTTGGAAGATTCGCCTTGGATTGATGAGTTTTGGGATGGTGGTGTTATTGAATTAAGTGTTGATGGTGGACAATGGCAAGATGTAATGGCCTTTAATGC
Source organism: Thalassotalea nanhaiensis (assembly GCF_031583575.1). Taxonomy (NCBI): domain Bacteria; kingdom Pseudomonadati; phylum Pseudomonadota; class Gammaproteobacteria; order Alteromonadales; family Colwelliaceae; genus Thalassotalea; species Thalassotalea nanhaiensis. The sequence continues at coordinate 2,903,964 of NZ_CP134146.1, read as the reverse complement.
CCACATGAGCGCACCATATTCAGGGGTAGTTCATGGCACGTTCTCAGAAGTTAAAGCAAGAGCTCAAAATCCTCTTGGCCACCGTCAAGCCTATGTAGGGCCGTCAAACCCTAAAGGTGAAAAAGTTGTAATTATTATTCCTGAAGGCCAGTTAAACGGTAAGAACGTACAAGTACGTTTTGCTATAGGTACTGATGAACAGCAACCTACTGCTGGCTGGTTTATCGATGACTTTGAATTTTTTAATACAGTTAAACCGGCATTTTCTGTTGCCGTTGGTGAACGTCATGAAGCATGTGGTAATCGCATTCCTATGATTGTTACCAACAAGTTTGTTAAAGCGACTGAAAAAGACTCATCTGGTAAGCAAACCGTTATTAATTTAACTGCATCGGCACTTGAGTACGACAACGAAGCGGTTACGTTTTCTTGGCAGCAGATCAGTGGTCCAACGGCTACTTTATCTGAAACTAACGATGCAAACTTAAGCTTTAGTGCGCCAATCATTGCCCAAAATTCTTTATTAATTTTTGAAGTTACAGCAACAGATTCATCTGGTAACAGCAAAACTGAGCGAGTGGAATTGATACTACTTGATGTCAATGTTGCGCCAACATCGCAAGGCGATGAAATCACCGTAATGGAAGGCGAACTAGTGTCAATTGTTGCGATTACCGATGATTTAGATGGTGATACTTTACAATTCGATTGGAACCAAATCGAAGGCAGTGCGATTGAGTTTGACGGTAAAAAATCTAATACAATTCATTTTATTGCACCTTCAGTTGATGCAACCACGCAAGTCTCATTCGAAATGACAGCTGTTGATGGTGAGTATAAAACAACCTCTGTTTATACAGTCACTATTGATCCTTACAAGTCTAACGTTTCAAAAGGCGGTAGTTTCGGCTGGTTGTTAGCCTTATTTTCTTTGGTGTTGGTACTTCGGAGAAGTTCAACATTAAGCATTCCTAATAAACATTAAGCTGCGGGTATTTCAGGTAAAATTATGAAAAATAAATTAATAAATAAAAGGTTTAAAAAATCTTTACTTGCCGCAACGTTGTTATCGGCATTAACGTCAGCAAATGTATACGCTGACAATACAACCGGCCATATCTCAGGTAAAACAATTGCGCAAGGCGAAGTGGCGGTAGCAGGTGTAGAAATCACCATTATTAATACTCAAACGGGTTTATCAAGAACGATAAACTCAGATGAAAATGGTCATTATCGTTTCCCTCTATTACCAACCGGTACCTATAATATTTATGCCACCAAAGATGGTTATATGGTAGCTGAACAAGAGAATGCTAAAGTATCAATTGGTGGTAAAACACTGGTTAATTTAGCCATGAATGTTGAGGGGATGGAAACTATCGAAGTAAGAGCATCTTCTATCGCTCCTATCGATACAACATCATCAAGCTCAGGTATTGTTGTAACCAGCCTCGATTTAGAGCGTATCCCTGTACCTAAGAGCATGTCGGCGGTAGCTTTATTGGCTCCAGGTACAACCAAAGGTGACTCAGGTTTTGGTGATTTGGTTTCTTTTGGTGGTTCATCAGTTGCTGAAAATGCTTATTACATTAATGGCTTGAACGTAACAAATGTTCGTAATGGCCTAGGCTTTAGTAATGTCCCTTGGGAAATGTACCAAAGTTTTGAAGTAAAAACTGGTGGCTTTTCTGCAGAGTTTGGCCGAGCAGTCGGGGTTATCAATGCCACGACTAAAAGTGGTGCCAATGAATCTGAATATGGCATAAGTGTTACTCACGAACCGGACAGTTTACGAGAAAAACGTCCTGATGTTATGCGTACTGAAGAAGGGCAAGAGTACTATGGCACCGAATATTATCGTATTAACCATGCCCGCACCTATGAAACCACTGAAGTAAGCTTATGGGCGAGTGGCTCTATTATTGATGATAGCTTGTTTTATTACGCCATTTACAATCCTAGAATGGTTACTCAAGAGTCGGCCAGCATTTGGAACTATTCAGAGCGTGAAACCGATGATGCCTTTTGGGGTGGTAAACTCGATTGGTATATTACTAATGAACACATTATCGCAATTACCGCGTTTTCTGATGATCGGGCTTACGAAATTACTCGTTCCCCTTATGATTTGCACAATAAGGTAAAGGGCCAGTACTATTTTGATAATACCAGTGATTCTATTGATAATGGTCGCGTAGTTCATCCAACTCAAGGCTCATATAATAATGTTTATGAAACAGAAGCGGGTGGTAAAAACTTCTCAATTCAATATACCGGTCCAATCACAGATGACTTACAAGCAAGCATCATGTTTGGTCATAATGAACACAGTAGTGGCTGGTCACCTGTAAGTCATAATGGTGAAACACAAATTGTTGATACCCGCACAGGTTTAATTATTTCTGGCCCGGCAATATCTACAATTGGTATACAAGAAGATAAACGCGATCAGTTCCGTGCTGACTTTGATTATTACTATCTTGATCATACCTTCAGGTTTGGTATCGATATTGAGAAACTAAACGCTAAAGAAGATAGATATTTTTCGGGTAACGGCTCTTATGGCTTCACCTTCGAAACAGACAATTTAATGACGTACTTTGAAGGCGGGGAATTAACCTACTTAGATAGTGAATATGCTTTTGCCAGTACTATGACCAATAAAGGCAGTTTTGATACCGAAAGTTTTGCCTTATACGTGCAAGACGAATGGCAAATTACCGATAACATCGTGTTAAACCTTGGCCTTAGATATGATGAATTCACCAACAAAAATGGCGCTGGTGAAGACTATATTGAAATGGATGGTCAGATAGCGCCGCGTTTAGGGTTTGCCTGGGATATGTTTGGCGATGGCGAATCAAAGCTTAGTGCTAGTTATGGGCGCTTTTATTTGCCGGTGGCAACGAATACCAATATTCGTTTAGCTGGCTCTGAGCTTAATCAGCAACTCTCTTACAATATAGATGTGATTTACAATGAGTTATTTAATGGCATAGATGGTGAAACTCTGGACATTAATAACATCTCTACGTTTGCTGATGGTACGTTGCAAGATACTCGACAATTAGTCGATAGCAGCATTGAACCTATGTACCAAGAAGAAGTTATGTTGTCGTTTCAACAAACGTTTGGCGACTTTGTTTGGGGCATACGAGGAACGTATCGTTGGCTTGGTGAAACCATTGAAGATGTTGCAGTAGATAAAGGCTTTGATGATTATCTAAAAGAGCAGGGCATTGATTGTACGTCGTGTACTGGCTTTAATTATTATGTGTTAACCAACCCGGGCTCAGACCTTACTTTTTGGGCAGATCCTGATGACACTACCGACTTTAACGGTAATGGCGAAAACGGGCCGTTAGCATTTCAACAATGGACAATTCCATCAGAATACCTAGGCTTCCCTGAAGCTGAACGTACTCATTTACAATGGGATTTAACCGTTGAACGAAAATGGCAGGACGATTACAGTATTTCTGCCAGTTATACTTGGGGCCACACCTGGGGTAACAGTGAAGGTCTTGTAAACTCAGACATTGAACAAACCGACTCTGGTATCACTCAAAGTTTTGACCAGCCAGGTTTAATGGACTTTTCTAATGGTGATCTTGCTAATGATCGTCGCCATACATTGAAAGTTAATGGTGCTTATGCGATTACCGACGAACTAACAGTGGGCTTTAATGCTACTTGGCAAACGGGTCGACCTAACAACTGTTTAGGCTATCATCCAACCGATGAGTATGCTTCACAATATGGATCGTTTTCGTTCTATTGTTTAGAAGAAGATCCTGAAAGTGAAGATGCGGAAAATCCTGATTATATTTCAGTGCCAAGTCCTCGTGGTTCTAGAGGTCGTACACCAAATACCTTTATTGTTGATATGAATCTACGTTATGCAACCGACTTTTACGGGTTTGAAACCGTAGCACAACTGCAGGTATATAACGTGTTTAACGAAATCACTACGACTCAATACAATGAAACTGGTGAGATTTTTGATGGTTTTGATGGCAACCGTCGCACCGGTAAAATTAATCCTGATTATGGCTTAGTATCAAGTACTACCATACCGAGATATGTAGAATTGTCATTAATGGCAAAGTTCTAACGTTTAGATTTTACACGTAATAACAAAGGGGTTGTCTTAATTAAGACAACCCCTTTTTTAAACATAATTTCTTATTCAATAATCCTTATAAAACACCGTCCAAACAAACGAGTGAGATTAGTCTACACATTCTTCATCTATTTGGTTTTTGATCACATTTACGTTTCCTTCACTATCTATGACTATTTGTAGACGTCCTTTCAACCAAAATGCCTTACCATCGCTACCTTTTGTCGGCGTAATCCGCATATTCCAAGAGTCGTGGATAATAGTGTTGCCTCCAGAGTTTTCTTGTACAGATGTTTCCCATGGGCCAAATTCATGCACGTTTCCAGTCATTCGGTAGGTATCTCCATTTGAATCGATTATCGCAACCCCCTTAAGTTGCTCCCTAAAGGTGTAATGCATACCTCCATTACCATCCTCTCTTATATGAATCATTATTTGTAAGTTACCAGAGGTAAACCAGGCATCTGGTGTCGTGCAAACACCATTAGGTAACGGTAAGTTGAAAAGGTCGAAGTTTTGAACGTGCATTTTGGCAAATGCTGACGAACTAGCGATTAAGAATGTACATGCAATAACGCTTTTAACAACTGAGTTAATTGATTTCATAATATATTGTTCCATTTTTTGGTATTGAGTTTATGGCAAGTATTAACAGGAACCATCTAGAACATGCAAAATGAAGCGATTTTATAATCATAATCATTTAGCATCGTTCGGCGAATCCGTCCATCAGAAAAGAGGTTCAGAGAAAGGTCCGTCAGTCCATCAGCCATCCATTGACTTCCCACTGCGGGGCCGATCCATGTTTATTAGCAATAAACATTCCACCAGAATAAAATCAACCACTTAACTTTATATAAATCAACATCTGTAAAGAATGTTGACATTTATCTGTGTTGGTTTAAGGAAGTACAGCATATGCATCTAACCAAGTATCCAATAGGAACTAGGTTTAGAAAGTTTTGTAACGCTGAATGGTTTTAGATACAAAAATGCCAGCGTTGATGCTGGCATTTTTATCGTTTTAGCATTCTATATTACGGTTCAATTGGAGCGCTTACTTCGCCATCAAACTCATAATTAGGGACTGTACTTTTACACACTGTTTTATCGTCGGTAAAAACACATGTCGCTATAGCGCTTGCGTCAACATCAAAGATATTCGTGATAGCACCAAAATCGCTATTACTACATTCAATGTTAGTTCCGCCCATAGTCGCATCATTATCAACGAGAACATTGATACCATCGACAAGACATGTATCGGCACCACCAATTTCAATATTACTTGGTAACGTCGATGCAGGCAGGGCAGGATCAGTACCCACACAGTTTAACCCTGAGTCACTGATATAACATAGTGTCTTAAAGTTTAATGATACATCACTTACTTTTACATTAATGGTTTTAAGTTCATCATCAACCATGACTTCTTCAGCGTTGATTGGATTGTAAGTATTAATGCCCAGTTCTTGTTGTTCAATAGTTGCAGTATTGATACTTCCAATACCGTTTTCAGTATTACCCCAACACTCAATAAGAGAAGAAGCAATCAAACACGCATTAACACTATTTAGCTCAAATCGTTGAAAGCCTTTAGAAAGTGAATTTGTTCTTGCTTCAAGTTGCCCTTGCTCAGCAGAACCCCAACACTGTGCTTTATAGTAAACCTTATCTTGAGAGTTTACATATCCAGCAGCAACACAAGCATATTCTTGGGTTGTATCTTGATGAACCTGTAAGCTTTTAAATCCTACCGCTTCAGAAAAATCAGGCATGTTGTCAACCAAGCTTGAGCTGATTTGTGTATGCTTATTAATACATTGCAAACCTTCGTCATCAATAAAACATACCGTAAATTTGCCAACGCCCATCTCCACTGGGTTTGAACTTGTATACGGTGTGTCGCTAGCCATAATACCGCTAACACAATTTACTTCACCATTATCAAGAACACAGATACCACCTTGATCACCCATGCCAGTTAAACCATTATCAACAATCGCGTTGGCGCTTAATTGTTTCGTTTCACCTTTTATCATAACAGTAGAGTATTCAAGTCCTGCAGGAGTTAAACAGGCAAGTTTATCTGTCGCTTTAACACCCATACAAATAGAATAACCAGGTACTTGTGCATTCGGTGCTGGAATAAAGTCGCTTCCGTCAAATAGGTCGGTAACGCCATCATCATTGGTATCAGCATCGATTGTACCATCACAAATTTCACTGCCATCGCTTAGTACTGCACACTTGAACAAATCGCCACCAGTCATATAGCTAACCGGATAATCAATGGACGTTGCGTTAAATTCAGTGCTAGCACCCCAACAAATAGGGTCTTGTGCATTATCTTTAACAAATGCACAAGTAGTGTTACCTGAGGCATGAATACGATCAATACTTTGGCCATCTAATACGCTACCAATTTCTAACTGACCAAATGTGTTATCACCCCAACAATGAACCTGATTAGTTAATTCATCTACCATTTCAATAGCACATACGTGAGTATCGCCTGCACTTACCTGAGTTAGTACCACACCATCAATTGCAAGCGTTGTTAAGCTGCCAATACAGGTTGATGATTGTTCATTAGTATAAGTACAAGTAAAATCTTTCCCTAAAGAAAAGCCTGTTACTTGAAGAGTATTATTACCATATCCTGCAGAAGAGGTCTCTAAAACTACGCCTTCATCATTAGCAAGACAGTAAGGAACACCACGGGCTATGCCATTTTCAACCACAGTTGAATTTGCACAAATATGGTTTGGACCACCTGCAACTAAGGCAAAGCTACCATTTCTTTCTTCAAAATCGCCTTCTCGATTCGTTAAAGCACCAAAACATTGAACGGTATAGCCCTTTAATTCATCACCATCTTCAGCTACGGTACAGGTGTAATTATCGCCTAAAACAAGCTGTACAATCTTGCCACCAGCTGGTGTAACATCAAGTTGTTTGTATTGATTGTCACCCCAGCAAATAGCAGTATCATTAGCGTCACTTGAAACTGCACAAACGTGTGCACCACCAGCGGCTAACAATTCAACATTAGCTAACTCTGCAGGAATGTCGTTTTGTGCGAAAGTAGAGTCACTAGTAAGATCACAACTAACGGTTTTATCAAGGTTAATAGCACATTTAAAGTTACGTCCGGCTATAATTTTTGTTTCGTCAGCATCATTAAATCCGTTACCGTCTCGGTCTAAATCAGCATTGTCACCTATACCGTCACCATCAATGTCGGAGTGTTCGTTGGCATCGTTCGGGAATGCATCACCACCGTTAGGCACACCGTCAGCGTCTAAGTCGCCCGGGTTAGAGTTTTTATCTCTTGGATCTGTACCATAAAATTCTTCTTCAGCATTAGAGTATCCATCGCCATCGAGGTCGTCGAGGGTTGATAGTGGATCTTGAGGATCTGAGCCTGCCGCAATTTCTTCATCATTAGTGTGACCGTCGCCGTCTAAATCATTAGGCGTACTCGCATTATTTTGTGGATCTGAGCCAAAGTAAGTTTCATATAAATCTGAAAAGCCATCTTCATCAGTATCAATAGAAGATTGCATCGCCATTGCCAAATTTGTCATGTCTTTGGCTTTAGCAATCATCGCATCGACAATTTCACTGCTAAGTCCTGAAGCAATAAAATCAGATAATAACGCAGCTTTAATCTGTGTAATGTCTTGATGAGTATCATCAATGCTCAACGCGGACAATAGCTCAGATAAAATCTTTGTTTCAGCACTCGTTAGTGCTGCTTGAATCTCTGCTAACGTTGCATCACTTGTAATTGCTGCTGCTACTTCTTCACTAACACTGTGAGTGAACGGCGTAATATTTGCCACAACGGCGTCAGTACTACTGTCTATATTTGCCATAGGAGCGTATGAAAACGTTACAGGGTTAACGGCAAAATCAAGTTCTGGTCGACTTGCATCACTTGCACCATTCCCAACATAAGCACGTAAAAATTTAGTTTGCAGAACGTTTAGGTTTTCCCCTTTAACGACAAACGAGTACGAGCCATTAGTGTCAGTGGTAACAAATTCTTCATTGGTATTGCGGATACCATCGTTGTTTAAATCTAAATAAACGTCAGCACCACTGATATAGCCATCGATGACTTTACCACTGACTTGGACAGAATTGAGAATACTTAAATTGAAATCTTTCGATGTTGTAGTTTCACCATCAGATACGCTAACTGTTACTACATTTGTACCTGCATCGCTTAATGTTGGCGTGCCGGATAATACATTGGTGTCGGTATTTAACGTTAACCATGTTGGTGCATTTTCTACAGTAAATGTAAGGTCTTGCTGATCGGCATCGCTTGCACTTAATGAATACGAAAATTCAGACGTTTCAGACACACTTTGGTCTTCAATTGCTTCGATGATAGGCGCTCGGTTTACATTGATAACATTAATATCAAATGGGGCAAGGTTTACACTATCTTTACCATCAGAAACGCTGATGCTAACAGCTGCATAGATATCAGCTGCGTCATAATCAGGAGTACCGGTTAATGCACCCGTTGAGGTATCAAATGAAGCCCAGTTTGGTTTGTTGGTAATTGAAAATGTTAAAGAATCATTATTGCTATCACTTGCTGATGGAGTGAAACTGTAAGCTTGGTTCTCATTAACTGAAACCGTTGGCGTTCCTGAAATTGTAGGCGCTGTATTAGGGGTTTCTACTTTCGTTCCGCCACCACCGCCTCCGCCACCACAAGCTGTTAAGCCCAATGTAGTAGCAACAAGAAGAGCTAAATATGATTTATTCATCGTCTTACTCATGTTGATTATCACCTTTAAATATCCATTTATCACCTCCATTCATAAGGCAATAACATGTTGTTTATAAAATTTCTCAACATTCAGATTAAGTTATCGCAATGAACATATATGTTAAAAACTGTTAACCAATTCTTGTTTCAAAAATATCGTGTAAATAAAATGTTTTGTGTGGGTATGAATGTTGTAAATAACTGGCTTGTACACAAGGATCAGGCAAGTAATTATTTTTGTCTGTAAGTTCAGTGAAATTGCATTTAACAACTTTTAACAAAATTTCCGGCGTGAGTTTATTAGATTAAGGTCACTAAAAATTTTATTTAGCCGTATTTTCATGTTTTTTCGCAGAAATCACTATTGGCTAAATGAGTGATAATCCTAGGAACAATTTATGTTAAGCAATTTTAGAAGATCTCAACTAGCGGTAGTGTTATTTACTACGCTTGGAGTTACAGCTTGTGGCGGCGGTGGCGGCGGTGGTAGCGATAAACCTAATCCTCCACTTCCAACGAATAGTGCTCCAACCATTTCAGGTACACCAATTACCGCAATCGATGAAAATCAAGCATACAGTTTTACTCCTTCAGCGAGCGATGCTGAAAATGATAGTTTGTCTTTTTCGGTGACTAATAAGCCAAGTTGGTTAAATATAAATAGCTCGACAGGTGAGTTATCAGGTACTCCAAATTATAGCCATGCTGGTGAATATACAGATATAACCATTTCAGTTTCCGATGGTGCTAAAAGTACCTCATTAACATCATTTTCTATTAGCGTTAATGATGTGTTTAATCTATCAGGGCTAAATAACGACAGTGTTGCAGAAGAACAAGCGTATTCGTTTACGCCTACCATTACTGGCGCTGGCAATGAAGATGTGTTTAGTAGTGATAATTTACCAGGCTGGTTATCGTTAAATTCTGCAACCGGTCAATTAAGTGGTACCCCAACAAGTGAAGATGCAGGAACATATACAGTAACTATTAATGCTGACAATGGTTTTACTGCTATTTCGCATACAATCACTATCACGGTAACCGACTCGCAAGTCATTGCTCCAGGTGACTTTATTGTAAATGGTAAAGTGATTGATGGTTACATCAGTGGTGCAAATGTATTTATTGATTTTAATAATGACTTAAACCATGACGATAATGAACCTTCAGATATTTCGTCAGCCATTGCCGGTGAAGAGGGTAGCTTTTCGATTGTCGTAAGTGAGGCAGATGTAAGTAAATTGGTTCATGCCAATCTTGTCGCTGAATTGGGAACCGGTGCTGGTATAAACGCTGATGATGTTTCTAGAGACGATGATGATTTTCAGGCTCTACCGATTAAGTTAATGGGTACCAGCATGTTAGATGTTGATACTAGTCTTGAACAAGCTGATGTGATGATTACGCCTTTTAGTCATTTAGTGCAAAAATTGGTTAAAGACAGCGCCGAAACATCTGGTGTGTTACTAAGTGATTTGAACAAATCTTCGTTAAAAATATTCCTAGATCAAGCAAAGCTAGCTGTTACAAATGAGCAGCAGGTTGATTTAGCAATTGCAATGAGTGATTTCTTTGCAGATGATATTGATGTAGCGATACGTGATGCATTAGCAACCAAAGCAAAAGCACTTATTGAAGAGTTACAATTGCGCAATAATGACAGCGATAACGATGGCGTATCCGATTTCGAAGATGCTTTCCCGAATAATCCTGATTGGCAAAAAGATACAGACAACGATGGTCTAGCTGATGAAGATCCAAATGAATTAGACATCGACGGTGATGGCCTTACTAATGCAGATGACCCTAACCCGGCTGTCTACCATAAATTTGAATTTGTTAAACCTGCGCCTAGAGCAAATTTTGGCGAAATATGTGTTGGTGATGCGTTAAATGATGAGCTGCTTTGTTTAAACAATGGTGAGTGGGCAAAGCCTACGACATTTGCTAATAAGCAGTTTAACTTTAATGCTGATACCATAACTACATCAAGTATAGTTGCGGTGGGGCAAACTAGTTGTGTGTTAACTAACAACAAAGTGTATTGTTTTGGTGGCGATGTAGGACTTGAATTTGAAAATAAATATGGTGTTGGTTTACCCGCTTATGCGATAAACCCTTCTGATATACAAGGTGGTAGTAGTTCTATTTGTTTTCTTGATGATGCTGGTGTTCATTGCTTTGACGGAGGTTTCTCTGACGGACTAATGATAACTGAACAACCAGACAACCTAGATAATATTACTGACATGTCAGTGCTGGCAGATAGTGTTTGTGTTATCGCTGATGGCGATGTTGTTTGTTGGGGGGGGAATCAATACAACATCAATGCTGATGTTAATGCAACGACCTTTAACCAACCGAAAAAGCTCTACAATACAGCGAGTATATTTTGCGTTGAAGATACCGAACGTTTTCAATGTTGGGGGGCAACTGAGCGTTTAATTCATGAAATTGATCATCAAAGTAGCTCTATTAGCGATGTGTCTTTTACCGGAAAAAACGTGTGTTTAACAGATGAAACTGGTGCTTATTGTTATGGCTATAGTCCTAGTGATAATGTTAATAACATTGCTGAGAAATACGTTTATGGTGATATTTATGATCCAACAGACGCAAGTACTGTCTTGTTAGATTTAACATTTAGCCAAGACGGTGAAGGTAATGTTATTCCTGTTGAGTTAAATCCAAATTCAATTACACCTGAAGTCTTTAATGAAGAATTGCACACCAGAGAGTTAGTTGATGATCCTATTGAAATTCCACAATTAAATTCACCTGCTTCGATTGTTGCTGTAGCTCATAAAAATCAATCAGTTTGTTTTGTTGACAATAATGTAGATGGTGAGTTTGTTCAGTGTAATACGACCATGTTCTGTAAGGCTGAATTGGCGAGTGAGTCTGCTTTGGTAGCAAATCCAGAAACATTCCCTGTAGATGCTTATGTGTGGAATTGTGACGAACATCATTACAATATGGATGTGAATAGCGACCATGCTATAACTGAGCTTGAAATGAACTCGAATAGCGCTTGTGCGTTTACGGTTTCTGGCGCTTATTGTGAAGCAAGAGATGGCAGCTTTGTTGGTGACGTGGTAGTACCAACAAATAACTGATTTAATAATTAAAATAAAAAGGCAGTGTTGTTAACACTGTCTTTTCTTATTTTGCCTAATTTCTGCGTTTTCCTCGAGCCTTTTAACATTTAAATTACCTAAATAAAACAGCTTGTAAACGGCTAGTTTTCATCAAATTTTCCTTAAAACCCTCGCCTTAGTGTTGTTAACCTTTTTTCACATATTTCTACAGTTAATTACATTAGATTAGAGCTGCAATTTTATTCTCTGCAGTTTTTTAGAGCTTATTCCCGTTAGCTAAGGGCTGCAGAGCAAAAGTTAATTATTATAACTACTGTATAGGCTAACATTATGAAATTAAGCTTAAATAAGTTAACCAAGGCCATGAGCCTGTCGTTGTTAACTTCATCACTGCTACTGAGCCAGGTTGCCAGAGCAGAAGCTGAACAAAGCGTTAATGACCAGGAAGAGCAGGTTGAAGTAGATCAAGTTGACCAAGACTTGATTGAAGAGTCATCTGAAAATGATGAAGACATTGAGGTATTTCAAGTCACTGGTTCTCGTATTAACCAAACAACCTTAGAAGGTCCATTACCGGTTGAAGTTATCAGCGCTGATGACATGCTCAAAGCGGGTAACATGACCGTTTACGATGCGTTGCAAAACTTATCACAAAATACCGGTTCTGTTACCGCTGATGAAAATTCAAATGGCTTCACTCCAAATGCTAAGGTATTAAACTTTCGTGGTTTAGGCCCGCAATATACGTTGGTATTGGTAAATGGACGTCGTATTGCGAACTACCCTGCCGCTTATAACTCAAGTGCAACAGTAGTAAACGTAAACTCTGTACCAATGGCCGCAGTTGAGAGAATTGAAGTAGTTTCTACTGGTGCGTCGGCAATTTACGGTTCTGACGCAGCCGCTGCAGTTATCAACGTTATATTAAAGAAAGATTTTGAAGGCTTTTCTGTAGGTGGCACTGTAGGTACACCAGATAATATTGATGGCGATTCAAGCCGCTTCAATGTAGTAAAAGGCTTTGATTTTGACAATGGTAATGTAACAACCGTTCTAGAGTACGCAGATTCTGATACCATTTATGGTCCATCAGATATGGATTACCCATACGGTACTCCGGTAATGAGCCGTGGCGCAATGAAAGTAAATGCTATTGCTGCTCGTGGTTACGATGCCTTTTTTAACAACTTACCAGAACATCAACAGCCTGATACTTACTTAGATCCAGGCAAAGAAGCTTGTGATGCGATTCCAGGTATGGAATACGCCTACCGAGATCGTGATGAAGAAAGCACTATTCCAGGTTCATATGGCAGCTATTGTGGTTTCGATAAAGGTAAACGCAGCACCATACGTAATGGTCAGGAAAAGATTTCTGCCATGGTATCGAGTAATTTTGAATTAAATTCAGATCTTGAAATTTTCGCTGATTTAATTTTTACCAACATTAAAGCCGATAATGATCGTGGTTTCACCAGTGTTCAGGGCTTAGTACAAGATCCAAACTCTCCTGCGCCTATATTCGAATTAGGCAGTGGCGACAACACCATTTTATTACCAGGTAATATGTTTGGTTATGAGCATGGCATGTACACTCACCAGCGTCTTATGGGCTCTGAAGAAATAGGTAATACAGCGACTACCTTTGACGAACAAGCCTATAGCTTTTCAATAGGTGCCAAAGGTTATGTTCTTGATGATTACAACTGGGAAGTAAGTTACACCCAAAGTGAATATCAAATGGATACCGCGCGTACTCTTGCTGATCACGCGATGGTCGAAAAATATTTCCTAGGCGAAAAAGTCCTTGATGCTAATGATGATGAAATTACCTTCTTAGGCTCTCCTGTTTACGACGGCAACTCACTTATTGATGTTTTTGAACCGTTATCAACTCAAGCTATCGACGACTTGTTTGGCCGAGCAAAAGAGAAAAATGAAACATATTCTCACATGCTAACAGGGGTTGTTTCTGGTGATTTATACGAATTACCAGCGGGCACTCTCCAATTTGCAGCCGTACTTGAGTACATGAATGAAGGTTTTGAGTACATTGCGGATGACAAAATGACGGCTGAGCCAGGTGAAGGTTGGTGGAATTTTGCCGGCTTTGGTGGTGAAGGCGAACGTGATCGTTATTCAGCAGGTCTTGAGCTTAAAATCCCTCTACTTGAAGGCTTAACAGCTACAACTGCGCTTCGTTATGATGAATATCATGCAACGGGGCCGATAAATAGTGACGTAACGCCTGCAATCAGCCTTGAATATCGTCCTACCGATGACTTATTAATACGTGCTTCATATTCAGGTATATTTAGAGCCCCTGATTTACAAGCAATATACACTGAAAGCTCATTCTACAGTGGTGGTACTGACTGGTTAGGTTGTTACGATCAAATTTGGGCACCAGAAGGCGTTTCTCCAGAAGAGTTTTCAAATGGCCCTAACGCCGGTGTTTATCAAAATGCCTGTCGCACGTTCTCTTCAGTATTTAAAGCCAATAAATTACCAGCTTCAGATCTGAAAAATGAAACGGGTGACTCTTACGGTATCGGTTTTGTTTGGGAGCCAATTAATAACTTATCTTTGACTTTCGATTATTACGATACCGAAATCAATAACCAAATACAGCAAGCGAGTTTAAACGGCATCTTATTTGATGAGTTTGTTTGTGCTTATGAAGATGAAGTTAGCGATGGTGTTACGTTCGGTTGTGACAAGGTTAATCAATTAATCGTGCGTAAAGATGGTGGCGATTCAGAATTAGCGCAAAGCACCCTTGAAAGTGTAAATACCACACCATTTAACTTAGCGATGCATCGCCAAACGGGTACAGATACAAAAATTAAATACACCCTTGAAAGCAACGATATGGGGATTTTCAATTTTAGTTTAGCCCATACCGGAATTATTAGTACGCAACGTGACACCATTGAAGGTGATGGTACACCACCAACAGAATTGCATGACTTAATCGGTAACCCAGAAGCTATTGATACTGTTATTGGTACCTTAGGTTGGTATTACGAAGGCTTGTCAGCTTCGATGAGTGTTCGTTACAAGAGTGGCTTAGGCCCTCGTCGTCCACAACCTGTACAAAACGATGATGGTAATGATGCACTGTTTGATAAAGATACCGGCAAAGAAATTGATTACGTACTTGATGAAGATGAAAACCCGGTAGACAGCGATGGTGAGCCAATTGAAAACGCTGAAAAGAAAACGTCGCAAAAGCGTTTAGACCCATACATCACCGCAAACTTAGTTCTTGGTTATACCTTTAACGAAGGGGACACTCGCGTCAACTTTACCGTGAATAATGTTTTTGATGAACAAGCGCCGAAAGACGATACCTTCCTTGCGCACGAGTGGCCTTGGTACAACATAGGCGCTTATGCAGGTTCAGCTATTGGTCGAGAGTTTTATTTAGGCTTTGAGCATAATTTCTAAGTATGAGCTTCAAAGTAATTAACGTTAATAAATTTAAATTTGAATTGCCTACGGGCAGTTCTAAAAAGAGAGGTCTTAAAGGTGAAAATTAAACAATTAGCTTTAGCTACATTCTCTACCCTATATATGGGTAGTGTGGCAGCTGCAGCGTTAACCTTACCCGAAATTGATAATAAAATATCATTACCAGATATTAGCTTGTCAGAATTACCAGATACATTAAAAGCAGCTCGCAGTTTTGAAAATTACGAGCTTACTGGTTCGACAGAATCTAAATTTGCCGAAGTAAACCGTATTAACGGTATGCCAATGGTTAATGGTGTGAATCAACAATTAACGCAACGCGTTAAGTTTACTCCTGAAGATAACATTGAAGGCATTCAAGAATATTTTGTTACTTTGCAAGATCGCCCTGTAGCGCAATACACTGGTGGTCTTAACGGTTTAGACGCTACGCATTTACGTACCGTTGCTCAAGAAAGTGTTGCTAGTGATATCAACTCAACTGGCCAAGAGCGTGAAGTTAACCTTAAACAGGTAAAAGCGAGCCGTGATTATAAAAACCGTGTTGTTAAGTACAAAGAGTACCTTGCCCAACAGCAAGAGTTCTTTATTAGTGAAGCAAACAATTTTGGCTTTAATATTTCGGCAATAACTCAATATGATGTTGCCGTAAATGCTTTTACCACGGCTATGACGCAAGAGCAGGCGATTAAGCTTGCTGAACTAACTGCCGTTAAAAGCATTCACCGTGTAGAAAGCTATTCTATACAAACTTTGGTAGATGCGAAAAATGAAGTGGCAGGTGCGCACGACATTATCAATTCACATCACTTTTGGGATTTAGGTGCCAAAGGTGAAGGCATCATTGTTGGTGTAGCAGATACCGGTATTAATTCCGATCATCCGTCTTTCCACGATTTTGGTGGTAATAGCACTTATACCGATGATAGCAACATTACTTGGGTAACGGATGATCTATACGATCATATCAACCCGTTTGGTGACGGTAATTATGTAGGTGATTGTTTAAAGCGCGGCTTTGAACATATGTGTAACGACAAGTTGATTGGTGTGCGTTCATACAATCGTATTACCGATCAATATTCAAAAACTGCCCTTATCGATAAGATGTTCGAAAAAGGTTTAACTGCTAATGACTTGCATCAGGAAAATGGTCGATTATATGCTGTTCCTCCAGTTGGTGAAGATCATGCCGGACATGGTTCGCACACCGCAGGTACTGCTGCTGGTAACGCCATTAAAGACGTAAAACATTTATATCGTGAAATTGACGGCCCTGGCGTTGAAGCCAGCCGTGAACCAATTGGTGATATTAGTGGTGTAGCACCGCGTGCCAATGTGATCATGTATCAAGTTTGTATTTCTGCTAACTCGAACTCTGGTTATGCCGGCTGTTTGGGTGATGTAATGATTGAAGCGCTTGAAGACGCCATTGAAGATGGTGTTGACTCACTAAACTGGTCATTAGGTGGTAGCCCATTTAATGCCTGGGAACACCCTATTGGTCAAGCGTTTTTATCTGCACGTGAATCAGGGATGCATATTGCCGTATCAGCGGGTAACTCAGGTTATGCTGGAACTGTGAAAAACTCAGCACCATGGATTTTAACTGTAGGTGCTACTCAAACTAACCGTCGCGAAAGCCGAACAAATGCCGAAAATATGTCAACTGGCGCAGATTTGAATGCTAGTATTGATGGCGTAGATTATCCATTAACACTATCGAACCGCTGGTTTAATATTTCTGGGGATCATTTTGATGGTGATGCAGTTCTTGCTGAATATATGGGAGCCTGTGTTGAAGATGACTGTACAGAAGGGCTTGTTTGTAAGGCTGGCTTTGAAATGCTCGAAGATGACCTTTGTTATCTTGAATGTAGCGAAGATGAATTTCGTGACCCTGATACTAAGCAGTGTGACAGTTTTGGTAATGTAGACATTGGCGATCAACACGATCCATCAAACTGTTTAATTGGTACTGAATGGGTAAGTCAGGAAGAGGCAGGTTCTGGTAGAGATTGGGGCTGTTTGGATATTAACCGCGATGTTCCTAAAAACTACACCACGCGTGAGTCAATTTGTTTAGCAAATGACGACGCTATTTTCCCAACGTTAACGGATATTGTTTCGCCGAATACGGGTGAACCATCACCTCTTGAACAAAAACGGGCCCAACGTTTTTACTGTCCTGAACTTGAATACGATGATGTACATCCAAATTATCGTGGTCGATTAGGTAACTCTAAAGGTATTGTTTGTGCATACGGTGTTGAGCCGTATATGGAAACAGAATTTAATAACGGCTTAACTTGGAATAACAAATACACCATTGTTTATCATGATGGTGATACATGTAAAGATTCTGAAGAAGAGAATTGTGTACCAGAAGATAGAGATGGTGACGGTGAAAACTCTACTATTGATCAGCCTACCTTAGGTCAGTGTCGTGTGCGTGCTCCTGCCGATCGTGATTATGAAAATTATGATGCTCGTTATGGCAACAGTACAGGGCCTGGTGCCGTAACAAATTCATTTGGTGTAGTAAGTTCACGTCCGGTGATCACTGACTATAAAGCACCGATTTATCAATCGACTACTGCTGAAGTTTCAGGGCAATCATCAATTCAAGCTACGGCGAATGGTCAAGCACCAGAAATGCGCGTGTTCGAAGGTGATAAGTATTGTGAAAACCTTGAAGAGTGGCGTGATCCTAACGATATCACTAAACCATTTAATTTTGATAATGCTATTGTATTTTGTGCTCGTGGTAACGGTAATAACATAGATTTTCAACAAAAAGCTGAAAATGTAGTTGAAGTTGCCAAACGTGATGCGTTAAAAGCTGGACGAGGTGATACTCGCGCCGATCTCAATGCCTCTATTGTAGTTTACAATGATGATCCTACTTACGGTAGTTTATACAACTTCCCGGCAGACATTCCGTTTGTAAACGTACGTAATGAATCTTGGCTGAAAGACTTTTCACCATTCTTTAGTAGTATTGATCCTGCTGCTCCTTTAAATACGCCATCAAGCCTGGCGGAGTTAAAGCGTGAACGAAAACTTTCAATCAACTCTGATTTTGTGGAGATTGTTAAAGCACAGGAAGATAGTGACAATATCGATCATACGTTAGCGAACTTTACGTCAAAGGGTCCTCACTATTACGTAGAAGATATAATGCCGGTGCAAGTAATGGCCCCTGGTGTTCATATTTATGCAGCATGGTCTGATAATACTGTGCTTGATAAAGGTTGGAATTCAGCTGACTTTGCATTTAGTAACGGAACCTCTATGGCAACTCCTGTGGTTGCGGGCTCTATGGCACTGTTTAAACAGCTACGTCCTAACTGGAGCGAGTCAGAGCGTGAATCTGCAATGACAATGACAGCATCGCCAGTTCGTTATACTACGCGTTATATCACTGAAGAGTATTATGATGCCGATAATCCTGATCATCGTAAAATCTCAATGCTAATTCCAGCAACAGATGAAAACGGCGAACTTATCTACGAAGATGGTGAGCTAGTTATGATTGAACAAGCTATATACCAAGAAGTAGTAAATGTTAATTCTTGGCATGTAGGTACTGGTTTAATCGATTTAAAAGCTGCAATTAATACTGGTTTAGTATTAGATGAAACTCTTGAGAACATGCTAGCGGCTAGCCCGAATGAAGGCGGTGATGTTCGTCAATTAAATATGCCTTACTTATTTGATGGCAGCTGTCCAGAGACTTGTACTTGGTTAAGAACATTCAAAGCGAAAAAAGCTGGGACTTATAACGTTAATATTGATCAATTTGAAGCTGCGGTTTCGATTAAATCATCAGTTGATAGCTTTACTCTTGCTGTAGGTGAGTCAGTTACAGTAATGTTTACTGCAAAAATTGACCGCAGTGTTGCTCAGGATCAATATGAAAATATTATCAACGGCACAGGTTATACTGGTGGCGAAGTAAGCATTACTGCTAACGATCCAAGTATTCCAGAGCTTCGTTTACCTGTAGGTGTTTCGTTAAACTCTGATTACCTGCCAACGCTTGTTGAAGCCAATGTAAATGCAGATACTGGTCGTTCGCCAATTGACTTAAGCCGTCCGGCAATGTCTACAGATACTCTTAGTGCAAGGGTTTATCATCAAAATAATGTGCAATATATTGATCAAGATAGTGAGGGTAACCTTGTTAAGTCTTCTTCAGGTGTTGTTGAACTAGACTCATCACAAGGCTATGGTCAAACTTGGATTGGTCGTGTTGAATTGCCGATTGACCAATCGCGTTTAAGCTTTGACTTTGCTACTGCTCATAAAGAACCGTCGGCAAAAGTACTATGGGTTGATGTACCTGAAGGAACTAAAATGCTTGCAGTTGATACTTTACGTAAAGTTGAGACTAATGCTAATGCATTACCAGAATTGCAAGCCCATTCAGGTACGCTAATGATGGTTGTTGGTAGAGATATTGTTGCTCCTGGTGAGCTAAACTTTTTGTTTGAAGGAACGTGTGTTTCACAGGCTGAAAAGTTAGTAAACAAGTGTTATGTAATGGACCCTCAACCGGGTAAGTATTGGATTTTGTTGCAAAACACTAATGATACTGAATCTCGTGCTGGCGAATGGATCCTTGATACTTACGATTACGCAGTGTCACTTGTTGCGGATCAAGAGTCTTCACACATTATTTTAGATGCTCCTATGACAGTAAACCCTGCGCAAGATTTATTGCAGATGGATCTGGTTTACAGTGTGCCGATGAAAGAAAATGAAGCTAGTTATGCAGTTGCTGAATTGTTCTCTAACGAACATGCAATTGCTGCTGATATGGGCACCGTGCCAATTCGTTTATACCGTCACGCTAACCCGATTGAACTTGAATTCTCTCGTGACATGGCATCGCCGGGCGCTTATGTAAGAGTAGACGTTGATGTTGCTGCTAACCATTCAGGCTATAACCGTCCGGTTGAATTCACTGTTAATTTACCTGAAGGGGTAAGTTATGTTCGTGGCGCAATCAGTGGTGACCCTCGTTTTGTTACCGGCTACGAAGAACTGGAAAATGCATCTGGCGTTAAGTTAAGTATGTACCAACCTAATACGCATCGTTTGGGTAAAGGTTACATTATGAGTACTAATATAGACCCAGAAGATCCTAAAAATGCCAGTCATCCATATGTGCTTGATAATACGCATAACTACAACCCTATGTGTCGTACTCCTGCGGTAGGTAATTATTATGATGGTTCGAGCTCAAATGGTGGTTATGTAGATTTAGTAAAACTAAACCCAGCTTACGCTAGAACTATGACTGATGAAGATACCTACTTTGATTTAGAGCGCTTGTACTCGTTTGGTAGCTACGGTTTTGACATGAACTTATATGGCGGTCCACGTAGTCATACCGAGTTTAAAGTGTCGCCACGTGGTTATATTTCTGCAGGTATGGGGCACCGTCAAGAGACTAAGTTCTTTGGACCTAATATTTGGCCACAAAATGAGATCTTAATTGCACCATTAATGCGTAAAGGCGTTAAGTACGACCAAACAGTAACGTTAAAGGGCTCACGTGATTTAACTATTGGCGAGAGTGTTAACAATGTTGAAGGTATGACTATGTCATTGTTTGCTGACGGCGTTGAGTGGAAAACATTAGTTGAGTGGGACAATGTTCATTCTGTAAATGCTGGTGAGCGTCTTGATGATAGCATGGACTTCCAAGCTTGGTTTGACCTTAAAAATGTTAACTACCCTGGCGCTTTCGAAATTATCTATGCCTATGACAATCTTGACATGATGGCACCTGATGAAGGCTGGGGAAGACAAGATACTGTTGGTTTCCAAGGCCTTGAGTCTGACAGATGGTTCTTTGGTTTAATTAAGCCTCCTCGCCGCGAGTTTTTTGCTCACAACAATATTGAAGAAGTATTGCATGACGATTTAGTGGTTTGTTATGACTATTACGGCCCAGACTATAGTGCTTCAAATTTCTCATTCTGGCTTAGAGTTGACGATCAAAGTTCAGGCCAAGAGCTAGACATTGAAATCATTAAGAGTGTTGATGCCGATGTACAAGAAGCTACTCATACAATATCGGTACCGAGCCAAATTACTATTGGCAATTTTAGCAAGGTGATTGTTGAGCAGGGTAAATCAGTAACTGTACCTGTTTATTATGCTGACTCTAACTTAACAGCCAATACAGTGAATGCTTATAGCGATAATTTAAATGTGTTTGTGAATGGTAATGAGCCTGGCGCACAGTTAACCATCGATGCAAATTGTAGCTTTACTGGTGATACAACTGTGACAATTGAAGTTAGCGATAACAACAATGAAACTGATGTTGCTAGAAAAAACATTGAAGTACAGGTGCTAGCATCAGCAGGCTTCAGTGGTTCTGCATGTAGCACTGTTAACGATACTGATGAAGAAGCAAATGCTGAAGAAGTTGTTGAAGCAGAAAGTGATGATGGTTCTTCTGGTGGTAGCTTTGGATTGTTCTTATTAATGTTGGCTTGTTTTTCAGGCTTCAAATTTCGCAAAGTTAACGGCTAAAGCTATTGGGCAACCTTAACAGGTTGCCCATCTAGGAGAATAATATGAAATACACAAATTTAACTGCCGTTGCTTTATCAGTATTGCTGGCCTATCAACCAAATATTGTATTGGCAGAAACTGAACAGAGCGATGACATTATTAGTCCTGCTTTTGAATATTCTGATTTAGGTCATTCTGAAGTTGATAATTTTTCATCTTTTCAAGGTGATATGCAATCACCTTTGGAGCAAGCAGAGGGTGAACAAACGGAAAACACTACTGCAGCGTTTGAACTGCTTGATCTTACCGGGCAATTTTTCACTGACCATGTGGCCCAAGGTGCGGGTAGTTTAACCTTCAGCGTTGATGATGTAGCCTTTGAATTTAATACTCGTATTGAATATCACTACGGTTTATTACACCTTTATGGTGAAAACAGTAACGGTGATTGGTTACGCTTGATTAAAGGCTCGGCTAATAGCTGGTTTGGTGATGTCACCAATGGTCATGAGTCTTTTACCGTTATGGCTACTGCAGAGCTCGGGGGTTCTGCGTGGTTTAACTCGGCGTTCTTACATCCGAAAAAAGGCGAAATATTAATTGAGGGCGAACTGCCAACTATCGCCACGAAAGACAATAGTACAGTGCTCGATGTAGGTTATGCGCATACCATCACGCTAGAAGGTCGATACAAGCGCTTGGGAACTCGCGCATCGATTTTATACTTTCATTATCAAATGCAAGATATCTTAGACAACAGTGGCTCAGGATATTACTTAAATCCGTTATTTATTGAACGTCAAGACGGGCGTTTTTTTGAAGATGAAAGCAAAGTAAAAGATACTTACCTTGCTAATGGCTTTAGCTGGATGTATGGCGATTTAGATGGTGCTGAAACCATGCGTGAGTACATTAAAGATTTTGGTGCCGATTATACCTCTATGTTAGTCAATAGCAGTGTTAGCTGGTTATGTGGTACCGCACGTAATGAATTTACCATCGATGATATCGGTGAAAAAGTTCACTTTATTGATGAAGAAGACCGTGATGATGTGGTTTATGGTTCTTTGGTAAGTGGGGTAAGACATCAGTGTCGAAACCTTTCGATTTCTCGCTGGTTTTTTGCCCACAACTTTGTACGTCCAACACGTTCAAATTATGAAAATAATCTTATGTTGCCTGCAAACAGACGCACAGATTACGGTGGCGTAACCGATTATGCCTACGCCAGCAAGTGTGGCGGTCACGCAACGTTATTTAATGTGCGTTATGACGCAAATGATGTTGAAACACTGCCTTTACCTTTAGTGTCATCACCTGACATAAGCTATAAAGGTGATGTATGTGGTGATGAGAAAAATAATAACCGTCGAGCATTACTGGAAATGTTGCCATCTATTGCTGATAACGCAAATGCACCGGTAGCGACAGCTGATGTGAAATTTAAATCTGTTGTTTATATTACTAGTGAAGCTAATAACGGTATTGTAACTTTAATACGAGAAGGTGATTTGACAGAACAAGCTAGTGTTGAAGTTGCGATCATCACTAAAGGTGATGTCAATTCAGCGGTTGAGAAGGTCGATTTTATTCCTGAATTTAAACGCGCAGAGTTTGCTCCCGGTGAAAGTGAAGCGATAGTCGAAATTCGAATTAAAGATAATGACGTATACCGTGAAAGTGCAATTATTGACTTATCACTTAATTTTCCTAAGCGTTTAAATGTTGTTGGAACCACTACGGCTCAATTGATCATTCAAGACAATGATTCTGCTAAACCTGGTACATTCAATTTCGCTCAAAGTGCCGTTATCGTTGATGAATCTGCAGGAGTTGCTGAAATAAAATTACTGCGTAGTGGTGATTTTGAAGGCAGCCAAATGATCAAGTATTCATTGATTGACGGTAGTGCTAAGTCCGAAAGTGATTTCGAAGGCACTGATGGCCATGTTGTATTTGCTGAAGGTGAAACTGAAAAAGTTATTTCTGTAACATTGATCAGTGACAACTATCCTAATCTGACTGACCGCACCTTTTCTATCCAGTTAGATACAGAGGTTAGTGGCGATGTTCAAACCGTGCAAGTGACCATTGGCGATGATGATCAGGCAACAGGTGTTGTAGCTGTAGCTACAGAGAGCCTGGATGTTGATCATAACGCATCAAATATTTCAATTAAGCTTACTCGAGATGACGCTAGCAAAGGTGAAATTCTGGTAAATTACAAAACCGTTGACGGCACTGCAATTGCTGGAACACATTATGTAGCAACGAATGCCAGCGTAATGTTTGCGGCCGGGGAAACTGAAAAAACTATCACAGTTAAGAAAATCAGAGTAGCTGATGCAAGCGAAGCGCTGAATTTTACAGTTGAACTAAGCAGTAATAAATTAAGTGGTGCCAAAGTTGTGTCGGTGAATTTATTACCTGCTGTTGAGCGTGAAGAAGAATCGACTGGTGGTTCATTAGGGTTTTTAGCCCTATTGCTAATGGCATATACTGGTTATAGACGTAAGTACCGTTAATCTTTACGTTTTTATAACCCTGTTAGAAACCGCCGTAAGGCGGTTTTTTATTTGTACAAACGGTTTAGTTTATTTTAATCTTGATGTAAGTTGCTGAAAAGGTTAATGTATCTACGTATTTATAATCGGAAACATAAATAACTTCAAGGATTGAAAATGATATCAAAATACCTACCTACTTTTATTTTACTTTCATTGTTTTCGTCTACTGTTAATGCTGACTTCTATATCGGAGCAGGGTTAGGGCGGACAGAGTTTGAGAGAGAAGGGGAGACTGCAACTCAAACTTTTAATTACGATGACAATAAACTCTCAGGAAGTCTTTTTGTTGGCTACCATAATAAATCTTACCCAGAATGGATGCGTTTTGAGGGCGGATTAAAATATCATGGGAGTTGGGATGTATCAAAGCATGATCACAATTTTAATGATGAGCTTTCCTCTGTTACTTTAACGTGGGTACCAACATTCATTTCAACCTCACAACTAAATTTAGTTGGTAAAATCGGTAGCTTTTGGTGGAATAGTAACCATTCAGGCTTAACTAAATTTAGTGATCTTCAAGGAGGAAGTGGCCAAAAGATGTACGCGGGGATTGCTTTAGAAGTAATTGTAACTAAAAGCTTAGGCTTTAGAATAGGAGCCGAAGAATTTGACTTGGATTATGTTAAAATGCAATCGGTTGAATTAGAAGTACACTATACATTTTAGAGTCATCTACTAATATATGTAACACCATCTTCAAAGGCTCTTAAAAGAGCCGCTCGTTTAAATTCAGCTGTCGAGTGAATCTAAGACATAACATAGCGAACTGAAAGATTCGGAGTCTTCCGGTGGCGTTTAGGTAAATTTCACAGCCATATGAAGTTTGCCTAAATGAGCAAGGTTCCTTGAAATGTAACCTTAATCCGGTCGTTTTTTCCACATTTTATCTAAGTAAATCATGGCAACAAATATTAATAATAAATATAAGCCAGCGTTTTCGGTCATTGGAATAATTCTATTTGTATTATTTAGAGCGGTATGAAGCAATACCATCAGTAACAAATTTCCACCACTTCTGTTGTACAACCAGGTAAAGAACACGCCAAGCATAATGCACACGCCAACTTTAGCAAAAACCATTACTGGCTCATCGGGATACTGTCCAATCATATAAAGTGGCCAATGCCAAAGTCCCCAGCAGACTCCTATAATGACGGTACTCATTAATGGACTAAATCGTTGCTGTAAATGAGGAAGCATCCAACCACGCCAGCCCGCTTCTTCACCTATAGCGACAACTAACAGTGTGAATAGGAACGAACGAACAATGTAACCCAGCCAAACTAATGTCTCTAAATCATCATTGCTGAACCATACAACTGGTGTGTCGGTCACAATGTTAGTTGCAAGGCCAAGGGCACACCAAAGTGTAGGTAATAAGAGGGCAACTAGTAAATAATATTTATTGGCTGGCCAAGTCACCAAAGAGTTAAGATTTTTTGATGAATTACATACCAACGACGCTGTGACAAAAGCACAAATTCCGCTAGATAAAAACAAAACTATCAATGTAGTCAAACTAATATCAGAAGGATGAGCCTTAGCAAATATGTCAGCAGTGATACCGTCACCATAAAGGACTGAGCTAGCATTCAATCCGAACAATAAAACAAACACAGCAAAAAACCATCCTCGCCATCGGTTAGAGTTTATTGTAATAGTATGGCCTTGCGCATAAGTAATAATAAGTGCGGCTGGAGCTGGACCGAATCCAGCTGCAACCATCAACTTTTGCTGCGTCCAGTCACTACCCATGAAAGTTGGCACTAAAAGCCACACACACCATGTAATTACAAAGTTAATCAATAAAAACCAAACTAATGGGTAACGGCTAATATGTTCTAGTAGGTTTTTCAAATCGTCTTACTCTTGGCTTGCTATTAATAGATGTTTTGCCAAATTCGCATGTTTTTGGGTCACCCATTTGATCCAATGAAATGACAAAGCTAACACACTTAGACCAACAGGCAGGGACAAAGGAAGCCAGTACCAATTTATGTCGATGCTGAATTGTGGGTAAGCCATACTCAGTAAAGGATCGATGATCGGTGACAAAATTAAACTTATTGAAAAAATGATAGGAATTAAAGCACTAGTGAGGTACACAACTGAAAGCGGTAAAAGCGCAAATAGGTACAAAATTGTACGTAAGATATTGAGGTCGACGACCTGCATTTTTATTAAGGTAATGACACTTACCTTTGACTGATGTTTTTTCATCGACAATCTCGACGGTCTTCTTGGCATTCGCTCTTTAAGGAAAAATTCTATTAAACGTCCTTCAAACAATGCAAGATAGGGCACAGAACGCATAAATATCAAAAAGACTGGGAAACCAATTAATACCACTGTAGCAATTGCACTGCTTATTCCTAACACTAACCAAAAGGCATAAAATAGCGATAGCGGCATTGCAAGCGAAATGTATATAAGAGAACGGTAAGATGCCACGTCTGAAAATGCTGACAGCAGCCATTGTAATACTGATTTTTTTTGCGCAGTGGATGATTCACCATAGAGTGCAAACTGTACTGTCGACTCCATATCAATATATTGGCTTGCTACCTCTTGTGGCGTCCCCCAATCATCGACGATTTTATCAAATGCAAAATTTCCTTTTTCAGTTAAAGCTGAACGAATATGATCTTCTGCATCAAATAAAGCATCCTGAACGAGGGCCTTACTTTGTCCTTTCAGCAGTGTAGCTAACTGTTGTAAATATACTCTAATTTGAACTTCTATTTGTTCTTTATTCATGAGGTTCTCCTAAAATCTGATCAACAAGACTTTGTTTTTCTTTCCATATCGCAACCCATTCTTTCAATACTGCTTTACCCAACGTCGAAATAGTAAAATATTTTCTAGGAGGACCACTATCTGAGGGTTTTACTTTACTATTAAGCAAGCCTTTTTCTGAGAGGCTACGCAACACAGGATAAATGGCGCTTTGTTTTTCACCATGTGTGTTATCTAATAATTTGCTGATCTCATAGCCATAGAGTGGCTTCTTTGCACGTTTGAGTATGCTCAATAACACCAGAGCTACAGTGCCTGTGTTAAGTTCCTTCTGAAATTTCTTAACATGTTGCAGTGTTTCTTCACTAGCTTTTATCACAAGTTAAACGCCTTATACAATTGATAATTACTCGTCAGTAGTATTAACTTAACACTACTGTTAGGTTGATACTAGTTGTTTGTGTATATTAAGTTGCCGAGCATTAGTAATTTAGTATTAAAAATTCAGCAAATACTGAACGAACAGTTTTATGGATAGGCAATATCAAGAAGCTTTTAGTACAGATATATTGGTGTTATTTTTGAAATTGAAATTGAAATTGAAATTGAAATTGAAATTGTTTTATTTCTGACATATGACATAAACTGAATTGATTTTTCAAATGCTCTACTTCCGCTTATAGCACTTTTGAGACGTTCAATAGATCCTGAAACAAGTTCAGGAAGTCGAAACTTTTATAGCCACGATACGCTTAATGAGGTCCCCGATGTCGCTTTGGCTCGACAATTGCTCCTGCATTGTTCTAACTACGTGCATCCATGCACGAGTCCACGAGGATGACGGCGTATTTTCTCTGCTCTCGCTGTTAGCACAAAGCCGACCAAAGTCAGAATCTTTGATCGGTTACAGTGGCTTTAAAAGGGGATAACAGTGATCGTTCTACTCTATATAGTTACCTTCTTTACTCTACAAACAACCGTTAGAAGTAGTAAAAGCATGATTGTGTAGTTTGTCGAGCCACCTCCGCTGCCACTATTTTCCTTCACGTTAATGATATTGAAGGTGGCATTTGCTGTGGAAGATTGACCTGCACTTGTCACTTGCAGCTCTACTGTAACAGTAACGTCCTCTGCCACTTGTGGCGCGGTAAAGGTAAGTTCTGAACCTTGTGTTGCTGAAAGAGATAAATCAACCCCTGACAACTGTCTCCACATGTAAGCTAAAGCATCGTCCACATTCGGATTAATGCTGTTTTCCCCAGAAATACTAACAGTTTCACCTTCATTAACGTTGATTGTTAACGCTGCTTTGTCATTGATTAGGGCTGTGGGTATTCCTATTAAATCAATTGAATTAAATGACTCAGAGACTTCAAATTCTAGGCCATTTGTCGATAAGGTGTAATCTATACCTAGCATAAGAGATGTCGCTTGCGCTAAACCTGAACTATCCAACGCCACTGTTAACTGCTTCGCTTCGGCATTCACTGGCATAGCAACTGTGAATTTAGCGCCAGTATCGGTTACGGTGTATTCCTCACTGCTGTTATTTATCGCTAACTGTTGCTCTAACGGTAGCGTAATTTCATAGCTTTTATCATGTTCGCTGTTATTAGCATCAATATAAATCTCCAGTTCGATTATATCGCCAATCAATAACTGGCTTTTAGTGCTGGCAAGAGAAAGTGATTTATCAGAACGATTAATTCTAATTGGCATAAAACCTATATCACTTGGGTTTTCAGCACTGGTACCTAAATCAATAGCGGTTATATATTGCTGATTATGTTGTAAGTCGCTATCCCATGCTATTGAGAAATTAATGTCTTCCTGATGTTTAGGAGCACTGTTAAATTGGGCTGAAACATCGCCATCTGCAGCACCAACTTTAATGATTTCAAGTTCTACAAGATCAACGGTATTTGAAGGCGACTGGTAATCGCCATAGTTATGTACTGCGATAAAATAATTACCAATTTTAGGGAACTCAATAACACATTTCTCAAAAGCGGTCGCCGTTGCCGATTCACAGATCAGGCTAGACATTTCATAACTATTATCAGGGCGACCATTGTAATTCCAATCACTACCAATATATAAATCAAGATCCGGCGATGTGGTATTTAAAATCCTGACCTCAATATAGCGGGTATCAAGGTCTACCTTGAACGCTTGGGCAAAATATGACTCATCATCATTGAAAATATTGTATGGGTAATTAGTGTTATCGCTATCGTCTCTTAGTAGGTTAAATTCTAGGGATTCAACTTTTGTAAGGTCGTAGGCTGTTGCTACCACGTTATTTGTGGCGACAGTGACTACGCCTTTAATTGATGCGGAGCCCTTATTCGAGTTAGCAGTGATCTCTATGTCTTTTGGGAATTTACCACGTTTAAAAGACGCAATAATAGGTAGTGTAGGGGCAGAGTAATTAACATCATTATTGGCAAATTCAATGGCTGATGAAATGTAACCACCAGTATAATGTTCATTTATTTTTGTTTCTATGGTTAAGGTAATTTCATCACCTTCTGCCAAGCTAAACTGGCTAGGCGTAACGGTGATATCCATTGCTGTTTCAGCATTGGTTTGTATACTCCAAGAGCCGGTAGTTGTGGCTTTAAAAGTGCGCTGCCAGCTACATTGAATCATGCAGTCATTTCCCAGTAAAGCAGGTAAATTAAGCCGTTGAGGATCGCCTCCTGTATTCGGGTCTGCATTGACAAAGTTTTCAACGCTTTCATCCATTACTAAACTCGAGTTAAGTGCTTGGTCTATTTTTATCGAGCCGGCACCTGCGTCAAAGTAAGAGTTGATATTTCCTTCATTATCACGAGTAACACTATTAGCCGTTAACATCAGTGCCGACTGAGCTTCACTTGGTGACCATTCAGGTTTTAAACCAGCAATTAGAGCTAAAGCGCCTGCAACGTGAGGGCTTGCCATTGATGTACCATCCATGAAAATATATTCAGGTTGTTGCACCGAGCCGTAAAAATGTGGCTTATAGGTTGCATTCGCCGCATAAATACTCACTCCCGGAGCAGAAACATGAGGGGCCAAGTATTGGTTGAACACAGGTTCGGGGCCGCGCGAGCTAAACGGTGCAATTATGTTTTCTTGTTGAGGATCTAAGTACATTGAACTGTCACTAATATTAACGTCAATATTGCTATGCGCAGCTAACAAGTTAATCAATGCTTGGCCATCGGTATAACTGACATGGATACTAGGTAAAACATGAAAATCAATATTTAATTGATCGCCTTCGTTGATAGAGTTTACCAGTATCATGCCTTTAGCATTGCCTGTAAGTGCGTAATTGCCTTTTTCAACTCTTGGAATGTCACCTCTGCGACAGATAACGATTTTGTCGGTTAATACGTTCTCATCAAATGGACGTAAACAATCACCATTATTAAATTCATTACCATCAACTAATTGACCAGAAACGGCGCTGCTTGCAGAGAAACCATAAATCGTTTCAAAACTTGCATCACTGCCTGATACGGTTAACGTTTTTTGTGTAAATGTTCTGCCATGAGTTATGGCCGCAACTGAAGTTAACCATGGCGCATTTCCAGGAGAAACAAGGGTGCTTTCTTCAGGGCCCATATTACCGGCTGATGTTGCAACATGAATGCCTGCTTCTCTGGCACTTAACATAGCTAAAGCATCCAGGCTGTACCAAGGGCTTATTGCTTCACCGCCAATAGAGTAATTAATAACGTCAATTCCATTGGCTATAGCATGCTCTACGGCTAATGCGGTTATGTCAGGCCAACAACCATCTAAATCACATACTTGATAAGACACTATATTGGCGTGTGGTGCGACACCGCTGATTTGGCTAAATTGTTGTTCACTTATATCACCAATCACATTATAAACTGGAACATCTTTTACTATATTGCCGCCAACAGTACTGGCAACGTGGCTACCATGACCTTGAACATCCAGACCAATAGGATCATCGCCAGCATACGTAGCGTAATTAGTAATTTCAGGGTGACTCCAGATACCTATAAGTTTGTCGTTACAATAATGTTGGTACTCAGATAAAGCACAATCACCAAGGTACACGTCTTTACCAAGCGGGTTTATGTGTTGGTATTCATCGTCTCCTACAGCCGAAAAAGAAGGGTGACTCGCGGATACACCTGTATCAATAATACCAACGATAACGCCTTCACCTTTAAAGGCGCCATGACTAGCTGTCCCTTGCCACACTTGCGGTGCATTAATATGTTGAGGGCCGGCGTTGGTCGATAGTTTATGAGGTTTTATTTTTTGTACCGTTTTTACATCTGCAAGCGCTCTTAAGGCCGTCACGTCAGCAGCAGTTAAACGTGCCGTCACGGCATTAACCGAAACTTGCATGCTTAGTTCAGGTGTTATTGTTCGGCGACTTTTAGTACTTATTTGGGCTAAAACTTCATGTTGTTTTTGTTTAAGGTTGGCAATGTAATTTTTACTTGCTTGTGATTTTACATTTAATGTTTTTCTTACAGCTTGAGTTTGAGTCGCTTTTGCTTGAGTTGTTTGCGTACTTACAGATTTAGCATGGTAAGCAGCCAATGAAGGTGCTTTTAAAATAACCGCATAAAGATCTTCAACATTGCGCTTTTTATTTTGGTGTGATGTTTTTGATTCTATGTGTTTTACATCTTCGCTATTTGTTGCATGAACATTTTGGTTTTTAATTGTTAGCGCAACTGCTGAAGAACAGGGCAAAAACACTGCTAATAGACTGGCGAACACGGCATAATTAAATGTATTTTTCAAAACAACCTCACAATAGGTAGGGCATAGCCCGGCAATAAAACTCAACTCACGCGATTATATAAAATACGACTTATGAAGTTTGTGAATAATAGTTAAATCGAATTTTATCTCAACGTAGCTGTAAGTCTATGTATTATCGTTAAAATATAAATGATTCTGATTTTATTTATGTTTTTCTACCGTTCAATTTAAGCAAGTTACTTGACTCTCAGGGGGATTTTTTGATTACAAGTTAGAGGTGCTAGCAATCAACACTGTTTTTTGGCTACTTATTACTACATTATTTGCAATAAGTTAGGTGAATCTGTACTGCCATGTAACATATTGTTTTCAGTGAATATCCCTGCTCAAAATGACAATCTGATATTTACATATCTACTTAATATAGCGCGCAATTAGCAAACTCTTATTAAAAGAGCATTGCGTCATTATATGCAGGTAATATTTATGTCAGTAAAAATGAAAAGTGCAGTTGCACTAGCAATATCATTAGCAATTAGCCCGTTAGCATTTGCAGAAGATGGCCAAAAAGTTGGTTCACCAGACTCTACCGAGCATGTTATTGAAGATAACAAACATGCTCCACGCATATCGGTAAAAGAGCGTCTTGAAAAAGACTATGGTTTAAGCTTATCAGCCGACTATAACGCCTTTGGTATTACATCAGGTGATACTATGGAAGGTACTGATGATTCAGCTGCATCAGGCGTTTTTCGTCTTATGGGGTCATGGGCTGCTACAGAAAACGGTTCATTAAACTTTAAAATTGAACATCGTCACGCTTACACCGACGAAGCTCCTAAAATGTACGGTATTAATAATATCGGTATGTCGAGCTTGTCTGGCGCGGCATTTAACGATCAAGGTGCTCGTGTAACTAACCTTTACTGGCGTCAAAACTTTAATGACGGCAATACCGTAGTTTGGGCTGGTTTTATGGATATTACTGATTACCTTGATGCCTACGCTCAAGCGTCTCCATGGACAGATTTTTCTAACTTAGTGTTCTCAACAGGTAGCGGCACAATGGCACTACCAGATGATGCTGCATTTGGTATGGCAGCTGCGCATATGATCACTGATAACGTTTACGTACTTGGTGGTATAGCAGACGCGTCAGGTATGTCTGATATGGACGAGATGAGCGAAAATGTTGATAAGTTTTTAAACGATGAAAAGCATCATAAGTCAATTGAACTTGGTTATACCGGCGCAGGAAAAAGTCGTATTTACCTAGATAATGTGCACGTTACTTATTGGCATCAAGATGGCGGTACACGTCATGATAACAATGCCTCTGGTGATGATAGTGAAGGTGTTAACTTTTCAGCAAGTTTCATGATGGGTAAATGGATGCCATTTATTCGTGGTGGTGTATCCGAAGGTAGCGCGCCAATGCTAGAGCAATCTTTAGTTATTGGTACTGGTTATTATGGTTTACTTAAAGAGGGTGACACGTTAGGTGTTGCTGCCAACTGGGGTAAAGTTAATAAAGAAGCGTTTGGTACCGATCAAAATCAATACATTGGTCAGGTCTACTACAAAATACCGGTAACCGATTACTTACAGTTGATCCCTGATGTACAGTACGTGCGTAATGGCGCTATTAGTAATGAAGAAGATCAAGTGATAATTGGTCTACGAGCTCGCATAATTTTATAGTTTTGCTTAGCTGATTATCAATATAATGTTAATCAATAAATAGATTAAGGTCATAACTTTACCCGTTATGACCTTTTTTTTTGTCTAAAATACAATACACTTTGCTCAACAATACAAATTATAATGAATACGCTAGGAGGATCTGCATCTAGTTTATCTTAACTAATCGGTGTATCTTTGCGTCATAAACAATAAATGTGGAATTATTATGAACATCTCTTTAACTGAAGAACAAATGATGATTCAGGATATGGTAAAGAAATTTGCTGAATCTGAATTAGCGCCTAATGCTGCCCACTTGGATGAAACAGGCGACCAAGAATCCTTTAAGAACAATATCAGCCAGTTAGCTGAGCTTGGTTTAATGGGATTAAATATTAAAGCCGAGTATGGCGGCGTTGAAGCAGGTGTTGTTGCCTTTTCTTTAGCGATTACTGAAATTGCCAGAGCGTGTGCGTCAACTGCCGTGACAACTTCAGTAACCAATATGGTTGCCGAGGTTATTCAAGCGGTTGGTAACGAAGAGCAAAAGCAAAAATATCTTCCTAAAATTTGTTCTGGTGAATACTTAGCTGGTGGTTTTTGTTTAACTGAAACAAGTGCTGGCTCTGATCCTGCTGGTATGAAAACCACAGCAGTTAAAGATGGTGATGACTACATTTTAAATGGTTCTAAACTGTTTATTACCAGCGGTGAATTTGCTGGTGTATTTGTAGTTTGGGCCGTTACTGATAGTGAAGCTCGAAAAGGTAAGGGCATCTCATGCTTTATCGTAGAAGCAGGCACGCCTGGCATGACCATTGGTAAATGTGAAGATAAAATGGGGCAAAAAGCATCTCCTACTAACGAAGTGCATTTTGATAATTGTCGAGTACCGGCAAGTGCATTAATGGGCACTGAAAATAAAGGTTTTGGTGTTGCTGTTGGTGAATTAGCTGGCGGTCGTATTGGTATTGGCTCATTAGCCTTAGGTATTGGTTTAGCTGCACTAGATTACGCTAAAGAATACACCAAAGAGCGTAAGCAGTTTGATCAACCAATTAGTAACTTCCAAGGTTTACAATGGATGCTTGCAGAAAACTATACCAATATGGAAGCGGCCCGTTTGTTACTTATGCAAGCTGCACACATTAAAGAGCAAGGTGGTGCATTTGGTACAGCAGCTTCTATGGCGAAACTGTTTGCTGCAGAAAAAGCCAACAAAGCTTGTTATGACGCACTGCAATTAATGGGTGGCGCTGGTTACATTAAAGAGTACCCATTAGAGCGTATGGCTCGTGATGTTCGTATTACTTCAATATATGAAGGTACCAGCGAAATTCAAAAAGTTATCATTGCCAGAGACCTTTTAAGCTAGCTTAGCAATCTCTTTTATTTAAAGGGGGTCAGCGATATTTAATTTATTAAAAGTTAAATATCGCTGACCCCTTTATTGTTTTAAGAAACAGATTTGCAGTTATCGATAATATAAAACCACAAGAAATTAAGTACTGTTTCACGCATAATGATAAATAGAATGTCTTTTACCAATGTTATCAATTTGGTATTTATAGACAGTATTTCAAGGGAAAAAGAATGACAGCCGAAACTAAGGCGCAGCCAACAGGCATGCTCAGCAATTTTTTAACTACATGCAAAACGCATTACTCCGGTGTTGCTATCAGTGTGATCATTGCGATTGCTTCAGGTGCTCTTGCCACTCGCTATGATGCACCAGTGATGCTGTTTGCTTTATTGCTGGGGTTGG
The DNA here is from genome assembly GCF_031583575.1 of Thalassotalea nanhaiensis. Lineage (NCBI taxonomy): Bacteria > Pseudomonadati > Pseudomonadota > Gammaproteobacteria > Alteromonadales > Colwelliaceae > Thalassotalea > Thalassotalea nanhaiensis. The sequence goes on along the minus strand of NZ_CP134146.1, from coordinate 2,868,440 downwards.
CATTACATTTTTTATATGAGTCACCAAAACATCAAGCCGGGGTTAACTTTTCATCCCGTGCAGTACTTCGCTTTGCCGTTGCTCTATTAGGTGTACGTATTGCTTTTTCTGATATCGTGTCGCTAGGTATCACCCCCCCGATGATCGTCATTGTGTCCATGGCAATTATGATCGCGTTTGGCGTTATGTTTTCTAGAGTACTTGGATTATCGAAAGTATTTGGAGTGTTGTCAGCTGGCTCTGTTGCGGTATGTGGCGTTTCAGCCGCCGCTGCTATTTCTACGGTATTACCGAAAAAAGAATATGAAGAAAAATTCTTTGCCTTAACGGTTATTGGCGTTACGACCCTAAGCACCATCGCTATGGTGGTGTACCCACTTATTGTTTCTTACTTGGGTTTACCCGATGATTTAGCCGGTGTATTTATTGGCGGCTCTATTCATGATGTAGCACAAGTTGTGGGAGCAGGTTATTCAATATCACCAGAGGCCGGAGATATTGCCACTTACATAAAACTATTACGAGTTGCGCTGTTACTGCCAATTGTAATGATCATCTTCTTTGCCTTTAAAGAACGAGACAGCAAGATGGAAGGTGGGGTATCTACATTTATTCCAACATTCTTAATTGGCTTTTTCGTGCTGGCGTTATTAAATAATATTGGCTTTATTCCGGTAGAAGTGGCATCTGTCATAAAAACGCTGTCTAGCTGGTGTTTGGTAGTATCTATTGCCGCCATTGGTGTGAAAACGTCATTAAAGCAGATAGTATCTGTAGGTTGGAAACCCGTTGTGTTGATAACTGCTGAAACGATTTTATTTGCGGTATTAATATTAGTGGGCATCTACTTATTCGCATAATTTAAAACTACCACCCCCACTTACTAAGCCTGAATATACGCGAATATTCAGGCTTTTTTTGATTCAGGGACTAATCAATGCAAATCGCCAAGGATGGCAATAGATTTGTAAAGGTTTAGGTGAATAATGCATTCAGATAAGCCTAGATATGGTGTATTTCTTCAGCAAAAGGCTAAACTTAATAAAGAGACATTATTTAAAATTAATTCAATTCCACAATAAAAATAAGGTTTCATTCGTATTTATGAAATCTCTTACGCTCAAAATGACAAGTTAAATTCTTCTGATAATTTCAGTTCTCCAAGATTTTTCTTGAATTATATCATTTAAAAACAATGTGTTACCTGTAATTCTTGAGTCTGTATTTACTGCTGATAACAACGCTGAAATTATTCGAAATCAAGGGGAATGGCTGCTAATTTTATAGCCATGAAGTTTGATTAGAAATAATTAAACGAAAACCAAGATAATAAATATCCTTATAAATTGGAGCAACAGATGGAATCAACAGTTATCCGACCAATGGCTAAACCAGAAATGGTTGCCGATGATCCTGCTGAACAAGCATTACTTGACCGAATCAAGTCAGGTGAATTAATTGAAAACGTTGACGAGTTAACCCCTCGTTACCGTAAAGTATTAGAAAATACCCTAGAGATAGCTGCAGCAGGCGAAGTAACTGTACTTACCTGGGCACAAACGGGTTATGTAAATGCTCCTGATTTAGGCGCTAAAATGGCAATTTCTGGCTCTATTCAAGATGAAGTTGGTCATGCCCATCAGCAAGGCATGTTGTGGGAACGCTTCGGTGTAGATATGCACAAAGAAGCATTTGAGCGTCCACCTGAAAAGTTCTGGTCAATGCCGGTTCTTGAGTTTGAAATTAAAAATTATATTTACTTTGTCGTAGCACAAGCATTCCTAGACAGAGCTGGTCGTTACACTACATGGGATATCGAATTACACTGTTCATTTGCCCCATACCGTCGTGCATTGAAAAAAGTAAACTTTGAAGAAGCATTCCACATGCGTCACGGTTCTTACTGGATGGAGTTCTACTGGAACTACAACGAAGAAACTCGCGCCATGGTGCAAGAAGCTGTTGATTGGGTATTCCCACATGGTGTGTTCTGGTACGGCCGTCCTGATGCCATGAAAGGCAAAATGGACCAATTGATTTACGGCGTACGTAAATGGTCAAACGATGAAATGCGTGATAAATGGTTACAGTCTGCATGTAACTTAGCTAAGCGAATTGGCTGTGAAGTACCTGCGCACTTTGATGAAGATGAAGGTAAATACGTATTAGACCTTCCATACCCAATGACTTGGGATCGTGAAACTGGCGATTGGATTTGGGAAAAGTGTGAATGGTCTGATGTTGTTGGCAACATGAAAAAAGGTGGCCGCATGCGTCCAGCTATTTATGAGCGTCTACAACGTGAAGAATGGGGTGCATCATTTTGGTAAACGAGCAATTACAACAAATTAATGCCACGTTAAAAGAAGTCATTGATCCTCACATGGGCGTGAATATCCTCGATATGGGGATGGTCAAGCGTGTAGAGGCAACGGTTGATAACGGCATTTATGTTGGATTGGTTTTACCTTGTATAGGCTGTCCAGCATTAGAGCTAATGATGGCTGATATTAGAAAACGTGTCGGCGCTTTAGACGGCGTTGAAAAAGTGAAAGTGAAAGTTGAATGGGGCCATCAATGGGACCGTACACACATCACCGAGGAAGCTCGCGAAAGAGCAGCCCGTCACGGTTACGTTATTTAAATGAATTACAGTCAGCAATGGCTAAAAGAGAGAAGATATAAAATATGAGCAAGCTTGATCATAAAGCGGATGCCAAAGTTTACGAAGTATTTGGTCGCGAAAAAATAGACAAAGAATTAAGCCATTTAGGTTGTATTTACGCGCTGAACGAAGATTTAGCTAGAGCGCAAGCGTACATGACTTACTCAGAGAAGCCATGGGTAGAACTATGCTGTGTTCGCCAAGATCACATCTTGGGCATTATTGGTAAAGAAGATACACCAATCGGTTTTGCATAATGACGAATAAACATAACCCTAAAACTGATAGAGAGCAGAAAGTATTTAAAGATGAATACGATCAAACTGTTGAGTGTCCATGGTGTAAGTCTACCGATACTCAAGTTGCCAGTCCGTTTGGTGGCACAGTGTCAGAAATTCTATTTAAGTGTAACGGTTGTAAGCAAACATTTGGTTGGATGAAATGGCAACACAAAATGCCTGAATAAGGCTGTTGCATTAATAACTAATAAACAATTTATATAGGCTCTGCGAAAGCATAAATAGAGCTAACAGCAGAGCAGATAGAAAGGTGAAAGAAATGAAAATAGATAATAACTTAATGGCAGAATTACTTTGTATCGCCGATACGGAGTGGGTACTAGGTCACTGGTACACAAGAAGCTTGATGAATAGCCGCAACTTACAAGATGCAACCGCACTTGGTGCTATGTCACAAGATACATGGGGGCATACCCGTGCAATCTTCCGTTATTTAGAAGAAGAAAATAACTTACCTGATTTTCAAATTGAATTTGGTCGTAAAGCAGTAGATGTTCACAACATGGACATGTTAGATAACCCACCACAAAGCTACGGTGATTATATTTTAACAACGTACCTAGCTGAACTTGCTGTATGGCGCTTAATGGCGACGTTTAAAGATGGCAACCATGCAGATATTGCTTCAATGATGACTGCATTTGGTAAAGAGTGTTACTTTCATCGTTTAAACTCAGATGGTTGGTTCACTCTGTTCACTGAAGAAGAGAAAAACGAAGCGATTAATGCGCTTCCAGCTCGTTTAGGCGCTGCAATTGCTTGGTTTGGTACAGATAAAGCTTCAAGCGAATGTCCTTTACTTGAATCTGGTGTTCGTAGCCAGTCAGTAAGTGATGCTCGTGAAATGTTTATCAAAGAAGCGAGCGCTAAACTTGCTAAAGTACTGGATATTACTGAGCAAAAAATTGAAGCACTAGTTGATAGCGTAAACCCAAGCGAGCGTAACAATCGCCGTCGTCGTGTTGAAGGTTCAGAAATGCCTGCAGCATTATGGGAGTACGTAGTACCAACTAATGAAGGTGCAATTCTAGCACGTCGTCCATTATCAATTTCGGTTCAAGATGAAATCGATTTATGGGACAAACCAGAAACCATCGCATTCGATTACGATTAATCGATTAGCAGTAAAAAAAACCTTAGTGCTTTGCCCTAAGGTTTTTCTGCTTTTAGCAGCATAATTTTATTTTTTAATTAATAGAACACAACAAAATAAGAAGAATAATAATGAAAAACCACTTAATTAAATCACTCGCAATAGCAGCTGTCGCTTTCACGACCAATGCTTTTGCCAGCCAAGTACTGTTTAAAAACGTAAATATTTTTGATGGAAAAAATGAGCAGCTAAAACAAAACCATCACGTATTAGTAGTTGATAATGAAATAACCAAAATAAGCAAAGATAAGATAGTTGTTGCACAAGATGCGGTGATCATCGATGGCAGTAATAAAACGCTAATGCCAGGCATGATTGATGTACATGCTCATTTGGCCATAACGACTGCCCTAAGTAAAATTCACGGCTATGTAAGCCCCGAAGAAAACGCAATTCGCTCAACATTAACCGCAAAGACTTTTATAGACGATGGCTTTACTACTGTTCGCGATGCAGGTGGCCATACATTTGCATTAAAAAGGCTTATTGATCAAGGGCTTGTTCCAGGGCCGCGCATTTATCCATCTGGCGCATTTATATCGCAAACTTCTGGTCATGGCGATTTTAGAACTCCTGCTGAACCGCATGCGAGTACCGGCCATGTAGATGCAGGGCATCGATTAAAGATGGGCAAAGTGGTTGATGGTAAAGCTGAAATTTATCGTGCGGTTCGTGAAAACTTACGCCAAGGTGCTACGCAAATAAAAATCATGGCAAGCGGTGGTGCAGGCTCTGATTTTGATCCGCTTGATTCATTACAATTTCAACCAGAAGAGCAATTGGCTGCAGTAAATGCTGCCAAAGATTGGGGTACTTATGTAACCGCTCACTTACTTACCGATGCTGCCATTTCACGTGCGCTGGATTCTGGCGTAATGGGAGTAGAACATGGCTTGATGATCAAAGAAAGAGGCATGAAAAAATTGGTTGAAAAGGGCGCATTTCTAGCAACACAGTTTAATGCTACATCGCCTAGATTAACTGAATTGCCAGGTCTGCAACAAGTGAACATTGATAAAATTGTTAATGCACAAAAGGACATGGCAAATTTAGTACCGTTAATTAAAAAGTATCAGCCTAAAATCCCATTTGCCGTAGATGCATTTGGTCCACCGTCGAGTCATATCAAACAACGCCGCTATGAACTTTATTGGGGCGCTGAGTTATTCGGCAACTTTGACACGCTAAAACGCGCAACCTCAGTTTCTGCAGAATTTGTTGCCCTCTCTGGTAAGCGTAATCCTTATGGCAAACTTGGTGTTATTGAAGAAGGTGCATTAGCCGACATCTTACTTATTGATGGTAATCCATTAGAAGATATCTCATTAGTGGGCGCCGACGCAGGTTGGTGGGATGCAAGTACCGAAGATATTAAGACTATACTGGTGATTATGAAAGACGGTAAATTTCATAAAAATACTTTATAAAGCTATCGTTTAGCTAATAGGGAAAATAGGCTTATCTATAAATAGCACGCAATTGCTATGCTCGTATTGATAAGCCTATTCAATGTTAACGAGGTATTATCAAGGTCATAAATTTACACCTGATTAATTATTCCTAAAAATAATCAGCCCCCCAAGTTAGAGGCAACTATGGATTTTTCTTTAGACGAAATGCAAACTATCGCCGTAGATAGTTTTAAGAAATTTTTACAGGCAGAAATAAAGCCTATCGCCGATGAATATCGCGACAAATATATTCCAACACCATTAGCTAAAGAAATTCAAGCAAAGCTTGCTCCATTTGGCGTAGTGAACGGTTTCTTACCAGAAGAGCTTGGCGGCTTTGATATGGACGCTGTTACCCTTGGTTTAATGATGCATGAATTAGCCAAAGTATCTCCAGACATTGCGATAACTACATTAATTTACTTTGCCTCAGGAAAAATGGTTTCAGGTACACCAGAACCACTTCGCAGCAAATACCTTGAAGGGTTCATTAATTGTGAACTGATTGCTTCGGTTGCTATCTCTGAACCTGGCACTGGCTCTGATATTTCTTCGGCTACATGTCGTGCTAAACCAGACGGTGATGATCACTTTATTATCAACGGCGAAAAAATGTGGATATCATCGGGTGATTACTCAGACTTTATGTATGTATTGGTAAACGTTACTGAAGGTGATGAAACAGGTCTTGCAGTATTTTTAGTTGATCGTGAAGAGCACGGCTATGAAACTACTAACATTGATAAAACTGCGTTAAACAGCCAATCAACTGCACAAGTATTTTTTGATAATTGTCGTGTGCCAAAAGAGAATATGGTGGCAGCGCCAGGCCAAGGCATGAAGATGTTGTTAACACTTTTGCAATCGTCTCGTCCAATCGTTGGCTTAATGGCCATGGGTATTGCGCAAGCAGCGTTTGATGAAGCCGTACAGTATTCTCTTGATCGTGTGCAATTTGGCAAGCCAATTGCGGCAAAACAAATTGTCCAAGAAAAATTAGCAACCATGGCTACCCAAATAGAAGCGGGTAAACTTATGGCATTTAAAGCGTTAAGTTCAATCGATCAGAAGAAACGCTCAGATATTGATGCTGCTATGGCGAAATGGTTCTGTACTGACCTAGCCTGTGAAGTTGTTGATGAAGCCACAAAGATCCATGGTGGTAATGGTGTTACGCGCGAATTCCCGGTTGAATATATGGCACGTGCAGCAAAAGTGTTCCGAGTCACTGAAGGAACTAACGAAATTCAAAAGCTAATGATTGGCCGTGCCATCACTGGTTTAAATGCCTTTTAGGTTAAGTTGATAGGAATAATATTATGAATTTTGATTTAACCATGGAACAGCAAATGATCGCCGATATGGCCGCTGATCTTGCTAAAAAGTATGACCCAGAATACTGGCGCGAAATGGATGAAAATAAACAATATCCACAAGAATTTATGGACGAAATCGGTTCACTAGGTTTCTTTGGTTTGCCACTCGCTGAAAAGTGGGGCGGTGCCGATGCTGGTTTAACCGATGTTGCTTTAGCGATGGAAGCATTATGTCGTGGCGGCGGTGGTGGCGGACCGGCTCTAGGCTATTTGTTTGGCTTGCTAGGTAACTTATCTGTTGCCCATCATGCTAATGACAGTCAAAAAGAAAAATACTTACCAGCATTTGCCGCTGGCGAGAAAACCTGTGCATTTGCCCTTTCTGAGCCAAATGCAGGTACTAACTCATTAAACATTGAAACATTTGCCAAAAAAGATGGTGACGATTACATCATTAACGGCGGTAAATGGTTTATTACCAATATTGACAATACCGATGCTGTTCTTATTGTTGCTCGCACAACCAAGAAAGAAGACGTGAAAAATAAAGCTGCCGGTATTTCATTATTCTTAGTAGACCTGCCAGCAGAAGGCATTAGCTACACACCAATTGATAAGCACGGTTATCATTATTATAAGTCGTTCCAGGTATTCTTTGATAATGTCCGTGTATCAAAAGATTGTTTGCTTGGTGAAGAAGGCAAAGGTTTTTATCAATTATTAGGTACGCTTAACCCTGAACGTATTTTAATCGCCTCTGGCGCCTGTGGCACGGCAAAACTTGCTCTTGAACACGCTATTGAGTATGCCAAAGAGCGTAATGTATTTGGTCAACCAATTGGTGCTCACCAAGCGGTACAACACCCATTAGCTGCTGCTTACGCAAAAGTAGAGGCTGCCTGGGGGCAAGTGTTAAAAGCGGCTACATTATATGATGAAGGTAAGTCAGATAAAGAAGTGGGCGATGTTGCCAACATGGCGAAATGGCTTGCCGCAGAATCGGCACTAGAAGCTACACACCATGCCATGCAAACGCTGGGTGGTTGTGGTTTTGCTCGTGAATATCATGTAGAGCGTTGGTTTAGAGAATGTCAGTTATTCCGTTTAGCGCCGGTAACTCAACAAATGACATTAAACTATTTGGGTGAACATGTGTTGGGATTGCCTAAGTCATATTAATAAAATGTCTTAATTATTAAAAGCACTTGATTATGCAATTAATCAAGTGCTTTTTTAGTTTAATATTAACTTGAAAGCTCTGCTGCAGTGTCGATAAATATCCCTTGAATGTCATCGGCTTCCCTTTCTGTTTGCCCTCCATATTTAAGAAATGCAGCAATAATTGTTTGAGTTTTCTCTTCTTTTGCTCGCTCTAGAAAGTAACGTAGCTCAAGTTCAGAACCCACATCCTCGTCTATTATTGAAGCCGTTATAATTTCTTTGTACATCACAATGTCACGAACTTCCCAACCAGCGACAATTGAAAGAAATTGCGCTAAAAATGCATCAAGCTCTGCTTTAGGAATAAACTGAGTAATGATATTTAATTTTTCGGCCTGTTGTGCGCTAAAGTCAGCACCAGATAGTAATGCCTGAAGTGTTTTACCTTTTCCTAAACGTCGAGCAAACTGAACCGCCCCTTGTCCACCTGTTGGAATGTTGATGTATAACTCTGGCTGGGCGAAAGCTGAATTTTCTGTCCCGTATGCTAAATCACATGCCATAACAAATTCATTACCACCACCACGCGCCACACCATCAACGACAGCAATAGAGAGCTGTTTCATTGCTTTAATGTTGGCTATCATATGGTTGAACTCAATTGAAGCTGCTTGTCCGCCTTGAGTGCCGTTAATAACATTAAGATCTAAGTGAGCTATAAAAAAAGCTTCATGGAACGATTTAAAAACAACAGCTTTTGTTTCTCGGTTATCCTTTAATGAAAGAATAAATGCATTCAGCTCATTAATTAAGTCAATAGTCAAAATATTCACTGGAGGATTTTTAATTAAAACCGTAGCCACGCCAGCGTCTTGGGTTATCGTTAATTTTTTCATCATAATGTTCCTTTTAAGGTTGTCTGTACAGAGACAATATTTGTCTCGATTCGAATTTATGAAACAATATTAATCTTAAATATGGTGTCTAAAAACAAGCTAAAATGAACTATACTGTTTCCATAAGGGAAACAATGAGGTGTTTATGGATCTTGCAAGTCGATTACTACTTTTACTTGAAGTCGCTGAGTTAGGTAGTTTTACAAAGGTGTCAGAGCATAGAAATGTCAATAGATCTGCTATTTCAAAACAAATAGGTAAGCTTGAACAAGAGCTTAGCGTTCATTTATTGAATCGAACTACACGATCACTATCTTTAACTGCAGCTGGCGTTGAAATGGTAAATCAAGCAAAACAATTACGAGATTTACTCAATAATTCAAAACGATTGGCTGAAAATTATCATAATGAACCTAGAGGGGAGCTAAAAATTGCCAGCTCTACATTGTTTGGTCGTCAGTATGTACAGTATGCTATTTTAAAGTTTCAGGAACGGTATCCTGATATTCGTGTTGAGCTACTTTTGGAAGACAGAGTTGTCGATTTAGTTGGTGAAGGCTTTGATATAGGTTTTCGTATTGGTGAACCGAAAGAGTCCAACCTAATTGCCAAACAAATAGCCAGAAACCGACTCTTGGTCGTTGCTGCACCGGCTTTTATTGATAAATATGGGAAACCCAACACGATACCAAAACTTGAGAGCCTGCCTGCGGTTGTTTATTCATCTAAGGGGTTATTGATTGATAAAATCAAGTACCGTGAAAGTTCAGGAAACGAAGCATTTATACAGTTAAACCCGACTTACAAAGTAAATGAAGTGGAAATGCTAATCAATACTGCTTTAGCAGGAAGAATGTTTGCTGTAACCACGGCCCAGATGATTGAAAATGAGGTTTTAGAAGGCAAGCTTGTACCTATTATGACGCATATAAACTTGACTGATTACGGGACATTTTATGCGGTATATCCTCACAGGGATTCACCACTGAAAACAAGACTATTTATCAAAACACTAAAAGAAGTAATTGGTGATAAAACACCTATTTGGGAAACTCGAATTCCTGGTTTCCAGAAAATGTACGGTAACACAGTTTAGAGTCGTAATCGTTACCAATGTTTAGCAATATCTAGTCCACCTTGTATCTAATTAAGATACAAGGAGTTATTTATCTCATTGATTTATTTATTAAATACTTACAAAAAAAAAACACCACTTCAAACTACCCATTTTAATTATCTCTGCTATACATAAAGTAATGATACCAAATGAAATGAATATCTAATCATTTTGGTTGGTTAAAATAAATAACTACTGTGTTATAAAATTAATATGTAGAAAAACTAGATATTTAATTTTATGCCTTGTATTTATTCATTTTCCCTCAGCCAAAAGTAGATAACATATTCATTTCAGTTGGTATAAAAATTACTAATAAGAATTATAGTTCCAGGAGAAAATTATATGCCTCAATCTTTTCAACGCAAAAGTATGACTAAACTTGCGCTCGCTTTACTTGCTTCAATGTCATTTTCTGCGCTGTCTGCTGAAGAAAATGCCGCAGATAAAGCCGCAAAAGAATTAGCAAACCCTAATACTGCCTATGCTTCGTTAAATTTTAAATTTCAACATCGCACTTATGAAGGTGATATTCCTGGCGCTGACGACCAAGATGGGCAAATGATACTGTTTCAACCCTCATTACCTTTTCCGCGTGATGACGGTACTAAAATTATTTGGCGACCAGCCATTCCAATGCATATCTCTACACCTTGGAACGATGAGTCTGGGTTAGGGGATATTTCAATGGATGTTGCTTATGCCTTTGCGCCACCTAAAGATAACCCCGGAGAGTTAATGGCGGTTGGGATATTTACCTCTTTACCAACTGGTGATGACAAAGTCGGTGGCGGCGAAGCAACAACATTAGGACCTGAATTTTTATGGGGACAAATATCTAAAGATGGCATTATAGGTATGTTTCCAAACCACCAATGGGATGTGGCCGGTGATATTGATATCAGCATTACTTCATCGCAATTCTTTTATGTTATGCTTCCTGGTGGAGGTTGGAATTACGGTACTTCACCAACTATAAGTTATGATCATAAAGCAGAGGAGTGGACAATTCCGCTTAACTTCTCATTTGGTAAGACCGTTATGTTTGGTACTAGGCCGTGGAAACTTGGTATGGAAATTAACTATTATGTTGAAAAGCCAGATGACTTTGGACCTGAATGGATGATCAGCTTTAATGTGTCGCCAGTGGTCGAAAACGTTATGGCAAACTGGTTTAAATAACTAATTAAATAATCTCCGCTGAAAATAAAAACCGCTAAACATAGCGGTTTTTTTGATCTAAGAAGTAGCTGTGTAGTATTAAAACTTTAAATTATTAATCCGCTCTAAATACGACTTTCGATAATCTGCTGGTGAGTTACCTGTCCAACGATTGTAGGCCTTATTAAATGAGCTTGAGCTGGTATAGCCAAGTTTAAATGCTATCTGCTTAATTTGCACTCCTGGTTGTTGTAGTAAGTGTCTTGCTAATACGGGTAAGACTTTATTTTTAATAGCGTTTAGATCTGTGTTCTGTTCATTTAACTTCAAATTAATAAAGTCTAGACTCAAACCTAAATCTTTACTGATATCGCTATTGTCGATGTTGTTACTTAATACGGTATCTATAAACCAAGACCTAACTTTTAACATCATATTGTCTGGAGCTATTTCAATGAGTCGTTTCGAAGCCAATTGATAATAAGCCAAATTACAATGACTATCACCTGCAGGTAAAAGCATCGTTAAGCGTTGTTTGTTGATCAGTATTTGGCCTTTGTTCTCTATGGTTGTTTCTACAACACAACCAGCAAGCTTGGCAAGTTTTTCCTGAGTTCTTTTTTCAATTCCTTCCGGCACTATAATTTTGTCAGGACTAAAGTCCTTATGGGCCACAGTGCGTAAATTTGACAAGCTTGCCGAAATGCCGCCTTGAATCGTTTGATAATGAATATTATCTTCAATTACGTCTTTATCAGGGATAAAAGTTAACACGCCATATTCATCTGTTTCTTCAAATGATGCGGTGTTAAAAATAAATAAAATACGAGAAAACTCAGCCCAAAATTCAAAAAAGCAGCGCAGCGTAGTTGCTGAGCTTACCGTTAAACCAAAAATACCAAATAAAGCTGGGTTAATAGGTTTGGCAAAATTTAATTGGATCGGAAATTGAAGATTAGTTTCCCCCCATTTTTGAATAATGCTTTTGATGTATTTGCGGCCACTAACACTTAAATCGTCAGCATGTATATAACTGTCTAACAAAGAAGAAATGTCATCGTTTAAGTTTACTTGTTCAGAATATATCTTTTTAAATGCTTCTAAAATAAAAAGATAACGTTTTGTATGGCCAGCAACTTCAAGTTTCATATATTATAGCTTTGCAATTAAATGGTTTTGATTGATAATTAAGTTTTAGCTAAGTAAATATTAGCAGATTCAATATTTTATGCTGACTCTTATAAGGAAGGCAAGGTGGAAATACTCGACTATCAACATTCAGTGATCCGTTCACTGTTACATATGCTGATTCAAACGTTAGAAGACTCTGGAGAAAGTGTTGAGTCTTTACGACAGTACATGGAAATTATCGACAGCCAAGACCTACTCGCCCAATGTGGTCGAGTAAAAGGTAGCTCATTTCTTCCTATTTTAGCGTTATTGTTAAATAATAATAAAAAGCCTTTTTTAGTATTAAATCTAGTTAATAACTACCGCCCAGTCACGTTTAATGCATTGGGCCCGTTATGTTACTCCTGTGAAACCGTCCGAGAAAATATCGAATTACTGATCAAGCACTATTCAATGATTAGTACCGGTGCTGAAGTGTATTTAAAAAAGTCGGATGACTGTTGGTTTGTTGGCGCGAGATCTCGTCACCATAAACTGGATGAAGCTAAAATGCAGCTTGCCTGGGTGTGCAATATGTATGCGCATTTAAAATTCAGTGTCAGTAATGAATTTATTTTTCACAAGGTGTGTTTAAGTATTGCAAAACCAGAGCAAAAGTATGTAGAAGAAATAAACCGAGTGTTTAACACTGAAGTTGAGTTTGATTGTGAAGACAGCGGCTTTTATCTAACCACCGGTCAATTAGACATTGAACAAGTGGGCTATGATCCGCAGCTTTATCGATTAAACCAACAGTTAGTTGATGAATACGAACAGCGCTTTGAGTACTTTGAATTACCTACGCGTATATATTCCAATATATTAGAATTAATGAAAAAAGGGGTATTTTCAAAAGAGGCCATTGCCAGAGAGCTTGGCATGAGTACCCGTAGTTTAAGTCAAAAAATTAAACAGTTTGGTTTGAACTATCGCGATATTTCTGAAAATGCTCGCATGACATTAGCAAAAGAGTATTTATCAAACTTAGACCTGAAGCTGGTTGAAGTCGCTGAAAAACTTTGTTTTTCTGAAAACAGCAACTTTACTCGCTCTTTCAAGGCTCATAGCGGCCAAACCCCACGAGAATTTAGAGCAGATCTTAAAAGCCAAATTTAGGCTGACAAAATAATTATATAAAACAAAAACTTTGTTATTTATTTGAAAAATCTAAACTTCTTCCTAGGCTTATAGTTAAGGAAGGAGTTATAAGTAAAAAATAAACGTTAATTTACCTCTTTCCTTAGCTCGGCAAAAAAATATTAATCGCTGCTGTTCAAGGGAATCCAATGAAACACATCTCTATATTATTTAACTTAATTGTTCTGGCTTTGGCTTTAACATTGTCACCTGGTGTTTACGCTAAAGATGCGTCAACCAAAGAAAAACCATATGACGATGATGAAGGCTATGGTGCACCAGGGGAGTCTTCTGCCCAATTAGAAGAAGATAATAAAGATAAATACCCACTTATTCGTATGCCTATTTTAGATCAAGCAACAGAAGATCTACGCGCATGGAAATCTCAGTTGTACAAAGATACCGGTTTGCAGTTTGGTATTGCTTATACCAGTATGATGCAAGAAGTCGTTGAGCCAGATATTAATGCCAATACTGCGGGCTCTGGTATTTTAAGGTTTACTGGTAAATGGGAGCTTGTCGATCGAGGCGGTAAAAACCCTGGGGCTTTTGTATTTAGTCTTGATCACAGGCATGACTATGGAGATACAGCTCCCGCGTCATTAGGCGGTGGTTTTGGTTATTTAAGCCAAACAGCGATGTTATTTAACGACAGTAAAGACATCATTGGTGATGTGAAGTGGACACAAGCGTTATTTGATGGAAATGGTGGTATGGTTATTGGTCGTTATGACCCGAATGATTATCATAATGTTTTAGGCTACGCATCTCCTTGGACCGGATTTTCTAACCTGGATAACCTGATTAATATGAGTATTGCAGCGCCAGACTGGAGTTGGGGCGTTGGTATTGGTGGCTGGTTAAATGACTCTTATTATGTGTTAGGTGGTGTTAATGATGCCAATGGTGTCGCGACTGATGATTTAGAGTTTTTTGAAGAGGGCACTGACGAGCTTTATAAATATGCTGAATTTGGTTGGTCACCAACACGAAATGACCGATATTTTAAAAACTTTCATGTAACTTTATGGCAAGTCGATGAACGTAAAGTAAAGGGGGCAGACTCTGACTCGTACGGTGTAGTATTTGGCTTTAACTGGACCTGGAACATGGAATGGATGATATTTAGCCAGTTAGGTTTCTCTGATGCAGACTCAGCAAATGATGTGCAATTGTATGAGCAGGAAGTAAATATTGGTTTTATTAAGTATTTTGAAGATCGTTCTGATTTATTTGGTATGGCGATAAATCACGGTAAAATCATCGAGCCGTTATACGATGTCGGTTTTGCCGCTAATGAATATACCACCACCTTTGAAACATTTTACCGTTTTCAGTTGGCTGAAACCGTACAAATAACACCAAACTTTCAATACATTATTGATCCACACACTAACGCTGAAGATGACAGTGCGTTTGTCGCAAGTGTAAGGTTTCGTATCACGCTTTAGCCTAACTGGGTATGAGACGAAATTAAATGCCGGTTTTTATACCGGCATTTTTTTGTTTTGAATAAAGTCTATTTTCTAACAATACACTTAATCGATTATCTTTTTACCCGTACCGTACTTAATAAACACTAAGGCACCACTAATACTGATCACCGCGGCTAGAATAAACGCCGAATTATAACTATTGGTTACATCAACTAGCCAGCCCGTAACTGCAACTGCCAATATACCTGGTAAGGTCGCTGCAGTATTTACCACACCAAACAATGATTCTGAGTGTTTTGGAGCAATGTCCATGGGATTAACCGTGTATCCTGAATAACAAAAGGATAATGCTCCAAGAGCGCCACAGGTACAAATAACGGCCATCATTGGCTCAGTAACATACAGCGACAAAAATAAAAATAAAGCCGAGCCAAATAAGCCGATACTTTGAACTAGCTTGCGCGTAAAACCGGCTGACTTTCCTGATTTAATAAGTTTGTCAGAAACGATACCTGCAACATTCATCATAATTATCATGGTTAACCAAGGCGCCGCTGACGAAAGGCCGGCTTGGGTAATGCTAAAACCATGAACATCGGCAAAATAGCTTGGTAACCAAGCAAGAAATAAATACAGCGTCCATTGTGTGGTAAATGCGGTATAAAATAATGCTAGTACTGGAGCTTTGTTGAAAAACTGTTTCCATGGCACAGGCTCATGCTGTTTAATTTCTTCTTTTTCTGAATAAATTAACGCGAGTTCTTGTTGGCAGATATTAGGATTATCTTTGGGTTTTGAATAGGCGAATAATAGCCAAAATATAATCCAGATAAAGCCTAACGAACCAAAAATATAAAATACCATGGCCCAATCATAATGGTTAATAATCCAGCCGGAGGCGACAAGACCTACAATAGTGCCTAACGGCGCACCACTGGAAAAGATAGTTATTGTTCTTGCTTGCTCAGATTTTGGTACCCAATGTTTAAATAAAGAATATGCTGACGGTACGCTGGCGCCTTCTCCTAGCCCAAGCAATATTCGCCCTAGTATTAGCATAGGTAATGACGCCATTGCTAAGATCGGCGTTAATATTGTGAAGATCGACCAAAAGATCACGGCGCTGCCAAGAACTACTTTGCCACCAAACTTACTTGCTAACACTCCGCCAACAATTTGCATCAGCATATAGCCAATAAAGAATGAGGCTAAAACCATGCCTTTTACCGTATCATTCCAACCAAATTCAGCTTGCATCGGCAGTATAGCGACAGAAATATTAACCCTGTCGATAAAGCAAATAAATAACGCAACCGTACACAAAATTGTAATATTGTAACGCTGTTGCCAATGGGTAAAAAAAGAAAAGTTAAACATAAAACAATACTCTTGTTTTTATAAATGAAGTGATGTTTACGTATTAATTTTGAAACATTTTAATCTAACAACAATACTTTCATGGTTGCTGAAATTAATATTTTGTCAGAACTGTCAGTCATTTGGCCTTCAAAATATGCCAGATGACCTTTTAATTTAGTTTTATGCTCGATGAGAGTTGTTGTCCAAGTGATTGTTAACTGTTCATTAGGTAGTACAGCTTTATGGAATCGATAACTACAATCCAGCCCCATAAATGGGCCCGAATGTTGAAATTTTTGGGTTAGGGCACCACCACATAAACCAGATGTATGAGCGCCACTGGCTATAATTCCAGAGTAACCTGCTTTAATTGCTTCATCATGGTTAAAGTGAATTGGGTTAGTATCACCCAGCGCACTTGCACCATTGGCAATATCCTCTATCGTTAGACGTAACTGCTTGATAATAGTATCGCCAATATAAGTTTTGGTAGTCATAATTTACTGAACTCTTTGATCCTTTGCTATAAAAGCGCATTAATGAGCTTAACTCAATAGTATCTTGTTTTGTAAACTATGCAAGTAGTTATCAACAAATTAACATTCGGATAGGTTAAATGAACTGTTATTGCTTTCATTGAGTTCAATGGTTGCCGGAGGAGGTAAGCATATTTTTTATTGATTGCATGTTAATAATGAGTTAGGCTCAGTTTACTTTTGCTGTATCTATATTAAAATAAAATTAATAGACAATGGTTACAGAGCATAAAAAATAAATATTTAATGAGGTTGTTGTGGCAAATTCTTATTTTTCTCGTGTGATTTTAATACCAGCGGCCGTTTGGCTCTCCGTATTCTTTGGTGGCTCAATGGGATCCGGTGTTGAGTTGGTGCAATACGTAACGATTAACGGGCCATTAGGTGGCTTTATAGCAATCGCAAGCATCGCAACCGTTATTATGGCCGTTATATTTTTATGTTTTGAGTTATCCAGAGCATATCAAGCGTATGACTATCGCCAGTTTAGTAAAATTATTTTAGGCAAGTTATGGTGGCTTTATGAAATAGCTATCTTACTGTCAATGATCATTGTTGTCGCGATCTCGTCTACTGCAGCAGGTACTGTTATTGGTGAATACTTATCTATCAGTCCTTATATTGGGCAACTTGCTTTATTATCAGTGGTGATTTTTTTCACCTATAAAGGCCGAGAGTTTATTGAAAAATCGATGGCAGTTGCGTCCGTATCTTTATTGATCATTTTGGCCATCATTGTCGGCTATGTATTTTTGAATCTGGGTGATGTTGTAAGTACTGAAATTGCTAATGATGTTGTATCAACAGCGCCGTTAGCTGTAGGAGCTCAGTATGCTATGGTCAATGTTGCTTTCTTTCCTTTGTTATTGTTTGCAGGACGCCATATAAAGAAAACCAATGAGTCATTTGTTGCCGGCATTAGCGCTGCTCTAGTTGGTGTACTGCCTTTAATTGCTTTACATTATGCTTTAGTTTCACACTACCCAGAGGTGCTTAACTCTGGCGCAGAAGTACCTGTATATTGGCTTTTAGAAAAATTAGGTTCTAGCTGGTTAATTGATATTTATGTGGTGATTTTGTTTGTTTTAATTTTGCAAACGGGTGTAGGTATGATGCAGGGCTTTGTTGAGCGTATAGATAATTATATGTCTGAGCGAAGTGGCAAATCATTAACTGCCACACAACACGCTGGGGTGGCAGGTAGCATGGTATTGTTAAGTTTATTACTATCGACAATGGGAATAGTAGGGTTAATATTGGCTGGTTATAAATTTTTATTTTTAACCTTTATTGCGGTGTTCTTCATCCCGTTATTTACTGTTGGTGTGTATAAATTAATTAAACAGAAAAAAAATAATGCTGGTCTACCCGTAAGTGATGCTGGGTAATTAAAAGGAATTAATGTGAGTAATAAAATTCAATTAAATGGTATAGATGCGTTAACGCCTTATGAAGGTAAAGAGCTATTTACCTCAAGGCCACTGCATGTAACCGCCACTATGATCCAAGATTTTTGTCGTAGTGTGAATCAAATGGATTGGTTTCATTTTGATGAAGAGCGTTGTAAGGCGTCACCGTTCGGGGCCGTTGTTGCGCCGGGGATGTACACTATGTCATTGCTGCATTCGGTTTACTTTGACCATGTAGAGCTGCATAACATGAAGGCGCTGTTTTTAGGCACCGATAGGTTTCGCATTTTAAAACCGGTAAAAGCTGGTGATTCAATCGTGCTTAAATTCAATGTCGATAAAATTGAACAGCGTAAAGAAGGCATTGCTGTACATTATGACTTTACCTGGACCGTAGAGGGTGACGATCAACCAGTGACACTTGGTAACTTCATTGTTCGCTATTGGCCTTTATAAGATAAATCGCTATTCATATTATCAAATAAAAACAGGCATCTATTGATGCCTGTTTCTATTTTGGCTGCCAAAGGTCCAATATAATCCTTCAACTATTTATCACCTTAAGATAAGTTATTTAACTGTTAATGGACGTAGTATGGTATTTACAATAATTTAATGTCATAGGCTCATCATGTCAGCCAAAAAGAGCAATAGTTCAACACCAACATCGTTAACACCTACCTGTTCGCACTGGGGCAACTACTTAGTTGAGTCTGATGGCGAACAAATCCTTTCAATAAATAATTATGCTGTAGATAAAGAGCCTACGCCAATAGGTCAATCACTAAATGATGCCTTAGATAATGGCGCGAGAATACCACAACCTATGGTTCGTGAAGGGTATTTAACCCATGGTATTAACAGTAATGGTGAAGGCAGGGGTAAAGAAAAATTTGTACCTGTTAGTTGGGAGGTTGCGTTAGATTTAGCGGCAAAAGCCATTGATGACACCAAAACAAATTATGGTAAAGATGCAATTTATGGCAGTTCTTATGGCTGGGCGAGTGCAGGGCGATTCCATCATGCACAAAGTCAAATTCACCGCTTTTTAGCAAAGTGCGGAGGTTACGTAGATTCATTAAATACTTACTCATCTGCAGCAGCTGAAGTGATCATGAATCACATTACTGGTATCCCATTTTTATTATTGGTGCGTGAAGCGCCAAGCCCTGAAGAAATTGCCAAGCACTCTAAGAACTTCGTATTATTTGGCGGCGCCGCAATTAAAAATTCACAAGTTAATGCCGGCGGTATTGGTGCGCACAGCGCCGTTGAACAGTTAAAACAGCTCAAAGACGCTGACGTAAACGTGGTGAATATTAGCCCAATTCGTGACGATGTTATTGATGAGGTTGGGGCTAAATGGTTGGCATTACGACCAAACACCGATGTTGCGCTAATGCTTGGTCTTGCTCATACCCTAGTGATTAATAACTTACATGATACTGAGTTTCTAGATATATATACGGTAGGTTTTGAACAGTTTTTGCCGTATTTACTTGGTGACAGTGATGGCCAAGTTAAAGACGCTGCTTGGGCAGCAAATATTTGTGATGTAAGCGAACAATACATTATTGATTTAGCTATAGAGCTTGGTAATGCACCTAGCGTGTTAAGCATAAGTTGGTCACTGCAGCGACAAGAGTTTGGTGAGCAAACCTATTGGATGTTTACCACCCTTGCGGCCATGCTTGGCCATATTGGAAAGGTTGGCGCGGGTGTAGGCTATGGATATGGTTGTATCCATAATATGGGCTTTGGTGGTCGTAAAGTACCAACCTATAAAATGGGCGCATTTGGCATGGAAATAGGGGAGCGACCAGCGTTAGGTGATAAAAAGTTTATTCCTGTTGCTCGTCATACCGATATGCTGAATAACCCTGGTGGAAAATACCAATACAATGGTATGGATTTAACTTACCCTGATATTAAATTGATATATTGGGCGGGCGGTAACCCGTTTCACCACCACCAAGACCTTGATGAACTTGCTAAAGCCTGGTCAAAACCCGATACGATTATTGTTAATGAAGCATTTTGGACAGCAACAGCCAGACATGCAGATATCGTATTTCCGTGCACCACAATGTTAGAGCGAAATGATCTCGGCGGCAGCAGTTACGATGCGTTTATTTCCCCTATGCGTCAAGCAGTAAAACCCTATCAGCAGTCACGTTCAGACTTTGATATCTTTTCAGGTTTAGCACAGCGTTTGGGCTTTAAAGATGAGTTTACCGGTGGTAAAACTGAAATGCAGTGGGTTGAGCAACTGTATAATACTACCCGTACAAACGCTGCGAAAATTGATGTGAAATTGCCTGAGTTTAATGACTTTTGGCAAGGTGAACAGTTTTATGTGGGCGATCAACTCGATGATATTGAATTCACCCTTGAGCGATTTAGACGTGATCCTGATAAATATAAACTCAGAACCCCATCGGGCAAAATTGAATTGTTTTCAGAAAAAATTGCCAGCTTTAATTATGATGATTGCCATGGTCATGCCAAATGGTATCAACATGTTGAATGGTTAGGCGGCGAACGCGCGGCTAAATACCCATTGCATCTTGTATCGAATCAACCGAAAACTCGTTTGCACAGTCAATTTGATCACGCACGAACAAGTCGTGAAAATAAGATAAAAAACCGTGAACGTGCACGTATGAATAACGCAGAAGCCAATAAACGAAATATTCAAGATGGCGATATTATTCGCTTGTTTAACGACCGAGGCGCATGTTTAGCGGGTATTGAAATATCAAATGATATTCGTGATGGGGTAATCGAGTTACCAACCGGCGCGTGGTACGATCCACAAACGGTAAATGGTAAAAAGCTTGAAGCTCATGGCAACCCTAATGTGTTGACCAAAGATACAGGTACATCAACACTGGCGCAGGGGTGTAGCGCGCACAGCTGTTTAGTTGAGGTTGAAAAATATCAAGGTGAATTGCCCGAGGTGATAGTTTTTAAACAGCCTAAATAGTTCAATAGATGTGAACATTTAACGTTGAAGCGGTTAACTTAAAATAGGCTAAATGGTATTAGTCGCATTTCATATCGTCTAAACAGCATTCATCTTGCAAAAAGTCGATGACCTGTAAAAACTGAGCATACTCAACGACACAATACAGCACTCTTCCTTCGCGGCGCTGGGTAATTAACCCAGCAGACGCTAAACTCGAAATATGATGAGATAACGTTGATCCGGGAATGTTCAATTCCTCTTGAACAACACCAACCGCAACGCCTTGATACCCAGATTTTACCAGCCTTTTGAATATAGTGAGCCTTGTCGGATGACCAAGTTCTTTGAGTGCTTTGGCAATAACTTCAATGTTCATAGATAACCTTTTTATTTATATATATTTCGATATTACTAGAAATATATTGACTTGAGCAAGTTGTTTTTATATATTTCGACCAATCTAGAAATGTCGAAGGTTATTTTAATGACTATTACTACCCAAATGCTCATGGACTCGCTTAATATGTTTGCGTTTCTTGCTGTAGAACTTACTTTATTATTTTTGCTGATCAGCTATTTTGTTGGCGTGTTACAGGAATATATTCCCGCAAGTAAAATCCAAAGTATCTTATCCAGCAAAAATGGCAAAGGTTACATTATTGCCGGATTTCTTGGCGCGATCACTCCATTTTGCTCTTGCTCAACCATTCCTTTTCTAAAAGGGTTGCTACGGGCAAAAGCCGGGTTTGGTACTATGATGGTATTTTTATTTGCCAGCCCGTTATTGAACCCGATTATTATCGGGTTATTTGCCGTAACCTTTGGTTTAAAAGTAACTGTGTTCTATTTTATAATCGCAATGGGGGTGTCTGTTGTTGCTGGCTATACTTTGGAAAAGCTAGGTTTTGAAAAATACATAAAACCTCAAGCGTATGCAGCTCCCGAAAGCAAAGGCTGTGCAAGTAGTTGTAACAGCACCGTCAAACAGCACAATAAATGGCTGCGTATTTGGAACAGTACTTGGAAAGATTTTAAAAAGGTTTTACCGTATTTGATTGGCGGTATCGCGCTTGGTTCTATGATCTATGGTTTTATGCCTGCTGAATTTGTCGCCAGTGTTGCCAGTGAGTCCAATCCGTTTGCTGTGCCAATTGCAGCTGTAATTGGTATTCCATTATATATTCGGGCAGAAGCGGTAATTCCATTAAGTGCAGCGTTAGCGGCAAAAGGTATGAGCCTTGGCGCAGTAATGGCATTAATCATTGGTAGTGCAGGCGCAAGCTTGACTGAGGTGATTTTATTAAAATCTATCTTTAAAAATCAAATGATAGCAGCATTTTTAGTGGTGATTATTACTATGGCAGTTTCTGCGGGTTACCTATACAGCTTAATGTTTTAAAAGCTAATAATAAGATGCTGTAAGTTCAACTTGTTTGATTGATAAGTTGAACTTTGGCGATTGTTTATTGGCAACAAGGTGCTTCTAAAAAGCGGCCAATCTCTTTACACAAGTCAACTTGCTTAACGGTTTTAAACAGATCGACAGTGTCAGTTGCTTCACGTTCGACTATGCCGAGTTGTTCCAAAAATTGAATGTGAGCGAGTAGCTCGCTGACAAACATTACATAAATGTTATCTTTAACTTCACGTTTATAGATAGGTTTTATTGCCTGGCTCACTGTTTTTTCATCACCTAAACAATCGATGAGCTTATTTAATAACTTACAATGATTTTCTATAATTTCGTCGATGCGTTTATGTAACCCAATAAATGGTTTTGAATGTGATGGTAAAACTAAGGTATCACTGGGCAATTGCTTTAAACCATTTAAGGCATTCAGCCAGCGTCCTAATGGATTTTGCTTACGATGATCTTTAAATTTAGGATTCTTCGGATACAAGGTCACCATAGATGGGATTTCTGGTATCACTTGATCACCAGAGAATAATAAATTCAGCTGTTTAGAGTATAAACTTGCATGAGCAGGTGAGTGGCCGCTACCAACAATGATCTCAAATTGGTGCTTGCCAATATCTATGACATCACCATGGCGAATAAACTGACATTTGCGCGGTAAACCATCAACGGCTTTGTCAAAGCCATCGTCACGTTCTTGCTCAACTTTTTCGGTAAACTCAGGCGACATACCTGCGCGCAGTAAAAAGTCGAGATAGTATTTAGGTGGTGTACTGCCGCTGATACTGAATAAATAGGCCATCATGTCGTACTCACGCTGAGTGATTAACACCGGGCAGTCATACTTTTGTTGTAACCAACTCGCCAGGCCAACGTGATCTGGATGATTATGAGTGATAATTATTTTATTGACCGGTTTGTCTTCAAGCGCGCTTTCAAATAAAGTTTGCCAAAACTGTTTAGAGTAGTTTGTGCCCATGCCCGTATCAACTAAACACCAACCATCACCATCTTTAATTAAATACAAGTTAATGTGATCAAGCTTGAACGGCAGAGGTACTCTAAACCAATAAATATCGTCACAAATTAATTGCTTTTGATATTGCTCAGGGATCGAAAAAGGATAATTTAAAATTGAATCATGGTCATTTATTTGACAAGAATTTCCGTGCTCATCATCTTTTTTATAATCTTCAATGCTCATCAATCAACTCCGTCGCTAAATTATAGACTTGGTAAAAATACTCTTCTCATATTAGCACTATACTGTTGTAAGCAAAGAGGATCTGAACTGATATTAAGCTATTTGCTTGTTTTGACTTATTTATCATTTTTAGTTGATTGAGCAAGTCCCATGCTAATTTTTGCGTAAAATTTATCTTTTTTGGCAGTTTTTCAATTGCAATTCCTAAACAGATAAGTGCGGTTATAAACAAATGTGTAAAGTAAGACTCAGTATAAATATAATAAACTAGGTGTAAATAAATGAGCCATTCCGAGCATAAGGTTCCTAACGGGTTACAACATTGTTTAAATATAAACGATGTACGCAGTGCTGCTCATAAAGCATTACCATTAGCCATTAGAGAATACATAGATGGTGGTGGCGATGATGAAAAAACGCTAAAAGAAAACACCCGTACCTTTGATGATGTAACCTTGATGCCAAACTATGGCACTGGCTTAGAATCGGCAGATTTCACCACTACTATTTTAGGGCAAACATCTGCATCGCCTGTTTTGTTATCGCCTTGGGGCGCGCATAAGGTGATGCATACTGATGGTGAAAAAGGCACAGCTCGAGCTGCTGCTAACACTGGTTGTATTTATTCGATGTCGAACTTTGCTACTACCTCTATGGAAGATGTAGCAGTGACAACTGATGCGCCGAAGTTCTTTCAGTTACAACCTGCTCGTGATAAAGCGATCATGAAAAATATGCTTGAGCGAGCTAAAGCCAGCGGCTATAAAGCGATTATTGTGACAATCGACAATCCGGTCCATGGTAATCGCGAACGTGATGCCAGAACCGGCTTTGGTATTCCGCCAACATTTCCATTAAGAAGCATACTGTCGCTGTTAGCCCATCCTAAGTGGGTGTTAGGCTATATGAAAAGTAAACCAGATTTTGCCAATTTTCAGAACTTTTTTGACCAAGGCAAAGATCAAAACTGGCTGTTTCATAACTTGGTTTGCCCGGTAACATGGGACACTCTGGCATGGATCCGTGATAACTGGGACGGACCAATGGCAATAAAAGGCATTATGTCGGCAGATAATGCTAAAAAAGCTGTTGAAATAGGCGCTGATGGTGTGTTTGTTTCAAACCAGGGGGCACGAAACTATGACGCAATCCCATCAACGTTTTCGGCATTACCTGAAGTTGTTGATGCAATATCTGGTAAAGCTGAAATTATCCTCGATGGTGGTATTCGCCGTGGCACCGATGTTGTTAAAGCATTAGCGATGGGGGCGACAGCTTGTTCTACAGCAAGACCATTTGTATATGGTTTATCAGCGGCTGGCAGCCCAGGAATAGAGTTTGTGATTAATATGCTCAAAACGGAAATAGAGCGAGCAATGATTGTTTCTGGCGCAAAAGATATAACCAGTATTAGCAGTGATATTCTGCGCTTCAAATAGTAAAAATATAAAAATATAAAAATAGACAATAGTGGTAAGGTTTAAGATAAATTTTACCACTCCCTCATAGATAAACACTTCTGCTTAATAAGAACAGTTTTAGTCGCTGTTAAAACCTTCGGGCAATGCCTTTGCCGATTCTGACAATTTTTTTACTAAGCTGCGTGCTACTTTAAAATCATCCTAGTAATAAAAACTATAACTACAATAAATATAGTATTAACAGCACGTTCGCTGTTACTGCAAAAGAGAGAACATTATGTCAGACAACAAAACTCCAGAACAACGTATGCAAGAGCTTGGCTATACCATTACCGGTGAGCTGCAACTTCCTCCTGGCTTTGAAGTGTTACTTTCAATGGTGAAAGTGATTGATAAGAGAGTCATTGTTTCTGGACATGGTGCACTTAACCCTGATGGCACCATCGCTACTCATTTAATGGGCCAAGTTGGCGACAGCATTTCTTTGGAGCAAGCACAAGAAGCTGCGAAATTAACAGCGTTAGCGATGGTTGGTACGCTTAAACGTGAATTAGGCGAACTATCTAGCATTAAGTCATGGGTAAAAGTATTGGGCATGGTAAATACTGCACCAGGTTTTAATGGACAAACACCTGTTATTGATGGTTTCTCTCGAACAATTATTGAAATTTTTGGTAAAGAATGTGGCATGGCATGTCGTAGCGCAGTAGGTATGGCTGCATTGCCAATGAACCTTAGCGTTGAAGTTGAAGCTGAATTAGAACTTCATTAATTGCTAGGTAGCTTACACATGTCAAACTCAGAAATAAAATTACAAGATAAGTACGAACGCAATAACGATAACGCCTACATGACTGGCTCGCAAGCACTTGTACGTGCGTTATTAGAGCAGCGTTGGTTAGATGAAAAGAACGGTTTAAACACAGCTGGATATATTTCAGGTTACCGTGGTTCACCAATGACGGCAATGGATGTACAGTTATGGCGCGAAGAAAAACGCCTAACAGACAATCATATTAAGTTTATTCCAGGAATCAACGAAAACTTAGCGATGACTTCTGTTTGGGGAACACAACAAATTGATTACTTTGGTGATGCAAATTATGACGGTGTATTCTCTATGTGGTATGGAAAAGGTCCCGGCCTTGATCAAACTCTAGATGGTCTTCGTCAAGGTAACTGGCATGGTAGCTCGACACATGGCGGAGCCTTAATTCTTGCCGGTGACGATCCAAACATGGCTTCAACCATTAATAATTATCATTCTGAAGTATTGTTTGAAGATTTATTAATGCCGGTTTTATTCCCTGCTGATATTCAAGAAGTATTAGATCTGGCATTAATGGGTGTGGCACTTTCACGATTTAGTGGTGCTTGGGTTGGTTATAAACTTTTACCTGAAACTATTGAAACCTCAGCACGAGTGAACATTGCTGAAAATCGTTTTGAAATTAAATACCCTGATTTTGATTTTCCTGAAGGCGGTGTTAATTCGCGTAAAGTCGATTCACCATATGCTCAAGAACAACGCATTAAAGAACATAAATTACCTGCGGCATTAGCATTTGCTCGAGCTAATAACTTAAACAAGGTGACATTCTGCTCTGACAAACCGAAAGTTGGTATTGTCGCAATGGGCAAAATTTGGCGCGACACCATGCAATCGCTTAAAGATTTAGGTTTAGATGAATCTGCGCTAAATAGCTTAGGCATAAAGGTATTAAAAGTATCGATGCCATATCCTGTAGACCTGCAAACTTATCGTGAATTTTCCCAAGGTCTTGAACAAGTAATCGTTATCGAAGATAAGCGTGAAATTTTAGAAAAAGGTATTATACAGGCTTGTTACGATTTACCTGAGAATGAGCGTCCAACAATTCTTGGCCGACACGATCAAAGTGGTAATATTTTGCTACGCAACTCAGGCAACATTAATACAGACGATATCACCAAAGTATTGGCGAAACGTTTATTAGATATCAATCCAAATGATTTAATTGCTACCAACTTAGATGAGTTACAAAACTCAGGTTGTAAATTAGGGCAGTTACCTTCATTAGATATGGCGCGTTTGCCTTATTTCTGTTCAGGTTGTCCACATAATACGTCGACAGTTACGCCTGATGGCAGTCGTAGTTTTGGTGGAGTAGGTTGTCATTATATGGCTAACTGGATGGATCGAGACGTAGATTTATACACTCACATGGGCGGTGAAGGTGGTACTTGGATTGGTTTATCAAACTTTGTAAAAACCAAGCACATGTTCCAAAACTTAGGCGATGGTACTTATTATCATTCAGGCTCTGTTGCTGTTCGTGCGGCTATTGCTGCCAAGGTAAATATCACTTATAAAATATTATATAACGATGCTGTTGCTATGACAGGTGGCCAACCGGTTGATGGTCCTATTTCAGTTAATAGTATTGCAGACCAAATGCGCGCTGAAGGTATAGAGCGCATTGCGGTAGTGACTGATGAACCAGAAAAGTATAAAACCTATCGTGCATTCCCTAAAGGCACAACGATTAACCATCGAGATGAGCTTGATTTAGTACAACGAGAGTTGCGAGAAATTCCAGGTGTAACCATCTTAATTTATGACCAAACCTGTGCTTCGGAAAAACGTCGTCGTCGTAAACGCGGCAAGTTCCCAGATCCAGCTAAACGCATGTTTATCAATGACCGAGTTTGTGAAGGTTGTGGTGATTGTGGAGAAAAATCTAACTGTTTATCAGTCGAGCCAAAATCTACAGAGTTTGGTCGCAAACGTATGGTAAACCAGTCTACTTGTAATAAAGATTATCGTTGTAACGATGGTTTCTGTCCAAGCTTTGTAACTGTATTAGGCGGCAAAGTTCGCAAGGGTAAAGGCGCAGCCGCAGGTATTGCTGATTTACCTCATGTACCAGAAGTGACCCCGTATCAGTTGCAAGGTGATACAACCTATAATGTATTAATTACTGGCGTAGGTGGTACTGGTGTAATCACAGTTGGTCAAATACTTGGTATGGCTGCTCATGTTGATGGCAAAGGAGTTTCAGTTGTTGAGCAACTTGGCTTTGCTCAAAAAGGTGGGCCGGTTAAATCGCATGTAAAAATTGGCAATAATGCAGACGCTATAAAAGGAGTACGTATTACTTCTGGGCAGTGTGACTTATTGCTTGGTTGTGACATGTTGGCAGGTAGTGATAATGAATCCCTTTCTATGGTTAAAGAGGGTAAAACCTTTGCAGTCGTAAATAATCATCAAGCAATTACAGGGGAGTTTACCCGTAATGGCGATTTGCAATATCCAATTGACGCAGTTAAAGAACGACTTGAAGGTAGTTTAGGTGACAATTTAGAGTTTATTGAAGCCAATAAAGTGGCAACACAATTAATGGGCGACTCTATTGCTGCTAACTTTTTTGTTGTCGGCTATGCGTGGCAAAATGGCAAAATTCCTTTAACTGAACATAGTTTATTAAAAGCAATTGAATTAAATGGTGTCGCCGTTGAATTTAATCAACAAGCGTTTATGTGGGGCCGAATATTTGCCAATGATCAACAATCCGTATTACGTTTAATCGCAGGTGAAAATGATAGCCAAGATGATATTAAATCATTAAGTGAACGCATCGAAATGCGTATTAATGACTTAACCGATTATCAAAATAGTGCCTATGCTAATCGTTATAAAACGTTAGTAGATAAAGTTTCGCAAGCGGAAAAAACGCTGGATATTACTGACAATTCATTGACCCAAGCAGTCGCATTATATGCTTACAAATTAATGGCGTATAAAGATGAATACGAAGTAGCAAGGCTTTATGCAAATGGTGAGTTTGTTGAAAAACTAAATGCTCAATTTGAAGGTAACTTTAAATTAGAATTTAATTTAGCTCCTCCTGGCATTGCTCCTAAAGATAAAGTTACCGGCAAGCCTAAGAAAATTCGCCTTGGTGGCTGGATGCTGAAAGCGTTTGGTATTTTAGCTAAATTTAAAGGCTTACGTGGCACTGCATTTGACGTATTTGGCAAAACCGCCGAGCGAAAAATGGAACGTCAGTTAATTGAAGATTACTTTGCAATGATTGAAGAAGTAATTGGTAGCCTTGAAGCGAGTAATTATGCGCTAGCGGTTGAGATTGCTGAGTTACCTGATTTAATTCGAGGCTTTGGTCATGTAAAAGAAGATAATGTTGAAACGTTTGAAGCACAAAAGCAAAAATTAACCAACATTTTCAAACATGGCGATTTAGCTGCTGAAGCTGAAATTAAAGTTGTGAATTTATAACAATTCGATAAGCTAAGCTTATTAAAATTAAAAGCCCAGATTAGTTCTGGGCTTATATACCAATTCTATTAAGTTTATTCACAGCTCAGAGCTATGTCAGCGGTTCAATAACAAACTAAATTTTATTGATATAGTGATTCTATATTAATGAAGTTTTGTGAAGTTAGTGGACCACTGACAAGCTCCCGAAGGGTGAGTTTAAAAGGCGTATAGCCTTCGTTACTAATTTTGACAAGGGAACAACCATTCTCTGCAATCAGTGCCTTGTCTATAAGACTTTTAATTCTCACTGAGTGGGAAAAAACTTAGTAGACTTGGTATTAATTAGAGGAAGATATTCATGAAAAATAACAATCAAAAGTCTGGTCCTTTAACTGGTTTTACTTTCATTGAAATTGAAGGCATTGGCCCAGGTCCATTTGCCGGAATGATGTTATCGGATATGGGCGCTGAAGTTATTGTCGTTGAACGAGCCATGGGCAAAGCCGATGCGTCAACGGATTTTGGCTCGACTGATATTTTAAAGCGTGGCAAACGTTCAATCGCGGTTGATTTAAAGTCCAACGAAGGCAAGGAATTAGTGTTAAAGCTTGTTGCTAAAGCTGATGGCTTAATTGAAGGTATGCGCCCTGGTGTAATGGAACGCCTAGGCTTAGGCCCTGATGAATGTTTAAAAGCCAACCCAGCACTAATTTATGGTCGCATGACAGGTTGGGGACAAACAGGCCCTATGAGCCAAGCTGCAGGTCATGATCTTAACTATATTGGTTTGTCTGGTGCGCTTTGGTATGCAGGGCGTCCAGGTGACGCTCCGGTTGCTCCTCCTACATTAGCAGGTGACATCGGTGGCGGCGCCACATATTTAGTGATTGGCTTATTAGCTGGTGTATTAAATGCTAAAAATACCGGAGTGGGGCAAGTGGTTGATGCCAACATTGTCGATGGCTCTGCTAATATGATGAACCTTATTTTAACTATGGTAGCAACAAAGTCTGCTTCTTATACACGAGGTCAAAGTCTACTTGATGGCCCGCATTGGTTTGACAGTTATAAAACCAGTGATGATAAAGCGATTACCTTTGGCCCACTTGAAGTTAAGTTTTATAAAATCATGCTTGAAGCACTTGGATTGCAAGATGATGAAGACTTTAAAGAGCAGTACAAACCAAAACTTTGGCCAATGCAAAAAGAAAAGCTAGCAGCAATTATTGCCGGCAATACCCAAGAGCATTGGAATCAAGTGTTTGATGGTTTAGATGCCTGTTATGCACCAGTATTATCGCCTGAAGATGCAGCAAAGCATGCGCATAATGAAGCTCGTGGTTACTATTTTGAAAAAGATGGCATGTTACAAGCCTCTGCTGCACCTAGGTTTTCAGATACCCCTACCAATGATAAAGGCGATATTGTTGGTCGTGGAGCTAACAGTAAAGAGATTTTAGTTGAGTTAGGTTTATCTGCAGCTGAAGTGTCCGATATGTTTGTAAAAGGAACGGTTAAGTAAGTAGTATTTAACAGTGTAGTTTTTTACAAACTTTGTAAAAATTGCAATATTTGATTTAATTAATGCCATTTTTGCTAATTACATAAGTCAGACTTTCCAGTAGTATTCTCAATAACTGGTGGGAACCAGGCTTTCATGTCAAATAGTGTTCGCTGTTTCGATTTGGAAATACTTATGTAATTGAAGGGCCCCCTTATTGGATTTGGGGGCTTTTTTTACTTCAGGGATGAAGGAATGCCAACTAAACAGGGATGTTTATAAAGTTGGCCCACTTCAAATCTTCAGCCTCATTACGGTATTAATTCACAACCCTTTGTTTAGGAGCTAACTCCTTTTTCCTGAATTTATTTCAGGATCTATAGTGGACCATTGAGATGCTGAAACGAGTTCAGCAAATGGTAGTGTAGTCAGCAAGTGATGGTAGGTAAGTGTTATTACTTCTTTAAACCTCATACTGACTAGGTGGAACACCATGCCAGCGCTTAAACGCTCTAGAGAAACTGCTGGAATCTGCAAACCCAAGTAAATAAGTTAATTCACTAAAAGGAATATCCATTTCTTTTAGGTATTTATCGGCCAGTTGCTGGCGAGTCTCATCTAAAATTTGTTGGTAAGAGGTCTGTTCTTTTTTTAACTTATCGTGAAATGTTCTCGGACTCATGTGCAGTTCTTGGGCTATTTTTTCACGATCAAACTCCCCCGAAGGTAATAAGGCGATCAGCAGTTCTTCGACTTTAGTGGCTAAACTGTTTTTTTCAATGGTTTCTAAATACTTTACCACCAGTAAATCTAACTGGCGGGTAAGATCTGTATTTGCAGCAGGTAAATTAAAGTCCAATTCTTCATTATCTACAAAAATCATTGTGCTTTGTGCATCGGCAGTTACTTCACACCCAAAGTGATTTTCATAAAGTGCCAGAGTCTCAGGTGCAACTGAACCAACTAAAGAAATTTTAACTGGTGAATAGTTAGGCTGATACATTTGTCTGATCATTTTGATTAACACTGCAACCGTAACGGCTGAGTGAAAATGTAATGTTGTCGAAGGATGAACAACTAAAGGTTTAAACTTTATGAATGACGGCTTAGCATCAAGGTGCAGTTCAACAGTTTTAATTGTGGTCATTAGCGAAAAGAATCGTGTAAGACGGAGCCAAAACGATCGCAAAGTACTGCTACTTAATAGCGACATACCCAATGCGTGATAGGTAGTAGGGTGTACATAATTAGCAAAGTTAATAGGAAACATTGCATCGTCAGTTTTTTCTAGTGCTAAGGAAATAAGCTGATCAAATTGCTCCGCTTGCATGCGGATATTTTTACTGCGTAGCTTTGAAATATCTATATTCAATTCATTTGCAAGTTCTTCAACATCAACATTATAGGATTTCAATATCTCAAATAGAGAAATAATATTGCCATGATATGTAGTGAAGTTTTTATTTAGCATTGGTAAATAGTTATCTATTCAAAATATATAAAGGATGTTTTTTATTATTTAAATCCTAACAAATTAGGAAGAAAATAAATATAAAAAGCTAAAGCAATAGCAATTTAATTGATAACCATCTTTAGTTACTTATACTTTAATAAGTTCGACTCATTAAGTATTGATTGTTTTTGTTGGCTTTGGTTTGTCTCTTTGTTTTTTGTGTGTTTACTTGGTGAGTTTGGCTCATGACTTTGCAATTGTGGCAGTTAAAAATGTTGTATCTGCTAAATATGCTACTATGAATTGTGTATTAATGATTTAGTTTTAGATCGTCCAATTAAAAACAAAAATAATAATAACTAAACCATACACAAGGGTGAGAAATGAAACTTAAGTTAAATACAATAACACGTTGTTTAGGGGCTGTGTCATTCACTGTCGCTTTAAGTTATTCGGCTAATGCAGCTGAAACAACTGCACAAATTGATGAGGGTAAGTTAGAACATATTACCGTTACTTCAACAAAACGTACACAATCGATAAATGATATTCCAATGTCTATCCAGGCTATTTCTGGAGACCAATTACAAGCCGAATCTATTGAAGATTTAGGCGAACTTTCTGGCTCTATTCCAAATTTAATGATCTCTGAAACCTTAGGCACTACGCAAGTGTCAATTCGTGGTATGGGAGCAGGTACTGACCGTTCATTAGAGCAATCGGTAAGTATGTTTATCGATGGTATTTATATGCCTCGTTCACGTCAATATCGTGCGCCATTTCTAGATACAGAGCGTGTCGAGGTACTTCGCGGTACTCAAGCTGTGTTGTTTGGTTTGAACTCAACTGCTGGTGCAATTAGTGTTGTATCTAAGAAAAATACTGCAGACGATGACTTTAATGCGAGTGTTTCTGTTGATCATGAAGCCGAGTATGAAGAAACTGTTGTGAGCGTTGCTGCCGGTGGTGGCGTGACCGATACATTAGGTTTACGTTTAGCTGTACAACAAAAAACATCAGATGGCTTTGGTCAAAATACCTATGACGGTTCAACTATTGGTGAAAAAGATGAAACATTGATTCGCCTTACTGGGGTTTGGAATGCAAGCGAAGATTTAACCGTCACGGCTAAAATAGAAAATGCCCAATATGAGGTTGATGGTAACTTACAAAATACCTTCACCACGATTAAAGACGATTTAGGTTATGTAATAGGTCGTGGCGAATTTAATTTTGATGAAAATTATGATGCGTCAATGTTAGATCTTTTTGACCCAAGTGCTACTGGCAATACTTCGACATTGTCTGATACACGTTCATCTGCTGGTTTAGAGCAAGAGTCAAGAAATGTAGCGGTAGAAATTGCTTACGATATTAACGATTACACCTTAACCGCAAATATTGGTTACTCAGATTTTGATTTTATTCATGCGTTAGATCTTGATAGTAATTCATTTAACATCATTCCTGCTTTGCTAGGTATGGCGCCGACACCAAATACTGGTGGTATTGATAATATTTTACATGAAGCTTATGAACAAAACTCGTTCGAGCTACGCTTAGCATCTCCAGTAAATGACAACTTTAGTTATATTGTTGGCGCATATTTTCAATCATCAGATTTAGAAAACCAAAATTCTAACATCGTTAATTTAACCGAAGTCTATCCTGTACTAAGCGCAATATACTTAGGCGACCCTACAATTATTCCTCCTGGATATGACTGGGTAGAAGCGTCCTTTGAACAAGAAACAGATGCTTTCTCTGTATTTGCAAATGCTACATGGAACATTACCGACAGCTCTCGTTTAATTTTTGGTGCTCGCTACATCACCGAAGATAAAGAACATAATCGCACTGTAAATAATCAGTTTGGTTTCGACAGCGGTAATGGTGAAATGGTGTGGACTGATATGCCACTTGGAGGAGGCGTTGCATTCACCGCAACTAATCCTGTAAAAGATGATAGAACATCAGAAAATTTCATGCCAGAAGTTATGTATCAGTTTGATTTTAATGATGACGTCATGATGTATGCCAAAGCTGGTACAAGTGCAAAATCTGGTGGCTTTGCAGCTTCTGTAAATATTACACCTGAACAGTTTGAGTATGATGATGAGCAAGCGTTGGGCTTTGAGTTCGGTACTAAGATGTCATTACTTGAAGGAGACGCAGATTTGAATATTGCACTATTTAGAACGGAGTATGATGACTTACAAGTGAATACCTTTGATCCAATAACTGCGGCATCAACAATAACTAATGCTGGTGAGTCTTTATCGCAAGGTATTGAAGTAGAAGCTCGCTGGATGCTTAATGATTGGTTAATGCTAGGCGGTTCATTAGCTTACCTTGATGCAGAATACACAGATTATAAAAACGGTAGTTGTAATCAACGTGAAACGCTTGATGCAATTTATGCCGGCGGCGAATGTAATTCATCGGATAAATCTGACCAACCTATGCCTTTTTCTCCAGAGTATTCAGGTAAGGTTTATGCTGATATTGAAGCACCAATTACGGACAGCTTAGTTCTGACAGCTGGCGCATCAGTGCAGTTTAGCGATGAATTTTATACTGAATCATCACTCGATGAAGTTGGCTTGCAAGAATCGTTTGAAAAAGTAAATGCAAGAATTGGTATAAAATCAGTAGATAACATTTGGTCTGTTAACGTACTGGGTAAAAACTTAAATGATGAAATTACCTTAGGCAGTTACCAACCATTCTTAGGAACCAATATTGCAACGTTTAAACCAGGACGTACTGTTAATGTTCAATTCACCTATAACTTTGAGGGGTAGTCAAGGTAAGAGAGTAAGTGTTCTCTATAATATAAAGAACTCGTTAAGAAGGTAGGAGGTTCCTGCCTTTTTAATTTTATTTGAGAGCATCTTTATCGTTAAGTATAAGTTCATACAAGAGTATTTTATGCACATAGTAGTTATTGGCGCAGGGGTGCAAGGAATCACCACTGCTTATTATTTAAATAAATTTGGTGCTGAGGTTAGTGTTATTGATGCCGCTTCAGGGGCTGCTATGGAGTGTAGCTTTGGTAACGGTGGCGGTATTACCCCGTCGGCTGTTGATCCATGGAATGCTCCCGGTATTGCAAAAGTCATGTTGAAATACCTTGGCCGCAAAGATTCTCCATTGTTATTTCGTTTAAAAGCAATACCAGATTTAACTGTTTGGGGATTGCAGTTTTTAAAGTACGCCAATATGATTGACTATTTAAACGCTAATAGACAAACGGGTAAATTGGCTAATTACTCAGTAGAGCTACTTGAGCAAATTCGCCAAGATACAAAAATTGATTATAGGCATTCATCAAATGGTACGTTAAAGATTTTCCGCGACCAGCGTTCACTGGATGAACATTTACACTTATCTGAAATATTCAAAGAAATGGGGAATGCTGATTTTAAAATGCTTGATGCTCAAGCAACAATTAATGTCGAACCTTCATTGAATCCCATTAAAGATAAATTATCTGGTTCGTTACTTTTTAGTGGCGATGAAGCGGGTAATTCACATATTTTTTGTCAGCAAATGACGAACGTATTAAAACAACGAGGTGTTAGGTTTTTATTTAATTCGCCAGTATCAAGTATCACCAAACAGGCAACGTTGTTTAATGTAGAAATGAATAAAAATAGACAAAGCATGCAAGCTGATAAGGTTGTTGTCGCAACCGGGGCAAAAGCCTCAAGCTTATTCGCGCCGTTAGGCATTAAAGTTCCAGTAAAGCCGGCGAAAGGCTATTCTTTGTCTATACCTATGAATGGTTGGGATAACAAACCTAAACATCTCATTGCCGATATGAATTTACACGCGGGTATTAACCCGCTAGGTAATACACTTAGAGTTGCTGGTACAGCCGAGTTTGCTGGTTTTGACCCTGAAATATCGCAAGACCGTATTGATAATTTAATTGGCTTGGTTGAATCTGTTTTTCCCGATTTTGCTCAAAACATGGATCGCGACCAATTAAATCCTTGGGCCGGTTTTAGGCCTATGAGCTGTGATGGTATAGCTATTTTAGGAAAAACAAAAGTCGACGGCTTATTCATTAATACTGGTCAAGGGGCGCAAGGGTGGACAACATCTGCAGCCTGCGGACGTTTATTAGCTGATACTATTTTTAAAAAATCCACACGCTTTGATATATCACCGTTTTCCATTTGTCGGTTTTAAACAGTATAAAATATTACATGGCATTAAAGTGATAATTTTAAGTATCACTTCGTTATTCATCAACTATATTTAAAATGACGACAAATGCTTATGTCATCTATAACGTATTGATTGTGAGGGAAATAAATGAAAAATAAATTAATCACGCTAAGTTTTTTAGCTACTATTACTGCCTGCAGTCAAACAGAAAGTGATGTATCAACTGTAAATCTAGCTAATGTAAGTTATGACGTGGTGATTAACAATGGCCGCGTTATGGACCCTGAAACTAACTTTGATGGGGTGCGTAACGTAGGCATAAAAGATGGTCGTATAATGGCGATTACTGAACAAGACATTTCAGGTGATGAGGTTATTGATGCCAGCGGACATGTCGTTACTGCTGGTTTTATTGATTACGAGCAACATGGCTTAGATCCTTGGGGAATAAAAGTTAACTTACGTGACGGTGTTACCACGCAAATGGATTTTGAAGTTGGCGTGTTAAATATCCCCGAGTGGTATGCTAAACGTGAAGGTAACACTCAAGCGAACTTTGGCGCAGTAGCTGGGCAAGAATATGCACGTATGCGTATTCATGATCCTGAGATGGATCTAACTGGCCCAGATGTTTCAATGCCATATACCCTAAGCAAGCATAGAGGCGAGTCGGGCAAAGATGGTCATGAAGGCTGGGCTAATGATAAGTCAAGCTATGAACAAATAAATCAGGTACATGCCATTCTTGATGAGGAATTGCGTCAGGGTGCTTTAGGTATAGGCTCCCTTATTGGTTATGCTGGTAAAGCAATTGTAAGTTATGAAATGTACACTACGCAAAAATTAGCTGGCCAATATGGCCGTGTAACGGCTGTACATCACCGCTTTCATCCAAGTGCGACACCGCCAACGGAAGGTCCTATTGGAGCAAAAGAAATAATTGCCAATGCGATGGCACTAAATGCTCCACTTGAGATCCATCACGATAATGACTTTGGTTGGTGGGAAACTCAAGAATTGTTAAGCCAAGCCCGCGAGCAAGGTTATAATGTTTGGGCAACCTATTACCCTTGGATAGCTGGATCTGGTAATTATGGCGCGGCCATTGTGCAGCCACCTATTTGGCAAGACCTTATGAATTTTAAGTATGAAGAAACTATTTATGATCCGCAATTAGATAAATTTGTGACTAAAGAAGAGTTCTTAAAATTTGTTAAAGATGAACCTGGCAGAACGTTAGTTGCTTACAGCCCGCCTCGTAAAAAATGGC
Source organism: Thalassotalea nanhaiensis (assembly GCF_031583575.1). Lineage (NCBI taxonomy): Bacteria > Pseudomonadati > Pseudomonadota > Gammaproteobacteria > Alteromonadales > Colwelliaceae > Thalassotalea > Thalassotalea nanhaiensis. The sequence goes on along the minus strand of NZ_CP134146.1, from coordinate 2,830,506 downwards.
TACCAGAATGGACAAAAGTTGAAGGCTTTATTGTTGCTGGTGATGGCATGCCGGGATTGAATAGCAAAGGCGAATTTCTTGACTGGGATGATTCCTATGAGGACTACGCGGGTCATCCAAGAGCAGCAGGCACGCATGCCGTAACTCTAAGGATTGCTCGTGAAGAAGGAGTACCCTTAATGCATACGTTAAGTCAATTAAGCTACTGGCCTGCAAAGTTTATGGGTGACACCGGCTTAAAGGCAATGCAAGAGCGTGGCAGAATGCAAGAGGGCATGGTGGCTGATATTGTGTTAATTGATGCTGAAAATGTGACTGAACATGCAACGTTTAAATCCGGTAGCAACGGACTGCCATCGACAGGTATTCCTTATGTACTTGTTAACGGATCTATTGTCGTTAAAGACTCTAAAGTGCAAAAAGATGTCCATGCAGGTCAGCCGATCCGATTCCCTGTAGAAGAGAAAGGGCGTTATGAAGAGATCACAGAAGAAGCATGGAAAGCGCAGAACTTGATTGAAACTACGCCATTAAGAGCCGAAACTCTGAACGAGAATAAGTAGATTACAATTAAGCTGAACTAAAACCCTCGTCAAATGATGAGGCTTTTTTATTGTTCTTAGGTTAAATAGCGAATAAAGTTAAATATATATAATAACTAAGCATCAGGATTAAAACCTTGCCCCTTAATCAGCAAAAAATAGAACAATATCAAACGCAAATTGACTGGCCATGTGATCTTAGTGATAGCTTTACAGAGAGTTTTTTATCTGGTGCTATTAAGAAAACTCATATAAGTGGTAGTGAGTTTAACTTACATAATCAAGAACAATACGGTATTTATTATTTGCTCAAGGGAAGTTTAATGGTAACGGCACCATTGCTTACCGATGGCTTTAGTTTAAGTAAACTCTATGGTCCATCTGATTGGATGTGCTACGCACCCATTATGAACTTTAAGTTTCCAAGCGGTATGACAGGAGAGTTTCTACAAAATATTGAATACTTAAAAATCCCAATTTCACATCTTAATTATTTAATGAGCCAGTCGGATGAGTTGTTTAAATTATTGTTCTTCATAAAATCAGTACGCTCAGACACCATGTTTGAGAAATGCTTGGTGAGTTTAGCAACACCATCAATAGTCAAAGTTGCCTATACCTTATTAGATATCTGTCGAGTGCAAAACAGTCATTATCACTTATTTATCGAATCGCCAAATGATGCCTCGCCAATTAAAATTAAAATCACCCAACAACAAATTGCCAATCTTGCCGGTATAAATCGCTCCAATACCAGTACCATAATTAATGAATTCTCCCTACAAGGTATTGTTGAACCTTACCGTGGCGGTTTATATGTTAATGATTTAAGACAATTAAAATCCTTTCTAAATGAAGTTAACTTGCTTGGAACGAGTAAGTTAAGCTAACTTTACAGTCTTTTACCTCTATCTGTTGCGTGGGTAACACATAGTATGATTTATCCTTGTCATAATAGCTCCAAGTTAACAAATCAACCGAATTAACATTAATTATCACTTTGCGTAAACGCTATAGGAGCTTGATATGAAATTACGTAACTCTTTAAAATCTTTAATCGCCGTTGCTGTTACTGCATCATTCATTGGTACAGCCTCAGCATCGATTGAAACCAAAGACTGGCACAACACTGCATCACCAAAAGCACAGCAGTTTTTAAAAGATAATATGGCAATTGATTTTTATGCATCGCCATTTGGTACTGGTTGGTCTGATAACCGTGAAGTTACTAATTACATTGATTTAGCTCATGCTCGTGGTATTTCTGGTGCAACTATTACACTTACTTCACCAGCAACACCTACTTGGGCTAAGTACAAAACTGAACTTGCCAAATGGACCGAAGCTGTACAAGAGTCAAATGCAAAAATTCGTTTTGTTGACAAACCTGAAGACTTCGAATTAGCACACAAAAATGGCGAGTACGCTGTAATGTGGAACGCTCAAACAACCTTGATGCTTGAAGGTGACGCAAGTCGTGTAAAAGAGCTTCACGAAGACGGTATCCGTGTAATGCAACTTGTATACAACGGCGTTGAAGAAACAGGTGTTGGTGGTTTATCTGCTCTTGCAGGTGACAACTCAGGTTTGACTGAATATGGTAAAGAAGTTATCGACGAGATGGTTAAATACGGTATCACTGTAGATATGTCACATCACGGCTACCAAACAACTAAAGACATTACCGATTACATGAAAGAGAAGCACCCAGGTGTACCTGCGGTTTATTCTCACTCGCCATTAGCGTCAACTTACGGTTGTGAGCCACACGAAACGTTAACTGAAACGGAAAAGCGTATGGCTGAAAAAGGCTATAAAAAAGGCGACCCGTTCCACCGTTTAGCTGCATGTTACCGTTTGATCTCTGATGAGCAAGCACTTACGGTGAAAGAAATGGGTGGTATGGTTTCTATCACTGCAACTGAGTGGATGATGGATGGCGTATGGCCTGACGACATTACTCCTAAACAGTTTGCACAAATGGTTGATGGTGCAGTAAAAGTGTTAGGTGTTGATCACGTAGGTATTGGTACTGACGATATGATGACTGTATCTCGAGTTGCTGATTTTGCTATCGAAAACTCACATATGTACACAGATAACGGCTACATGGTTGATGCATTTAAACGCGGTGCAACCGGTTGTGCTGAAATGTCTAAGCATTTAGCACCAGTAATAGACGAGCTATGGAAGATGGGTTACTCAAACGAAGATATTCGTAAAATAATGGGTGAAAACTTAGTTCGCGTATACAAAAAATCTTGGAAATAATTTAATCTTTAGCTTTTAAGTTAAGTAAATAGATAAGGGCTAACCAAATGGTTAGCCCTTATCTATTTATATGGTATAGGCTTAAGTATTAATCTTTACAGCTTAATTTATCAATTTTAGATTCTAAGTTAGCTAACTTGCTCAGTATTAACGTATTATCACTTTGGTTAGTTGCAACTTCTTCAACGCCAGTTTTTAACAACGACTTATATACAAAGTGGGATATCTTGTCGGCAATGTTATCAACATCCAAGCGTTTACTTCGCCCTGACACATAACGCCAAGAGTGGTATTCAACACCGCCATAAACCATGTCACGTACAAGCGCGATAGGGGCATCTTCAACAAAGATACCTTCAGCAATACCTTCTTTAATTATTTTATCAACGGCACTTGAGTATGATTTGTTGAGTTGGAAAATTTTTGTTGTTTCGTAGTCGTCGCTGGCACGAACATGCTGAACAATAAGGTCACATAACACCGGATCGCCTTGCAACACCTTTAAGTGATGCCAGATCATAAAGTGCATTCTATTTTTAACGCCAGTAATACCAGCTAAGTTTTGTTCATAGTCGGCTAGGGCCTTTTCGTACCACTTTTCTAATACGACCAGTAACACATCTTTTTTGGTCTTGAAGTAACGATAAATAGTACCTTCTACTATGCCAATCTCTTTGGCTACTTCAGCCATTGATGTCGCTTCATAACCCTTTTCTACAAACATTTGATGTGAGATTTTAATTATCTCAGCTAAGCGTTCTTCAGGTTTTTGTCTTACTCTTTTTTTCTTAGCTGTTTGTGGCATTAGTACATTCTCTTATTGTTGTTGTTATTTCTACGGTCAACAGACCCTAGGGTACATAAGTTAAAAAGACATGTCATCAATTGTTAACTGAACAAGTGAAATATCACAATTTGTTTTCATTTCTAAAAGTGATTTATTTTTTATAGAGTGTTTACGTAGTAATGTCAATGTGAGTCAACCTCATTATTGAGGTGATTGTTATCGATTTGTTGATTGTAAGCGTTTGATTGTTAGTCTGGTGTTAATTTATTAACGAAACTTTGTAGGGCTATTTAACTTTGTTAGTTGTTGTTTTGTAATGGAATTGTTTTGAAATGTAGGTAGTGGTTTAAAAAAGTTAATGAATTGGACTCATTAAGTGTTGACATTTACACTTTGGTTGCATATTTTAAATACAGATTTAAGAGTTTTCCTATCCAGTTAACTTTTAATTACTTCTCTATCCAAGAAGTAAAAACGGTTTCTCCATCCAAGAGACCAACTACTAAAACGTAGTGAATTATAAAAATAATAAAATAAATTTACATAAGTATTCTAAAGAGATAAAAACTATGAACCCATCATTTAATAAAGTTACAAAGGGCTTGTTCCTAGCTTGTGGTATTAGCTGTGCATATATGCCGTCTGCAATTGCTGAAGAAGCAGTAGCAACAGACAAAATTGAAAAAATAACGGTAACGTCTACTAAACGTACACAAACAATTCAAGAAATACCTATGGCTGTTTCTGCTATGTCTGGTGAACAGCTTGATAACATGGCTGTTAACGATATGGGCGATTTAGCCGAAACAATTCCTAACTTCTTTATTGGTGATGGTATTGTTTCTACAAACGTAAATATGCGTGGTATGGGTTCTGGTGGTGATCGCTCTTTTGAACAATCAGTAGGTATGTTTATAGATAACGTTTATCAACCTCGTTCTCGTCAATACCGTTCTCCATTTTTTGATGCTCAACGTGTTGAAATTATGCGTGGTCCACAAGCCGTATTATTTGGTTTGAACTCTACTGCCGGTGCTGTAAGCGTAGTTACTGCAAAAACTAACCCAGGTGATGAGTTCTTTGCAGACATCACTGCTGAATATGAAACAGAATATGAAGGTCAAATGACGTCACTAGTAACAGGTGGCTCTATTGGTGATTCAGTAGGTGTTCGTTTAGCGGCTAAACAGTCTTCTTCAGATAGTTTTATTGAAAATGACATGACTGGTATGGGCGGTGGTGTAACCACAACTGAAAATGACGACACATTGGTACGTTTGTCTTTGGTATGGGAGGCAACTGATAACCTATCTTTTAATGCTAAAGTAGAATCAATTGAATTTGACGCTGAAGGAATGTCAGCACAAATATTCAACACTGATGATTCTCCTATCTCTGACGGCTCTTTAGATTACACAAACAGTTATGATGCAAGTTTATTAGGTGCACATAGACTTTTAGATTACGACAAGCCGGGTTTATTCCAAGAGTCAGACAGTGTTGTTCTTGGCTTTGATTATGACTTTGGTGGTCATACGTTAACTGGTACAGCTGGTTATACCGATATGAACTACGACTTTGTAATCGATTTTGATACAACAGGTTTTGCTATTGCTGATGCTGCTGTAACAGAAGAGTACGAACAGACAAGTTTTGAACTTCGTTTAACTTCACCAATGTCTGACACATTCAACTACATTGTTGGTATGTATTACCAAGACAGTGAATTGTTTAACCGTCAACCAACTATTTTAAACTTAGGCATTTATGGTTTTGCCGGTTTAGCTGATGCATCTGACTCTAAGTTTACTGTAGATGCTGAAACTACATCTGTGTTTGCTTCAGCAACTTGGAATGTAAATGACAACTTACGTGTTATTGGTGGTGGTCGTTACGTTACTGAAGATAAAGAATTAACTCGTAACGATGATGATTGTTTTATGTTCCTAGTTGACGGTGCCGTTGATTTAGGTCCAGGTGCAGCACTTTGTGCAACATTTTATGGTCAAGGTGATATAAATCGCGATAGAACATCTGATAACTTCATGCCTGAGCTTGTTGTTCAATATGACTTAACTGATGACATGATGATTTACGGTAAAGGTTCACAGAGCATTAAGTCTGGTGGCTTTGCATCTTCTACATCAGTTCTTCCTGAAGCGTTAGAATACGATGATGAAACTGCAACTACCGTTGAATTTGGTTTACGTACATCTTTAGCTGATGACCGTGGTCAATTATTCGTTACCGCATTCTCAACTAAATATGATGACTTACAAGTAAACAGCTTTATTGATGGCCCTGATGGTTTACCACAAAGTGCCATTAGAAATGCTGCAGAAGCAACAAACCAAGGTATCGAAATTGAAACTCGTTGGGCACTTGGTGAGTATTTCGACTTATCAGCTAGCGTAGCGTTTTTAGATGCTACTTATGACAGCTTTGAAGAAGGTGTTTGTGCCCCTAGCTCTCCAGAAGCTGGTGCAGGTCAAGCAGTATGTGACCAATCTGATCAAGATTTAGCTTACGCTCCTGAAACTTCAGGAACGGTAACATTAGATTTCAACTATCCAATGTTTAGTGAAATTAACTTTGTTGCAGGCGTAACGGCTTCATATACAGGTGATCACTTCACTGATAGTGTAAATGATGAACTTGGTGTACAAGATGCATACACGAAAGTAAATGCGCGCCTAGGTTTCGAAGCTGCAGATCAAAAGTGGAGTGTTGCAGTAATTGGACGTAACATTACTGATGAAACAACGCTTAATGTGAACCAATTTGCATTAGGTAACTACATTGGTTACGTAGCAGCACCACGTACCGTAACTATTCAAGGTACATACCATTTTGGTGAGTAATTTTTACCAAAATAAATAACGAAAAGCCTATCATCCGATAGGCTTTTTTTTACTTCATGGAAGAAGGAATGCAAATCGCCAGGGATGGCAATAGATTTGTAACTTCATGGAAGTGCTTATCCTCCCTGGCCATGGACGGTCTTAGGTTTGTATGCTAAAAACAATCATCAATTCCTTATCAATAGATTAAAATGACAATTGCAATAATAAAAGCCGATTACAATAACGAATCACACTGTAAAGACTTAATGTTTTTACTTAATGCCTATGCTGAAGACCCTATGGGCGGCGGGGCACCTTTATCTGACTACACAGTACAGAACTTATGTAATGAACTAAGAAAGCGTGACAATGTCTTTAGTTTGCTTTGTTACGTTGATGATAAACCAGCGGCAATTTGTAATTGTGTAGAGGGCTTTTCTACGTTTAAGGCAAAACCTTTATTAAATATTCATGATATGGGCGTTGTGTCAGAGTATAGAGGTTTGGGCTTAAGCCATAAATTGATGGATGAAGTTGAAACGATAGCTGTCGAAATGGGCTGTTGCAAGATCACTTTAGAAGTTCTTGAAGGTAATCAAGTAGCCAAAAATAGTTATATTAAATTTGGCTTTGAAGGCTATGAACTTGACCCTGAAATGGGCAAAGCGATGTTTTGGGAAAAAGTACTTTAATTAGTAACTCTCAATATATTTAAAATGAAATAGATTTACGCCCGGTTCGTGAGTTATTTGAGCTTGGTTTCTTCTCAGCCTTTTGACTTTTGTTCTTAGGGCTGTTTTTCGCTTTAGATTTTTTTGATGAAGAGTTTTTAGACGGTTTTTTAGCTTTGTTGGTCACAGAGTTTGGTTTTGGTTCGGCTACTGGTTTTGGCTCATCACTTAAAATAGGCATTATCGCTTCATCGTTAAATTGAACAATGTCTTCAAAATATACTTTTTTACGCTTCTGATACTCAACTTCGCCATTAAGATAAACGTAGCCCTCTGTGATAACCATTTTAGCTTCGCCGCCGCCGCCGACAAGATTAGCAATTTTAAGTAGTTTACAAAGCTCTATAGGCTCTTCATGTAATTCAATAGCTAAAACTTCAATTTCCAAAATGGTTTCCTACTAATAACAAGTCTAATAAGTTAAACATACTTTCTAAGTTTATCATTATTTGATTTTCTTCGGCATAAAAAAAACGCCCGAAATTGGGCGTTTTATAAATAGTACTGGTATAGCAAGCTGAAAGTGACAGATCAGGCTTTGCTATCTAAAGCAATAATTACTTTGGGCTTGTAACAAAGCTAACTTCATAAGTAACAAGCTCGATTGCAGCTAAATCAGTAATGCTTGCTGAACCAATACTTTGCGCCATATGGTCTGCAGTTTTGTTTGCACCATGGTTTTGTGCAAAGGTGATAATGTCTTCACCATTACATACAACGCCAAGAGCAACAGTTCTTTCACTTAAACGATGTGCTTTTAGTGTTTTAGATAAACGAAGAGTTTTATTGCTGGCTGCTGCTTTACATGTTTCAACTAAAGCATCTTCCATATATGGACTCATAGGAGCTGCTGAACTATTGAAACTTACAAGGCTTGCGCCGGCTAATAAAAGAGTAGTGGTTACTGTAGTTAATGTTTTCATGATTTTCTTCCTGTCTGCTATTTAAAATTCTGGTTATCTCCGAAGGACTAATCCATTCGGACATTGTTATTAATTAAAATTTTCTGGCTTTATTAGTGTTCTAAATAAGTAGACGGGGGAATAGCCACTTTTGGTTGCATTACTTTATTGATAGGGTGTAACCAAATATTTCAGCACCAAGTGAAATAATTAACCAATAAAAAACTGTTAATGGTTGAATTAAAGGGGATTAGAGGCTTTTTTTTGTAGAACGCTTTCTGTTAACAAAAAATAAACATTTACATTCGTCGGCAATATTTTTTATTTTTCAGTATTATTTTTTGAACCTTTCCTTTAAATAAGTAAATAATCTAAGGTTGTTTTGCTGAGCAGATAATCAATTTGTACTAAAAAACAGCATTTAAACAATTAATCACAAAATAATGGCAACTTAGTGTTGACAGTTTTTTAGCTATCCCTATAATACGCAACCACAAAGACTGGACGATTAGCTCAGTTGGGAGAGCATCGCCCTTACAAGGCGAGGGTCACTGGTTCGAGCCCAGTATCGTCCACCATTCTTTGTAGCTTTGATTTGAAATTTGTTTGGACGATTAGCTCAGTTGGGAGAGCATCGCCCTTACAAGGCGAGGGTCACTGGTTCGAGCCCAGTATCGTCCACCATTCAAATTTCGTTAAAGCACGTTTCACTCACTGGACGATTAGCTCAGTTGGGAGAGCATCGCCCTTACAAGGCGAGGGTCACTGGTTCGAGCCCAGTATCGTCCACCATCATTCTTTTTGATGTGGAAGCGAGTGAAATGATTATCTAGTAAGACCCCGGACGATTAGCTCAGTTGGGAGAGCATCGCCCTTACAAGGCGAGGGTCACTGGTTCGAGCCCAGTATCGTCCACCATCTCTTAGTTATACCATCATCGTATTTTTCAAGTTTTTCGATATTATTCGAATTTTTTGCGTGTCTGGAATTTAACTTTATCAGTTGGGAGAGCATCGTCCACTAATATTCAGACACAAAGCAGAAATACGCCATCCATGGAATTTCTGCATATAGTTATTCCAGACACAAAAAAGGCACCCCAAGATGCCAGAAAATTTGCGCTGCTTTTATTATTATAATTATTCTTTCATTAGGTCTGTTGAAATATCACAGACTCTAATTAATTTTAATTATCCTGTACGATAACTATCATGCCATCCAAATCATCTTTCATTCTAATTTGACAACCTAAACGTGAGTTTGGTTGGTGATCATCCATTGATTGCAACATAAAGAACTCATCTTCACTCATTTCAGGGAGTTTGTTTAGCCATTCATCTTCAACGGTACAATGACACGTGGCGCACACAGCATCGCCGCCACATGCACCAGGCATTCCTGGAATGCTATTTTGTATTGCCGCATCTAATAAAGTGCTGCCTTTGGCAATTTCAACTTCGTGCACTGTGCCACAGGTTTCTATAAATGTTACTTGGCCCATAAAAATCTCCCGTTTTATATATTCGAGGCATTATAAGTAATTAAAATAGTCATTACTGGTTAATACCTGCAGAACAATTTTCTTCATTTAATACCCGATAAAGATGATCGTTTTTAGCATTTAAATATGTGGTGTTTTTAACCGCTTAAGCTGTTAAAATACGCGACAATTTTTTATGTACTTATTTGTTTGATTTTATTTTCCATTTTGGCAATGCAATCAAACACTTTTTAGCGAGAATACTATGACTTTAACGACCCGTTTTGCGCCGAGTCCAACAGGCTACCTTCATGTAGGTGGTGCCCGTACAGCCCTTTATAGCTGGTTATACGCCAAGAAAAATGGCGGCGACTTTGTACTTCGTATAGAAGACACTGATTTAGAGCGTTCAACGCAAGAGTCGGTAGATGCAATTATGGACGGTATGAATTGGTTAAATCTAGATTGGAACCGTGGTCCGTTTTTCCAAACTCATTGTTTTGATCGCTATAAAGAAGTTATTCAGCAATTACTTGATACTGGCCATGCTTATCGTTGTTACTGTACTCCTGAAGAAGTAGATGCAATGCGTGAAGAGCTAAAAGCTGCTGGTGAAAAGCCACGTTACAATGGTTTATGGCGTGATCGTACTGATTACCCAGCAGATAAGCCATACGTTATTCGCTTTAAAAATCCGCTTGAAGGTTCAGTGATCATTAAAGATTTAGTGAAAGGTGATATTGAAATATCTAACAGTGAATTAGATGATTTAATCATTGCTCGCTCAGACGGTACACCAACGTATAACTTAACGGTTGTAGTAGATGACTGGGATATGAAAATAACTCATGTTGTACGTGGTGATGACCATGTTAACAATACTCCACGTCAAATTAATATTTTAACTGCCTTGGGTGCTCCGTTACCTGAGTATGCTCATATACCAATGATTTTAGGTGATGATGGTAAACGTTTATCAAAGCGTCATGGCGCCGTTGGTGTAATGCAGTATCGCGATGATGGTTACTTACCTGAAGCTTTATTGAACTATTTAGTTCGTTTAGGTTGGTCACATGGCGATCAAGAAATCTTCTCTCGTGACGAAATGATCGAGTTATTTGACTTAACTGGTTGTAACCGAGCACCGTCGGCGTTCAACACCGACAAGTTAATTTGGGTAAACCAACATTACATGAAGTCATTAGATGCTGAATATGTTGCAGAGCACTTAGCTTGGCACATGGCTGACCAAGGCATTAGTACTGACAATGGTCCTGCATTAAGTGAGATTGTTAAAGTACAAGCTGACAGAGTTAAAACGTTAAAAGAAATGGCTCAAATTTCTCGTTATTTCTATGAAGAATATCAAGAATTTGATGCTAAAGCTGCGAAGAAGCATTTACGTGGTGTTGCGCGTATGCCATTAGAATTAGTACAAAGCAAACTTGCTGCGCTTACAGACTGGACTGTAGAAAATATTCATAATGCGATTAACTCAACAGCCGAAGAATTAGAAGTTGGTATGGGTAAAGTTGGCATGCCACTTCGTGTTGCTGTAACTGGTGCTGGTAACTCACCATCTTTAGATGAAACGTTAGCATTGTTAGAACAAGATCAAATAGTGGTTCGAATTGACAAAGCGCTAGCCTACATTACTGAGCGTGAAGCAAACGCTTAATATCTTTTAAAACAAATAAAAATGGCGCTCTAAAGCGCCATTTTTGTCTCTACATTACATATACCTGGGCGCTGCCTCCACTTAAATCACTTGTTATGGCAAAGCGAACAAGACTATTGCCTTCAACAGGTCATGATATTTCTGCATTTATGCCAGTTAGTTTTGTGTTTGTGTTGACCAGCAATAGTGGTATTGGTAATTTAAAAAACTTAATTTCATTGTTTTATCTATCTGCTTACTAAGGTGTCATACTATAAATTAATCATTAAATTTTTAATGTGTTTTTCTATAGGTTGTAGGAGGGACTTTAAACCAACGTTTAAATGCCCGAGTAAAATTAGCTTTATCATTATAGCCTAAAATAGCTGATATTTCGGCGATAGGCTTAGCGGTTTCTAGTACTAATTGCTGAGCTTTGTTTTTTTTGTCCTGTTCTAACAATGTGGTTAAGTCACTATCACATCTATGTAATATACGTTGTAACTTTCTTAAATTTATTAGGCAGCAATCGGAAATTGATTCAGCGTTTGGATTAGCACCAAAATAATTTTGCTCTAATAATTTCGAAATCAACAGGTTTGGCTTTTTAGGGATCCGTTGTTTCGAATTACCTTCAATTTTACTTAATGTATGGGTTGAGACCTTATTAATAAATCGTTTTTCAATAGCTATTGCGGTATATCTGTTCGCAAATTCAAATTTACAATTGTTTTCACCAAAAGCATTATTTAAAAGGTTTTTGTCAGCTAACTTTAACTTTATCTGTTTGGGCTGCCAATTAGCTCCCAAATAATGTTTTAATAACCCAATTAAAAACGAAACTACATACTGCTCCATTTGCCAAACACCAATGTTTATGCCTGGTGTTCCTGTTCGACATAACCAAATATGATCTGTATCTTCTTTTAGCCAAAATGAAGGTCCATTAGTTATTTCGTTTTCTTGGTCTATAAAATACTTTAAAGCGTCTTCTATTAAAGGAAACTGTTTTTTAACATTGTCTGTTGATTTAAAAAAGGCTTCACAGAACTGCATTCCAATTATTGCACCTAGATTAGAAATAGCTAACTCTGCAGCTGCATTCTCTAATAATACCCATGCTGGAAGTTCTAGCATCAGGTTATTTGGATTAGCAATGTGGCGACGCGACAAACCAACATTTGTTAGTAATTTATCGGTATCCGCATTTAAGTTATCTAATGCGATAATTATCGTTTCTAAATAGCTTGTTCTTACGACATAAAAATTGTAATGCATTCAATACTTAACCAAATGTAAGTGAACTTTATTGATATTTAAAATAAATTAACAATTACCTGTCGTCAAATGACAATTTGTTGGCGGCGACATTTTTTTTTTAGTCTACTATTTGTAGTAGATGGTTAATCTGCAGTTAAATAATTAAAAATATATAGCTAATCAATGGTTTGCCATAAATTAAAATAGAAAATATCTACATAAGTAATCAGGAACATTTTTATGAAAAGATCTAATTTGAAAATAAAGTTGTCAGCGTTAGCAATTGCTAGTGTTGTTTCAATATCTACGTCGTTTTCTGCCTTTGCAGAACAAACACTTTTTACCAATGTGAATGTGTTTAACGGCACCGAAAATAAGCTATACAATAATTTGAATGTACTGGTTGAAGATAAACTTATTAAGAGTATTTCATCAGCTAAACCTGCGACTGAAGACGATGCAACGGTAATTGATGGCGCGGGTAAAACATTAATGCCAGGACTCATCGATGGCCATGTGCATATTATGATCAACTCAAACTACGATGACATTATTCCATATGAAGACCCTTACGACTTAGGCATTAAATCAGCAATTGTTGCTAAAGACTTTTTGATGGATGGTTTTACTTCTATTCGTGATATGGGCGGCCCTGCTTTTGCGGTTGCTCGCCAAATTAAAAATGGCACTATTATTGGGCCACGTATTTACCCATCTGGCTCATTTATTTCACAAACTTCAGGCCATGGTGATTTTCGTGGTCGTTTTGACTTAGGTTGGTCAGTTCGTGGTCAGCAAGATTTAGGTGTTTGGGAAAAGTTGGGCTTTGGTTCTATCGCTGATGGTGTGCCTGAAGTGCTTGAGCAAACTAGAATAAATTTACGCCATGGCGCAACGCAAATTAAAATTATGGCCGGTGGCGGTGGCTCATCAAAGTATGACCCAATTGATACTACTCAGTATTCGGTTGAAGAAACTTGTGCAATTGTAGAAGCCGCGAAAGATTGGGGCACCTATGTTGCTGCTCATATTTTTACTGATAGAGCTATAAACAGAGCACTAGATTGTGGTGTAAAAACCATGGAACATGGTTTTTTTGCCTCATTTGAAACCTATCAGCGTTTAGCAAAGGAAGGTGGTTTTGTTGTACCGCAAATGTGGGGATTATCGCCTGAACTAATGAATAACCCGTTAATGCCAAAAGATAAGCTACCATTAATAGCGCAGCTTGCAGAAATGTATAAAGATGTTGGCCGTACTATGTTAGATGCCGGTGTGAAAGTTTCTTTTATGTCTGACTGGGTTGGTGAAATTGAAAATTCCAACAGATCTCGTCGTTATGAAATATACTGGCGCACTGTAATGTTTGGTGGCGGAAAAAATAACTACGACGGTAACTTTGAAGTATTAAAGCAATTAACGTCTATTGCCGGTGAAATGCTTGCATTATCAGGTCCTCGTAATCCTGCACCTGGCCCAATAGGTGTTATTGAAGTTGGTGCAACCGCAGATATCTTGTTAGTTGATGGTAACCCATTAGAAGATATTCATGTAATAAATGGTGGCTATAAAGAGTGGTATTCTCAACCAGCACCTTCGGAAAATCCGATTGAAACGATTCAGTTGATCATGAAAGAAGGTAAAGTGTATAAAAACACCCTTTAATTCTATTTTTTGATATATTTATAAAAGGCTAGGTAACTAGCCTTTTTTTTGAATAACTATTTTTATATACCTATTTCTAAACTCCATAACATTAAAAAGAAGTATGCCTAATGTTGAAAAAAATAATTCTATTAGCGGCTCTTGTTAATATCATTGCAACAGCCAATGTGATTGCTGCCACAGAAAAACACACGAAAAACTCTGTAGAAAATTCTGGTTCAAATAAAGTAAATTGGAACTGGGAGAAGATCCTTCCTGAGCAGAAGCAAGTAAATAACCCATTTGCCAAACTAACTAAAACTCAATTAGATGACCTAGGTTATTATGTTGGGATGAAGCAAGATATTGAAGCGGTTGAAAAACAAAGTCCAAAATATGAAAAACTGCCCTTACGAAAAACTGAATTGGAAAAATTAGGTAAATATTTAACAGCACAGGGCATCGATATCGATTATTTATTGTCGCAACGCGATAGGGTTATTGAAGCTCGGACACATAATGCCATCAATGTTAATAGCTCTATAATAAATCAATTGGGTACAATTTCTGGTTATGTTATTCCAATCAAACGTGAAAACAATAAATTAGTCGAATTCTTTCTTATCGAGGAAAATCCGTTTGGTCATGCAGGACATGATCATTCCTCGCCAAACCCTAATCAAGTAATTTATGTGAACTTTAAATCGGGCATCAATGTTATGTTTAAAGAGTTAATGACATTAACAGGTGTGCTTACGAAACAAACATATTCAGCAGAAGTGACTATGGTTGATGGGCACACTACGGACATGGAAGCGAGTTATCAACTCGAATTAACGTCTTACCAACAAAATTAATTCGATTAATTTATTATAAGTTACAACAAAGATAAAATAAGAGTCGTACAATCACTAGGCTCTTATTTTTTCTTCGATATTTTCAAGAAATTTATCAAATCAATTATCGCTCAATTAACCTTTTACTTTATTTTTTGTTGCTACTAAAGTTGCAAATTTTAACCACTCACAACTTAAATAAGGCTATAATAAGCACTTACTATTTTTGGGAGAAATTTTTTTGGCATTTACAGCATTTAATCTAGACAGTCGTTTATTGAGAGCCGTTGAACATATGGGCTTTGAACAGCCAACCGATATTCAACTTCAAGCGATCCCTGCAGCAATGACAGGGCAAGATGTTATTGCATCGTCAAAAACTGGCTCTGGTAAAACCTTAGCGTTTTTATTGCCAGCTATGCAGCGTTTAATAAAGAACCGTGCTTTATCTAAAAAAGACCCTAGAGTTTTAATTCTTACCCCAACGCGTGAATTAGCCAAACAAGTGTTTTCTCATTTAAAAGCTGTTTCAGCAGGCACACAATATAAGTCGGCACTTATTTTAGGTGGTGAAAACTTTAATGACCAAGTTAAAGTATTAGATAAAAATCCTGATTTTATTGTTGCCACACCTGGGCGCTTAGCTGATCATTTATCTAAAGGATTATTTTACCTAAATGGTCTAGAGTTACTGATTTTAGATGAAGCCGATAGAATGCTTGATTTAGGTTTTGCAAAGCAATTAAAACAAATTAATGAAGCTGCCGATCATCGCAAACGTCAAACATTAATGTTTTCGGCAACATTAGAGCATGGCCAAGTAGAAGAGTTTGCCAAGGACTTATTGAAAAAACCTAAACGAATTGCTATTGGAGCCATCTCTAGTGAGCATAAAGACATTACTCAGCGCTTTTATTTATCAGATCATTTAGACCATAAACAAGCGTTACTTGAAAGTTTTATTGCCAACGAAGATTATCAACAAATGATCATCTTTACCGCAACTAGAGCCGATACTGAGCGATTAGCAAAAGAGCTAAATGACAAAGAGTTAAGTGCAGTAGCTTTAAGTGGCGATTTAGCGCAAAGCGAACGTAACCGTGTAATGGAAGCTTTCTCAAAAGGTCAAAACAAAATATTGGTTACTACCGATTTAGCCTCTCGTGGATTAGATTTAGTTAATGTCTCTCACGTGATTAATTTTGATCTACCAAAACATGCAGAAGAGTACATACATCGTGTTGGCCGTACTGGTAGAGCTGGCTCTAAAGGTGATGCAATGTCGTTTATTGGCCCGAAAGATTGGCAAAGTTATTTAAATATTAAAGCATTATTACAACAAGATATTGAGTTTTCTGTTGTTGAAGGTTTAGCGGCTAAATTTAAAGGTTTAAAACCTAAAGTTGAAAAGAAAGATAAAAGCAAAGGCAGTAAAGCCAAATCTGCTCAAAGTAAGAAGAAAAGATCTCAGCCTAAGGTTAAAAAGAAAGTTATTTTAACTGATGAAGGGTTTGCTGATATGCCAATGCTACGTAAAAAAGCAGGAAGCTATGTTGAGTCTGACGATGAGTAAAAGCTAGATAGTCCTTATCTGAATGAAGCAGTTTACAACATGGCAGTTTGCATTCCTTCATCCCTAAAAATAAAAAAGAGCTCAATTGAGCTCTTTCTTTGGTTGAAACTAAAAATTTAGGGGAGAGTAAATTCTTAGTTGAAAACTGTTAATTATGGATGTGCATCTGCTACAAGTTCAGATTGACCCACGTGGAATTTGTTGTGTTTGTTTGCTTTTAAAACACCTTTTCTATGTTGCAGAGCTGCTTCCATTTTTTTAACAGAGCTGCCAATGGCTACATACATGTCATCATCTGTTGCAGACACTGCAACTTGCTGATTTTCATAGTTAGTATTAATTTCAATTTTGTGAACGTTTTTGTCTACGGTTAATATTGCGTTAAGGGACATTAAGCTTGGGAAATGGTTTGCGATTTTTTCATATTTACTATTGATAACGTCAGTAATAGCTTCAGTAACTTCTACGTGATGACCTGAAATATTTATTTTCATATATATGTCTCCAAATTTTCAATTGAAAGGGCACTAGAATCGCGCCCTAATATAAGCATGGGGCTAATAATGAATTCTTACAAGTGCAATTACAAAAAAAAATAATAAAAATTTAAACAAATTTTATTTATTGTTAATAATCAAGCTTTTAGTGAATCATATTATTTTGTAATCGATCGTTAACCGCCTGTATGAATAAAGTCTGTCGTGTTTTTTTTATACAGTTACTCTCATTTATATATGTGATCCCATAAAGTATTTACGGGCAGGGTGTCAGGATTACTCTTTTCTGCTCCTGGTCCTAAAGGTTGTCCGTAGCTAAATTCGACAAAATTGCCGTCAGGATCTTTTATTCCACAATAATATCCAACAGGATAGGGTTCTTGCTTGCATGGCCAGGCTAAAATGCCTTCATTTATTGCTCTTAAAGCAATATCGTCAACGTCTCCTTTGGTTTCTAAGGCAAAACCTAAATGGGAAAAATCATGTTCTTGTTGGCATCTGCCTGGACCTCCTGGCAGTATAATTAGAATGAAATCTTCTTCTCTACCTTCTTCAGCTAACCAGACAATACGTTTACCATCGGGGCCGTTTGGTCGACGATCTCTGATAATTTTTAAGTCAGCATATTTTTGATAAAAACTGACACAGGCCTCTAAGTCTTTTACGTGAAGGGCGATGTGAGTGAGTGATATAGCCATTGCACTTTCCGCGGTTATTTACCTTTAAATTGGTTTGTTGTTGGGTCGTACTGATAGCCAAGTAGTGCCATTTTATGATTCAGAGCGCCTTCTTCAAGTTCATAGCGGGAAAGCAAATTCTCATAACTGTCGCACTCTATGCGCAAGCGTTCATTAATAATTCCAAGTACAATCGCGCTTTCCATGGTTAATAAATTACTTACTTCCATAAGTCACCATTAAATGAGAAACAGGGTTATTTTAATTATAGTACAAGGATTGAGAGCTAGACCCTGAAATAAATTCAGGGAGTGGTAGGGGAGTTACGCTGAACTTATCAACACCATTTGCTAAACTTGTTTCAGCATCTATCACTTCTATTCAAATAGGTGCTAGACCCTGTAATAAATTCAGGGAGGATGGCTTTACTTTAGTTGGTCCGAATTTATTCGGACGTTAAAATAAAAAAAAGCGCAAACCTGACGGTCTGCGCTTTATGAATAACAGTAAATATTTTTACTAAATATTATTACCTATTAAAAGCCACATTGACGGCCTTGGTTTTTCTCATCTAACCATACCTTAAGTGGAGCGAAGTAATCTAACACTGCACTTGCATCCATTTGCTCAGTGCCGGTAAGTACTTTATGAGCTTCTTGCCATGTTTGACTTGAACCCATTTCTAATACTTGGTTTAACTTAGCACCGGCCTCTTTATTGTTGTAAATAGAACAACGGTTAATAGACCCTTCGTTGCCAGCAATTTCACATAATGATTTGTGGAATTCAAACTGTAATATATGAGCTAAAAAGTAACGAGAATAAGGCACATTGCCAGGCACATGATATTTTGCACCAGGATCAAAGTCCGTTGCTGCACGAGCAATAGGAGCTTTAACACCTTGATATTTTTCTCTTAACTCCCACCATGCGGTATTGTAATTTTCAGGCGTAATTTCACCATTGAAAACTTTCCATCGCCATTGATCAACTAATAAACCAAATGGAATAAAGGCAATTTTTTCTAAAGCCATTTTCATTAATAAACCAATGTCTTTTGATTCATCAGGAATGGTATCAATTAGGCCGATTTCCTTAAGGTAAGCTGGGGTAACTGATAGGGCAATAGTATCGCCAATTGCTTCATGGAAGCCATCGTTAGCACTGTTTTGGAAAAACACTGACTGATCTTTGTAGGCACGTTGATAAAAGTTATGCCCTAACTCATGATGAATTGTAGAAAACTCTTCGCCGGTTTTTTGAATACACATTTTTATACGTATATCGTCTTGTGAATCAAGGTTCCATGCTGAGGCATGACAAACAACGTCACGGTCTTCGGGCTTGGTGAATAACGAACGTTCCCAAAATGTTTCAGGTAGCTTTTCAAAACCTAATGAGGTGAAGAAGTTTTCAGCCCCTTTAACCATGTCGATTTCACTGTATTCATGCTTAATTAACTGGTCTGTAACAGAGTAACCTGGATCGGCATCTTCAGGGGCTACTAAGTCGTATACGTTGCCCCAACTTTGTGCCCACATATTACCGAGAAGATGCGCAGGAATAGCTTCATCTTGAGGCACTTTATCTTCACCGTAATGTTCACCCAGTTCTGCTCGAACATGACAATGTAACGCATCATATAAAGGCTTTACTTGCTCCCATAGACGGTCTAGTTCATTAGCAAACTCATCTGCGGGCATATCGTAGTTCGAGCGCCACATAGCGCCTAAATCAGGGTAACCTAATCCTTGAGCACCTTCGTTGGCAAGCTCTACTTCTCGAACAAATAACGGTTTCATTTCTGGGCTGATTGTACGCCAACCTTGCCATGCATCTAATAATTCGTTGTAGTCACGAGACTTAGCCATTACAGAGGTTAATTGACCTAAACTTTGTTTTTCACCGCTTGCATTTGTGTAAGTACCTTTACCGTACATGCCACCTAAATCGGCTGCAATTTTGGCAAGCTCAGCACTTTTTGCTGAATCCTGAGGGGCGGGCAAAACCAGTGCTTGTTTTAAAATATTTAGTTTACGACGTTGCTCAGATCCAACTTCAACGTCATCAAACTTCGCTGCTTGTAGGGCAAAACGAACACCGGCTTCTGAATACTCTTGCGCGGCGGCAGCTGATAGTGCAGCTGTATCATCGGTAATAAAGTTTTGGTAAATCCACTCAACCTTTGAGCCGTGGTTATTTAGTTGTTCTAGTTCCTTGGCGGTATCGGCTATAAATTTATCTACGTCAGCAACGGTATATACAGTCTTAACTGGCTCAGCTGCGGGTGTATTTGATTTTTCTACGCAACCTGTTGTCGTGATTGCTGCAGCGACTAATAGTGCTGCACTGGTAAGTTTAAATGTTTTCATAGAAGTTCTGTTATTTTTAATTATTTTGGATTTAGGTAGGGGAGTATATTCGAAACTAAAGCGAAGAACAAAAAAAGAGACCCATAGCCAATTGACAGATCGAGCTAATGGGTCCAGGGAGAAGGGTTGTATAAATTAATTATGGTATAAAATGGAAAAATAGCCCGTTTTTTGAACGATATTTTTGTGTTAATTCTTCATTTATAAATTAAGAAATTTAATGCTGTTTAATTTACTTAAAAGTGACTTGTTACTTGACACTTTTATTGCTTCCTGTCATTTTAAACGAACGTTTAAAACCCTAATAAAAACTATAAAAAATATTCAAAACGGGCCATTTTATGAACACAAAAACAAAAATTTTAAATGCAGCGGAGCTTCTCTTTGCTGAAAAAGGCTTTGCTACTACTTCTTTAAGAGAAATTACCAGTGATGCGGAAGTGAATTTAGCGGCGGTTAATTATCACTTCGGTTCAAAAAAAGAGTTAATTAAGGCGCTGATGAAGCGCTACCTTGACCAACTGTCACCTGTATTGGTTAGCGCCTTAACCGAGGTCAATGAACAAGCAGAAAAACCTACTTTAGAACAAGTGTTTACCGCGTTTATAGAGCCTTTACTTACCCTTAATGACTTTAGAGAAAATGGCACTAGTACATTTTTACAGTTATTAGGCCGCAGTTATACTGACAGCCAAGGTTTTTTACGTTGGTTTATCACTACAACGTACCCGGATATTCTAGATAATTTTGTTGCTGCAGTGCATAGGGCTTATCCGGAATTGTCGTCTGAAGACATCTTTTGGCGCTTGCATTTCACTATGGGTACCGCAGTATTTACAATGTCATCAACAGGTGCACTAATTGATATTGCACAGAACGATTTTGATGAAAAAGTAGATGTGGCCGGTGTTATTCGCCGTATTATCCCTTATGTTGCCGCAGGTGTTGGCGCTCCAATAAGTAAAGTATAATTTATGTCAGCTTTAATGATCGATGTGCATGGCACATCGTTAACGGGTGAAGATAAAGAAATTATTGCTCATCCTAAAGTGGGTGGCTTAATTTTATTTAGCCGTAACTTTGAATCTATTGAACAACTAATAGCCCTCAATAAAAGCATAAAAGCGCTTAACCCAAATCTGTTGATCGCTGTTGACCACGAGGGCGGGCGAGTACAACGCTTCAGAGACGGCTTTACTAAAATTCCTGCCATGGGGAAAATCTACCAGCATGCAAGTACAATTGCATCTGCTGAAAATATCATGGCTATTGCATCGAACATTGCTTCACATATGGGCTATTTAATGGCTGTTGAAGTGCAGAGTGTTGGTATTGATATAAGTTTTGCTCCTGTTCTGGATATAGATGATATCAGTGATGTAATTGGCGACAGAGGCTTTCACAAAGACCCTACCGTAGTTACTGAACTTGCAAATGCCTTTATTCAAGGAATGAAATTGGCCGGTATGAAAACTACTGGTAAGCATTTTCCTGGGCACGGTAGTGTTAAGGAAGATTCTCATATAGCAATGCCTGTTGATAACCGCAGCAAACAAGATATATTTTCCCATGATATGTGCGTATTTAAAAAATTAATTCAACAAAATCAGATTGATGCGTTAATGCCTGCTCATGTCATTTATCCTGAAGTGGATGCCTTGCCGGTTGGTTTTTCACCTTATTGGTTGCAAACTATTTTAAGAAAAGAGTTAGGCTTTCAGGGCGTTATATTTAGTGATGACTTATCAATGCAAGGCGCAACTAGCGCCGGAGGGTATGCTGAGCGCTGTGAAGCTGCGTATGAAGCAGGCTGTGATATGCTGCTTGTTTGCAACGACAGAGTTGGTGCCATTGAAGCAATTGATAAAGCTAACTTGCCAAACCGTGCCGCTAGTATCGCTCGAGTGCAATCCATGCTAAATAAATCCAATTACAATTTTAAGCAACTCAAGAGCCAAGCAACTTGGCAAAAAAGTCAGCAGCACTTGTTCAGCTAATTTTAATCCTAAATGCCATAAAAATAATAAGAGAGCAATAGTTAATGAGAAGACATCACTTTATTTATCTTTCACCCATTGCGGCTTTGCTTTTCTATTTTTTATTGCTCAATTTAGGCTTTGAGTCAAAAGCAGCGATAACGGGTGGTATAACACTACTTACGGTCATGTTTTGGGTAACTGAAGCAATCCCCATTCCGGCAACATCCATCATCCCATTTGCATTGTTACCTATGTTCAACATTGTTGATCATAAAACGGTTGCTTCCGCATTAGGTTCCCATGTTATTTTACTTTTAATGGGCGCTTTTATGTTATCTAAAGCATTAGAGAAAAGTAATGCTCATGAGCGCTTAGCTGTTTATATGGTAAAGCTGGTTGGCGTTTCCAGTGGAAGACGTTTGGTGTTTGGTTTTATGTTTGCCGCTGCCATGTTAAGTATGTGGATCTCCAATACCGCAACGGTATTGATAATGCTTCCCATGGCGTTAGCTATTTTAAGTCATGTTGATAACCCAAAATTAAAAGTTGCGCTGATATTAGGCATTGCTTATGCATCAAGTGTGGGAGGAATAGGGACGTTAATTGGTACACCTCCGAATGTTATTTTTATGGGCATCTATGAAGAGCAAACGGGTACAGAATTTGGCTTTGTACAATGGATGAAAATAGGTGTGCCGGTTGTACTTGTTGCCATTCCAATTATGGCTCTTTGGTTAACGCGCAATGTACATTTACAGGAAAAAATTGTTTTGCCCGAGCTTGGGCCTTGGCGCAGTGAAGAACGTAGAACATTGTTTGTGTTTGCTTTTACCGCGCTTGCATGGATCACCAGAAAGGAGCCGTTTGGTGGCTGGAGCTCCTTGTTTGAAATCCCTATGGTTGGTGACAGCACTGTAGCGCTTGCCGCTGTTGTATTAATGTTTGCTATTCCTAATGGCAAGGGGTCAAGGTTACTCGACTGGGATAGCGCTAAAACTATTCCTTGGGGAATGTTACTACTGTTTGCCGGTGGTATCGCGCTGGCCAAAGGCTTCGTTGCTTCTGGCTTATCTGACATGCTCGGCCAATGGTTAACCTCTCTTGCCAATTTACCACTATTTTTAATGTTACTAACCATATGTTTAGTTGTGACTTATTTGACTGAAATTACCAGCAATACAGCAACAGCAACACTGCTAATGCCAATACTTGCCGTTGCTGCGATATCTTCGGGTTATGATGCGAAAATGTTTATGATCCCCGCGGCCATGTGCGCTAGTTGTGCATTTATGCTGCCAGTAGCAACTGCGCCAAATGCAATAGCCTATGGTACAGGTGAAATTGAGATCAAGCAGATGGTAACCGAAGGAGCAATTTTAAGTGTGTTGATTGCCACAGTAGTGGCGATGATGTGCTATTTATTGCTTGGTTAGAGGTATTTGTTAAGTCTTTTATCTACTAATTATAAAAGTAACATCGTCATTCCCCACGAGCCAAAGCGAGATGGGGAACCTCCTGAATCGTGCTGTGACTTAAAAGATAGTCTATTAAGTAAACAGCACATTGATTGATGGTAATGCTAACTTTTAAAGCAATATCATACGTCAGGAGGTCACTGACTTACTTCAGCCACGACTTTTGCATAGCCATTTGGCTTAACCAGACTAAATAAATGGCAATTACAATTACCATAACCGGCATTATTGCCCCTCCAGGACCAAATACCTCCCAGGCATTACTAATAAAGTAAGCATGAAACATTTGCACCAATACAGAGGCAAGTGAAATTATCAGAATAATTTTTGCTAATGCTTGTTTTAATAACAACAATAAACATCCTAATGCACCACCAAAAACTGCAAAGGCGAAGGCCATTGTTACCCAGATTGGTGTCGCTGGAGTCGCGCCAGGATCCTGAAGAAATGCCATTACACCCATCAAGTTCCAGAGCAGTGCCAGCACAGCGACAACTGTAAACCACTTAGGTATGTTTGTACTTGTATTTGTCATAATGACCTCTCGTTATTTTAGCTTTAGCCTTTATTTTTCATTAAGTTAACTATACGAGAGCTAAAAAATATTGCAAATAATGCGGTATACATACCATAAACAACAATCATCCATTGCGGCATAGAGTAGCCTAAAAATGACCAAGAAATTTCACCACAATCACCTGTGGCTTCAAATATTGCCGGAAACCATTCATGCAATGGCATCCAACTAGGAAAGTTAGGGATAAGGTCGCAGGTATAAAATAATGAACCAGCATTTGATTGAATATCAACATGCTCTATAGCAATTAACAGTCCCCAAATTGCACCAACAGCCCATAAAACGAATCCTATTAACCTACTGGTAAGTAGATTATTGCCAACAGCGCCAATGATACCGCCAGCCATAATCGCTAAAATTGCAACCCGTTGATAAATACACATGATGCACGGCTCAAGACCTAAGCCATATTGAAAATAAAGAGCACTGAACTCTAAACCCAAAGCTGAAATGGCTAATAGCCACCAAGAAAGTGGGTTTAAAACAAAATTATTTAAGGTTTTTAGCATTATTAATATTCCTAAATTGCTATAAATCGCTGTTTCTACAGCGAAAGTATGATAACTATTTTATGCGTATATTTCTATGAATGGTTGGTCTGAACTTATGTAGACGCAAAAGGACAAACTTAATGCCATCCATGGCAGTTTGCATTCCCTCGTCCATGAAGTAAAAAAAGCGTCCAAGGACGCTTTTTTATGCTTTATAACACATTACTTTAGTGGCTCGATGAGCTTCCACCATCTAACGTATTATGATGTTCAATTATGCCCATATCGTAAAATATGTTGGTGTATTCTACTAATGTACCTGAGTAAATCATTATTAAGCCAACAATGGTTAATACAATGGTATAAGGTATTGCCATATACACCATGCGTCCATAAGACAAACGAATTAGCGGAGCAAGCGCTGAGGTAAGCAAGAATAAGAACGCTGCTTGTCCGTTAGGCGTTGCTACCGAAGGTAAGTTTGTACCTGTATTAATTGCTACAGCTAACATATCAAACTGATCACGGGTGATCTGCCCGGCAAGCAATGCTTTTTTCACTTCGGTTATGTAAACAGTACCAACAAACACATTATCACTAACCATAGATAATACGCCATTGGCAAGGTAGAACATCACCAATTGCATATCACCTTCATAGGTGAGTACCCAAGTAATTACTGGCGTAAATAGTTGTTGGTCGATAATAACTGCCACTACCGCAAAGAACACAGCAAGTAATGCGGTAAATGGTAGTGCTTCTTCAAATGCGTGGCCAATTTGGTGCTCTTCAATAATGCCGGTAAATGACGTAGCTAAGATTATTACGGTTAAACCAATCAATCCAACAGACGCTAAATGCAATGCTAAACCAACAATTAACCATACAGCAATTAAGCCTTGGGCTAATAGTTTTGCTTTATCTGACTTAGTGCGTTGGCTTGATTCTTCTAGATCAAAATCTACTAAGATTTTGCGCACGTTAGCTGGCATTTTTACACCGTAAGAAAAGACTTTGAATTTCTCAACAAGGAAACACGTTATTAGACCAAACAATAATACAGGTAAAGTAACCGGTGACATACGAATAGCAAATTCAATAAAGCTCCAACCTGCTTGCTCACCAATGATTAAGTTTTGCGGTTCGCCAACGATAGTCATTACACCACCTAGAGCTGTACCAACACCGGCATGCATTAATAGGTTACGTAAATAGGCGCGAAACTGTTGTAAGTCATCACGGGAGTAATCAGGTAAATCATTATCTGAAGTATGGTCATGAGCATTGCTTGTTTGTTTACCTGAAGCAACCTTGTGATAAACAGAATAGAAACCAACTGCGACACTGATGATCACGGCGATTACCGTAAGTGCATCTAGAAACGCTGATAAAAAGGCACTTGAAAAACAGAATAACAATGAAACGACTATTTTAGATTTCACTTTAGTTATTATTTTAGTAAATAAAAATAATAATAAGTTTTTCATGAAGTAAATACCGGCAACCATGAAGATTAATAGTAACACTACTTCTAAATTGATGGTTATCTCATGCAGCACTTGATCTGGCGTACTCATTCCCATTGCAATTGCTTGTATTGCGAGTAAACCACCAGGTTGAAGTGGATAGCATTTTAACGCCATTGCCAAAGTGAAAATAAATTCTAATACAAGTGCCCAACCTGCAACGTAAGGCGAAATAAAGAAGAAAATAATTGGGTTTAATATAAGGAAACTGATTATTGTTAACTTATACCATTGTGGCGCTTGACCTAAAAAATTTCGGTAAATTGCCTGCAAATATGTTTGCTCCATGGAATGACCTCAGAAATATAAATATTTTATTATGATTTTTTGAATGACCTTATACTAATCTTTTACGATAACGGGGTAAATAGTGATTTTGTCGAATATTAAAAATGATATTGTCCAATATCAATAATAAAGCGATAAATAAGCTTGACAGAATCTGGTACAATCAGTTTATATTAACAGATAGCTCGCATTTATGACTCTGTGGTCATATTTTTAGGATAACAATGATAATAAAAGCTCAAAGTCCAGCAGGGTTTGCTGAACAATACATAGTAGAATCTATCTGGAATGGTGGATTCCCTCCCGGTTCAATTTTACCTGCAGAAAGAGAACTTTCAGAGTTAATTGGGGTAACCCGAACAACCTTACGTGAAGTTCTACAGCGTTTAGCCCGTGATGGTTGGTTAACAATTCAGCATGGTAAACCTACCAAAGTAAATAATTTCTGGGAAACCTGTGGTTTAAATATTCTTAGTAAACTTGCTGAGCTTGATCAAGCAGGTGTTCCTGATTTAGTTGAAAACCTATTATCAGCTCGTACTAACATTAGTGCTATTTATGTGCGTGGTGCATTGAAATCAAACCCTGAAAAAGTAATCGAATTACTTACCAACTGCATCGCAAAGAGCGACGATGTTGAAGAATTTGCACAAAATGACTATCAATTACATCATGACTTAGCGCTTGCCTCTAGTAACCCTATCTACGTGTTAGTGTTAAATGGATTTAAAAATCTATACTCGCGACTTGGTGGAGTTTATTTTGCTAATGATGAAGCCAGAGCGTTAACGATAAACTTCTATCACACGTTAATAACCTTAGCTCAGCAAGGGAAGTTTGATGAAGGGATTTTAGCTGTTCGTGAATATGGTATTGCTTCGGCGAAAGTTTGGGCTGAATTAAAAGAAGATGTTTTAAAAGAATTAGTACAATAACCATAAAAATGGTTTGTAAATAAACTAAAAAAAGCACGAAGATAAAATTCGTGCTTTTTTTAGTTCAAATCTATTGTTCTTCCCCATAAAAACCAAGTAAACTACTCGGATATTATTTAGAGAATTATTTTAACTATTTTTTGCAAGTAATTGCATGTAGAGGTACCTATGGAAACTATTGACAAAATCAAACAACAAATTTCAGAAAACCCAATCCTTTTATTTATGAAAGGTTCTCCTAAGTTACCTAGTTGTGGTTTTTCGTCTCAAGCATCACAGGCGTTAATGTCTTGTGGTGAAAAATTTGCATTTGTTGATATTCTACAAAACCCTGATATTCGTGCAGAATTACCTAAGTTTGCAAATTGGCCTACATTCCCTCAACTTTGGGTTGAAGGTGAATTAGTTGGCGGTTGTGACATTATTATTGAAATGTTCCAACAAGGCGAATTACAAAGCCTAATAAAAGAAACTGCAGAAAAACATCCTGCAGCAGAATAAAAAATTTTATTATTTCACTTGTAATTATATAAAATAGAACCATATTTATTTCAATCTTAAGTGAATATTTACTACAAAAAAATAATTGGAGAAAACCATGAGTGTATTAGTTGGTCGCCCAGCACCAGACTTTACCGCAGCAGCAGTGTTAGGCAGCGGCGAAATTGTTGATAACTTTAACCTTAGCGAAGCAATTAAAGGTAAAAAAGCGGTAGTATTTTTCTATCCATTAGATTTTACTTTTGTATGTCCTTCAGAGCTTATTGCTTTTGATCACCGTATGGATGATTTTAAAAGCCGTGGCGTTGAAGTTATTGGTGTTTCAATCGATTCTCAATTTACTCACAATGCATGGCGTAACACGCCAGTAAATGATGGTGGTATTGGTCAAGTTCAATACGCATTAGTTGCTGACGTTAAACATGAAATTTGTAAAGCATACGACGTAGAGCATCCAGGTGCTGGTGTTGCATTCCGTGGTTCATTCTTAATTGATGAAGAAGGTAATGTACGTCACCAAGTAGTTAACGATCTACCTTTAGGTCGTAACGTTGATGAAATGTTACGTATGATCGATGCACTACAATTCCACCAGGATCACGGTGAAGTTTGTCCTGCAGGTTGGAATAAAGGCGACAAAGGTATGACAGCGTCTACTGAAGGTGTTGCATCTTACTTAGCGGATAACGCTGATAACTTATAATAAGCATTAAAAACTTATTACCAAAAAAGCTGCTATATGCAGCTTTTTTTATGCCCACAGATGTGCTTAACCTCACAGGTCATGGATGGCGAATAGGAACAGGAATGAATTAACTTAGAATTGCTATGGATGGCAAGTCAACACTAAGCAGAGAACATGGAAAAATGCTGTTACATTAAAGAAAATAAATAACTCTGAAAAGTTATCTTTTTAGAAGAAGTTTTAAATATTTGCACTACACTGAAAATAAGAAGATAATGAATCCGTTAATATTCTTTCAGTGTTTATCGGGAGAATGGGACTAATAACAACGAATCACGGATTGAGATTTATGAGACTTAGCAAACCGCTATATGAAAAACTTCCTTTCATATACTTTATAGCAGCACTGTATTTATTCTTTACTTATGACATGACCGCAACAATTGTGTCTGCAGCATTACTGTATGTTGTATCTGCACTGGTTTGGGTTAAACGCTCTGACTATCGTCGTCAAACTCGTATTAGCAAAACTGTAAACGGTATTCGATTACCACAAGTGGTTTATGAATATTACCCGTTTGTATTTTTGGCAATATCATTAATTATTTTAAAATATTTCCCACAACCAATCGCATTAGCGGCAGCATTATTAATGAGCTTAGTTGCGTTAAAAAATATTATTTTACGTCGACAATCAAGACGAGCAAACCCGCTTAAGTTTGGCGCGAAACAAAAACTGCGCTAATTTAAAGGTTAAGGTATCTAGTCAGATACCTTTTTTTCAACTGCATCATTAGGTTCGTCAGCTTCATTAGACTCTTCATCTTCAATGGCTAACGGCCAACCGCCCAGTTGCTGCCACTTATTCACAATAAAACAAAAGAGCTCTGCGGTTTTTTCGGTATCGTATAATGCCGAATGTGCTTCACTGTTGTTAAAATCTATTTTGGCGCTGGCACAAGCTTTCGCGAGTACGGTTTGGCCCAACGCTAGGCCTGATAGGGTGGCGGTATCGAAACTAACAAAAGGATGAAACGGGCTTCGTTTAATATTGCAGCGCTCTGTTGCGGCATTAATAAAGCCTAAATCAAATGCTGCATTATGAGCAACCATTATAGCTCGTTGGCATCCGTAGGCTTTCATTGCTTTACGGATCTTTTTGAACATATCCTTCATAGCTTCATCTTCGCTTACTGCACCACGTAATGGATTTGTAGGGTCGATACCGGTAAATTCCAAAGCCGCTGGTTCAAGGTTCGCACCTTCAAAAGGCTCAATATTAAAACAAAACGTTTCTTTAATGGATATTAAGCCAGTGACTTCATCCATATGTAATATACTGGCGGCAAGCTCTAGTAACGCATCTGTTTTAGCATTAAAACCAGCAGTTTCTACATCGATAACCACCGGAAAGTAACCACGGAAACGTTGAGCAAATAAGGATTTTTTTTCTTCAGCCATGTCAGTCTATAAATACAATTGTTAATAGCGCGATTATCGCAGATATTTAGCCCGATACCAATTCTATTAATTAAAAATTTACGCCTATCCTTGTTAAATATTTATTGCTCGGTACACTAAGCGCTCAAAGCCTACTAGAAAGTGGGCGAATAAAATTTTTACACTCCAGCAGTAGATTACAAATAAGAGAATTCTATGTTTAAAAAAATGGGCCAACTAATCGCCTCATTACTGTTATTTAGCTTTACCGCAAACGCGGCAGTAAATGATGACTTAACCTATGCCAACTATGATCAAGTTAGAATCAACCACGTATACCTTGATTTAACCGTTGATTTTGAAGAAAAAGCGTTAAAGGGCTTTGTTGATATTGAGCTTAATTGGTCAGACAAAAATGCAACCGCAATTTATTTAGATACTCGAGACTTAAAAGTATTTAAAGTTTTAGCAAAAACTGCCGATAATAATTGGCTAACCAGTGATTTTAGCCTAGCACCACGTGATGATGTTATGGGCTCTAAGCTAAGCATTACGCCAAGCTTTCAGACCGATAAAATTCGAGTTTATTATCAATCGACGAGAGTAGCGTCAGGACTACAATGGCTTACCCCTGAGCAAACTGCAGGTAAAAAACACCCATTCATGTTTAGTCAAAATCAGGCGATTCATGCCCGTAGTTGGATCCCAATTCAAGATACTCCCGCGGTACGTTTAACGTATACCGCGCGAATTCGTACAAGTTCAGATTTGTTAGCTGTGATGAGTGCGAATAATGAACCAACAACCCAAAAAGACGGCGATTACTTTTTTGAAATGCCACAAGCTATTCCGCCTTATCTAATTGCCATTGGTGTTGGTGACTTAGAATTTCAAGCAATGAGCGAACAAACAGGTGTTTATGCCGAACGCTATATTTTAGAAGCATCAGCACAGGAGTTTAACGATACACAAGCTATGATCACGGCATCAGAAGCGTTATACGGGTCTTACCGTTGGGGTCGTTACGATTTATTAATGTTACCGCCAAGTTTCCCTTTTGGGGGCATGGAAAACCCGCGTTTATCATTTATTACGCCAACTGTAGTTGCTGGTGATAAAAGTTTAGTCAGCCTTATTGCTCACGAGTTAGCACATTCTTGGTCAGGTAACTTGGTGACTAATGAAAGCTGGCGCGATTTATGGCTGAACGAAGGCTTCACGTCTTATGTTGAAAATCGCATTATGGAAGTTGTATTTGGTAAAGACCGTGCCGTTATGGAGCAAGCATTAGGAGTCGCTGATTTGCATACTGATATTGCTGACTTGCCTGAAAATGATTCAATTTTATACCTTGATCTTCAAGGTAGAGATCCTGACGCAGCGTTTAGTGATGTACCATACGTAAAAGGTCAGTTATTTTTAATGTTTCTAGAGCAGCGCTTTGGCCGTGAACGTTTTGACCCATTTGTGTTGTCTTACTTTAATAGTTTCAGCTTCCAAAGTATCGGCACTAAAGACTTCTTAGAATATTTAGATACTCATTTAATTAGTAAGTATCCTGGTATTGTGAGTGATGCTGAAGTGCAAGAGTGGGTATTTGGTAAAGGCTTACCTGAAACAGTTCCAACGCCTAAGTCAGATGCATTCACCAATGTAAGCTCGTTAGCTGCAGCATGGCTTGCAGGGGATAAAGCATTAACTGATTTACCAACAGCATCTTGGACTGTGCACGAGTGGTTATATTTCATCAATGGCTTACCTCGTGATTTAGCTACTGATAAAATGGTTGAGCTTGATAATGAATTTAACTTAACTAAAAGCTCAAATGCTGAAATAGCTCATGCTTGGTATTTATTAGCATTACATTCTGGCTATGACGTAGTGAAGCCACAATTAGAACAATATTTAATAAATATTGGTCGCAGAAAGTTGATAGTGCCACTTTATAAAAAGCTGGCTGAAACTGAAGCCGGGTTAACCTGGGTGAAAGCGGTATATGTGAAGGCACGTCCTGGCTATCATCCTTTAGCACAAGGTACAGTAGATGGCGTATTAACTAAGTAGTTATTACCTAAACATTAAAAAAGCCAGCGATTCA
Source organism: Thalassotalea nanhaiensis (assembly GCF_031583575.1). Lineage (NCBI taxonomy): Bacteria > Pseudomonadati > Pseudomonadota > Gammaproteobacteria > Alteromonadales > Colwelliaceae > Thalassotalea > Thalassotalea nanhaiensis. Next base: position 2,798,439 of record NZ_CP134146.1, on the reverse strand, counting down.
GCTGGCTTTTTTGGCTAAGGAAGGTAAATAACCTGTCTCATGCCATCATTAGTTTTGAGGTATAAATTAAAGTTATTTTTGCTCTTCGACAAGCACATCAACTTCGCGATGTTCTTTTTGTTTAGCAACGATAACTCTAATGTTTTGTTGCATGTAATCAAATTTAAGTTCTAAACGGCCATATACCGTTTGTTCTGAAATTGGCGAACCAAACTGTTCACTGTAAAAACTGGTGATTTCACTAAATGAATTTTTAGTAAAATAATTCACCATAGCAGGGTATTTATCGTCAAATTTAGAAAATACTTGTGCATCTGTCACCATAGGGATCTCGATACTAATCGTTTCAGTTTCCATACCTTCTTCTGCTATAACACCTGTTGTGATTAATCCTAAACTTAAGCTAAGTGCAAGAAGCGATTTTTTTATAGTCATGTCTTTATCTGCTATTTAAATAATTAATTTATTTCAATTCATTTTAATTTAAGGTTTTTTATAGTGTTACGTCAAGTTTATGGGAGAACTTAACTTAAAACTCTTGTAAACTCTTCGGCAGATAACTTACTTTAATCAGTATCACTTGTATTTGGAGCTTATTTTGAAACATTGCGCTATTTTAACTATGGATTGTTTAGACGACTTTGAAGCTTATGATCATTTATTTGATCAACCGTTGCTTGATTTGGGCTGGAAAACGCAATTAGTATCCTGGAAACAGGCGAACGTTAATTGGAACGAGTTCGATGTAGTTTTGATCAGAACGCCATGGGATTATCAAGAAGATGCGCCTAGGTTTTTACAAGTGTTATCTGATATAGAGTCTTCTTCTGCAATTCTTGAGAATAATATTGATATTGTTCGTTGGAACATTAACAAAAAATACCTGCAAGAGTTACAGCATAAGCAAGTAACTATTGTACCAACTATTTGGCAAGAACATTTTAACTATGATGACGTTGCTGGCTTTTTTTCAACATTTAATACCGATCAAATCGTTATAAAGCCTTGTGTAAGTGCAAATGCTGACAACACCTTTTGGCTAACTAAAGCCAATGTCGCTTCACATAAAGAGCAATTAGAACTCGCGTTTGCTAATGGCGACTTTATGGCACAGCCATTTATGAAAAGTGTAATTGAAGAAGGTGAGTATTCATGCTTTTACTTTGATGGAAAGTACAGCCATAGCATACTTAAAACACCAAAAGATAATGACTTTAGAGTACAAGAAGAGCACGGTGGTAGACTTAAGTTAGTAGAGCCAGAGCAAAAACTGAAAGAGCAAGCGGAGCATGCTGTTGCGCAATTATCAACTACGCCAATGTATGCCAGAGTTGATTTTGTTCGACATGGCAATGAGTTTGCAATGATGGAAGCTGAGCTAATTGAACCATCACTGTACTTTAATATGGATGAAAATTCGGCGCCATTGTTTGCAAGACTGTTTGCTGAGCGTATGCAAAGAGAGCATAGCTTATAGTACTAATTCCATTATCAAGGGCTTGACAGCGTAATGGTTTACGCTGACACTGCCTGTTCATTTTATTTTTATCTATTTCCTATTTTTTCGGAGTCTGCGTGCAATTTACTTATATTCAAGATCAACAGAGCTTATTAGACTATTGCTCTGCGGTTAAAGATGCAGATTTACTTGCCGTTGATACAGAATTTGTACGTACTCGTACCCTTTACCCTAATTTAGGCTTAATTCAAGCTTATGACGGCAATGAATTAGCGTTAATTGATCCTGTTGCCTTAGATGATTTAGAACCTTTTTGGCAATTACTTAAAGATGAATCCTTGTTAAAGATTATTCATTCTTGCTCAGAAGATTTAGAAGTGTTTTTGCATTCTGGTAACTGCAAACCAGCCAATATGATTGACTCGCAAGTAATGATGTCCTTTTTAGGGCATGGCCTATCTATGGGGTATGCGGCGATGATTAAACACTATTTAGATTTGGATGTGGACAAAAGTGAATCACGTACTGATTGGATGAAGCGTCCGTTAAGTGATAAGCAATTAGATTACGCAGCTGCAGATGTATTATATCTTCATCAAATTAGTAGTAAATTATTTGCCGATATTGAACAATCTGGTTTTTTACAAGCGGCAAGACAAGAATCACAGCAACAAATTGAGAAAAAGTTCACCGCAATTGATGCCGATAAACTTTACCTTGAAAACAAGCAGGCTTGGAAATTAGCACCGCAACAATTACTGTTATTACAGCATTTACTTTCGTGGCGATATGATCAGGCGGTAAAGCGCAACTTACCGTTAAGTTTTGTTGCTAAAGATCATACCTTGATGATGCTCGCACAACGAAATCCGCAAAGTGTCGGAGCCATGGCAAATTATGATGGTATTGAGATTTTAGACGTTCGTCATAAAGGTAAGGCGATGCTTAATGTATTACGCGCAGCTAATAAAGAGCCTGAAGAAGTATATCCGAAAGCACTCACTCGCTTAGATGCTTACCCTAGCTATAAACAAGTATTCAAATCAGTTAAAAACAAAATCGCTCAGCTGGCCCAAGAGCAAAACCTTGATGCACAAGTTGTTGCGGGTAAAAAGCAAATCAATCAATTTTTATCTTGGTATTGGCAGTTAAACGAACAGCAACTCGATAAAGTTGAATTACTGAAAGGTTGGCGTGGGGATTTATTTGCGAAGGAACTCAACGAATTTGCCGATTCAGGTTTTTAAATCTAAATAACCAGAACCGAGAAATAAGGGCAACAATGTAAACTTTTTGTGATGTTTTTGCCCATTTTCGAAACCTATAACATTAATCCTTGTCAAAACCTTATTCAGACAGTAATTTCACTTTCAGCTCATCAGCCTTAATGGTATATTTTGCATAATATTAAATTACAGTGAAATTGCTATGTTGTGCGCGGTTTATAAAAGCTCGAGAAAACTTGAAACTTACTTATATGTGTTAAAACGCGATGATTTTTCATCGGTACCAGAGGCGTTAATGAAAACCTTTGGAACACCTCAATTGGTAACCTTGATTAACCTCGCCAATCGTGACAAATTAGGAATAGCAGATATAGACAAATTAAAAACAAATTTAAGCCAGCATGGCTTTTATTTACAACTGCCACCGCCTACAGAAGATCTATTAAAACAACACCGCATTGATGCCGGTGTTGAAGACGTATAATTACCGGAGCATTACATGAAAATTAAACACAGCTTGGCCGCCTTCATCCTTGCCAGCTCAACGTTACTTTCTTTATCTTCAGCTGCTCAAGTTGCAGCTGCGCCTCATCCAGAGCCAAAAATTAGCTTTGAAAATTACGTAGAACAATTAAAACAACAGGCACTTGAAAAAGGCTTCTCAGAAGCCCTCGTAGAACAGAGTTTTGCTGATGTTGTTTATCATAAGCGTGCTGTTAAAGCCGATAGAAACCAACCTGAGAGTGTTGAAACGCTAGAAACATATTTACCTAAACGAGTTCCTGATTGGAAAGTTAATAAAGCTAAAGATATGTTAAGCAAACATAAAGCCGAGCTTACTAAAATAGGCAAACAGTTTGGCGTGCAACCTAGGTTTATTGTGTCTTTATGGGCTTTAGAGTCTAATTTTGGCAGAATTACAGGAAATTTTAACGTCGTTTCAGCGTTAGCTACTATGGCTTATGATGGCCGTAGAGAAAGTTTCTTTAAAAGCCAGTTATTTGATGCTCTAACTATTTTAGAACAAGGGCATATTAAAATTTCTGATATGAAAGGCTCTTGGGCTGGCGCTATGGGTCATAATCAGTTTATGCCGAGTTCATTTTTAGCTTATGCCGCTGATGGTGACGGTGATGGTAAAAAAGATATTTGGAATAATACCTCTGACGTTTTTGCCTCTATTGCCAACTACCTAAAAAAAGTAGGTTGGGATAACGAAATCACTTGGGCAAGACAAGTAAAATTACCTGAGAACTTTGATTATAAATTAGCTATTCCGCAAAACACCGGCGGACGTAAGCCGTGGTTGAAACAATGGTCTTTAACTGAAATGAAGTTAAGTGATTGGCAAGCCGCTGGCGTACGCAAATTTAATGGCAATGATTTACCTCATGTAGATATAACCGCTGCGCTTGTTTTTCCTGATGGCGAAGAAGGGCGTGCTTATCTAGCGTATGACAATTACAAATCGTTGATGCACTGGAACTTATCTTATTATTTTGTCACCAGTGTTGGTCATTTAGCTGACAGAATTAAGTTCGATCAATAGTGGAATTGATATAACAGAGGATATTTTGAAATATCCTCTTTGAGGTTTATGTGAGTAAGAAAAGTAAAAAAACAAAAACACCAACTAAAAAGCCGTTAGAGCTATTTTGGCAAACCAAAAGTCTCAGTGAAATGACTGAATCAGAATGGGAGTCTTTGTGTGATGGTTGTGGTAAATGTTGCTTACATAAAATCATTGAAGAAGAGCACGATGATGATGTTGAACTTGCTGATGAAGGTATGCAGCAGCCTACGGACTTTATCCGTGAAGGCGAAGAGATGCTATACACCAATGTTGTGTGTTATCTGTTAAATGATAAAACCTGCCAATGTAGCAAGTATTCAGAGCGAACTCGTCTTGTTCCTGATTGTGTAAAACTTACTCAGGATAATCTGGAAGATATTTTCTTTATGCCTGACAGCTGTACATATCGCCGTTTGCAAGAAGGGCGAGGATTACCAGCCTGGCATCCGTTACTCCATAAAGGAAAAAAATCAGCAATGCACAAAGCTGGGATGTCTGTTCGTGGCAAGGTAATAAAAGACAATGAAGTTGACATGCAAGATTACGAAGAACATATCGTAACTTGGCCGTTAGCAGACATTGATTAGTAAACTGGAACTCTATTAAGTCAATTATGCACGCCGTTCAAAAACTATATTTATATCGTAAAAGCTTAAGTACAACCGAATTCAAAGCTCGAGGTTGGAAGGTTAAGCGATGTGATGTGTGCCGTTTAGACAAAGAGTTTTGTATATGCAACTTGGTTAAACAGGGCGATAGTGAGTATGCCTTTTTATTATTAATGTATGATAATGAAGTGCTTAAACCTAGCAATACAGGGCGGCTAATAGCAGATGTTGTTAAAGATACTTATGCGTTTCTTTGGCGCAGAACTGAGCCAAATCCAGAGTTATTAGCGTTACTTAATAATGACAAATATCAGCCTTATTTAGTGTTTCCAAAAGACTATGCAAATGAAGGTCAAGATGTTTATGAGTGTAAGCCGGAGCAAGTGACTACTGACTTCAGCAATAATAAAAAACCGTTATTCATTCTAATCGATGCTACTTGGCGACAAGCCAAAAAAATCTTTCGTAAGAGCCCTTATTTAAGTCAATTACCAATAATATCTATTCCACAACCAAGCCAAGAAGAACAGCAAGAGAATAATAAAATACCAGGTAATTTTGATTCTCGTTATCAAGTGAGAAAAGCGGCAAAAGCTGGAGAATTAGCTACGGCAGAAGTTGCGGCTAAAGTATTAGCGCTTATGGGCGATGACAAAAATGCTCTGCATTTAGATTTGTGGTTTGATGTATTTACTTATCAATATCAGCGCTCAGTAAAGCAAAGGAGTTTGGCTGATCCTGAATCACTAAACCGATACCACGAGTTTATTAAAATAGCTTGACTAATATCGTCTTTGAGATAACGTTTAATAAACAATATTTATAACGAGTTTTAGATGATATTAAATTCCCCTTATACAAAATCCCATTTTTTAAAGAGCCTGTTCACTATTCTGAGTATTAATCTATTCAGTAGCGCTGCATTTGCTGAAGATGAAGTCTATGTTGCTGAAATTAAAGATAATAAATTAGTTTCAATCGAAAATATTAGCCAGCGTCAGGGGTATGACAATCAGCCTCATTTTACGGCTGACAGCAATTCTTTATTATTTACTGCTATGTATGAAGTTAAAGGAGCTGATGGTAAAGCAACTCAACAAACTGACAGTTTACATTTTGATTTAACAACCAAAAAAACATCAAACTTAACTTCTTCTGCTGCCAGTGAATATTCACCAACAATTACGCCCGACGGTAAACATTTTTCGGTAATAAGGGTAGGTGACGATGGCAAGCAATTATTATGGCAATACCCTTACAGTCCTCAAGAAACTAAAAATGAACTTGTCGGGGAGTCGTTGATCCCATCGGTATTTGATGTTGGTTATCATGTTTGGCTAAATTCTGATGAGCTTTTATTATTTGTACTCGGTGACCCTATGACGTTACAGAGAGTGCAGTTAAGTACAGGAAAAACTCAGCCGGTAGATATTAATATTGGTCGAACTTTACGTAAAGTGCCTAATGAAAATCTTTATAGCTACACCAAAGCCGATGGCAAACAGTGGCAACTGAAGCTTTATAATCCTGCAGATAAAACTGTAGAGACATCTGTTACTTTACCGGCTAATAATATGTATTATGCTTGGCATCAAAGTGGCGCGTTATTATCGGCTGATAAAGCAATCGTAATGAAAAATGAACTCGATGAAGAAGGTAAGTGGCAACCGTTTTTGGATTTCTCAAGCAATTGTAAAGGCGACATCACTCGAATGGTGATGTCTGAAAATTCGGTCTATTTAGCCTTTGTTTGCGCCACAAAGTAACCAGAGCACAGGGAGTTAATCACTGTTAGTGATTACTTTCCCTGTTTCGTTGTAACGTTTGCCGTTTTCAACATAATGTTCAGCCCCATAGGCTATCATTTGGCGGTGCTCATCAGAAAGCTGCTTTACTATTTTTCCAGGGCTACCTAGCACCATTGAACCATCTGGTACTTGCATATTTTCGGGTACTAACGTGTTTGCCCCTATGAGGCACTCTTTACCAATGTTAGCGCCATTTAGTACTACTGCGTTCATGCCAATTAAACTGCCATCGCCAATTGTGCAACCATGTAACATAACTTTATGACCAACAGTTACATTTCGACCAACAGTAAGCGGGACATCAGTATCGACATGCAAAATGCTACCATCTTGGATATTTGAGTTTTCCCCAATAGTTATGGTGTCGTTATCAGCTCGTATAATGACATTAAACCAAATGCTGGCATTGTTTTCTAACACCACGTCACCAATTAAAACAGCTGTTGGCGCGATAAAGTGATCGCCTTTGATAGTAGGCTTTTTATTTGAAATTTGGTAAAGCATATCTGCTTCCTTTTACTTTATTTTGTTTTTTAATTTAACATTATAATTGCACTAAATTTGTATTTTTTTGATATTTGTTGTTATATTGGATATATCAAGTTGAAAGTAAGCCCGCTAAATTCCGTCTTTGGCATAGAGGGGCTTGCCTTATTTCAAGGGAACAAAATAATAATGAATGAAACTAACTTAGATGAACTAGACAACATTGAACGTCGTCAAAATTTCCGCATAGACATGGAGCGTGAATTAGTCGATATTTCTTGGCATGACAGTGATGGCCAAGCTCATAAATTACAATGCTCTTGTGAAGACTTCTCTAAAGGTGGATTACGTATCGAACATGATTTTGCTATTGCAATTGATACTGTAGTCGAATTTAAATTTCAAGCTGACCATCCCGAAAGCCGATTTTTACCCGCTAAGGTAGTTAGGTGTATTGAGTTGCAAAACGGTAAGTTTAGTTTAGGTTTTCAAATGGCATGAAATGTAGCATGTGCTGAAATACTGTTACGTTTACATAAGAATAATAACCAAGGAAATAAATAATGATATTATTGGTAGGTGGAGAAAAGGGCGGTAGCGGTAAAAGCTGTTTAGCTCAAAATATAGGCGTATTTTTTGCCAAAGAAAAAAATGCCAGTGTATTAATTGCCGACTGCGATCCTCAGCGAACAACATCTGATTGGATCCAAGCTCGAAATAACGACCCCAAACTAGCGACAATAAACTGTATTCAATTATACGGTAAAATTCGTAATGACTTACTCAGCTTAAATGAACATTACGACTATGTTATTGTCGATTGTGGTGGTCAGGACAATCTAGCTCTTAGGGCTGCCATGTCAGTTGCTGACCATGTGCTTATTCCAATGCGTCCTAAGCGTCGCGATATTAAAACAGCACCACATATGGAAGATATGCTCAGTACTTGTAAAATGGTTAACCCTAAAATGATAGCCTCTTTTGTAATTACTCAGTGTCCATCGTTGCCAAATCAAGCTCCTCGAATCATGGAAGCTAAAGAAGTTTGTGCATCTTATGGTATCAATGTACTGGATTCAATCACCTATGCACGTAACATTTACGATGATAGTGAAGAAAAAGGCACCTCAGTATTTGAAACCGAGCCTAACGGCAAGGCTGCTGATGAGGTGAGAAGTATAGCAACTGAAATGATGTCAATTAAGCAGGAGCTTAGCTATGAGTTTAGCTGATCTGAAAAAGCAATCATCAACTAAAATCAAACGTAGTTTTACTGTTGATGAATTTATTGATGATTCGACTAACTACTCAATTGGCGATCCGCAAATTGTTAGTGCAGATATTCAGGCGCAAACGCAATTACTTAGCCAAAAAATTGCTAATTCAATTGAACCAGCAGCAGAGCCACAATCAGATAAACCCTTTAAACATGCGACGTTCACGTTAAGTGAAGATATTATTGAGCAGCTTAATGAGTTAGCGATAAAAACAAATATTCCAAAGTCTCGGTTATTGCGAATTTTAGTGAACAACTTTTATTTTCAAGACAACCCTAACAAACTACTTTTGTCGAAAGTGAAGTAGTTTAAGGTAAAGCTAAGTCTAAATATTTATTTCTTTATGAAAGGCAAGTTTATCCATACTTAATAAAGTATGTGATAAACTTGCCTTTATTAATTTAGGGATAAGTTAACTTAGAATTACCATAGAAAGTATTTACTCTGTTATTTCTCCTTTTCCAATATCATTAATAAAAAGTTAAACATGAGATTAGATAAGTATATTTGTCGTTGTACTGAATTATCGCGCAGTGATGCAAAAAAATATTTGAAACGTGGCGCAGTTAAAGTGGCTGATGAGGTTATTAAAGATCCTGGTTTTCAAGTGTATGAAGAGTCTGTCGTTACCTTTAACTGCAATAGACTAACGTTTGCCGCTGCCCGTTATATCATGTTGTATAAACCCGCAGACTGCATTTGCTCGAATGTTGATGAGCTTTACCCGTCTGTTTTGCATTTAGTTGAAGTCGACCGTGCTTTTGATTTACATATTGCCGGCCGATTAGATGCGGATACAACAGGTTTGGTTTTAATTACCGATGACGGTCAATGGTCTCATAAAATTACGTCCCCAAAAAAAGAATGTAATAAACGCTATAGAGTGCAACTATCAAAGCCTATTCCTGAAAATGCAGCAGAGCGTTTTGCAGAAGGGGTGCAATTACAAAATGAACCTAAGCTGACAAAACCAGCTTTACTTGAGGTATTAGGCGAAAAAGAAGCGTTATTAACGATTTCTGAAGGAAAATACCACCAAGTAAAAAGAATGTTTGCTGCAATTGGTAACCGAGTGATTGGCTTACACCGAGAGCAGATAGGTGATATCGAACTAGACCCAGATCTTTCTTTAGGTGAATGGCGTTATTTAACCGAGGCAGAGGTTAATTCAATAAGCTAAGGTTGGAATGTTTATCGCTCTAAACTTCAGTAAATAAGAATAAAAGTTGAGCTGAAAGCATAAGACTGCCAGAAAAAATTAGGAGCTTGCTTCGGGTTAATTGTTTAGTAAGCTGAGCTTTGTTTTCATCTGCCTGTAATGTTTCAGAAGAAAGAGCTTTTCTTTTCTCTTTAACGCCTAAATAAATAAAAAATAACGCACAACCTAAAATATAATAACCTGACATTTAATGTAATCCTTTGCAAACTTCCCTAACTGAGCTTTTCTTAATCGCTCAAAGGCGGCTATTCAATAATATAAGTAGCCATCTCAAATACTGATGCTAATCGGTTCTCACCATTTCGCATAATTCTATGTAAAGGCGCGTCAATATTTGGGATATAGATATCGTTCATCATTTCAATTCGAAGTAAAGCTCGTTCACGTTCAGTTAAATGATTTTCATGAAGTTTATCTAATTCAGCAGTATCTAACCAAATACCAGCACAACCAGGGCATTCATCTATTTCTAAAACCTTTAATGGACTAAAATATCGCCTCATCATTACAGTATTTTCACACTTAGGGCATTTAATTCTCTCCTTTTCGTTCAAAGAAGTATTTTTGAATTGTCGTAAATGTTTTACTAATGCTGAACCACGAACACTTTTAGGGTCTTTAAATTTATCCAATTCAGAGTTATCAAAGAATGCACCTCCGCAGCTTTCAGATATTTCAATTTCCATACCGCCGACTTTGATAGTTTTAAGTTGAGTACCTGTTCTTGGACATTTCATTTAACTTCTTTCCTTGTATATTCAAGTTTAAACTACGTAATTTTGAGGGGTTATAATTTCCTCAGTTCCTCAAAATTCACTGAGGAAAATGTTAGTAAGTTGTATTAATGTACAATACATGATGTTATTGTTTAAACACAAGTTTTTAGCGATTATGACTGATCGCTTAGAGCGAATAAGAAACATCATTAGTTGTAAAGGAAGCATTGTGTTTAACCGAATAAAAATATTAATTTCGAGTTTAGTTTTAATCTGTTTGTGTGGATGTGCTTCAACTGAACCAACTAGAGTATACCAAGAGAAATCACTGTCTACATTGGTGTACGAATTTTCAAAAGTAAAGCCTACAAAGCTCTCCCAATTAGATAAAGCCGCATTTAAAAGAATTACTGTGCAATCTTTACAAAACAGCAAATTCGCAATCAATTCTTCGACATCCCATTTGATAAATTTTGGTGAGTATGTTTCACCAGCTATTATATTTCCTTATGACTCGAATAAGTCTGAACATATAACCGTAGCTAGCTATGTCGTTAAAGCTAAAGAGAAGCCTCTTTATCTTTTTTATCCTGTATTAACTGCAATAGATAAAGATGGAAATATTATTTCTGAAGAGCTTCCTAAATTTGAGTTTAATTTTCAAAAAAACACTTTAAGAAATGAATTTAAATTACCTGAAAACACTGCATACTTAATTATTCATACTAAGCCTCAATTTACAGGAATGGAATTTGGTGAATCAGCTTCCGATTCAAATGTTGATAAAATGGGACTTGGAGTTGCGATAGCTACTGCTTTCGGTGGGCCTGCTGGTTTTGCGGCTGGTGGTGCCGTAGCATCCAGTGATAATAGTAACGATGACGGCGATTTCATATTTTCTATTGCTGGAGCTATATCGGTATTATAACGGCAGTAATGAGCGATTAAGAGACAGACACATCTAAAGCATTTAATAGTTTCTATAATAAACATGAGCATAATTTGAATAAAATTTTCTGCATCTTTCTATACTTTACTGCATTGACCTCTATTAGAGCAGAAGAGTTTTTAACCGAAATGGATAAACAACAATTAACAGATTTATTTGTTGTTTATAATAGCGAGTGGCAACTTCCTATAATAGGAAAGTTCCAATTGGTCGGGGGAAGAAAAAGCTATTTTTCAGATGAGAAAAGGTGGTGGCTTAACGGTCATTTTGATTTTGAAGGCTCTGATATTAATGACAGTACATGTAGAGATGAAAGAATCCATTTCTTTGCTGATAAAACATCTAATAACTGGGTAATTAATGAGAAGCCTAATTATACCGCGTTAGTGTACTTTAAAAATAAAATCGGTGAATGTGACTACCGTTCTGGCAATTATGTACAAATCGAATACCCAATGACCGAACAATCTTTTTTAGACCGATACAATAAGCAGCAAGTAATATTAGATGAAGCTTTGAAGTTAGCTAAAGAAATAGGGGTAACCTTTCCCAAGCACATTAATAATGTGGATTTTCGCCTGTTATCTTTTTCTAAACCGCTTGATTCCCCAGATGATTCAGTCGAGAAAGCTACTTTCAAACAATCTAATTTTTTGTTTTTCATAGAGTATAAAATTGAAAAACAAAAAATAAAAATCTTAAACTTAGAAACAGGTATAAATTAACTTTGCCTATGACTACAAGTGGCACTCTTGTACCGTTTAGTAATTTAACGTAATGTAATCAAAAGCTCACAGGCCGCTGCGAGCGATTCTCGGACGGTCAGCATTATGATAACAGCAAGGAAGAATGTGTGCGTAATCTAGTAACAATTTTCTTAATCCTTTTTTCTATTAATTGTTTTGCCACCCAGCAAATAGAAGATGATTTTATTGTAGATGGTAAAGCATATGAGCTAGGACAGTTTCAGTATCCATTAGAAAATTTGTACAAATTTGAAGATATTCATTCCATGTTGGGCACACAAGGAGTCTGTACCGCTAATTGGAGGGATTACAAAGCTACATGGGAGCTTAAAGATAATGAATTGTGGATTAACTCCATGGTAAAGGGGGCTTGTGAAAAAGAGCCTGCACTAGTTGATCCCGTGTTATTTTTTGGTGAAGAAGAATACCCTGTTAAGGTCGTATGGTATAACGGAGACATAAAGCTTCGTCTTTCCAGTAATGATTATCAAACATGCCTAGATGATATAGGTGGTGAAAGACCTATCGGCTATAAATATAGTGCTGATGTTTATGAGTTTTCCGCTGGAAAATTGGTGTACAAATCTAAACAAACAATAACTAAAGTTTGGGAACACGCTTTAGCAGACTGTACTAGTCATGGGCAGGAATGAGCGAGCAGCAGACAAAATAAGAGAAATAAATTCATCTCATGAAGTACATATTTTTATTTTTATCTTTGTTAATTTCCCAAAGTGCCCAAGCTTTATCTGGCAACCTTATGTCACTAGGGAATAGTTGCACTCATCAAAAAGAAATTGTTTCTCTGACTAGTCATAACTTTCTTGATGACAATATGTATGAACTTGAGGCTTTTGGTGAGTATTCTATTTATTTCTACTTTTGTAACGAAGAAAATATTGTAAATGAAATTTCTATGTTTCAGAGGTATATCGAAAAGAATATTGCAGTTAGCCAATATGAACGTGCAGTTAAAAAGCTAACTAAAAGGTTTGGTTCTCCTTCATTTGATGGGAGCCAATTATCTAAAAATATACCTTCTGAATTAACTAAGCCTTTCATTTTTAATAAACAATGGTCTATAAAAGGAATGACACATTACGTGAGTGTCGAGAAAATAGGATACGAAGGGAAATGGACTTTCTATTACCGCATATCTATGGCACAAATTTGACCTTAACATACTGAAAAGGTTAAGGTCTCCTAAGAGCGATTAGCGGACTGAATAGTAAAGGATTTAATAATATGTCTAACTTCATCAATAAAGATTTTATGACCTTCTGGAAAGAAAATAAATTTGCGGGTAGTGCGTTAGTTTTTCTATGTGCAATGGGTACTTTTTCTATTTTGAGTGTATTGCATAATAACTTTATGGCCGATATAGAAATGTTAGTTATTCAGGCATCTTTATCGATTGTATTTACCATTTCTGCATTCCCTTATTCAAACAGGCAGCAATGAGCGAATTGCTGTCAGTCGCTAATTGAAAACAACGATACTTAGAATGGAAGAGCTAGAGCATGGATTCAAAGGGTAATAAACTAAGCTCTTGGGCAGAATCAATTGTATTATTATTTATTTCATTCTACATTTTTCTTATTCCCGCAGGTATCTTGGTGATCGATTTGCAGGATGCAGGCTTGAAAAATAATGATATCCCAAGTTTTACCTATCGTTGGCATTCTCGGATTTCAAAAGATATTGTAGCCTGGTCGGCGGAGCGTGTTGATGCAGAAATGGGTTCCAATCTAAGCATTAATGATATTTCGGGAACAGAATGGCCTATGTTTAGCGCTGTGTTTTTCCTATGGTCGACTGAAGCACTCCAGGATAATTGGGCTCTCAATCCCGATGCATCTCAACAAGCACCAGTAGAATATTCTAAAGATGCCATTGAGGCGGCTGCACAATTAATAGTTGATCCAGATAATGCATCATGGGTAAAACAACACTGGGGAGATAATTACCTACACAAAGAGAATGCCTTTTATAGAATGCTTTTAATTTCAGGACTATCGAGTTATCAGAAATTAACAGGGGACGATCAATATAAGGAAATACTAGTCGATCAAGTGAATTCATTAACAAATGAATTAGACCATTCGCCATTCGGTCTACTGGACGATTATCCAGGCGAGTGCTACCCAGTCGATATACTCCCAGCGATAGCTGCGATAAAAAGAGCAAATGAATTGATTGGTGTTGATGATTCGGAGTTTGTAAAACGCTCTTTACGAGCCTTCCAAGGCAATGCATTAGATTCCGAAACTAACTTGCCTGCTTATGTAGCGAATTCAAAAACTGGTGTTGGCTATGGTCCTGCTCGCGGTGTCGGAATTTCATATATGCTAATTTGGGCGCCTGAACTCTGGCCAGACACAGCAAGTCGTTGGTATGAGCAGTATGAAAAATACTTCTGGAAAGAAAGCCTACTCATATCAGGCTTCCATGAGTTTGCGATTAATAGCAATAACATGGCCTTCTCCGATGTAGATTCTGGACCAGTCATTGGCGGATATGGTGTGGCGGCAAGCGCTTTCGGAATTGGTGCAGCAAGGGTCAATAATAGAATACAGCAATCATACGCACTTTCCACTGAGGCATTGGTTGCTTCATGGCCTTTACCAAATGGCACTCTTATGATTCCAAGATTACTTTCAAATCTGTCTGATGCTCCTTACTTAGGTGAGACTGCTTTGTTGTTTGTTTTGACACGCAAAGCTTTAATAAAATCTGAAGATTCACAAGAAGTATACCTGCCACCTTTTGTTTATTTGTTTTTGACCTTCTATATCCTTTCGGGAGCGGCCATATTCCGATGTGCGATTAGTCCAATATTAAAAAAGAGCTGAGATGATGTTTAACTCTTAATTAACATGCTTTTTATGCGCAGTATTAGACACCGCTTTGCCGCTAGTTAACGCAGCATTATCGACCAACTGCTTTTGGCACTGATTTGACCTTAAGCTACTGAAAAGGTTATGGTCTCCTAAGAGCGATGAACGGACATGCTTAAGTAATGAAAAAGGGTTTAGATGAAGATTGTAGCAAAAGGGATAAGCATTGGTTTGTTGTTATTACTTTCTTATAATGCTGTTGCTACATCTATAATGAATGTTGAACCTTGTACGTATAAACATATCCGAAACTCAACTGAATCGCCCCCGTATACCTCTTTAATGACATGCAAATTAGCGCAACATAAAATCTCTTTTAAATTGACAACTCCAACGTTAACGCCTTTGAAAAATTGCTCATTAATTGAGGAAAGGATAGAGCCATTATCAAAATACACTTCATATGCACCAGCGGTAAACGGTATTTGCCCAAATCATAGAAGTGGGTTATATGTTCCAATGATATATGGCTCAGAAATCTTTGATGACGATTTCGTTTTTAATCAAATACTAGAACTTAAATCTGATTTAGAGAAAAGTGGTGCTTTTGCCAGAGACAGAATTGATATCCCTTTTTATAAGTTTTGGTTTTGTGATGAGTGCGATGAATTCTTTGCCGCACTCAATAAAAGTGACTCAATTATTATTCGCTCGATAAATATGAACTACCCCGATAAGAACGTAGCAAGTGTAGCAATTAAAATTGGAGATAATCGATGGCGACTGACGCTACACCAAATTGAAAATGAGTTTTTTGTAAAGCAGCTACATAGAACCCATTAGTAAATGATTGACAAAAACGACTGACTGCATACTTGAGACCATGAGTAATATAACGTAGTGTATTCAAAAGCCTAACGGCTGAAAAGAGCGATAACCAGACTAATTTAATGATTAAGAATAGATAACAAATGATTAAAATATTTACTTTTCTAGCTATACTTTTGAGTTTCTCAGCTTTAACCAAAGAAGAGTGCGTAACCGAAGAAAAATTAAATACTTTATTAAACAGCGGTCAACTAGATTTATTGCTTAAACCTAAATTCACTTTTGAAAAATCTCTGGAAGAAATGGATTTTCTAAGTGTTATAAGAGACTCACTCAACGTTAATGATGAAACTCAACTTCTTTTGATTGAGAATATTGACCTTACAATTGATAGTGAGATTAATTTGATAATTTTATCCATACAATCAGGAATAATTAACAAAGAACTTAAAAATCATAAAAAGTATATTAAACGTGTTATTAAAGATATCGAAGTCTCAAGAGAGAAGTATCCTAGTAATAATGGTTCAACTTCACTTGAAAAATTTAAGTATTTAGTGGAAATGGTAGAAGTTTAAATATTATTAATAGTTAGCATTTGTTTTAATTTGACCTCAACTTATTGAAAAGGTTAAGGTCTCTTTCACGCCCTGAGTCCTTCAGTCAACTAAATATTCGCAATCAATGGTGAGTTTCTATCTTTCAAAGCCTGCAAATATCTACTCTCTGAGTAAGGCGTTTTCGACTTCCAACAGCGAAATAATATACGTACCCATTTGAAAGCTAAACTCCGAACAGCGGCTTGATGAGAGCCTCCTTTGGCTCTTTGTTGGTCGTAATACAGTTTCGCCCAGAATGACTGATATATAGATCTATCCGCCCATTCAATGAATGATTGTCTGAGAAATTTTGAACATTGCCAACGCCAGTGAACCCAACATTTTTTGCCACTTCGTTCTGTTACAGGGGCTATACCTGCGTACATTTGAATCTCTGATGCTGTGTCAAAACGAGATCGATTTTCTCCCATAGCGACCAGTAATCTGGGCGCTAAACATATGCCTGTTCCTGGTAACGATTTAAACAAATCAGCATCGGGCATCTCTTTGAAAATAAGTGCTATCTCAACATCATATTCTTTAATAGATTTAATGACGGTATGAAGCTGTTTAACTAGCGTCGAACTAAGCAGTTCATGAGTATCAATGACGGCTTTATCGTCTGTCAGTTGAGTTGACTCTTTGATTGAGGCTATGCGTTTTTCTAGCAATGTTACTGCGTTACCACCGTGCTCCAAGAAGAACTGTCGGACAGTTGATTCGTGAGCTCGACGTAATTTTTGAAGACTTGGCCATCGTAATATGAAGTCAGCAAATAATTTTGTATCACGATGACTGAACCAGCTAAGTGGTTGAGGGTAATACTGTTTTAACGTGTTATTTAATCGATTAGCAAACCGCCGCCTATCTTCAACAAACCGACGACGTTGTTCGACTAAGAATGCGAGTTTACGCATATCCTCACTTTCCAATTTCAACGGCGTGATCAGTTTTGGATAATTGATCATTAAACCCAATGCAATTTCAGCATCCGTGGGATCATCTTTAGCACCACTTGGCGAAAATGCTGAACGGTACTTGGCAAGCATGGCAGGATTGATTGGAAATATGGTGATGAAATCATACTTCTGTAATGCATAAACAATCGGTCCTCGACATAGCTCTACGGCCGCATGAATATTACCTTTGTATTGCTTATGTAGCTTTAAAATCCATTCATCGACAGATTCTGGTGAACTATCAACAACAACGAATGAACGACTTCCATCGGGTAGCTGAATACACACATCGTGTTTCTTGGTTGCCCAATCAATACCAATGTGTAATATTGGTTTTTGTTTCGTAGTCATGTGCTATCTCCTCATAGTAAAGTCAGGAGAACCAAGGCTCTTCGAAATCAATATAATGAGCTGTTTGAAGCGAGCCCTGAGTATTCGTTATAGAGCTTGGTAGTACCTGCAACATCGAAGCTAAAAGAGTAAACATACAAGTTGTTCTGAGCGAGTTATTCGTATGAAGCAGGCACATGACCTGAACTAAATAAGTATGGTTTAATTCAGGACTAAAAGATTATAAAGAGCGAGCAGCAGCCGTTGAAAAAAACGCAACAATTGCATTTATTGAACTTCACAAAAGGGCTTCTTAAGCAGACATGAATTCATTAAAGTGGAAAAATTTGTACTTGGAACTTAAATTTATAGATAGGTTCCTATTGCCAATTTGCTTCATTTTTATATTAAGTGGTGCTGCAAATAATGGCTTCACTAGTTTCTTTTTCGCATTGCCTTTTGTTGTTTTATTTTGTATTCGTTTGCTTAGTTATAAAAAAGAAACTAGGAATGCGATTTTGATTGTTACCGCGCTAGTCTGCATCCCTCTACTCCCTAAAGAAATGAACACCTTGTATTACCCGAATATAGGAGCAGAAATCCAAATAGATGCCGCCTGGGGGTACGCTAAATATCATGATTCTGAATATTTATCACTATGGAAAAGAGAGTTTATTGAGAGTGATTCACGCGCTGATATTAAAGGTAGATTTACAGCACCATTAACTTTGCGTATGACTAAAGTAAGTGCATCCCACCCTAGCATGGGAGTTTCATTATGGCCTGTTTTTGTTGATAGCAATGGTGTTGAATACACAATATCTGAAAGCTCATTACTAAGCAGTCTAAAAGATGGCTCAATCCAAAGTCATGACTTTTCTGGAGTAAATAACTTACAATCTAGATGGACGTTTTTCTTAGGTCTTCTTATGTCCTGGCCATTAATCTTTATTCTGATTTTATAAAATAAAAGTTATTACCCATAATAGGGGGACATAAATAAGTGAGTGGCAGCTACTGGCACTTTTGAGACGTTCAATAGATCCTGAAACAAGTTCAGGAAGTAGGAACTTTTATAGCCACGATACGCTTAATGAGGTCCCCGATGTCGCTTGAGCTCCTCGAGGATGACGGCGTATTTTCTCTACTACCGCTCCTGGCACTTTTGAGACGTTCAATAGATCCTGAAACAAGTTAAGGAGGTTGAATTTTTTATATCCACAATACGCTTAATGAGGTCCCCGATGTCGCTTTGGCTCGACAATTGCTCCTGCATTGTTCTAACTACGTGCATCCATGCACTAGTCCTCGAGGATGACGGCGTATTTTCTCTACTTCTGTTTCTGGCACTTTGCAGACCCACAGCGTCACTGAAGGAGGCCCCATGTCTCGCTTAGGCTCGCACAGGATGACGTGGTTAATTGTTTCTGATTATCGTATAGATACTTAGAAGTTAAACGACTCTGATTGGCACTTTAGGAGCGTTACTTAATTATTTTTATGATCTGCTTAAACTCTTCGCATTGAGCATCGCCTAACAGTTCAAATAAGGCCATTTCAGTATTAGTTAGGGTTAGGCCTTTATTTTGCATTTTTAATAAGGCTATTTGCTTGTTCGTTGCGGTTCTGGATGAAACCGCATCGGAAACTATCTCTACGTAAAAATCCTGTTTATGCAAATCCATTGCTGTTTGATACACACAAACATGTGACTCTATACCTGCAACTAACACTTGCTTTCTACCGACGTTTTTCAGAGCAGTCATAAACTCAGTATTTTTAACGGCACTGAACGTAGTTTTGCTAATAGGTGATTGGTTAGGAAGTAAACTTGATATTTGAACAATAGTGTCGCCAATGGCACCAGGTGTTTGCTCTACCCAAATAATAGGAATATTAAGGATTTGCAAACTTTTTATAAGCTTTTGCAAATTGCTAAATAAGGTTTGTTTGTCTTGCATTAACCCTGCAAGATTACCTTGCACATCAACTAATACAAATACTGTATCTTCTTTATTTAGCATACAAAAATCGTTCTTATTATTTTATTGGATTGGTTAATCTATTACTTTTTTGACGATTGTTCAAATTTTGCTAACTGTTCAGGTGTTGCAGGAAGTTGGTGTTTTTCTTTCCATTCGCTGTAAGGCATACCGTAAACTTGCTCTCGCGCCGTATCTATATCGATTGTTTCACCTAGTTTTTCAGCTTCACTAACTGTCCATTTTGAAAAACAATTGCGACAAAATCCGGCAAGATTCATCAGTTCAATATTCTGTACGTCTTTACGAGAATCTAAATGGGCTAATAAACGGCGAAATACCGCGGCTTCAATTTGTGTTTGTTTATCTACTGACATAATTTTTACTACTATTAATTAAAAGGTTTGCTTAGGTCCCGTAACGAATACGGGACGACTACAGTTGGCTGTTAGAAATAATCGCTGTTAGCGTCTATTTCTTCGTTATCTTGTGTTTCATTTGGGGTTTCTTCATCAATCACTTCGGGTTTCTCATGGCGACGAATTTGTACGATCATGCCCATGTATGGGTGATCGAAATAATGAACCTCACCGCTGATCACCCTACGGTTCTGTTTGAATGGGACTAAGTTATCACTGGGCTTGTCATTGTTATTACTTGTTGTTTCGGTAATGACATTAAACTGACTGTTGATATAAAGGTAATGGTCTAAGTGCACATTAAACAAGCCGTCTATATGCCAATTTTGTTTGTGTTGTTTATCAATGTTTTCAGTTGCCGCTGTGGTTTGTTCATCGAATAATGGTTGAATCTGCTGATTTTTAATTTGTTTCGTCAATACATCTAACTGGATATTATTTTGTTCAATATCTTCGATGATTTGGCCTAAATGATTTGTGATAATTTCTTGTTTTTCTTCTTCAGTTATTTGCAAATCTTTATCAAGTTCAATCACATCATCGTTGGTAACTTTAGTTAAAGATTGATTCTCTCCAGCCATAAGTCGAACTGGTTTGGCTGCGCGTCTATCTACAACAGCTTGACGCCAGGCTACGTGCAATAGAGGTTTAAAGTGTTTTGACCGGCTTAGAGATTGTCTAATATGTGTTAGTTCTAAGCTATCTTTATTAAGTAAATAAGGAACATTGGCATATAAGTCTTCATTAGCAGAGATGACTCTTGGAATTTGATAAAACTCTTTATCAATTGCATTTTCAAAAATATTTACCTCATTTTGCTTACAAGCTAATGACAGGTTTTCTAATTCTTGTTCAACTTCTGCAAGGCTTACTTTACTCTTCGTAGAACCCTTTACTTTATCAATATTGTCAGCAGAATTTATCTCATTCCTAGTGTTAACTGGGGGACACGTGTCTAATTGTTGTTTAAAATTTACAATGTTTTGCAAATAACCGTTGAGCAAAGAAACGTTGTTTACAGCTTTACCATTGTTCAAGGCAACTTGTTGGTTAAAGTCTTCGTTGTAACGAGATTTATCGATCAATTGCTCGAGCAATATCACTTCGATTTCAAACCAACGCTCAGCAGGCTCCTCCTCCGGAAGTTCATCTTGTGCACTTGCGTTAGCAACAAACAAGCACAAAAACATAAAACCTACATGCGCCAGTTTCGCAAGCGCAGGTTTAATCTGTTTATTACACATTGATGTTAAAGTTGTCATTGCATTGTTTACTTGCATATTAATCATTATTCCTTAGGCAATACTTTTGTTTAAACTGTCTAGCATCTTGTTGATTAAGGTAAAGCGGGCTTGATTATCTTCAGTTTTAATTGCAAATTTTAGTTTATTCGCACCATCCATTTTATAAATTGATGGTTGT
This sequence comes from Thalassotalea nanhaiensis, assembly GCF_031583575.1. Lineage (NCBI taxonomy): Bacteria > Pseudomonadati > Pseudomonadota > Gammaproteobacteria > Alteromonadales > Colwelliaceae > Thalassotalea > Thalassotalea nanhaiensis. The sequence continues at coordinate 2,776,996 of NZ_CP134146.1, read as the reverse complement.
TGCTGGATTAAGCCTATTATAAGCATAGGATCAATTTTAGTGCTGCTATTAAATTCGATTGAACCACCATTTATACCTGCATCAATTCTTGATATTCCGATGTCTTCAGCGGTTAAGCGTAATTTGGCGATAAAAAATATGTGTTTAGTTGCTTGCGGTAATAAACCAAAACGGTCAATTAATTCAATTTGAATTTCATCCAGCTCCTGGTTGTCTTTACAGCTGGCGATACGTTTATAAAATGATAAACGCATGCTGACATCATAAATGTAATCATCAGGTATTAACGCGGGTACACGCAATTCAATTTCAGTTTGCTTAGCGGTTAAATCTTCTAGCGAAGGTTGTTTACCTTCTTTTAATGCCGCCACTGCCTGATCAAGCATTTCCATGTATAAGCTGAAACCAATACTGGCCATTTGCCCTGACTGGTCTTCGCCTAACAACTCACCCGCACCACGAATTTCCAAGTCATGTGTCGCCAACGCAAAACCTGCACCTAAATCTTCTAGTTGTGATATCGCATCTAGGCGCTTAATTGCATCTTTGGTCATACGCTTAGGGTGGGGCGTTAATAAATAAGCATACGCTTGATGATGCGAACGCCCAACACGACCACGCAATTGGTGTAACTGTGCTAAACCTAAATGATCGGCTCTGTCCATAATAATGGTGTTTGCAGTAGGAATATCGATGCCCGTTTCAATAATAGTGGTACACACTAATACATTATAACGTTGATGATAAAAATCACTCATAATACGTTCTAGTTCGCGTTCACGCATTTGACCGTGAGCAACAATAATTTTTGCTTCTGGCAGCAAGTCTTGAAGTTCTTGAGCTGTTTTTTCAATGGTTTGAACATTGTTATGCAGGAAGTATACTTGACCACCACGCAACACTTCACGTAATACAGACTCTCTGATCAAGCCGTTTTCACGTTCACGTACAAAGGTTTTTACGGCTAATCGCTTTGCCGGAGGTGTTGCAATTATTGATAAATCTCGCATTCCTCCCATAGCCATATTTAGTGTTCTAGGAATAGGTGTTGCGGTAAGGGTCAAGATATCAACATTGGCACGCAGTTTTTTGATTTTCTCTTTTTGTTTTACGCCAAAGCGATGCTCTTCATCAACAATAAGTAATCCTAAGTCTTTAAATTTAATGTCATCAGACAATAATTTATGAGTGCCTATAAGAATATCAATGTTACCGGTAGCGATTTCACTAATCACTTCCTTTTGCTGCTTAGATGTTTTAAAACGTGACAGTACTTCAATATTTATTGGCCAATTTGCAAACCGATCACGAAAATTCTCATAATGTTGTTGTGCCAGCAGGGTAGTTGGGACTAACACCACAACTTGTTTTGAGTCATTGGCGGCAACAAAGGCTGCTCGCATGGCAACTTCAGTTTTACCAAAGCCAACATCACCACAAACCAGACGGTCCATGGTTTTGTGATCCAGCATGTCAGCTATAACATTGGTAATGGCATTTTGTTGATCAAGAGTTTCTTCAAAGCCAAAGCTTTCTGAAAAACTTATGTACTCTTCTTTATTTCGTTTAAATGCATAGCCATGACTTTGTGCTCGTTTTGCATAAATATCGAGTAGGTCAGCGGCTACATCTTTAATTTTCTCTGCGGCTTTTTTCTTCGCTTTTGACCAAGAGTCGGTGCCTAATTTATGAATTGGTGTTGTATCGCTGTTTGAGCCTGAATAGCGAGAAATTAAATGTAATGAGGCAACTGGCACATAAAGCTTGGCGTCATTAGCATAACTTAACATTAAAAATTCAGTGCTGATCCCTTGGTTTTCAAAGGTCTGTAAGCCTTGATAGCGGCCAATACCATGCTCGATATGTACAACCGGTTGATTTAACGACAGCTCAGTCAGGTTTTTAAATATTGCTTCACTGTTGGTTTCTTGTTGTTTAGTTCTGCGTCTGGCTTGCTTTACTCGGTCAGTGAATAAATCATCTTCAGTGATTACGGCAAAATTAAGATCGGTTTTGATGTCTGTTTGAGAAACAATAAAACCGTGGTTAAGTGCATTAACCGTAATTGCAATTGGCAACTCTGATGAAATGAAGCTGCTTAGATCATCAACATTTTTTGGCGTTATTTGTTCTCGGGAAAGTAACTCTAAAAGAGTCTCTCTTCGGCCTTGGCTTTCAGCGACAAATAACACTTGCTGGTTGTTTTGTGCTGCACTTTCTAGAAACTGACAAACATTTTGTAAAGGCTGTTTAAGTTGATGGTTAACCGCAACGCTGGGTAACGCTGCAGTGGCATAGTTTACATTCCCAGCTTTATCATTGAGCTTAATTGCTTGGCTTTCTTTATCGGCTACCTTTATATTCACTCGATCATGTTGCTTTAATGTCGCAAACAATTGTTCTCGAGTTAAAAACAACTTATCTGGTGGCAGTAACGGCCTTAACGGATCGTAACGTCTATCTTCATAGCGGTACTGAGCGTCCAGGTTGAATTGTTCAAGGTTTTTATCAATATCACCGTGAATTAATACTTGTGTATTGATTGGCAAGTATTCAAATAAGGTTGCTGTTTGTTCAAAAAATAGCGGTAAATAATATTCGATACCTGCCGGTAAAATATTTTTACTGACATGATGATATACCGAATCTTTATCGTTATTCGCTTTTAATATTTCACGATATTGGCTTCTAAATAATTCTATTGCCGCCTTATCAGTTGGAAATTCATGAGCTGGCAATAATTCAATGTTGGCGATGGTATCTTTTGAACGTTGATCTTCAACATCAAAGGTTCGAATGCTGTCTATTTCATCATCAAAAAAGTCTAAACGATAGGGCGTATTATTACCCATAGGGTAAAGATCTAGAATAGCGCCGCGAGCACTAAATTCACCATGTTCAAGAACTTGGTCAACAGCTCTATAACCACTGGCCTCTAATTCTGTACGCATTTGATGTAAATCTTTTTTATCGCCTGTTTTTATCAGTAAACTGTTTGCTTCAATATACTGTTTTGGCGCTATGCGATGTACTAAGGTATGGGCCGGAACAATGACAATGCCTTTACGCATTCGTGATAAGCGATAAAGCGTTTGTAGTCGTTGTGAAATAATATCTTGATGAGGCGAAAAGCTATCGTACGGTAGAGTTTCCCAATCGGGAAATAAGCAGATATCCAAGTCTTGATCATTAATGCTAAGTAATTCATGTTCAAGCTTAAGCGCGGTTGCTGTATCTTCGGTAATTAATAAAGTAAGACTGTTAGAGTTAGCCGCGGCAAAATAAATAGCAACACTGGCACTGGAACCGTGCAAGTTAGCCCATTGTTTTTTATCTTTTAAAGTGGCATCAACTTTACTTAACGCTAATAAAGGCGAAAATATACTACTGGTTTGGCTCATTGTTTAGTTTACTAGAGTGAAAGACTACATTTAGCGTTTGATTTTAGCCGTTAACACAGTCATTGTCATACTAAATTACATATTATTATCTTGTTCTACTTGTACTAAACAGTGCAAGCTTTTATCATTTAACGACATCTTCAAAAAAAATTATAAATATAAATGTTTCAACCGGTTAGTCTTTTTATCGGATACCGCTACAGTCGCAGTCAAAGCCGCTCTGGTTTTGTATCTTTTATCACCTTTTTTTCAATCGCCGGTATCTTATTAGGCGTGGCTGCATTGATCTCTGTGGCCTCCGTTATGAACGGCTTCGAAGGTCAGTTAAAGCAACGAATTTTAGGCCTGGTTCCTCATGTTGTGGTACAGAGCGAACAGCAAAGCATTAATGATTGGCGCGAACTCATTGCAAAGTTTGAAGCTGACCCATCAATTAAAGGGGCAACGCCCTATTTAGAAAGTGAATCATTTATTCAGTCGCCAAGTAAATTGGAAGGCGTTTTAATGCAGGGGATTTACCCTGAATATGAACAAAAGTACTCATTATTAGCCGAAAAAATGCAAGTAGGGCAGTTAACAGACTTAGTCCCTGGAAAATACCAAATGGTAATGGGCGTTTCTTTAGCGCGTAAACTAGGTATTCGTATTGGCGACAAAATCAGATTGGCTTTACCAAATAAAACTATTTTCACTCCAATGGGCAGGGTACCTGTACAACGCAAGTTTACCTTGGTTGGCGTTTTTCATGTTGGCTCGCAAGTAGATGATCATATGGTCATTATTCACGGCCAGGATGCCGCACGTTTATTACGAAAAGATAAAGACAGCGTTGAGAATATTCGTTTATATCTTAACGATGCCTTTGATGCGCAACCTTTAGCAGAGCAACTCAGCTTAAATCCTGAGTTTAACCAGTTAAATTTTACCACTTGGGATAAAACTCAGGGAAATCTATTTGCGGCAGTGCGCATAGAAAAAAACATGATGTGGTTAATGTTAAGTTTAATTGTCGCCGTAGCAGCATTTAATATTGTATCGGCACTGGTTATGGTTGTTATCGACAAACAAGGTGAAATCGGTATTTTGCAAACGTTGGGTTTAAAGCCCAAGCAGGTTTTACAAATATTTATCACTCAGGGCATGGTGAACGGCTTATGGGGCGTTACGCTTGGATCTATTATTGGCGTGATTTTTACTTTAAACATAAATAGCGTTCTATCATTGTTTGGGGTTAACGTATTAGGCTCAGGTTTTGTCATGCAAACCTTACCCATCGACTTACAATATCAACAAGTATTAATTATTATTCTATCGGCATTGGTGATGAGTTTCACAGCAACCTTATACCCAGCTTATAGAGCATCTAAAACACAACCCGCAGAGGTTTTACGAAATGAATAATGTGTTAGTGTGCCAGCAACTGGTTAAAGAATATCAGCAAGGGCCACAAACAACTGCAGTATTAACTGGCTTAGACTTAACGGTTAAAGCAGGGGAGTTACTGGCAATCGTTGGTAGCTCAGGCTGTGGTAAAAGTACCTTTTTGCATTTGGCAGGAGCACTGGATACACCTACATCAGGCAGTGTTGAAATTGATAATGTCGATATTTATGGTTTATCTGCATCGAAAAGAGCAGAATTTCGAAATAAACATTTAGGGTTTATTTATCAATTTCATCATTTAATGATGGAGTTTAGCGCCGAAGAAAATGTAGCTATGCCACTGCTTATCCGCGGTGACAAACCAAAAAAAGCGTTAGCAGAAGCACAAAATATGCTCGCTAAAGTCGGTCTTAGTCACCGTACCCATCATCGCCCATCAGAGCTGTCTGGTGGTGAACGCCAACGTGTAGCGATTGCCAGAGCTTTGGTTACCAAGCCGTCTTTAGTATTAGCGGATGAACCAACCGGTAATTTAGACTTTGATACTGCAGAGCAAATATTTCAATTAATTCAGGAGTTAAATCGCTCCGAAAACACCAGCTTTGTTGTTGTTACCCACGATTTAACGCTAGCCGGCCGTATGGACAGGCAATTAAAGCTGGACCATGGGAAATTACTTGATGTTTAAACCGTTAAGTATTTTCATCGGCTTACGCTACGTATCGTCTAATCGAAGCAAAGGGTTTGCTTCGTTTATATCAGCATCTTCGACCATAGGTATTGGTTTAGGTGTCATGGTGCTTATTATCGTGCTGTCTGCAATGAATGGTTTTGAGCGAGAATTAGCCAAACGCTTACTTTCAATTGTCCCTCATGGTGAATATATTGCAGTAACTAAGCCTATAGAAAACTGGCAACAACAGGTAGAGCATTTAGAGACATTTGAGCATGTACTTGCTGCCGCACCAGTGATCAAACTTGGCGGTTTATTGCAAAAGGGCGAGCAACTTAAAGGATTAGAAGTTAGAGCCGTAGATATTGCACTTGAAGCAAAAGTGTCAAAAATAACCGACTTTATTAGTGCCGGTAAATGGACCGATTTAACTGGGCAATCTCTCGTTATTGGTAAAGGAATTGCTAAAAAGCTGAACGTTAAAGTTGGGGATACCGTGCAACTTATCTTGCCACGACTCAATGGTAATAATAGTAATAGTCAGTTTGCTGCACCGAAAAAACGTAATATGACCATAGCTGCTATTTTCGATTTTGGCGGCGCAATTGACGAAACACTGGCTTACATGCCATTAAGTGTTGGTAGTGAAATTGCAGATATTGGGACTGATGTACATGGCATTAGAATAGCCGTTGATGATGTATTTCAAGCGCCTGTAATTGTTAGAGACATTGGTCAACAGCTTGATATATATGTGTATATGAATGATTGGACTCGAACCCAAGGGCATGTATTTAACGATATTCAATTACTGCGCACGGTTATGTTTGTGGTGATGCTTATGGTTATTGCCGTTGCTAGTTTTAATATCGTCTCAAGCCTGTTTATGGCGGTAAATGATAAAAAAGGTGATATCGCCATTTTAAAAACTATGGGGGCTAAACCTAAAACTATAATGCTTAGTTTTGTTTACCAAGGCTTGGTAAATGGCGTACTTGGTGCCCTTATAGGCGCGCTTTGTGGCGTGTATTTATCAAAAAACTTAACCGAAATTATTCGCAGTATTGAGTCAATGTTAAATACCAAGTTTTTATCTGGTGATGTTTATTTTATCGACTTCTTGCCAACCGAGTTAGATATACGAGATGTTATTTTTACGGTTGTTGCTGCGCTAATATTAAGTTTAATTGCTACCTTGTATCCCGCTTGGCGAGCAACAAAAATAGACCCCGCACAAGTGTTAGGTCAAGGTGGTTAAAACCTGCACCTGAATAGTGTGATGTCGCGATAGTTAGAACACAAAATAGATTGAATTAACAGTATTGAAATGATAGTTTTATTGTCTTTATGTGCAAATATGATGTCCCTTCGGGTATTTAAGCATTAAAAATAAAATAAACTAATAAAAACAATAATGATAAGGAAGTTGAAAGTGTTCAAAAAATCTCCGCTGTTTCTGCTGTTGATGCTATTTAGTATCTGTTTCAGTGCCAATGCCAACAATTGGTCCCACCTGTTTGATCGACCAGAATATTTAGGGGTTAAAATATCCCCTGATGGCAACCATCTTGCTGTCAAGATACTGAAAGATGATAAACCCGCATTAGCGTTTATAGAAAGAGCAACAATGAAAGTTACTGGTAGTGCCATTTTGCCAGGGAATAATGAAGTAGGCTATTACGAGTGGGTAAATAACGAACGTGTGGTAATACAAATAAACCAGCGTGAACCTTGGAGTAAAGAGTCCTATTTTTATGGTGAGTTGTACGCAATAAATAAGGATAGCTCTAAGGCTAAACTCATTTATGGTTACCGAGCTGGCAGTAAGCAGGTGGGCAGTAACATTAAAAAGAACCAACAAATCATCGGTTGGGCTCAAGTTATTGATTTTCTACCTGAGGATGACAAGCACATTCTGATAAGCTCTACTCCTCAAAGTAGGCACAGTGATGTAATTGCATCTATTTTTAAAATTGATGTTTACACCGGAAAAATCAAGCAAAAACTTGGTAAAGGTCCTGCGCCAAAAGCACGCTTTATTACCGATGTTGACGGTAATTTAAAAGTTGCCACCGCGATTGATAAAAATTACAACCGACAAGCTTATTTAAAGAAGGGGGATGAATGGCATCAAATTCCTGAGGCAAATTTTGGTCAATACTTTACACCATTAACAGTTAACCAATCAGGTGAACATCTTTATGTTATAGATAATTTTGAACAAGATATTGCTGGTTTGTTCAAATTAAACTTAACTGATGGCAGCTATAAACACATATTAACCGATAAAAAAGTTGATATTAGCGCGGTTAATAAAACGGTTGATAAACGTAACGTTTATGCGCTGCGAGTAGATGATGAATTTCCCGCTTATTACATGTTGAATAAATCGTTACCGGAAGCAAAGGTTTTTAAAAAGCTTGTGGCATCATTTCCAGGACATGTTATCGACATTACCAGTCAAACTGAAGATGGTAAGCTTTCGATAGTTAGAACGTCATCAGATATTGAAGCAGGTACGTTTTACCTATTCGATAATGAAAAAAACTCGTTAAGCTTAATGTTTAAATACTACCCTAACCTTGACTCCAACAAGTTGGTGTATACCGATCCTATTAAATTTACTACTTCAGACAATCTTGAGATCAGCGGTTTATTTACCCAGGGAAAAGTAGCTAAAAAAGGCGAAATAGCGCCATTGATCGTTTATGTTCACGGTGGCCCTCACGCAAGGGATTACTGGGGATTTGATGCCACAAACCAGTACTTGGCTTTAAATGGCTATTCAGTTTTGCAAATAAACTTTAGAGGCTCATCAGGTTACGGTTCTACGTTTGAAGAGGCTGGCTACAGAAACTGGGGCTCGGCTATTCAACAAGATATTTTAGAAGCTTATAACTGGGCAATTAACACCGGCAAAGCTGAGAAAGGTAAAGCCTGTGTAATGGGCGCAAGTTTTGGTGGTTATTCGGCAGTTCAAAGCGCTATTAATTACCCTGATACATATAAGTGCGCCGTTGCTTATGCTGGCGTATATGATTTAGAGTTCATGTATGACGAAGGTAATATAAAACGACTTTACTCGGGCAAAAGTTACCTTGAAAAAACTTTAGGTACAGATGAAACCGTATTAAAAGCAATGTCACCAGTTCATGGCGTGGATAAAATAAACATACCGTTGTTAATCGCTCATGGTGAACTGGATAAACAAGTGCCGTTTGAACATTCAGAGCGTTTAATTGACGCGCTTGATGAGTCAAATAAAGAATACATCTGGTATCCAATTGAAGGTGAAGGTCATGGGTTCTTTGATCCGGAAGACAAAAAGGAATACATGAATAACGTGCTGAAGTTTTTAAATGAGCATTTAATGTAAGGCTTACTTCACCGAGTTTTCTACTTAGTTAGTAGAGAATAAAGTATTAAAATCATTTAGTTAAACTCTTAATCTTAAATCGAAGGTTAAGAGTTTTTTTATATTGAGTTGTTAATGGCCAGCAGATAATTTTTACTGGCCTTATTATGGTGGGGTACTGTGTTTAAAACCGGATTTTTAACGGTCTTTACGCTTTTTCCAACTGCTTGCTACTGAATAACGCCAAATACCATTAATGGTAAAATAACCTACGACTGAAAAGAACACTGCACAAACAGCACAGCCAAGTAGGAATGGACCGGCAACGGCTGATAAACTTGTCGTTAGCCACTCTACACTTAATTCAAAAGCAAAGTCTTGCGGTGGTACATTCATTAACACCGTGCCTAATTTATAACACCCGTAAAATATTGGTGGAATAGTAATAGGGTTGCTTAACCAAACAAGAGCTACCGAAAGAGGTAAGTTTGCATGGACTAAAATTGCCATTCCAGCTGCTAACATCATTTGAAATGGCACCGGAACAAAGGCGAAAAATAATCCAACTGCAAATGCTTTTGAAACAGAACGGCGATTAAGGTGCCATAAATTAGCGTCATGTAACACATCACCAAAAATTTGCAGGTGCTTATTTGTTTTGATGGTGTGATGATCAGGTAACCATCGTTTGATCATTTTCTTCGGCATATGTTTAGTTAATCTTTTTGCGTATTATTTTTAAAGGGAACTAAGTCAGTATAGGAAATTTAAAAGCGACTATACTCATTACAACTTAATTTTCAGCATTATTATGGACAATTCACTATGGAACGGTGGTTGCTGTTATTTTTTGTTGGTGCATGCTGTGCGTTAGTGCTTGAGCAAGTACCGGCGTTATACTATCTATTATTGTTAGCGTTGTCTTGTTTTTGTGTCGCTATTCTTGTCTATTTTTGTAAAAAACTGCTACCAGTACTCGCTTGGCTTGTTGGATTTACCTATATTTTATGGGCCGCGCATGCTCATTTTTCATGGAGCGAAAATAATGACTTAGACGTAAATACCTTACATTTAAATGATGTATTGATACAGGGTACAGTACAAACCTTGATTGTAGAAAGTGAAGACCTTCGCTTTAATGTTGAAATACAATCAATAAACTCACAACGGTTAAAGAAGACATTCTTAGCTCGACTCACGTTTAAACAAGCAAATATCAACCTTTCTCAAGGCGATAATATCCGCTTACTGGTAAAACTAAAACCCGCCCATGGGTTTGCTAATCAAGGTGGTTTTTCCTATCAAAAATGGTTACTACAAAAACATATTGTTGTTACCGGTTATGTAAAAAAGTCAGCACAAAACATGGTGCTGGAAAAATCAAAAAGTGTTAGGCAAGCACTTTACAACCAGTTAAACACAAGGCTTAAACAAAATTTAAAACCGTTAATTTTAGCGTTGTCACTTGGCGATAAATCTCAAATAGATAAACCTATGTGGCAAATGTTACAAACTACCGGTACTCAACATTTAATGGCTATATCTGGGTTGCACTTAGGCCTTATTGCAGCGTTTGGGTTTACCTTGACCAAACTGGTTATTTGGCTGTTACCCAAACCGTTAATATCACAACGGTATTTATATCTTTATCCAATCATCGTTAGTCTAATTTTTGCTTGTAGTTATTCATACCTGGCTGGGTTTGCGATGCCAACAGTTAGAGCGTTAATTATGTTGTTATGGTTTTATGCATTTAGGCTATTTTGCACTAAGGTCAGTATTATCAAATGGTTGTTACTTAGTTTGTGTACCATTATTGTGATAGAGCCATTTGCAATTTTAGATGCAAGTTTGTATTTATCTTTTAGTGCGGTATTAGTTATTTTATTTAGTTTTTGGCGCTGGGGCTATTTAGTTCAAGACAGGTCTAAGTGGCAAAAGGCCCTGTTGTCTTTATTGTTATTACAACTTGGTATTTGCTTATTTTTAATGCCAATGACCTTACTTCTGTTTAATCAAGTTTCTGTTGTCGCGCCTTTTGCAAATATTGTTGTTGTTCCTTGGTTGTCGTTTACGGCAATTCCTATCATTTTAATTGCTACATTGTCGTTACCCATAATCCCTTCATTAGCTTTATGGTTATTTGATATTGCCAATTATTGTCTGCAACTCAGTATAAGTTACCTTAATTGGCTTACTGCATTTGAGTATTCTATTGTATCGTTTTCGACACCAGCTCTGATCATTGTTTGTTTACTCCCGTTAGCAATATTTTTGCAAAGCCTGCGATTAATAAGTTTCAAATGGCAAGTTATTACTCTGTTTCCTATCTTAGTGAGTCTATTTTTGGTTGAAGTAGGCGCGAAATATTGGCAGCGAACGAATAATTATTGGTTGATGACAGTGTTTGATGTTGGTCACGGTTTAGCTGTATTGATTGAAAAAAATGGTAAGGCAATCTTGTATGACACTGGTGCATCTTATTCAAGTGGCTTTAATTTTGTTGAAGCTGCAGTTAAGCCTTATTTACTTACCAATCGGTTGGAGGTAATTGATCTGGCCATACTAAGTCACAGTGATAACGATCATGCTGGCGGTTTAGTGCACTTACAGCAGCATAACTTAGTTAAATCATTTGCCGTAAATTTTGCAGAGTTGAAAAATAATCGTCAATGTAGTGCCGGCACATCTATAAACTGGCAAGACTTAACATTAAAAGTGTTGTCGCCTATTAATAACGTGGGGGAGCATAATGATGATTCCTGTGTCATTGAGCTAACGGATGGGGTGCATAAAGTATTATTGCCTGGAGATATCTCTAGTAAGGTGGAATTACAGTTATTATATCTACAATCATTGTCTGAAGTTGATGTACTGATAGCACCGCACCATGGCTCTAAAAGCTCTTCAAGTTTCAGCTTTGTTCAGTTTGTTCGGCCTAAGTTTGTCATTTACAGCAGTGGCTTTCTAAATCGTTGGAATATGCCTGTTGAGGAAGTTAGCCAGCGATACCAACAAATTGGTGCCGTAGAACTGAATACAAGTATGGTGGGGATGTTGCAATTTACGTTTACCGAGCATGAAATAAGCTATAAATCGTACCGTGAAAATTTGCTGCCTTTTTGGCCATGGCAATAATTTTTTCAATTATTAGGCTATTATAGTTGTATATCAGTGAATTAGCCTTATATATCAGGTATTATACTTTCATAATAATTTAATAAGATGCAGTGTTTTTTGCATTAATTAAGAGACTTTCATGCAAGAGCAAAAGCCTGCCTCCACCTGGCAGAATTTTAAACGACTATTTAAATATACCAGAGGGTTACGCTTCGGCTTGGCTGCCGCGATTTTAGGTATGCTAGGCTATGCTGGTATTGATACCTTAGTGTTTTCACAGCTACAACCTCTCATCGATGAAGGATTAACAAATTCAAATCCTAATATTCTTAAATACGCTCCTATATTTGTTATCGGTGCGTTTTTTATTCGCGGTATTTCTCATTTTATTGCAACTTATTGCCTAGCTTGGATGGGAAACCATGTAGTGATGCGATTAAGGCAGAAATTATTTGAGCATATTGTTGCAATGCCGGTACCGTTTCATGATAAAGAGTCTACTGGTACTTTAATTTCAAAAATTACCTATGACACTGAGCAGTTATTAAAAGCGATAACAAAAGCGCTTCTAACATTAATTCGTGAAGGTGCTTTTGTTGTTGGCTTAATTGGTTTGATGTTTTATAACAGCTGGCAATTATCCTCTATTTTCTTACTTATAATCCCAATTGTGGCTGGTATTGTCGTCGTCGTTTCAAAACGCTTTAGAGCGGTAAGTAAACGCATTCAAAAAATGATGGGTATAGTCACCAGTGCGACAGAGCAAACCTTTAATGGCCACAAAGTAGTGTTGTCGTTTGGTGGGCAAGAGCGAGAGTTTGAGCGTTTTGCAAAAATAAATAACCAAAACCGCCAGCAACGAATGAAAATGGTGGCGGCAAAGTCGACCAGTGTACCTGTAATTCAAATCATAGCCTCATTTGCACTTGCATTTGTTTTATATGTTGCCAGCCAAGATGATTTGATAGGTGAGTTGTCACCAGGAACATTTACGACTGTTGTTACATGTATGATTATGATGTTAAGACCGCTTAAGTTATTAACAACGGTAAACAGCGAATTTCAACGGGGTATGGCCGCCGCACAAAGCATTTTTGAAGTGCTCGACCAAGATGTAGAGCAAGATAGTGGCACCCTTGAGCTTAAACATGCCCAAGGCATTATTGAATTTGATGACGTAACATTTAACTACCGTGGCAGCGAAAAACCAGCACTTAAAAATGTAAGCTTTAAGCTAGAACCTGGAAAAACATTAGCACTGGTAGGGCGCTCAGGTAGTGGTAAATCAACCCTTAGTTCTTTATTGCTGCGTTTTTATAACAGTAATCACGGGCAAGTGTTGATTGACGGTGAAAATATTCGTGATTACAAACTAAAAGACTTAAGAAAACAGTTCGCCTTTGTTTCTCAACAGGTTGTACTGTTTAACGATAGCGTTGCAAACAACATTGCTTATGGTAACCCTGAAGCAAGCCGCGATGAAATAGTAGCGGCAGCCAAAGCAGCCCATGTAATGGAGTTTGTTGAAAACTTACCTGAAGGTTTAGAAACAAATATTGGTGATAATGGCTCTATGCTTAGTGGCGGTCAACGTCAACGTTTAGCAATTGCTAGAGCATTGTTATGCGATGCACCTTTTTTAATACTGGACGAAGCTACCAGTGCCTTAGATACTGAATCTGAACGCCATATACAAGATGCTTTAAATGTATTGCAGCAAAACAGAACCTGTGTGGTGATTGCTCACCGTTTATCTACCATTGAAAATGCCGACTCTATCATCGTAATGGATCAAGGTAGTTTACTTGAACAAGGTACCCACCAAGAATTGTTAGATAAAAATGGTGCCTATGCACAATTACATGCATTTCAATTTGGTGATTAGGGGTGAACAGTGCGCTTAATTGAACAGGCTTGGTATCAAAATCATCCAATAAAGTGGCTATTGTTACCCTTAAATGTTTTATTTTATCTGTTGTCAGCTTTGCGACGGGTATTGTTTAATTTAGGTATTTTAAAACAACCTCAGTTGGACATCCCTGTTGTCATTGTTGGAAATATTGGCGTTGGTGGTAATGGTAAAACACCCGTGGTTGTTTACCTTGTAGAACAGCTAAAACAACGTGGTTTGAAAGTTGGCGTAATTAGCCGTGGTTATGGTGGTGAAAAAAGAAGTTCACCATTACTGTTAACCGGTGAAACCACCGCAGAGCAAGCAGGTGACGAGCCTGTGCTTATTTTTAAACGTTGCCAGGTACCTGTGGTGGTAAGCAGTGATCGAGTAGCCTCGGTAAACCTATTAATGAACCAGGGCTGTAATATTGTGATCAGTGATGATGGTTTACAGCATTATCGCTTAAAACGTGATGTAGAGTTAGTGATTGTTGATGGTAATCGCCGTTTTGGTAATGGTTGGTTATTACCTGCCGGCCCACTAAGGGAAGGGCTATGGCGATTAAAAACCGTCGATAAAGTTATTGTAAATAGTGGCCTAGCTGATGTGAATGAACAGCATATGTATTTAAAAGGCGATAAACTGATCAATATTCACGACGGCAGTGTTGTAACGGTTGAAGACTTTAAAGAGCACCATGGAAAAAATGGTGTTGTTAATGCTATGGCTGGAATTGGCAACCCAGAACGATTTTTTATTAGCTTAAATGAGCTGGGTTTTAGTTTAGGGCAAAAAATAGCATTTGTTGACCACCACCATTTTTGCGACACTGATTTTGACCAATTTTGTGCCAATACACCATTATTAATGACTGAAAAAGATGCGGTAAAGTGTACGGGCATAGCGCCACAAAATAGCTGGTATTTGCCAGTGGATGCTCATTTTGATGATAACCAAGGTGAGCAATTAATTGATTTAATTATAACGAGATGTAAAAACTATGGCTTTTGATAGTAACCTTATTGGCATTCTTGCCTGTCCTGTATGTAAAGGCAAACTTGATATTAATAAAGATAAATCAGAATTGATTTGTAAGTTTGACCATTTAGCTTATCCAATTGAAAAGGATATTCCGGTTTTATTAGAAACTGAAGCAAGAAAATTGTCTGAAGAAGAGCGTAGCTAATGAAATTTACTGTAGTAATACCTGCCCGTTTTCAATCAACACGATTACCGGGAAAAGTCTTGGCAGATATTGATGGTAAACCGATGATCCAGTGGGTTGCTGAAAAAGCACTCGCCTCGGGTGCAGAGCGGGTTATTATTGCTACTGACAATGATGAAGTAGAAACTGCAGTAAACGCTTTTGGCGGTGAAGTATGTAAAACCCGTAGTGACCATCAATCCGGTACTGAACGATTAGCTGAAGTAGTGCAGCAATATCAATTCAGTGATGATGAAATTATTGTTAACGTTCAAGGCGATGAACCGTTTATACCAAGCCAAAATATTGCTCAGGTTGCCGCCAACTTAGCAGGGCAAAGTAAAGCTCGCATGTCGACTTTAGCCGTAAATATAGACTCGGTTGAGGAAGCATTAAACCCAAATGCGGTTAAAGTGCTATGTGACAAAGATGGCTATGCCTTATATTTCTCTCGCGCCACAATTCCTTATGATCGTGAACGCTTTTTAAATACTCAAGACATTAAAGAAGTAGGGGACTTTTACCTGCGACACATTGGTATTTATGCTTACCGTGCAGGGTTCATTAAAGATTACGTACAATGGCCAACAAGTGCCTTGGAAAACATAGAAGCGTTAGAGCAATTACGTGTTCTTTGGCAAGGTGAGAAAATTCATGTTGAAGTTGCGCAATCACGATTACCCGTTGAAGGTGTTGATACTCCAGAAGATTTAGAAAAAGCTCGACGCTACGCTGCCAGCTTATAAAGTCTGTTGGGTAATTATTTTATTTGGCAAAAGTTAATGGCCATGGGTTGCCATTAGCTAGAATAACCAGAGGCAGTTAGGGTCGTAAAAATTAGTTTTATTAAATCTTAAACACTTCTGGTTTAATTAATAAACCAAAAGGGAAGCCCATAAGAGATTTGTACATTTCTTCTATTTCTTCTTTACTGATGTTTCCGCCAAATATAAGCACCTCAACCCGTTCAGCAGGTTCTTTAACAATATACCCTGAAGAGTTAAAGTCATTTTTTTCATAAAATGCTTTACGTTTTAGTCTCTGAGGGTAGTTTTCAGCTTGCTCATTGAGTTCTTCAATATTTAATACAATTCTTTTACCGCAATACATATCTTTAATTGAGTCAATTACTTTACTTCCGTATCCAGAAGAACGGAGAGATTCAGTTATTGCCATGAATTGTACATAAATTATGTCTTTATATTCTGTGGTATAGATAAATCCAAGCCAAGTATCATGATCATAAATAACGCTAAACCCTGCTTTGCCTTTTCTCATTTTATAGCGAAGCAGCCATTGCGGTACGCGACGAATTTCTGGAAATGCTTCCCTGTAAAGATCGAGCACGTTTGAAAAGTTAACGTCATGCTTGTTCAATGGTTGAAAATTGATGCTCATATTCGATACTCATAACGCGCATTAGGTAGGTGAATTATGAATGCCGATTGTAGATTGAACGTTTTAATTTCACTCTATGGAGGCAGTCACCAACAGTAAAAACTTGTGTTTAAACAATAACATCATGTATTGTTGATTTACAAATGATTAAAGTTTACTTCGGTTAGCTTTGTGCGAAAAGCGGTTAGTCAGTACAACTGAAAATTGCACTTTTTAAATAGCATCATATTTGAATAAACTGCTAAATATGGATGACTGTGCGGAATCAAAGGGAATACAAAATGAAAAATAAAAAAATATTAATCGGGTTAGCCTCACTTGGCTTATTCAGTTCATTTGCATCATTGGCAAATTTGACACCTCTCCAAGAAAAGGTGTGGGCGGCAATGAAAATGGAGCATCGTACAGAAGTTGATACTGCTAGAGATCGCAATCGCCAACCAATTCAAGCTTTAGAATTCATTGGACTGAAAGATGATATGAAGGTAATCGAATTTGCACCAGGTAATGGCTGGTATACCAAAATACTTGCTCCAGTATTAAAAGATAATGGCGAACTTCATTTAGCATACAGTGAGAAGTGGCTTGCTGATTTTGATGACTTATTGAAAGTAGATGAGATAAGTAAAGCGAAAAAGCTGCCTATTGAATTAAGCTGGAATCGCACTGAAAGCCGTTATCAATTAGGTGATTTGAGTTTTGGGATATCTGATGCTGATATGGTTTTGAATATTCGTGAATATCACAACTTTAATCAAGAAGATAAAGCTAAATTAAACAAAGCTACCTTTGACTCTCTCAAGCCCGGTGGAACTTATGTAATTATTGACCATAGCCGACGTCATATGGCTCCTGAAACACACGAGTTACGCCGCCGTGAAGATGCAGTCAAAGTAATTTTAGAAGTACAAGCGGCAGGTTTTATATTAGAAAAATCTTCTGATATGTTTTATCGCCCTGATGATGAGCTTGGTTATGAAGTGGGTAGAAAATCTGTTACTGGTAATACAGATAGGTTCACCTTGGTATTTAAGAAACCAATAAATATCGAATCATAGAGCGAACAAGAGACCTATACGAGTTAAGTAAAAGTACAACGAACATTCAAAGCGGGAGGTTGTTTGAAATTTAGTTATAAATCAGTTTTTCTTTATTGTCTTGTATCGTTGAATGTAATGGCTAGTGATTACACACCTCCACTGCAAAATATTGAAATATTTGAAACAAACTTATTAAAATTATCAATCCAAAATCTCTCAACTGAACATGTTGAAATTGATATTTATGGAGAAACGTTTAACTTACCTCCTGCATCCGGTGTTAAATTCGAATGCTCAGGTTATAAAACACTGGAAATTCAAATTAAAAATAATGACCATGAATATTTCGAAGTCTCATGCCAAAATCGCATAGTGTTCAACGAATTCTTCTTAAACCAATATATTAGGAAATAGAATGAAAAAGTTGATGCTATTAAGTATTTTATTAACATTGTTGGCTTGTGAGGCCGAAAAACAGAAAGAAAAAGAAGAGTTTAATTATAGATCTTGTCAAATAACAGAATCTAATGCTCCTACATATGCGGAACAAATGTGGGATTTAAATCAATGCTGGAATCCAAATCAAACTTTTGAAAGTAAGGAAGAAGCATTGGAATGGTGTGCAAATCGGGTTGATGATTATTTGGGCTCTAGTGGCTACTCTGTTAGTTATGAAATAGCTTTTTCCCATTGTCGATCTTAAAATAAACACAGATACCCAGTCAGGTTATAGTCTTCATCTATTACCGCATATCTATGACACAAAATTGATCTTAACGTACTGAAAAGGTTAAGGTTTGGTAAGAACGAATAAGAGTTCTACACATTCTTTGAAAAAGTACGTCGTCATCCCTGAAGAGCAGTAGCGATGTCAGGGACCTCCTGCCGTATACTGTGGCTCTACAAAGAAATCAATTCTAAGCTTTATAAGCACTCTATTACTGAAGGAGATCCCACTCAAAAGCATGATGGGATGATGAAATGGTTTGTCTAATTACGTATCGCAGCTATTAACAAAAAAGGAGCCAAATAGCTCCTTTTTTAATGTTCTGAAACTTTCGACTATTTAGTCGATAGAACGTAGAAGTTCGTTAAGACCGGTTTTACCTAGCGTTTTTGCATCTACTTTCTTAACGATAATTGCAGCGTATAAGCTGTAAGTACCACACTTAGAAGGTAAGTTACCAGGAACAACTACAGATCCAGCAGGAACGCGGCCATAGTGTACTTCGCCAGTTTCACGATCAAAAATCTTGGTAGATTGACCAATGAATACGCCCATTGAAAGAACACAACCATCTTCAACTATAACGCCTTCAACAACTTCAGAACGCGCGCCGATGAAACAATTGTCACCAATGATTGTAGGGCCAGCTTGTAATGGCTCTAAAACGCCACCAATTCCTACACCACCTGACAAGTGTACGTTTTTACCAATTTGCGCACATGAGCCTACTGTTGCCCATGTATCAACCATTGTACCTTCGTCAATGAAAGCGCCAATGTTTACAAACGAAGGCATTACTACAACGTCTTTACCAATGTAGCTACCTGTGCGTACTGAGGCGCCAGGAACAACACGAACGCCATCTTTAGCGAAACGAGCTGTGTCATAGTTTTTGTATTTCATTGGAACTTTATCGAAAAACTTACCATTACCGGCACCGTCCTCAATAACTTCATTTTCTAAAATGCGGAAAGATAATAAAACGGCTTTTTTAAGCCATTCATTCACTACCCAGTCACCATCTACTTTTTCAGCAACGCGTGCTTCACCGATATTTAATAAGTGCAGGGCTGCAAATACTGAATTTTTAACTTCATCACTAACACTACTAGGCGTAATGTCTGCTCGGTTTTCAAATGCTAATTCAATGACTTCTTTTAACGTACTCATGAGTTTTCCTAAATATATTTTATAAGTATACCCAAACCACTTCAGCAATCAGCTCCAAACATCCACTAAGGATTTGTTTAGAAAGGATTTTTTGGCGTTACTGACTTTGACAAGCGAAAAATCATTCTCTCAATCAAAGTCTTACCTAAAGACGTTTCTAATTTCAACCGAATCCTGCATCTTAAAGAAGCTTGGGTATACCACCTGCGATAGCTTAATTAGCTAATATCGCAGAGCAGTGATTCTAACTGATTTTGTTCCGTTGTTGAAAGGGGTAAATGATCTTTATTTGATACAATAAAGACATCTTCTGCTCTTTCACCAAACGTGGTGATTTTTGCCATGTGGACATTAAGCTCACATTTTTGAAATACATTACCTATTTCGGCCAATAAACCAGGTCTATCAATCGCCTTAATTTCAAGAGATGAAACGTTTTTATTACTATGCTCGATAAAGCTTACTCTCGTTGGAAAGTTAAATTGCTTATATTTTTTCGGCATTGGAATTTTGCCATATTCGATATGCTCATCCTGGCTAAGGTATTGAGTTAATGACGTTTTAATATTGTCAGCTAAATAGCTATCTTTTATTGGGTGGCCTTTGCTATCAAGAATTACAAACGTATTTAAGGTGTGACCATCTTTTGAGCTTAAAATCTTTGCATCATGAATTGACAGCTTTTTTAAACCTAGCAAAGTAACAATGGTTGCAAATATATTATGCTTGTCTTTTGTGTAGACAAATACCTCTGTACCACCACGGTAAGGTTTTTCACTGATTAAAACTAAAGGCTTGTTTTTGTCGTGACTAATAATGTATCGGCAATGCCAGGCTATCTGCTGTGGCGAGTAGCGCAAAAAGTAATCTGGCTTAAATGCTTTCCAAAGTGGTTTTATTACGTCAGAACTGATGTCGTCGGCATCAAGTAACTCCAGCGCTTTTTGTTGGTTTTCACGAATTTTGGTTCTAAGCTCTACTGGCTTTTCTAATCCACGTCTAAAGGCTGCTTTGGTGGCAAAGTATAATTCTTCAAGCAGGTTGGCTTTCCAACTATTCCACAAGCTTTCGTTAGTGGCTCGCATGTCGGCAACCGTTAGACAGTATAAGTAATCCAATTGCGCTTCATCACGAACGATTTCACCAAATGCTTTTATTACATCAGGATCTGAAATATCTTTACGTTGAGCGGTAACGGACATAAGCAGGTGCTGTTTTACCAACCAAGAAACCAAACGAGAGTCATGATCAGAAAGTTGATGTAACTTACCAAACTCTAATGCATCTACAGCGCCCAATTCACTATGACGTCCACCCCGGCCTTTGGCGATATCATGAAATATTCCGGCAAGATAGAGTAGTTCAGGTTTACGAACTCTTTGCATTATTTTGCTACATAAAGGAAATTCATGATTATGCTCAGGCAAGCTGAATCGATATAAATTTTTAATTAAACGGTAGCTGTGCTCATCTACAGAATAAGCATGAAATAAATCAAACTGCATTTGCCCTACGATACTTTGCCATTCGGGTAAATAACTGCCCAGTATTTCATGACGATGCATTAGGTTAAACGATCGACCAAGTCCATTTGGGTGCTTGATAAACTCCATGAAAATACGACGGCATTCAGCATAGTCGTTTAAGCCACCAATTAATCGGCGACGTGAGTTACGCAATAAACGTATCGAGTCGGAGTGTATACCTTTTACTTCAGGGGTTTTAGCTATCATTAAAAACAGCATCATCATGGTTTTAGGTCGCATGAACTTGCGTTTGTTTTTAACTCGAATTAAATCTCCAACAAGTGAAAAGTGATCGTCAAGTTCAACAATGTTCTCGCTATCATTGGCACCGAGAATGCCTTGTTTAAAATGTTGTAATAACATTTCATTGAGTTCATTTACCGAGTTGATGATTCGAAAAAATCGTTTCATCATTCGTTCTACTGCTGGTTTACCATCGTCACCAAAGCCCATCATTTTAGCAACCGCGCCTTGATGATCAAACAGTAGCCTGTTTTCACTGCGGTTAGCGACTAAATGTAAGCAGAAACGCATACGCCATAAATAGTCCTGACATTCATCTAATTCTGAAAACTCATTTTCAGAAAGATATTTATGAGCAACTAGCTCTTCCAGCGTGTCGGCTAAAAAGTGACGTTTTGCTACCCAACTAATGGTTTGTATGTCTCGTAAACCACCAGGGTTAGCTTTCAAATTTGGTTCAAGAGTGTAGGCTGCGCCTTTATACTGTTGATGGCGCTTTTTTTGTTCATCTCGTTTAGCGACAAAAAATTTGTCTGACGGCCAAAACTTTGCACTCTGTATATGCGGCTTTAATTGCTCTTCAAGTTGCTGGTTGCCGCATATTCTTCGTGACTCTAATAAGTTTGTTGCAATAGTAACGTCAGCGTTTGCTCGCTTTACACATTCTTTAACACTGCGCACGCTGTGACCAATATCTAATCGAATATCCCAAAGTTCAGTAATAAATTTGCCAATAAACTCTTCAACTTCAGCACTGACCTTTTCTTGAGTCAGAATAAGAATGTCAACATCTGAATGTGGGTGTAATTCTCCACGGCCATAGCCACCAACGGCTATTAAGGCTATTTGATGTTCGTCCAAATGATGTTGGCACCAAACCTTTTGCAAAACTTGATCAACAAAGTCAGCACGGGCATGTACCAGTTCAGTTACTTCAATGATGTCGAAAGACTCTGTTAACCATTGATAAAATTGACTACCTAAATCAACAAGCTCTGCGGTTGTTAGCATGGCAGCAGCGGGGGCTAATTTACTGGTTAAGTGAGTTGGTATTATCGGGTTATTTAACAATGCAGGTCTTCTTATTTTTACGTTGTTGAAGTTAATGTCAGAAAAGGATCAGTGTTTGCTATCTATTAAAACGCAAAACGGCCAAGTAATTGGCCGTTTTATGGTTTATTAGTTATTCATTATTCTAGAGATATCTTTTTCTTCATCGCGATGGGTTAATACTTCGCAACCTGTTTTGGTCACTAATATTGTATGTTCCCATTGCGCGGAGTTTTTGCTATCTATGGTGTAAGCAGTCCAACCATCATCCTGATCAAGCTTGGTTCCACCTTTACCAGAATTAATCATTGGTTCGATAGTGAAAATCATACCGGCTTGCATTTTACGGTTATCGGCATTTTTATAATGCAAAATTTGCGGTTCTTCATGAAATACTGAACCAATACCATGGCCACAAAAATCTTTTACAATGCCGTATCGGCCTGACTTTTTAATGTACTTTTGTATTGTTGCACCAATTTCAGAAAATTTTGTACCTGGCTTCACTTTACGCATAGAAGCATAAAGGCTTTCCTGAGTAATTCGACATAAGCGGCGATTTTCAGGACTCACATTACCAACTAAAAACATTTTAGAGGTATCACCATGATAATATTTTTTATCAGCTTCAGGTGTATCTTCAGGATCTAAACAAATTTTACAGGTGATATCGATGTTGATTATATCGCCATCTTTTAAAGTTTGCTCAGAAGGAATACCGTGACAAACAACATGATTTACTGATGTACAAATAGATTTTGGAAAGCCACCGTCGCCATTTTGATCAGCACCATAATTTAAAGGCGCAGCCAAAGCGTTATTTTCTGCAGTAAACTTTGCACAAATAGCATCGAGTTCATCGGTAGTAACGCCCGCTTTTACAAACGGTTCTATCATGTCTAGTGTACGAGCCGCTAACTTTCCAGCAACACGCATTTTTTCAATTTCATCCTGAGTTTTTATGGCAATACTCATTGTTTTCCTTTAAGGGCTAAAAGCGTTTATTTTTATTACGCTTATTTACTTACTAATAATTGCAGAAATAATAACTTAGAACAGCAAATAACACAAAAGAAACGAGAAACTAGAGACGAAGATCAAACACGTTTTTTACTGTCCATTAAGAATAGACAACTATTTATATAAGTAAGCTAATATCATTATTACTTCATGCTCACGCAGCCCTTCGTTTCTTGTTGCTATTTTTCTCGTCTTTAATGCAGTTTTTCCTTTATTTTTAACCTCAAAAGTGGTATAAAACGCCGCTCACTGAAAAAGCCATTTTGCTTTGAGGTGACAAACGCTAAATATTTAGCAATTTTGATGCGAAATTATTCGCACAATTTAATATTAAACTCACATACATTCGGCAAACATATTCCGGGGTGCCTGTTACCAGCTTGATGGTAACAATAGGTCGGAAATATGGAATGTATGAACGCTTAACCCCAGAGGAATTTAAAATGCCAAACGTATCAATGCGCGACATGCTTAAGGCCGGTGTTCACTTCGGTCACAAAACTCGTTACTGGAACCCAAAAATGAAATCATACATTTTTGGTGCTCGTGACAAAGTTCATATCATCAACTTAGAACAAACTGTTCCTATGTTTAACGAAGCGTTAAGCTTTTTAGAAGGCGTTTCTTCTAAAAAAGGTAAAGTTTTATTTGTTGGTACTAAGCGTGCTGCTAGCGATGCAGTTAAAGAAGCTGCACTTAAATCTGATCAATTCTACGTTAACCACAGATGGTTAGGTGGTATGTTGACTAACTGGAAAACAGTACGTCAATCTATCAAACGTCTTAAAGATTTAGAAAGCCAAAGCCAAGACGGTACTTTTGATGCTCTTACTAAGAAAGAAGCATTAATGCGTACTCGTGAAATGGACAAGCTTGAGAAAAGCCTTGGTGGTATCAAAAACATGGGCGGTCTTCCTGATGCTTTATTCATCATCGATGCTGATCATGAACACATTGCTATCAAAGAAGCTAACAACTTAGGTATCCCTGTAATTTCTGTTGTTGATACAAACTCGAACCCAGACGGTGTTGATTACATCGTACCTGGTAACGATGATGCTATCCGCGCAGTTAGCTTATACCTTGATTCAGCTGCTAACGCTGTAATCGAAGGTCGCGAAACTAACATCGCAGTAGCTGCTGAAAAAGACGGTTTTGTTGAAGCTGAATAATTAAATCTTTCGATTTAATATTTTCTTCTAAAGAGGTTCATTTGAGCCTCTTTCTAATTAATTACAGATATTTAAGGAATTAACTCATGGCAATTACTGCTAAACAAGTTAAAGAACTTCGTGACCGCACTGGCGCGGGCATGATGGATTGTAAAAAAGCTTTACAAGAAACTGATGGTGACATCGAACTTGCAATTGATAACATGCGTAAGTCTGGTCAAGCTAAAGCTGCTAAAAAAGCGGGTAACATTGCTGCTGAAGGCGCAATCATCATTAAAGAAAACAATGGTGTTGCTGCATTAGTAGAAGTTAACTGTCAAACTGACTTCGTAGCTAAAGACGGTAACTTCTTAGCATTTGCTAACGAAGTAGCTGATGCTGCTGCTGCTAACAACGTTTCAATCGAAGAGTTACAAGCTCAATTCGAAGAAACTCGTGTTGCACTTGTTGCTAAAATTGGTGAAAACATCAATGTTCGTCGTGTATCTTATGTTGAAGGTGCAGCTGCATCTTACATTCACGGTGGCAACATTGGTGTAGTTGTTGCTGGTGAAGGCGACGCTGAATCATTAAAGCACATTGCAATGCATGTTGCTGCTTCTAAGCCTGAATACGTTAATCCAACTGACGTACCAGCTGAAGTTGTTGAAAAAGAAAAAGCTATCCAAATCGAAATCGCGATGAACGAAGGCAAGCCTGCTGAAATCGCTGAGAAAATGGTTACTGGTCGTATGAAGAAATTTACTGGTGAAATTTCTTTAACAGGTCAAGCTTTCATCATGGAACCAAAGCGTTCTGTTGGTGACATTCTTAAAGAGAAAGGTTTAACTGTTTCTTCTTTCGTTCGTCTAGAAGTAGGTGAAGGTATTGAGAAGAAAGAAGAAGATTTTGCTGCTGAAGTTGAAGCACAAATCGCTGCTGCTAAGGCTGGCAACTAATTTAAAGATTTATCTTTAAATTATATAAATAAAAAGCCCTGTCATGAAAATGACAGGGCTTTTTTTATGCTCCGAAGCGGGCTATATACAGAAAAACCATGGATGATATACTTTCTGTTTTTATCAGTAGATAATTACTTCAATTGGTATTAAAATAGCCCGATTCGATTAGGCATTTGAATTTCGGTTATTTTTTGACCTGATCCCCCATTTATCACAGGATTGTTTATTTTATGAGCGTCAACCCAAAAACAAATTATCGTCGTATTTTACTAAAACTTAGTGGTGAAGCCCTAATGGGTGAGGAAGGCTTTGGTATCGATCCTAAAGTGCTTGATCGTATGGCCCAAGAAATCAAAGAATTAATTGAGATGGGCGTTCAGGTAGGTTTAGTTATTGGTGGTGGTAATTTATTCCGTGGTGCAGGCCTTGCAGAAGCCGGAATGAATCGTGTTGTAGGCGACCAAATGGGCATGCTTGCCACCGTTATGAATGGTTTAGCTATGCGAGATGCACTTCACCGTGCTTTTGTTAATGCACGTTTAATGTCAGCAATCGATTTAACGGGTGTTTGTGACAGCTATAACTGGGCAGAAGCAATTAGCCTATTAAAATCTGGTCGTGTAGTAATTTTCTCTGCGGGCACAGGTAACCCTTTCTTTACTACAGACTCTGCAGCATGTTTACGTGGCATCGAAATCGATGCTGATGCTGTATTTAAAGGTACTAAGGTAGATGGTATCTATTCTGCTGATCCTGTTACAAATCCTGATGCAGAACTATACTCTCATTTAACTTATGACGAAATTCTAGATAAAGAATTGAAAGTGATGGATTTAGCTGCGTTTACACTAGCACGCGATCATTCAATGCCAATTCGTGTATTTAACATGAATAGAGAAGGTGCGTTAAAATCAATTATTATGGGCGGTACTGAAGGTACAGTAATTGACCATAGTGAAAATTTTAGTAAATAAGCACTAAAAATTAAAATTTATTTATAGAAAGCAATACAGAACAACGGCTTGCTTTCTATAGCAATAACTAAAAGTAAAAAGGAACTACATTTTGATTAACGAAATTAAACAAGATGCTAAAACTCGTATGGGTAAAAGTATTGAAGCTTTAAAAGGCCAATTAAATAAAATTAGAACGGGTCGCGCTCATACTTCTCTATTAGATAACATTACTGTTGAGTATTACGGTGTTGATTCTCCGTTAAGCCAAGTAGGTAGTGTTTCTACACCAGACGCTCGTACTATCGCAATTTCTGTATTTGATAAAACCATGATTGGCGCTGTTGAAAAAGCAATATTAAAGTCTGATTTAGGTTTAAACCCATCATCACAGGGCACATTAATTCGAATTCCTTTACCTCCACTAACTGAGGAACGTCGTCGTGATCTAGTTAAAGTTGTTGGCGGTGAAATTGAAGGTGGTAAAGTTGCTATTCGTAATATCCGTCGTGATGCGAATTCAGACATTAAATCTTTAAATAAAGAAAAAGAAATCAGTGATGATGAGTCACGTCAAGCTGAAGATGAGATTCAAAAAATTACTAATGAATACATCAAGCAAGCAGATGATTTAGCTGCTGCAAAAGAAAAAGAATTAATGGAAATTTAATTTATAAATAATTAAATTATCTATTATTAAAGCCGTAACTCTATGTATTCTGTTTAAGAATATTTACCGTTTACGGCATTTTTATAAAATGGAACTTATGTGACGACTATTGAATTAAAAAATAATAGTGAACAAATGCCTTTACCACAACATGTGGCAATTATCATGGATGGTAACGGGCGTTGGGCGCAATTACGAGGTAAAGGTCGTGTTGCTGGACACCGTGCAGGCGTACAATCAGTACGAGACTGCGTGAGTGGCGCTCGAGAATTAGGTGTAAAAGCCTTAACTCTTTTTGCTTTTAGCAGTGAAAATTGGCTAAGACCGCAAGAAGAGGTTAGTGTGTTAATGGATTTGTTTATGTTTGTTTTAACCCGAGAGGTTAAAAAGCTGCATAAAAACAATATCCGTTTTCAAATGATTGGTGATAAATCTCGCTTTTCAGAAAAATTACAAGAAAAAATAAATGATGCAGAGCAACTAACTAAAAATAATGATGCATTGGTTTTATCTGTCGCCGCCAATTACGGTGGACGTTGGGATATTAGCCAGGCAACAAAAAAAATAGCTCAACTCGCGGTTAAAGGCGACATCAACGTAGCAGATATTGATGAGCAAATGCTTAATCAATATATTAATTTATCGCATTTACCTGATCTTGACTTATTGATCAGAACCGGTGGGGATTATCGTATCAGTAACTTCTTGCTTTGGCAGGCGGCTTACAGCGAATTTTTCTTTACTGATGAATTATGGCCCGACTTTAACAAGGAAGCGTTTAAAGACGCGCTTATTTCTTTCTCTAGTAGAGAAAGACGCTTTGGTAAAACCGGTGAACAGGTAAAAGCACAATAATATCAACTTTATCAATGATTCTAAGGGAACTTAGCATCTGCTTTTGATTTAATTGATATCAGATTAAAAAGGATTCACGTTTGTTAAAACAACGTATTTTAACGGCTGTTATATTGGTACCGTTAGCCATTGCCGCAATCTTCTTTTTGTCACTGCCAAACTTGGCAGCTGCCTTACTCGTAGTTTTAGCTATTGGCGCTTGGGAGTGGGGGCCTTTAATGGGCTTCGATACAAAAACCCGCAGAACTGCTTTTGTTAGTGCTGTTGTATTCTGTATTATTGGTTTATGGCTAGCTATACCACCACAAGAATTATGGACACTGGATGGCAGAATTAACCCTCTGGCGTTAAACGTATTATATGTTTCAGCTGTTTGGTGGTTATTTACCATCTTTATGATTTTTAAATACCCACGTTACTCTTCTTTTTGGACTTCCCACCGCAGTATTCGCGGCTTGTTTGGCATCATAACCCTTGCACCCACTTGGTTAGCATTCTTGATCCTTAGGTCAAATGGCCATCTTTTGGATGAATTTCATGGTACCTATTTACTGTTATTGTTATTCGCCTTTGTTTGGAGTGCTGATATAGGCGCTTATTTTGCAGGTAAACGATTTGGTAAAAATAAACTTATGCCGAACGTTAGCCCAGGTAAAACTATCGAAGGGGTTGTTGGCGGAAACGTTTCTGCGGCTCTAGTCGCTGTTGTTACCGGACTTATGTTTTCTTGGACTAGCCAGCAAATTATATTAGCTATTGCGTTAGCGCTATTGATCAGCATAGTGTCGGTTGTCGGTGATTTAACTGAGAGCATGCTTAAACGACAAGCCGGGGTTAAAGACAGTGGCTCTATATTACCTGGTCATGGTGGAATTTTAGATCGTATAGACAGCTTAACTGCAACCGCTCCAGTGTTTGCATTATGCTTTGTTTTATTCGGCTGGTAGGCAATTATTAACATGCAAAACTTATGTGTGCTGGGAGCTACTGGCTCTATAGGTATTAGTACCTTAGACGTAGTTAGAAGGCACTCAGATAAATACAAGGTAGTGAGCTTAAGTGCCAATACCCGGGTAGATGAGATGCATGCTTTATGTGTTGAATTTAAACCTGAAACTGTCGTTATGGTTGATGAGTTATCAGCCCAGCAATTAAAGCTTAAGTTACTGCAAGATGACTTACATAGCACTGAAGTATTATCTGGGCATAGTGAACTATCTGCACTATCCAGTAGCGATAATGTTGACGTGGTAATGGCGGCAATTGTTGGCGCAAGTGGCTTACTGCCAACACTAGCCGCGGTAAAATCCGATAAAAAGGTTCTGCTTGCCAATAAAGAAGCGTTAGTGACTTCTGGGCAAATTTTTATTGATGCGTTAAAAAACTCTAACGCTCAATTGCTACCTATAGACAGTGAACATAACGCAATTTTTCAGTGCCTGCCTACCAATATGCAAAATAATATGGGCATGGCTGGCATTGCAGACTCTGGTATCAGTAAAATTTTACTTACCGGCTCTGGTGGCCCTTTTAGAACTCTTCCTCTTGAACAGTTTGCAGATATTACTCCACAGCAGGCTTGCGCTCATCCTAACTGGGATATGGGCCGTAAAATATCAGTCGACTCTGCCACTATGATGAACAAAGGCCTAGAGTTTATAGAAGCTAAATGGTTATTTAACCTTGAGCCTGAAGATATTCAAGTTGTGTTACATCCACAAAGCACCATACATTCAATGGTGCAATACAAAGATGGTAGTGTACTTGCTCAAATGGGCAATCCTGATATGCGCACGCCTATCGCTCATGCGTTAGCATTTCCACAAAGAATTGCATCAGGTGTTGAGCCTTTTGATTTTTTTAACTGTAAAAACTTTGAATTTGCGCAAGCGGATTTTGAACGTTACCCAAATTTAGAACTTGCTATAAATGCATGTAAAGCAGGCCAAGGTGCGTGTACTGCATTGAATGCTGCAAATGAAATCGCTGTTGAAGCCTTTTTAAATAATGATATTAGTTTTGTTGAAATTGCCAAAGTGAATAAAGTGGTGATGAATCAGTTCATTAATATCAACATAAATACTATTGATGATGTCACTGACCTAGATAATAAAGCTCGAATCGCGGCGAAACGACACGTGTTAAACATTAAGGAAGATAGCTAACATGTTTGATTTTTTATGGAATTTAGGTTCATTTATCGTTGCCTTAGGTTTGTTAGTAACGGTACATGAATATGGCCATTTTTGGGTTGCCCGTAAATGTGGTGTACGGGTTGAAAAATTTTCAGTTGGTTTCGGCAAGACCTTGTGGCGCAAATTTGATAAGCAGGGTACTGAATATGTAATCGCCTTAATACCATTAGGCGGTTATGTGAAAATGCTTGATGAGCGAATAGATGAGGTAAGCGAAGAAGACAAGCAATTCGCGTTTAATCAAAAAACTGTTTTACAACGCATTGCTATCGTCGCTGCAGGACCAATTGCTAACTTTCTATTTGCTATTGTTGCTTTTTATTTAATGTTTCTAATTGGCATGACAAGCGTAAAACCTATCATTGGTGAAATCACTCAAGGGTCAATTGCCGAGCAAGCAGAGATAAGAACAAATACACAAATAATGGCAATTGATGGTCAGGAAACCCAAGATTGGCAAGCTGTTAATTTGGCGCTCATTGGTCATATTGGTGAAACTGAAATAAATATTTCTACCCGTGATTTAGACTCAACTTATGTTAGGAATCAAAAGCTTAATACGGCTGATTGGAAGTTTGAACCGAATAAAACATCCGCAATGCACAGCTTGGGAATAGAACCATTTTTACCTAGAACCTATACAATTGTGGCGTTACTTGCAGATGGCGAAGCTGGTAAAAAAGCAGGGCTTCTTATTGGTGATGAAATTATCTCAGCGAATGGCGTTGAATTGTATGGTAATTGGCAGGCTTTTGTTGATATTATTCAACAAAATTCGAATCGAACTGTCGCCCTTGAAGTAATTCGAAATGGTGAGCTTGAAAAAATTGATATGTTGGTGGGAACTCGTCAGCATACTGATGGTCGTAATGTAGGGTATATTGGTGTTTCACCGAAAATTGACCCTTGGCCAGAGAGTCATAAACTGGAAATCTCCTATGGTCCTATCGAGGCTATGGGAAAAGCTGTAGACAGTACATGGAATTTAATTGTCTTAAGTTTTGACATGATAGGTAAATTAATTACCGGGCATGTAAGTGTAGATAATTTAAGTGGGCCTATATCTATAGCTCAGGGAGCAGGAAGTAGTGCAGGCATTGGTCTTGTATACTTTTTAAGCTTTTTAGCCTTAATTAGCATTAATTTAGGAATAATTAACCTTTTACCACTACCAATACTTGATGGTGGCCATTTACTTTATTATGTTATAGAGCTTCTGACTGGAAAGCCTGTACCAGAAAAAATACAAGAAGTTGGATTTAAAATTGGAGCACTGATTTTATTATCGTTAATGAGCATAGCAATAATTAACGATTTTTCCCGGCTCTAAATAAATGACAACAACATTGATTGTTGCAAAAAAATATTAGAAAAGTTGACTAACCACATGATAATAAAAAAACTTGCCTTAGCAGTGTTATTAGGCAGCATCGGAAGTAATGCGCAAGCAGCCGATGAGTTTGTAGTAGATGATATTCAAATTAAAGGTCTGCAACGTGTTGCCCTTGGTGCAGCATTAACTCACATCCCTATTAGTGTGGGTGATGAACTGACTGACTTTCGAATTTCACAATCAATAAAGTCATTATATGCCTCAGGTCACTTTCATAACATCAAAGTATTTCGAGATGGCAATAAACTGGTTTTTCGCGTTAAGGAACGTGAAACTATCAGCGATATTACCTTCGAAGGAAACGATGATATTAAAGACGAACAATTACAAGAAAGCCTTGATGGCAGTAATATTCGTGTCGGTGAAACTCTAGACCGTTCAGTGCTTACTGGTATAGAGTCAGGCTTAGAAGACTTCTATCATGGCGTTGGTAAATATAATGCAGAGGTAAACACAAAAATTACCCATTTACCTCGAAATCGAATTAACCTTACGTTTGAATTTGAAGAAGGTGATGCCGCTGCTATTGAGCAAATTAATATCGTTGGTAATGAAGTATTTAGCGATGCGCAATTATTAGATAAAATTGAATTAACTTTTGATTCGCCATGGTGGGATTTCATGGCGCAAGATCGTTACCAAAAACAAACCCTGCAAGGGGATATGGAAACGATAGAAAGTTATTATCTTGACCGCGGCTACTTAAGATATAACGTTGATTCAACACAAGTATCAATGACACCGAATAAAGAAGGTGTTTATATTACTATGAACGTAACTGAAGGTGAGCAATACACTGTCAGTGAAGTTGAGTTTATTGGTGATATGGCCGGCTATGAAAAAACCATAGAAGCAATATCTCCGCTAAGAACTGAAGAACTTTATAACGGTGCTGAGGTTACTTACACCGAAGATATCATTAGTAAGTTTTTAGGACGTTTTGGTTACGCTTACCCAAAAGTTAAAACCATACCTGAAATTAACGATGAAGATAAAACGGTTAAACTAATTGTTTCTGTCGATCCTGGCAAACGTGTTTACGTAAACCGATTAAACTTTTCTGGTAATGATGTTACTTCAGAACAAGTTTTACGACGCGAAATGCGTCAAATGGAAGGCGCCTGGTTATCAAATAACTGGTTAGAAGCTTCGAAAATGCGTGTTCAGCGCTTACCATATTTTGAAACTGTTGAGTTTGAAACCACACAGTTGCCTGGTGAAGAAGATCTTGTTGATGTAGATTTTACTGTTAAAGAACAACCTTCAGGTTCATTTACTGCGGGTGTTGGTTATGGTTCTTATTCAGGTTTAAGCCTAAATGCCGGTGTTCAACAGAACAACTTCTTAGGTACTGGTAACCGTTTAGCTTTCCAAGTAAACACAATGAAGTACTCTCAAAGTGCTAACTTGTCTTACACCAATCCATACTTTACTATCGACGCAATTTCGCTTGGTGGTAATATTTTCTACAGCGAGTTTGATGCTGGTAAAGCTAACTTGGTTAATTACAACAATACCACTTACGGTGTTGGTATTAACATGGGCTTTCCAATTAATGAATATGTGCGTTTAAATTTAGGTATCGGCTATAAAAACTCTGATATTTCAAATTTACAAACTTATGAACAAATTAAAGATTTTTATGAAGTTTTTAAAGATCCAAACGATCCGGATAAAAAACTAAACTTTGAAACTTATGATATTAATGCAACTTTATCCAGAGTGACCTTAAACCGTGGTACATTCCCTACCGCAGGTTCATCACAAGTATTATCGGCTAAAGTAACCACACCAGAATCGTCTGATGTGCAGTTCTTCAAGCTCAAATATGACTCGAAGTATTACTTCCCATTAACTCGAGATCATAAATGGACAGTTTTAACTCGTTTCGAAGCTGGTTACGGTAATGGTTACGGTGATATCAATGGTCATGATCAACTATTACCATTTTGGGAAAACTTTAGAGCTGGTGGCTCTGATACCTTACGTGGCTTTGAAAACAATACCGTAGGTCCACGTGCGATTTATCGTTATCCAAGTCAAAGTCCTGGTATTCCTGGTGAACCACCAGAAGTTAGTCCACCAGATCAAGATGCTATAGTTGTTTCTGATCGTTCTGTTGGTGGTAATGCGATTGCAATTGCCGGTATCGAATTGATTGTCCCTACACCATTTTTAGACGAAAGTTATACAAATAGTGTACGAACAAGTTTGTTTGTTGATGCAGGTAATGTGTGGGATACTGAGTTTAGTCGTTCAGATTACTCTGCATTAAATCCTATTGAGTATGAAAAAATAGAAGATTACTCTGATCCGATGCGTCTTCGTACGTCGGCAGGTTTATCAATTCAATGGCTGTCACCAATGGGGCCAATGGTATTTAACTTTGCCAAACGTCTTAAAAGTGAAGATGGCGATGACACAGAATTCTTTAGTTTTAATATTGGTAAAACATTCTAGAGCTATTTGTTATAACAAGAAAAAGGCGAGAAACGCCAAAGAAAAAAATTTTATTTAGGAGAATAAATTGAAAACATTAATTAAATCAGTTGCTTTCACAGCGGCAGCAGCAAGCATGTTATTTACTGGTACTTCATTAGCAGCCGATCAAAAAATTGCTACGGTAAACGTACAACAAGTTGTTAGCCAATTACCACAAATGGCTGCTGTACAGCAAACGATCACTTCTGAATTTAAAGAGCAAATTGATGCCCTTAAAAAGATGGAAGGTGATATCAAGTACAAAATTGAAAAGCGTCAACGTGACGAAGCTATTTTAAGCAAAAAAGAAATTGAAGCGTTAGAAGCTGAAATTACTACATTACGTCAAGAATACGCTGGTAAAGCACAGCCTTTACAGCAAGCTCTGAAACGTCGTGAACAAGAAGAGCAACAAAAAATCTTATTGTTAGTAAAAGAAGCTGTAGATTCTGTTGCTGAAAAAGAAGGCTACGACCTTGTTATTCAACAGTCAGCTGTAGCATTTGCTAAGCCAGATTTTGATATTTCGACTAAAGTTGTAGAACAAGCATCTAAAACTAAGTAAAAGTTATTATGATCACATTAGGCGAATTGGCTGATAAATTAGGTGGAGTAGTAAAAGGTGATGACAATTGTCAAATTTCATCACTATCAACACTTACTCAAGCGGGAAGTGGTCAAATTGCTTTTTTAGCAAATGCCAAATATCGTCCTCATTTAGAAACAACTCAAGCGAGTGCTGTTATTGTTTCTGAAGCTAACGCTAAGTATTGTCAAACTAATGCACTCGTTTTAACAAACCCGTATTTAGGGTTTGCCTTGGTTGCTCAGTTACTTGATACAACCCCAAAAGCTGCAAATGATATTGCTTCAACTGCCGTAATTTCTAGTGATGCCACACTAGGCAAAGGTGTCAGTATTGGCGCTAATGCAGTCATAGAAAGTGGCGTAATATTAGGTGAAAACGTTACCATTGGTGCCAATTGTTTTGTTGGTAAAGACGCAATAATAAAAAGCGGCAGTCAACTTTGGTCTAACGTTAGTGTATATCATCGTGTTGAAATTGGTCAGAATTGTTTAATTCAAGCTAATACTGTAATTGGCAGTGATGGCTTTGGTTATGCAAACGATCAAGGTCGATGGGTCAAAATTCCACAGTTAGGCTCGGTTATTGTAGGCGACAATGTAGAAATTGGTGCATGTACTACAATTGATCGTGGTGCGTTGGAAAATACCATTATCGAAGATAATGTGATTCTTGATAACCAAATCCAAATAGCCCATAACGTGAAAATTGGTTCAGGTACCGCAATGGCGGCCTGTAGCGTAATTGCCGGCAGTACCGTTATCGGTAAAAACTGTACCATAGCAGGGTTAGTTGGTATTAACGGTCATATTAATGTAGCTGATGGCTGTGTTTTCACTGGCATGACCATGGTTACTAAATCGGTTAAAGAGGGCGGTGTTTACTCTTCAGGAATACCATCATTGCCGAACAAAGAATGGCGAAAAAATGCGTCTCGTTATAAACACTTGGATGAGATGTATAAGAAAATGGCTGAGCTTGAAAAAGCCATAGCTGAAATAAAAAGTAAATAACAGTAATCGTTTATATGAGTTACTAAGCTATGAGTGCAATGCACTCATTGTTCATTTAAAGGAAATAGCTTTGGACAACACGAACAACGTAATTTCGGTTGAAGAAATTCAAACATTAATCCCACATCGTTATCCATTTTTGTTAATTGATCGCGTTCTTGATTTTGTCCCAGGTAAATCTATTCATGCGATAAAAAATGTCTCAGTTAACGAGCCTGTATTTCAAGGCCACTTCCCAGACTTTAAAATTTTTCCAGGCGTAATGATCCTAGAGGCCATGGCACAAGCAGGTGGCGTCTTAGGGTTTAAGTCCGTTGAAGGTAAAGATGGCGAAATGTTTTTATACGCTTCTGTAGATAATGCCAGATTTAAAAGCCCTGTAACGCCAGGCGATACTATGCACATACATGTAGAACTTGTAAAAGAGCGTCGTGGTATGTGGAAATTTGCGGCACGTGCAGAAGTCGACGGCAAAGTTGTTTGTAGTGCCGATTTAATGTGTGCGAGAAAAGGTGTATAACAACGTGATTCATCCTCAAGCGATAATTGAACCCGGTGCTAAAATAGGCAAAAATGTACGAGTAGGTCCTTGGACTTATATTGGTAATGATGTTGAAATTGGTGATGACTGTATTATTTATTCACATGTCGTTATTAAAGGACCAACGAACATTGGAACTGGCAACCATATCTTTCAATATTCGTCGATTGGTGAAGATTGTCAGGATAAGAAATATGCCGGAGAACCAACTCGTTTAGAAATTGGTAACAATAACGTTTTTCGTGAAAGCTGTACCATCCATCGCGGTACCATACAGGACGAATCAGTAACTATTATTGGTGATGATAACTTGTTTATGGCAGGTGCTCACGTTGCTCATGACTGTGTTATTGGCAACCACGGCATCTTTGCTAATCAAGTGTGTTTGGCTGGTCACTGCCATGTAGGTGATTGGGTTATATTTGGTGGCATGTCTGGTGCGCATCAATTTAGTCATATTGGCTCACATTGTTTCGTAGGTGGTGGTAGTATTGTTGTTAAAGATATTCCTCCTTATGTGATGGTTTCGGGACATCCTTCGTCTGTTTTTGGTTTAAACAGTGAAGGGTTAAAACGTCGTGGTTTTGATAAAGACGTTATATTACAAGTGAAACGTGCCTATAAAGAAGTGTATCGTAAGAATCAAACTATCAGCGAGGCAACCTCTGCCTTAGCCGAGTCTGCTAGCAATTGCCAAGAAGTTAAAGACTTTGTCGATTTTATCAATAACTCTAGCCGTGGCATTATTCGCTAGGGTTACCTTTAGGGATGCCCTTGAATAAACAAGCACCAACCTTCGCAATTATTGTTGGCGAGCACTCTGGGGATACCCTAGGTGCTGGCTTAATAAGTGAATTAAAGAAACATTACCCTGATGCCAAATTTGTTGGTATTGGCGGCCCAAAAATGATCAAGCAAGGCTTCGAAAGCTTATACGCTATGGAAGAACTTGCTGTCATGGGTATCGTTGAAGTCCTTGGACGATTAAGACGTTTGCTTCATGTTAGAAAGTCTATCGTTAATTTTTTCACCGAAAATAAGCCAGATGTTTTCATCGGCATAGATGCACCTGATTTTAATTTAACAGTTGAACAGCGTTTAAAAACTCAAGGTATAAAAACCGTTCATTACGTCAGTCCGTCGGTTTGGGCATGGCGTGAAAAGCGTATATTTAAAATAGATAAAGCCACCGATATGGTGTTGTCTTTATTGCCTTTTGAAAAAGACTTTTATGATAAGCACAACGTTGCCTGCACCTTTGTTGGTCATCCATTAGCCGATGATATTCCAATGCACAGCGATAAACGTAGTGCTAGAGAAAAGCTTGGATTAAACACGGATGCAAAATATTTAGCGATAATGCCGGGTTCTCGTGGCAGTGAATTATCGATATTATTACCTGATTTTCTAGCAACAGCGGCTCTTCTTAAACAACAGCATAGTGATTTACAATTTATAGCGCCGGTTATCAATGATATTCGCGAACAGCAATTTAAACAAATTCAACAAGAGCATGCGCCTGAACTGGATATTCAAATAGTAAACAATGACACTCAAACCGTAATGGCGAGCGCTGATTGTTTATTAACAGCGTCAGGTACGGTAACGTTAGAAGCCGCATTAGTTAAAAGGCCTATGGTAGTTGCCTATAAGTTTAATTGGTTAACAGCAATGATTGGCCGTATTATGGTGAAGATTAAATGGTTTTCATTGCCTAATTTACTTGCCAATAAAACGTTAATACCTGAGTTGTTGCAAGAGCAAGTAACGCCTGAAAATTTAACCAAGCATGTTGAGCCATTACTTTATCAAGATCAAAGCCAGTTGGTTAGCGAGTTTACTGATATTCATAATGTATTAAAACAAAATGCCAGTGAGAAAGCTGCAGCTGCGGTGATGAAATTACTGTAGTAATTTTACGCTGAAGTGAATCCATAATAAGAAATATAACAGGCTAAAAGCCGGAGAAATAACAGAATGAGTGATGATTTTATAAGACCTCAGGCAAATTTAATTGCCGGTGTCGATGAAGTAGGTAGAGGTCCACTTGTTGGTGCAGTTGTTACCGCCGCTGTTATTTTAGATCCTAATAACCCTATTGCAGGGTTAACTGACTCAAAAAAACTCTCAGATAAAAAACGTCAAGCACTGTCTATTGAAATTAAAGAGAAAGCACTGGCCTGGTGTTTAGGGCGAAGTGAGCCCGAAGAAATTGATCAAATTAATATTTTACAGGCGACAATGGTTGCGATGCAACGTGCTGTAGCTGGTCTTAAAGTTCCTGCTGACTATGTATTAGTTGATGGTAATCGCTGCCCTGATTTTGGCTTACCTTGCCATTCAGTGGTAAAAGGTGATTTAAAAGTAGCGGAAATAAGTGCCGCTTCAATTATTGCAAAAGTTGCTCGTGATGATGAAATGTTAGCGCTAGATAAACTTTACCCTGAATATGGCTTCGCCAGTCATAAAGGCTATCCAACTAAGGCCCATTTCGAAAAAATAGCCGAGCATGGTGTGCTCAATTGCTATCGTAAAAGCTTTAAACCAGTGGCAAAAATCGTTGCAGAACGTGGGCTTAGATAATTTATGAACGACCCTAAATTTGTCCATTTAAGAGTACACAGTGACTTTTCAATGTCTGATGGTTTAAACAAAGTTAAACCTATCATTGCAAAAGCTGCTGAATTGAACATGCCAGCGCTAGCATTGACCGACCAAACTAATTTATGTGGTCTGGTTAAATATTACCATGCAGCCCATGGCGCCGGTATGAAGCCGATTATTGGTACAGATTTTTGGGTGCAAAGTGACGAACTTGAAGATGAGCTTTTTCGTTTAGTTGTTATAGCCACAGATAACAAAGGTTATAAAAACCTTACTGAACTTATCTCTAAAGCTTATTTACGTGGCCATATTCAAGGTCGCGCTGCTCTGGATAAACAATGGCTTGTAGAATATAGCGAAGGGCTTATTTTACTCTCTGGTGGTCGTGAAGGTGACATAGGTAAAGCACTATTAAAAAATAATGTTGAACTTGTTGAGCAAATGGTGAGCTTTTATCAGCAATACTTTGCAGATAGATTCTATCTCGAACTAATACGTACGGGTAGAGAAGATGAAGAAACATACCTGCACTTAGCTGTTGAACTTGCACAGCAAACACACCTTCCTGTAGTCGCGACTAATGAAGTTGTTTTCTTATCTTCAGACTTGTTTGACGCACATGAGATCCGTGTGGCGATCCATGATGGATTTACCCTAGATGATAAAAGACGTCCTAAGAAGTATAGCCCTGAGCAATATTTGCGCAGTGAACAAGAGATGGTCGAATTGTTTAGCGATATTCCAGAGGCTCTGGCTAACTCAGTTGAAATAGCAAAACGCTGCAATGTTACCGTTACCTTAGGTGAGTATGTTTTACCAGACTTTCCAACTGAAGGCCTACCAATTGAAGACTTCTTGGTTAAAGTGTCTGAAGAAGGCTTGCAAGAACGCTTAGAGTTTCTTTTTGATAAAGACTCGCCTGAATTTGAAGAATTACGTAAGCCGTATGACGAACGTTTAAAAATTGAGCTTGAAGTAATTAATAACATGGGTTTCCCTGGTTATTTCCTTATCGTTATGGAATTTATTCAATGGAGTAAAGATAATAATATACCTGTAGGCCCAGGACGTGGTTCAGGTGCTGGTTCATTAGTGGCTTATGCACAAAAAATCACAGATCTTGATCCGCTAGAATATGATTTACTTTTCGAGCGATTTCTTAACCCTGAACGTGTTTCAATGCCTGACTTTGACGTCGATTTCTGTATGGATAGACGAGATGAAGTAATTGATCATACCGCAGAGTTGTATGGTCGAGATGCGGTATCACAAATTATCACTTTTGGTACTATGGCGGCGAAAGCGGTTATACGTGATGTTGGTCGTGTTCTTGGGCACCCTTATGGCTTTGTTGACAGAATTTCAAAACTGATCCCGCCGACACCAGGCATGACCTTAGATAAAGCCTTCGAAGAAGAGCCTAAATTACCAGAGGTCTACGCGCAAGATAATGAGGTTAAAGACCTTATCGATATGTGTCGTATTCTTGAAGGAACTACACGAAATGCCGGTAAACATGCCGGTGGTGTTGTTATTTCGCCGACAACGATCACTGACTTTGCTCCGCTTTATTGTGATGATGAAGGCAATAACCCGGTTACTCAATTCGATAAGAATGATGTTGAAGATGCAGGCTTAGTTAAGTTTGATTTCTTAGGTTTACGTACCTTAACTATTTTGCAATGGGCTATTGAAATAGCCGATGAAAAATTGCTTAAGTTAGGTAAAGAACCAATCGATATTGCCGCGATACCATTAGATGATAAAGCATCATTTAATATGTTGCTTGCTTCGAAAACCACTGCGGTATTCCAGCTAGAATCATCGGGCATGAAGTCACTGATTGAAAAGCTAAAACCAGATTGCTTTGAAGATATAATCGCATTGGTGGCCTTA
The DNA here is from genome assembly GCF_031583575.1 of Thalassotalea nanhaiensis. NCBI lineage: Bacteria > Pseudomonadati > Pseudomonadota > Gammaproteobacteria > Alteromonadales > Colwelliaceae > Thalassotalea > Thalassotalea nanhaiensis. The sequence goes on along the minus strand of NZ_CP134146.1, from coordinate 2,736,492 downwards.
TTCAGACCAGGTCCACTTGATTCAGGCATGGTTGATAACTTTATCGAGCGTAAGCATGGCCGTGAAGAAGTTTCATACCCAGATGCACAATGGCAGCATGAATCATTAAAAGAAATTCTTGAACCTACCTACGGGATAATTTTATACCAAGAGCAGGTAATGCAAATTGCCCAGGTACTTGCGGGTTACTCACTAGGTGGCGCTGATATGTTACGTCGTGCCATGGGTAAGAAAAAGCCTGAAGAAATGGCAAAACAGCGTTCAACCTTTGAAAAAGGAGCAATTGATAACGGTGTTGATGGCGAGCTGGCGATGAAAATCTTCGATTTAGTAGAGAAGTTCGCTGGTTATGGTTTTAACAAATCTCACTCTGCAGCCTACGCGCTCGTTTCATATCAAACATTATGGATGAAGGCGCATTTTCCAGCACCGTTTATGGCGGCTGTAATGTCGGCAGATATGGATAACACAGAGAAAATCGTTACCCTTGTAGATGAGTGTAGCAATATGGAATTAACGCTACTTCCTCCGGACGTTAATTCTGGTTTATATAAATTTACCGTTAATGAAAACAATGAAATTGTTTATGGCATAGGTGCGGTAAAAGGTGTTGGTGAAGGCCCTGTTGAAGCAATTATAGCAGCCAGAGAAGAGGGCGGTCCTTTCATTGATTTGTTTGATTTTTGTGCGCGCTTGGATTTAAAGAAAACCAACAAACGCGTGCTCGAGCGATTAATTAAATCTGGGGCTATGGATAACTTAGGTCCTCATCGCGCAGCGATGTTTGCATCATTACCCGAAGCGATTAAAGCGGCCGATCAACATGCTAAAGCTCAAGCTATTGGTCAAGATGATTTATTTGGTTTAATAAACGTTGAAGAAGAAGATGAACGTCAAAGCTTTAAAGAGGTCACTCCTTGGGCTGAAGAAGTATGGCTTGACGGAGAGCGCGAAACTCTCGGTTTATATTTAACGGGTCATCCGATTGACCGTTATTTGGATGAAATTAAAAAGTATGGCTCTACCCGCTTAGTTAATTTGCAGCCCGGAGCGAAAGATAAAATATCGACAGCGACAGGTTTAGTGCTTGGTGTGCGAGTATTGGTAAATAAAAGGAACCGACGTTGGGCACTTGTGACTTTAGACGATAAAAGTGCTCGTATTGATGTGCGATTATTCCCAGACGACTATGAGCGCTTTGAAGAAATCCTACAAAAAGATGAAATTTTAGTCTGTAAAGGACAGGTCAGCTTTGATGATTACTCCGGAGGGCTTACAATGACCGCCCGTGAAGTAATGACGGTTAGCGAAGCTCGCGAAAATAACATTAAATCTATAGATTTAAATGTGTTACGAAATCAGCTAACCCCACAGTTTATTACTGACTTTACGGAGGTTCTTACACCCTACAAGGAAGGCACCTGCCCAGTTAGAATGTTTTACCAACGCGATGAAGCGAAAGCGACTATCGAATTAGGTACGCAATGGCGAGTGTCTCCGGACGATACACTAATGCACGAATTAAAAGTGTTATTGGGTGACGAAAATATTTCGTTAGAATTTTAAATTAATTGCTTGTTTATATGAGCATAATGTCCGAAAAACTTTATACGGACTAAGATATATAGTAACATTGCCGTTTTTCGAGCCTTGTTACTTGCTAAAAGATTAGCATTACAATTATTAGGTAGATTACATATGTCACTCAATTTTTTAGATTTTGAGCAACCAATTGCAGAATTAGAAGCAAAAATTGAAGAGCTTCAATTGGTTAACCAAGGTCAAGATTTAAACTTAGACTTAGAAGCTGAAATTGCTCAGCTTCGTACCAAAAGTGAAGAAAAAACTAAAAAGGTTTTTTCTGACTTAGACCCTTGGCAAGTTTGCCGTATTGCCCGTCATCCAGGTCGTCCTTATACACAAGATTATATTGATCTTATGTTTACTGACTTTAATGAACTTGCCGGTGACAGAGCTTATGCAAATGATGAAGCCCTTATTTGTGGTACCGCTCGTTTAGATGGCAAACCAGTTGTCGTTATTGGCCACCAAAAAGGCCGTGGCACTACTGAAAAAGTACGTCGCAACTTTGCTATGCCTCGTCCTGAAGGCTACCGTAAAGCGTTACGTATTATGGAAATGGCTGAGCGTTTTAAAATGCCAATCATCACTTTTATTGACACTCCAGGCGCATACCCAGGTATTGGTGCTGAAGAACGTGGTCAATCTGAAGCTATCGCTCGTAACCTTAAAGTAATGGCACGTTTAACTGTTCCTATTGTTTGTACTGTTATTGGTGAAGGTGGTTCTGGTGGTGCATTAGCTATCGGTGTTGGTGATAAAGTTAACATGCTTGAATATTCAACGTATTCAGTAATTTCACCTGAAGGTTGTGCTTCAATCTTGTGGAAAACTGCTGAAAAAGCATCTACTGCTGCAGAAGCTATGGGTGTAACTGCACCACGCATAAAAGAGTTAGGTTTAATTGACGATATCGTTGATGAACCACTTGGTGGCGCTCATCGTGACTTTGAAATGATGGCAAATAGCTTAAAGCAAAAAATTAAAGCAGACCTTGTTAGCCTTGAAGGCCAAAAAGGTGATGAGTTAATTGAGAACCGTTATCAGCGTCTAATGACATACGGTTACTGCTAGTAGCAACATTTGAGTTTGCTAAAAAAGAGTGTATTTTTACACTCTTTTTTTATATGTGGAATTTAGAAACGAGAAACGAAGAGCATGTTATGTATTCTGATAAAGTTGATGAATCCTAATCACAATAAATTATATGTCACAGAGACACCCCTTCCTGAACTCATTTCAGGCTCTAGATAAAATCAGATGATGAAACAAGTACAAGAAATAAATATCATCCAAAATTTGGATTGGTCGATGCATCCGCTCTTCGTCTCTCGTTTCCCGTTTCTAGTCTTTCGTTTTTATGATAATGTACCTTCATGACTGACACATCATTAAATCCACTTTGCCAACAAGTACTTAGCTTCCTATCTAAAGATGAATTTGCTAATAAGCCTTTAGTCATCGCTTATAGTGGTGGTGTCGACTCGCAGGTGCTTTTGCACTGTTTAGCACAAATAAAAGATTATTTAATCGCGCCAGTGCATGCGGTGCATGTAAATCATGGCTTAAGTGAACATGCCAGCCAATGGCAACAGTTCACCCAGCAACAGGCAACGCAGTTTGACGTGCCATATGTTGCGGTTGAAGTCGTGATCAAAAAGCAAAATCAGCAAAGCCTGGAAGCGTTGGCCCGTGATGCACGTTATCAAGCTATTTCTGATAATAGTGCAGTCAACAGCGTCGTACTAACCGCACACCATCAGGACGACCAACTAGAAACCCTATTACTTGCGCTAAAACGTGGCTCTGGCATTCAAGGCCTTTCTGCAATGCAAGATGTACGCTCTTTTACTGACAACAGAGTTATTGCTCGACCGTTTCTTTCTATCAGTCGTAAGCAAATTGAAAATTATGCCAATACATTTAAGTTAAAGTGGATTGAAGATGAGTCTAATAGCAATCAAGAGTTTGATCGTAATTTTTTAAGACAAAGCGTTATTCCATTACTTGAACAGCGTTGGCCACAAATAAAAAAAACAGCCAGTAGAAGTGCAAAGCATTGCCAGCAGGCACAAATTCTCGTTGAACAGGTCGCAGAGACCGACTTAAAGCATTGTCAAATATCAAAAGATTCATTGAGTATTGATTTACTTAAGGAATTAAGTAAGCAAAGGTTAATCAATCTTTTACGCTTTTTTATCAAAGTTAACAATAAATTAGCGCCTTCAGAAAAACAAATTGAAGAAGTTATAAAAACTTGTTTTAGCGCAAAGGAAGATAAAAATCCTGAAGTTAAAGTTGGGGACTTTTATATACGGCGCTTTAAGCAGAAATTGTTTATTAGCGATGTATTTGGTGATATTTCTGCTTGGCAAAAACAATTTAGCATAGCTGAATTATTACACACTAAAGAAATCACCTTACCGGATAACTTAGGTAGTCTATACTTTACGGAAAATAAACAGATAGAAAATAGCTCTGAGAGTCAGTTTTTTTTAGCTTATAACGATGTACATGCACAATTAAAATTAGCATTTAAACATGATAATCCAAAGTGTTTACCTGATTTTAGACATCAACGTAGGACGTTAAAGAAAGTACTTCAAGAGTTACAAATACCAACGTGGCAAAGAAGGCGATTGCCTTTAATTTTTATTAACGAACAACTCGCGGCAGTATTACCTTTGTTTATCGACAAGGATTTTACCGCTAATACTAATACAAAATGCCTAAGCATTACTTGGCATAAACATAAATAGAGAAGGTTGATAGTGAGCACATCATTATTTCAAAAAATCCAGAAAGTTAGTTTAGTAAATCAAATTATTGTGGCAATCATACTCGGTTGTATCGTAGCCGTTTTAGCGCCAGAGGCTGCAAAATCATTTGCATTGTTAGGTAGTTTGTTTGTAAATGGCTTAAAAGCTGTGGCACCAATTTTAGTATTTGTGCTGGTAGTGTCATCAATTGCTAATCAAAAGGTAGACAGTGACGCAGAATTAAAACCTATTATTGGGCTTTATCTTGTTGGTACCTTAAGTGCCGCTTTTGTTGCAGTTACCATGAGTTTTATGTTTCCTACCTCGTTAACTCTTGATTTAGCAGGAGCATCAGCTACACCGCCGCAAGGATTAAATGAAGTGTTAACAACCTTGGCGTTTAAAATTGTTGATAACCCAATTAATGCCATTGCAACTGGTAACTTTATTGGCATTTTGGCCTGGGGGTTAGGTTTAGGCTTTGCACTAAAACGTGTAAATGATTCAACTAAATTAATGGTTCATGATGTTGCAGAAGGCGTTTCTGCGATTGTTCGAGTAGTTATCAGACTAGCACCTTTAGGTATCTTTGGTTTAGTGGCAAATACTATTGCAACAACCGGTTTTAGTGCTCTTGCTGAATACTCTCAGTTGTTATTAGTACTAATCGGTTCAATGCTGATCATGGCGCTAGTAATCAATCCTGTGATAGTTTTTGCTGTAACTCGTAAAAACCCATATCCATTAGTATTTAAGTGTTTGCGTGGCTCTGGTATCACAGCATTCTTCACTCGTAGTTCTGCGGCTAATATTCCGGTAAATATGCGTTTATGTAAGCAACTGGATTTGCACGAAGACACTTACTCGGTATCTATTCCTTTAGGTGCAACTATAAATATGGCAGGTGCTGCGATAACCATCACGGTATTAAGCCTGGCAGCGGCTCATACGTTAGGTATTGAGATTGATTTAGCCAGCGCTTTATTGCTTAGTGTCGTTGCTTCTGTGTCTGCGTGTGGCGCATCTGGTGTTGCCGGCGGCTCTTTATTATTAATTCCACTGGCTTGTGGTCTATTTGGTATTAATAATGATGTTGCAATGCAAGTAGTTGCTATCGGCTTTATTATTGGTGTTATACAGGACTCTGCAGAAACTGCGCTTAATAGCTCAACCGATGTAGTATTTACAGCAGCGGCTTCGCACCACATCACTAAAAATTTATAACCATTAAGTTAAGAAACGAAAAGTTAATATGCTTTTCGTTTCTACCTTCCAGTTTCTTCCTTTCGCTTTAATTAGACTTATCCACTCAGCTTGTGGATAACATTGTGTATTACCTTTATACAAAAGATCTTATCCCAATTAAACCGTGATCTAGCAAGCCTTGCTTAATTAATGAACATCGAAGTTATTCGCACAAAAAAGCAATTAAAACAGTTTGAAAATCAACCTTGTTAACAACATAAGTTCTGTGCCTGAAAGTAGCTGTTTAATACCATACAAGCACCAAGACGCATCTTGCACTTTGAGCTAGCACAGCTATATGTTATTCTAGCGCCAAATTTTTCTGCTTTGTTAATCTAAAGGTTTCTACCCGTACAATGAAACATCTACATATGCTTCTTGCCGCCATTAGTGTGGCGTTTTTTACATTCCGTTTTGCCCTTTTGATGACCAACCCTGAAAAGCTAAAGCAGAAATGGTTGAAAATAAGTCCGCACATTATCGATACATTACTCTTTACTTTAGGAATAATTATGGTGATTCAGTATTCTTTATACCCCGGGCAGGTAGATTGGATGACTGAAAAATTAGTTGCAGTTGCAGCTTATATATTTACTGGCTATTACACATTAAAATTAGCTCGCAATAAAACCATGCAGGTTATTGGTTATCTTGGTGCGATGGGCTGGGTAATTTTAATTGCTCGAATAGCAATGACTAAACAAAACTTCTTATTTTGATGAAAGATTTATTATTGTCTGAGTTAAACTCAGACCACATTAATGCAATGCAAGCCGTTAACTTAATTGAGAAAAGTTTACTGGGCTTAGACGAATCAGCCATCGTAGAAAATATGGCTGATATAAATGAGTTTGTGCATTTGTTTCAATCAGAGATTGAAAGTATAGATGATGCATTAGACCGAGCAGAGCGTTTATTAAACTTAATTTTTGTTGAACAACTCTTTGTTGATCATCCGCGACCAAGTTGGCCTGTTAATACTCATCAGCTTAACGACGGAATGGCGTTTCGTTCGATGGCTCCAGCACTAAAGAATTTACTTCTTTTGCATATTATTCGTTGCTGTGGCTTTCAAGTGGATGCCGTTTATGTACCTAATGAAGTAATGTTGCGTATTGTTTGTGATGAAGACTATGCCATTATTTTTAATTGTTTAGATGGCACACCAATTAATTGGCATGAGCTTGACCAACGATTGAATAATGATGAAAATCCAAACGAACATGTTACTTTAGAGGCTATTAGTGATAAAAATTTAATTGTTCAATATTTAATATCTTTGAAAAACTCATTGATCAGAGAACAAATGTTTTCTGAAGCATTACAATGTGTTGAGTTAATATTGGCATTAAACCCAAATGATCCGTATCATCGACGTGATCGTGGTTTTTTATTACAGCAACTTGATTGCTTTAAAGTAGCTTTCGATGACTATCAGTATTTTGTTGAGCGTTGTCCTAAAGATCCACAAGCTAAAATATTACAAATGCAATTAGATATGATTAGCAGTATAGATACTGTTATTCATTAGCAAAAACTACACTATCCCTTTTTTACATGAAGGGGAGACTATAATTTCATTTTCGGAGAACACATGCATAATCAAGCGTTAATCACTAACGATGCTTCAGTCCTTGGTTTATTGGCCATTTTACTTGGTTTGGTTTTTTATACCGCTAATAGCAGTAACCCTAAATGGAAGCGATTTTATACCATCGTTCCAGCCGTATTATTATGTTACTTTTTACCGTCTTTACTAAATACCTTTGGTGTAATTAGTGGTGAAGAGTCGAACCTTTACTTTGTTGCATCTCGATACTTATTACCAACCTGTTTGGTGTTATTAACGTTAAGTGTTGATTTAAAGGCAATTGCCGGCTTAGGTAAAAAAGCAGTAATTATGTTCTTTACTGGTACCGTTGGTATTGTATTGGGCGGCCCGATTGCATTAATGATTGTAGCCAGTTTTGCTCCAGGAGTTCTTGGTGTAGATGGGCCTGAAGCGGTATGGCGTGGTTTAACGACTGTTGCCGGTAGTTGGATTGGTGGTGGCGCTAACCAAGCCGCAATGAAGGAAATTTACGGGGCAGGAGACAAAATTTTCTCTGCAATGATCACCGTTGATGTCATTGTTGCTAATATTTGGATGGCAATCCTATTAGTTATGGCATCGAATGCAAAACAAATTGATGAAAAAGCTGGAGCAGACACATCAGCTATTACTCGTTTAAAAGAAAGAGTAGAAAACTTCCATGCTGAGCACTCTCGTAATCCTGCACTTCATGATTTAATGATTATTTTAGCCATTGGCTTTGGTGTAACTGGTTTTGCTCACATCTTTGCCGATGCCATTACGCCTTATATGGTGACGAACTTTCCTGAACTGGACAAATTATCTTTCCATAGTAAATTTTTCTGGATGATAGTATTTGCCACTACTGTTGGTATTATTTTGTCATTTACTCGTTTACGTAAACTTGAAGGTGTAGGTGCCAGTAAAGTTGGCTCGGTAATGTTATATATTCTTATAGCTTCAATTGGTATGAAGATGGACGTTACCATGATTGTTGAAGCGCCGATTTATTTCGTTATAGGTGCTATTTGGATGATAATACACGCGAGTCTTATGTTATTTGTCGCTAAACTAATCAAAGCACCACTGTTTTATATGGCTGTAGGTAGCCAGGCCAATGTTGGTGGCGCAGCCTCTGCACCTATTGTTGCATCAGCGTTCCACCCATCTTTAGCTCCGGTAGGTGTTTTATTAGCTGTTTTAGGCTATACAGTAGGTACATATATGGCGTGGTTATGTGGCCAAATTTTACAAGTTGTTTCTTAATAAGGATTTCTCATGGGTTTACAAACGATAGATTTTGCTAACGTAAGTGTTGATAACAACAAGCCGTTCGTGTTGTTTGGCGGTATGAATGTGCTGGAATCTCGCGATATGGCAATGAAAATCGCAGAGCATTATGTTGAAGTAACAACGAAGCTTGGTATCCCTTATGTATTTAAGGCTTCTTTTGATAAAGCCAATCGCTCGTCAGTGAACTCATTTCGAGGTCCAGGAATGGATGCTGGTTTAAAAATATTTGAAGAAATAAAGTCTACTTTTAACGTACCAATTATCACTGATGTGCATGAAACTTACCAAGCACAACCGGTCTCTGAAGTTGTTGATGTTATTCAACTGCCTGCATTTTTGGCTCGTCAAACTGACTTAGTTGTGGCGATGGCAAAAACTAATGCTGTTGTAAATGTGAAAAAACCACAGTTTTTAGCTGCTCATGAAATGCGCCATATCATTAACAAGTTCAGCGAAGCGGGTAATGAAAACGTTATCTTATGTGAGCGCGGTAGTTGCTACGGATATAACAACTTGGTTGTTGATATGCTTGCGATGGATGAGATGACTACAATGGCGCCAGTTATTTTTGATGCGACTCATGCACTACAAAAGCCAGGCGGTAGAAGTGATTCTGCTGATGGGCGCCGTGCTCAAGCCGCACAGTTAGCTCGAAGTGGTATGGCGTTGGGTATTGCAGGTTTATTCATTGAAGCTCATGAGAACCCTGATGAAGCCCTTTGTGACGGTCCTTGTGCACTACCATTGCATGCATTGGAAAACTATTTAGTACAAATGAAAGCAGTTGATGACTTAGTGAAATCGTTTGAGCCATTAATCACTGACTAGCTTTATACAATCTTGATTTAATACAAGGCTGCACTATGCAGCCTTTATTTTATGAACGTAAAATGCAAATTTTGTATAGGTGTTATAAATAAATGTTTACTTTATATACAAATATCTATAGAGTTGCGTTGTTAACTATTCCCATCTTGTTTATTTAACCAATTATCACTGCGATAATTAATGTTATGTCTTTCCCTTTCACAGTCAGTCATCACGCAAAACAAAAAGCTTAACGTTGTCTGAGTTATCGAGCAAAGTCTCGATCATACTGTTGTTTTAATTTTTAAAAAATTATAATCGTCGTACTTATAGCACAATGCTACATTGCGACTAGTTCAAACAATAAAAAGCTTTTCATATTCATGCGCCAATACGTCAAAAAGTATCGCGCTAATTAAAAAGAGTTTTATTATGTCATATACATATAATGGCAAGATTTATTCAATTAAATCGCCAATACAATCAATCTCTGTCAATAAACACAATATTGTGGTGACAGATCAAACTTGTTCACAGTTATTGAAGTTTAATAATGTGAATGATACAAAGTGTTTTTTGGCGTGGGTTGTTCGCGCCTAATTAACATTTGGATTAGAAAATTTCTACTTTAGATATTCTGCTAATTATTTAAAACAAAAAAGCGCCTATTAAGGCGCTTTTTACTTCATGGATGAAGGAATGCAAACTGCCATGGACGGCTTTAAGTTTGTAACTTCATGGATGAAGGAATGCAAACTGCCATGGACGGCTTTAAGTTTGTAACTTCATTGACAAATAAATTCTATTTGACCATGGTTTACCAATAGGTAGTCTTTACTGAATTAATCAGCAATTAACTCTTGATACTCTTCGTTGTTTTCAAGGTCACGTTCAACTTCAAGATCAATTTGCTCTTCATTAAGTTGAGTCATAGCAGTGATTTCAACATTTTGCTCTTCGTTCATTTCTAAACGCATTGCTTCTAGGTTGTCTTCTACGCTAATTGCAGCGATTCGAATTTGTTGAGCTTGTGCGTGAGTAACAGCACTGTCTTCAGCAGCAGCATTAAAAGCAAAAAATGGTAATACTGCAGCAGTTGCGATAGCGATAATAGTATTTGTGTTCTTTTTCATGACTTAAGCCTCTTAATTAATATGGTGCTATTAAACCAGTGCAACATAAAATTAACAAGTAATGGATTGTTTAGTAATGTAATAGTTTGTAACCTTCAGATTAATATAGATTTATTATTCTTAGAATAAACTTTCATGTCGGTAGTTGCCTGTTTGAATTTTTTGGGAAGCGTTACTTTAATAGCACACAAGCAAGAGTTACTTTATAATTACGCATTAGAAAATATAATGAATAAAAACAACTTAGCCTATGTCTAATCGACTACCACCTCTTAATGCACTAAAAGCCTTTGAAGCATCCGCACGTCTGTTGAGCTTTACAAAAGCGTCTGCAGAGTTATTCGTCACTCAAGCTGCAATTTCTCATCAAATAAAATCGTTAGAAGCGCATCTTGGTTTAAAGCTGTTTATGCGAAAAAATAGATCTCTGTTACTCACCGAAGAAGGTCAGTCTTACTTTTTAGACATAAAAGATATTTTTGTTTCTCTGCATGACGCAACACAAAAGTTATTAGCAAAAAGTGAGAAGGGGACGATAACCGTTTCTATTCAGCCAAGTTTAGCCATTCAATGGCTAGTGCCACGTTTGACTGATTTCAATAAACATCATCCAGACATTGATGTACGAATTAAAGCGGCTGATAACGACGATGACACGCTCACCAGTGATGTTGATGTTGCATTTTATTATGGGCGTGGTCCATGGCCTAACGTAGTCTCAGATAAAATATTAACTGAATATTTAATTCCAGTTTGTTCGCCGTTAATGCTGACAAGTGAAAGGCCAATAGTTAACGCTGCTGATTTAGAGCATCATACGCTATTGCACGATTCATCAAGGAAAGATTGGAAACGGTGGTTTAAAAGTATAAATACTCAAACAAGCAATCTAAATCAAGGACCGATATTTAGCCATTCAGCGTTGGTTATGCAAGCTGCAATTCATGGCCAGGGTGTCGCACTAGTAAATAACATCTTGGCAAAACCAGATATTGAAGCTGGTCGTTTAATTGCACCATTTTCTCATGTATTAGTGAATCAGGATGCATTTTATATTGTTTGTAGAGATGAACAGCTTGATACGGGAAGAATTAACCAATTTCGTCAATGGGTATTAAACACTATTGCTGTAGAAGAAAGTGACATAGAGAATGGAGAAATAGGGTAATGCCAATTACTGATGACTTATCAATTCAACAAAATTTGGTTGATGGTGCTGTTGCAACCTTGATATTTGCCCATGGTGCAGGCGCGAATATGGATAGTGCGTTTATGACCGAATTTACTCAGCTGTTAAACGAACGTGAGATAAACGTAATACGTTTTAATTTTCCTTACATGCAACAACGCTTAATTGATGGTAAACGACGTCCACCAGGAAAAATGGATGTATTGAAAGAAAGTTATATTGAACGAATTAAGCAATACTCTGCAGAGCTACCTTTGTTTATCGGCGGTAAATCTATGGGGTCTAGGGTAGCCGCTATGGTTGCCGGTGAAGAAAAAGTGAATGGCGTTGTGTGTATTGGTTATCCGTTTCACCCACAGAAAAAACCAGAAAAACTCCGTTTAGAGCCTTTGCAGGAAGCTGATAAGCCAGTTGTAATAGTGCAAGGTGACAGAGATCCTCTAGGTAATAAAGCCGATATTTTGGATTATGATTTAGCAAATAATATTACTGTTCACTTTGTTGAGGATGGCGATCACGATTTAAAACCAAGAGTAAAATCAGGTTTTACCCATTTTCAGCATAAAATAACCGCGGCTAATGTAATAAAAGCTTTTATAAAGGAACAAAGTTAAATGTTAATGCGTATTTTATCTACATTTTCTGGCATAATAGCCGCCGCTTGCGTGCTACTGTCGGCATGGTTGTCTCACGCAGGAGATAAGCTATCCTTACATCAGGTAAGTAATTTAGAAACCGCATTATTATTTGCATTTATTCATAGCATTGCGATATTTATTGCGGTGCTTTTATTTAACCAAACTAATCAAAGGCTTTGCCAATATGCAGCAAGTTTGTTTGGTTTTGGTTTATTAAGTTTTTGTGGCTTAATAATTTTAAGAACATTTATATCTATAGGCATGCTCTCGAAACTGACCCCAATGGGCGGAGTAGCGTTTGCTTTAGGTTGGATAGTACTTGGTGTAGCCAGTGCTAAAACTAGTCCTAACATCATAGGAAACAAAGATTAATGACCGCGATTGTCCTTTATTGTCGACCAGGTTTTGAAAAAGAATGTGGCGCTGAAATTCAAGAGAAAGCAGCCTGGAATGAAGTTTATGGTTACATCAAAGTGTGTAAAAACCAGGGCTTGGTTTATTTCCATTTACATGAAAGTAGCGACGCAGATAAGTTAATTCAAAAGCTGCCTTTAGCGCGCTTAATTTTTGCTCGCCAATGGTTTGTTACTTTAGGTGAGGAAGTAGAATTACCTGCATTTAACCGCGTTGAGGCGATTAGTGAAGCGCTGGGTACTGATTTTCATTATGAAGAAATTCGTATGGAAACAACCGATACTAACGATGGTAAAGAACTGTCTAAATTCATTAGAAAATTATCGGTTCCGCTAAGACAAAATTTGCGTAAATCTGGTGTGCTGGCAGCGAAAGAGCAGGGCAATGATGCGCGTGGCGCAACAATTTTGCACGCCTTATTCATGTCAGGGCAACAAGTGCAATTGGGTTATTCTTACGTCTCAAACTCATCAGAACATGTGATGGGTATACATAGACTAAAATTTCCAAGTGCGTCGCCAAGTCGCTCTACATTAAAGCTTGATGAAGCATTTTTATATTTTATTCCTAAAGAAGAACATGAAACTCGTCTCGCTGGCGGTTTAAATGCTGTTGATTTAGGTTCAGCGCCTGGAGGTTGGACTTATCAACTGGTTCGTAGAGGCATGATGGTTAAAGCTGTTGATAACGGCCCTATGGATGATGACTTGATGCAAACCGGGCAAGTTAAGCACTATCAGCAAGATGGCTTTAAGTGGCGCCCTCGTAAAAAGAACAATTATTGGTTAGTGTGTGACATGATTGAAAACCCAACTAAAGTTGCCAAACTCATGGCTGACTGGGTGGTTGAAGGTGACTGTAAAGAAGCAATGTTTAATTTAAAGCTTCCGCCTACAGCTGGACGTTATCAACTAGTGATGAAAAACTTACAAATAATAAAAGACACATTATCTGAACACAGCATTTGGTATGAAATGTACGCTAAGCATTTATACTATGATCGTGAAGAAGTGACTGTGCATTTACGTGTGTTAGGTAATAAGTAAAACTAGAGACGAGATTAATAGATACGAGAGACGAAGAGCGTTTTATCGGTATCGTTTTTAAACATACTTTATAACAATACTGCCCTTAGCTTCTCGTTTCTCGCTTCTAGAAGTACTTTAAACGCGCAGCGGCTGAATGTATGTTCTCGTTTATAAAAAAGGAGCCGCGGCTCCTTTTTTACAACCTTTCTAACAACGCTTCAGTAAAGTCGGTAGTACCATGTTCGCCGCCTAGGTCACGAGTAGTGCGATCACCAGTCTCTATCACATCGGCAATTGCATCACGAATTAGAGTAGCTTTATCATCCATCCCCATGTATTCAAGCATTTGAATTGCCGCTAAAATAACTGATGTAGGGTTAGCCAGGTTTTTACCTGCAATATCAGGAGCACTGCCATGAACAGCTTCAAAAATTGCACAGTCTTTACCAATGTTGGCCCCTGGCGCCATGCCTAAACCGCCTACTAATCCTGCACATAAGTCAGATAAAATATCACCGAACAAGTTCGTTGTTACAATCACGTCAAATTGTTCTGGATTCATCACAAGCTGCATACAGCAATTATCGACAATCATTTCTGTTGATTCAATTTCAGGGTAACGGCTAGCAACTTCACGAGCTACTTTTAAAAATAAACCCGACGTAGACTTTAAGATATTTGCCTTATGCACAGCTGTAACTTTTTTACGGCCTTCTTTTATCGCAGTTTGATAGGCAAATTCAACAATACGTTCAGCACCTTCACGCGTAATTAAACTCATTGCCTCTGCGGTTTCACCGTCAGCGGATACTGTTTGACCAAGACCTGAGTACATACCTTCAGTGTTTTCACGTATCGTTAAAATATCAATATTGTCATAACGGGCGCGGGTACCCTTGAATGATGTTACTGGGCGTAGGTTTGCGTATAGTTGGAATTTTTTACGAAGAGTAACGTTTATAGACGTAAAGCCTTCGCCAACAGGAGTGGTAAGAGGCCCTTTGAGGCAGATCTTATTTTTTTCAATAAGCGTTAATGTTTCTTCAGGAACAAGGTCACCGGATTTTTTGAAAGCGGTTAAACCAGCATCTGAAAATTCGTAGTTAAAGTCACATCCAGCTTTGTCTAGTACTTTAATACATGAATCGATAATACTTGGGCCGATGCCATCGCCAGGAATAATGGTGATCGTTTGCTGAGTCATAAAGTTTGCCTATTAATAACATGTGCTAAATAAATACTTCGGGTATAAAAAAACGCCGTTTAAGTACGGCGTTTTATATCATGGCTATACTTTCATATCTAGTCACTTTACGTAAATTTGCATATGTTTTTACGGATTTTAAGCGAAATTAGACTAAAGTATGAGAAGATTAAGACCCTGCTCCAATGTTATTTGAACATTTCAAATGATGTTACTCAATTGCTTTTAACTGTTTATAGTCTAAATATGCACTTTCGCCGATCCCAACTAAAATATCATCTTTGAATAATAGTGGGGTGCATTCATCTTGAGTTGTTATACCATCAGAATGTTTATGTTGCGTCCTAAAAAACATGACTTGATAGTTACCAGTTTTAACTTTTTTTGCTTCAGTTAAATCAGGGCTACCAATATCCATAATTATTTTATCAAGGTTGGCGCTATCTAGTTTTAATTTAGCAATATACTGGCGGTTGAAGCCCTCGCGCTCATCCCACTCCATTTTTACTGGGGTGTCTTTATAGAAATGCATTACCGCAGCGGCAAAAATGCCATAAATAATAACTGCGATGACAATACGCGAAACTACTTTGGTGTTCATAACAATCCTTGCAAAAAAATATAAACTTTATTATTACATAATTATAAAAAAATGATTATAAATTATATGATGATAATAGGGTTAAAAAATTGTAACAATTTTTTAACTGGCCTCATTATGTAAACGAATATCTTTAAGGTTAAAGCCTAAAGGTATGTCTTTTTTCAAATTCAGAAGTTGTTGGCTTAATTCAAATTGCAATTCAGTATCAGCGAATTTTTTAGCAACTGATTTTTTTAAGTCTGTAGCTGCGAGTATTGCTTTTAAAGAGCCGTAGTTATTTAAAAGTTCTGCAGCTGTTATTTGTCCTATGCCTGCGACGCCCGGGATTTTATTTGTTGTATCTCCGGTTAATGTCCAAAAGTCGATGAGTTGTGAGGTTTTAACATTGAACTTTTGTTGCACATATTCATCATCAAAATAACGTTTTTTAAAATAGTCATATACCTGAACATGATGTCCGAGTAACGGTAAAAAACCTTTGTCAGTAGAGATAATCGTTGTGTTTTGACCATTGAGTGCCATTTTTACAGCTAATGTAGCAATTAAATCATCGGCTTCATCCTGCTCAGACTCAAGTGAATCTACGCCTAAAGCTAAAAAACTGTCCTGCATTGCCGACAAACTTTCAGCAAGATGCTCTGGCATTTTCTTACGACCTTTTTTGTAGTCGGGAAAAATTTTATAACGCCAACACAAACCTTGGCAGTCAAATACTGCTAACGCATGACTTGGTTTATGTTCTTGAATAATTTTTTGCAGGGCTTTAGTCGCTGCAGTTTTGGTATTGTGGATAATTTGTTGTTTGGTTTTATCTGACAAATCGCCATTTAACGGGTACAACCGTTCTTGCGCAGCATGTATTCTGCGGATCAAATTCATGGCATCAATAAGAACTAAGTGAGCTTGCATCGTATGTATTTTATTTTTGTTATTCTGAAACGATTTTATAACAAGGTGTATATTTACCTTGTAACTTCATCCTTCCCTGCTTAACAAAAGATGATAACAGGTTATCCATGTGAGTCATAATTTCTTTATCGCCAGATATCTCATAAGGACCGTTTTTTCGAATATTTTTAACCCATTCTGGCTTCACATTGCCCGCGACAATGCCGGAAAATACTCTTCGTAAATTTGCCGCCAGTACATTTACCGGTAACTCTTTACTTAAACTGATTTGAACCATATTTTCATGAGTTGGTTCAAATGGCTGTTGAAATTGAGCTTCTATTTCTAAAGTCCAGTTATAGTGATAAGCATCACCAACCGCTTTACGGTAGCTTATTACTGAGCTTATTTGGTCTTTTAGATATTTCGCCACTTGTTCGCTGTCGTCAATAATAATTGTGTATAATTGCTGCGCTTCAGGACCTAAGATTTCACCAATAAATCTATCTAATGCATTGAAATATTGTTCTGCGCCTTTAGGGCCTGTGAGCACAATCGGTAATTTTTGCAGTTTATTTTCTGGGTGCAATAAAATCCCTAATACAAACAACAACTCTTCAGCTGTTCCAGCCCCCCCAGGGAAAATAATTAAACCGTGGCTTAAACGAACAAAAGCCTCTAGGCGTTTTTCAATATCAGGCATGATCACCAACTCATTTACAATGGTATTTGGTGGCTCAGCAGCAATAATACTGGGCTCAGTTAAGCCTATATAGCGGCCAATGCCACTACGTTGTTTAGCATGGCCGAACGTTGCACCTTTCATTGGACCTTTCATTGCCCCTGGACCGCAACCCGTACAAATATTGATATTGCGAAGCCCGAGTTGGTAACCTGTATCTTTAGTGTATTTATATTCATCCTGATTTATAGAGTGACCACCCCAGCATGTGATAACCCCTGGATCGCTATCGAGCTTTATCGCGTCGGCATTACGAATAATATCAAAGACAATGTGGGTGATTAAGCTTGATGGGCGTGGTGGTGGGGTAGCCAAATACCTGCTTGAAATAAATAAAATGTCACGCAAAACAGCCGATAATTGTTCTTGAATACCTTTAATTATTTTACCATCAACAAAGGCATGTGCTGGTGGGTTAATTAATCGTAATTTCACCCCTCTCTCACGCTTTAACACTTGGATATTAAAGTCTTTATATGTTTCATAGATGGCTTCCGCATCGTCTGTTGTGCTGCCTACATTTAGAACAGCAAGAGAGCAGTTACGATAAAGTTGATAAAGTTCACTATTAGCAGAATGCTGAAGTTGATCGACTTCAAGAGGAGAAAGTTGGCACATATTGCCTACTGGGTTTAATTCAATTTGCATAAGCTACCTCGAAAATGACAATAGATAATTAAAGTTTTTATTAAGGAAAATAACAACTTAGACAATAAAATGGGTGTCTATAGTTTGAGTGTAGTCTATAAAGGAGCAGATAAAAAGGTGAGCAAGGAGAAACGTAGAGCAGTCATATAAACGAAGTAAGAGTTTACATGACTGTTATCGATTCTAGGATTATTGTCTAAGCGTTCTATTTAGTGGCGCAGAGATATCTTCGCTGCTTCTAAATGGGTTAATGTCTAGTCCACCTCTGCGAGTGTAGCGTGCAAATACAGTAAGTGATTCCGGCTTACAAAATTCCATTATATCCGTGTAGATACGTTCTACACATTGCTCATGAAACTCATTATGCTGGCGAAATGAAATTAAATATTTAAGCAACAATGCGTGATTAATTTGTTTACCGGTATAAGAAATATAAACACTACCCCAGTCTGGCTGGTTGGTGATTAAACAGTTAGATTTTAATAAATGACTTACCAAATACTCGCTTACGCTATCTTCAGGTGTAGACGGTACAGCTTGGGTTAAAATATTCCGATCAAACTCATAGTTTTCAATAGTAATATCGATGTCATCAATTTTAACAGCATCTATTTTTTTAATCGCAAGAGCTGGGCAGTTATCAACCTCAAATAATGTTACCTTAACCGGAGCGTTTGCTGTATTTGTTAAATCGTTAACAAGAGTTTTTTCAACATCCTGCCATGAGTCAAAACAGCTCTGATTGAAACTGTTCAAATACAACTTGAATGATTTAGACTCGACTAAATTTTCACTTGTACAGGGTATACGAAATTCGGCTACCGCGACCACTGGCTTACCATTCGGCTCAAGCCA
Source organism: Thalassotalea nanhaiensis (assembly GCF_031583575.1). Lineage (NCBI taxonomy): Bacteria > Pseudomonadati > Pseudomonadota > Gammaproteobacteria > Alteromonadales > Colwelliaceae > Thalassotalea > Thalassotalea nanhaiensis. The sequence continues at coordinate 2,717,891 of NZ_CP134146.1, read as the reverse complement.
AGAAAGCTCATAACCATACCAAACATCTTCACCATAAAAGGGTAAAGAGTCTTGCAGGTTTAAGTCATCTCTATTTAATGATCTTGGCACGCCTTGCAACAGCTCTGGCGCATAATTACTTTTATATTCAGTACTTTTTCCAAGTAATAAAGACTTTAGTTCGGTGGCATTGTCGTAGTGAGTCATATTCTCTTTTTGCTTACTTTCATAGAAACAACATAATATACTGTGATGTAGCAGCATAACATTAATTAAATTTAAGGCGTATTTTACCTGATGAATACCACAGCGCAAAGCATTGACTTAGCTATTAAGCAGTTAACAGAGCAGTTCAAACAACATTGTATTAAACAAACAGGTAAATTACCTAGTGTTGAGCACGATAGTAGTTGGCCATCGCCATGTGAAACCGGTGCAATAGATGCGGATGGTTTTATTCATTGGCAGCCGGTAAACATTGATGAAGCTTTAGATTTTAAAAATGTTGAACAAGCTCTTGGTTTCACTATTCATCCAGATGTTCATACGTATTTTAGTCAAATATATTCAGAAGCTATTCCAGCAAGCTGCAGTGAAGGCAACTTAGAGTTACTGTTTGCATGGAATAAAGATGATTATGAGCGTTTACAACAAAATATCATTGGTCATGTACTGATGAAACAAAAGTTAAAACAAGAAGTAACCATATTTTTTGCGGTAACAGATGAAGATGACATTAATTTAGTCATTAAAAACGATAGTGGTGAAGTTTGGGTAGAGCCGGTTGGCTGTGAGCCCTCTAAGTTAATAGCGTCTAACTTAACTGAATTCATCAATAGCTTAAGCTTTAAAAGCTAACAAGCAATCACTTCAATTTAACAAAGCCGATATAAATATATCGGCTTTTTTGTTCAGGGATGAACTATATGCAGAAATGCCAAGGATGGCGTACTTTCTGCTTTGTTCCAGGGATGAACTATATGCAGAAGTACCAAGGACCGCTTTTTAACATCCGTGTTTCAGCGACATATACAATATCCCTATTGAAAATGGCGTACTTTCTGCGTAATTAACTTATTTTAGCTTTTAGGCGTTCTATTTCAGCTTTTAGAGGCGTTATTGCCTGTTCAATTAATGATTCAACTTCAGCCAATGTAAGTGTGTTCTCATCGGCCTTTCTTGGCGTTTTAACTTCAGGTGTGCTTGTTTCTGCAATTTTAGGATTGTTCTGCCAAGACTGTAAGCCTTTAATGACTTTGGCCAGAGGTAGGCTTTGCGTTAATCTTGCTTTAATTAAGGCAACGGTTGGTGTTTTATTTTCAGCGGCCAGTTGTGCGGCTATTTGGTATATTTCGTGATCTGAGCTCATTTTTTACACATATATTGTTAAATTGAATAAATAGTAGCGAAAATAGCTAATCAAGTCATCCTGTATTTTTATGTTATGTTTAAAAAGCCTTTAATAACAATTGGTTACAAAGTTGGCAATGTATTTGCTTTATAAACTTTAACTTTTAACAAATAATGAAATTAACTACAATTTTAATAAATTATAAAAATTTAACTTTATAGAGGGAATCCCATGAAAAAATCTTTAGCAACGTTACTACTTATTGCTCCACTTACCTTAGGTTTAACCGGTTGCATCATTGTTGCCGATGGCGATGGTAAACATGGTAGCTTTATTTCTGATCATGAAGATCGAGAGTTTGAGAACCGTAAAAAAATTGCTCGTCTAGAAAATGGCATGGGTTATATAGCAGCCCAAGATTATCTAGGCGTTCCAGATTTTAATGAGCGTTATGAAAAAGATGGCGAAACAATTCAAGTGTTGTTTTATCGTACGAACAGAGTTCATTCTGACAGCATGACAACAAAAGATGAGTGTACGCCACTTATCTTTAAAGCGGATAAATTAGTAAGCTGGGGCGAAAGCGCATATAAAGAGCTTTAATTAACCGTAACCATATATTGGCTAATATCGGTCCCAACCCTGATATTAGCCAATTTAATGTTTAACGGAGTAAAGTATTCAGCACATCTACTATTTCACTCCAATCAGAATCCAATTGAAGCGCATCAGATAAAAAACTAGCCTGAGAATTATTCCAAAAACTTGCGTCAGCTAGGTTAGTATTAGCATCTAAGCCTTTATGCTTATTAATAAATGTTTTTATTCCACTGTCTGTTGCATCTAATCCAAGTTGTGCAAACAAGCCTTCTAAGTTGTGTGATGACAAGTCCAAGCTTATAACTCCCCAAAGTTAATCAGTTATTTCAGTATAGCTTTATTATTTATTTGTAAAACAAAACTGAATAAATAATCAGCAACTTTAATTGACTTAAATTCAAATTAATTGATATGGTGGTTTTTCAGCGAAAAAGTATCTAAAAAAACAATCCTCAAAATAGGGGAATAGATGCAACAATAATAACAACAAATACGCTGCTAAGTTACCAAACAAAAGTTTAAAAGGGCGAGTTATGAATGATGTAAAAATCGCTACTGATTGCGAGATCAGAGCCGCTTATTTGACAGCTCCAGAGCTTAAACTGGCGGCGTCACTAATCTATCAGGCTTACCATGATGATCCTGTATTTCTGGATATTTTTTCTGGTTCAGGTGATTACGAACAAAAGCTAAGAGCTTCCATTAGAGAAGAGTTAGCGGCTTTTTGGCAAGCAAAACAACCAATATTAGGTATATACCTTGGAGAAGCACTGGTTGGTGTTGCATGTTTACACAGTCCTGCCGGTGGGTTTGGCTCGGATCGTTTCTGGCATTGGCGTTTAAAAATGATGCTTAGTGCGGGTTACGTGAGTACCAAGCAAATGATCCAAAAAGAAGAGCAAATTATTGCAGCCGTGCCAATGGATTGCTTCCATATCCTATCTTTTATTGCCATACACCCGTTACATCAGCACCATGGTTTTGGTCATTATCTAATGGCTGCGGTTAATGCTGTGTTTGAAGATGAAACAGAAAGTGAAGGCGTGGCTATCTATGTAACTTCTGATAAATACAAAGAATTCTTTAAGGAGTGTGATTACGACACAATTAAAGAAATTACGGTGGGTAATGTTACTGGTCCATTAATGGTTCATTATAAAGACTCTAAATAAGACCAAGTGATGAAAGAGAAAAAATTTAAAACGTTCAAAGAGTTTTACCCGTTTTATCTATCTCAGCATAAAAATACTGTTTGTCGTAATTTACATTACATTGGCAGTATTTTAGTGTTAAGCATGTTGGCATTCAGTCTTTTTACTCAGCAATATGTGTTGTTGTGGTCTTTACCGCTAATTGGTTACGGTTTTGCTTGGGTAGGGCACTTCTTTTTTGAAAAAAACAAACCTGCTACTTTCATTTATCCTCTGTACAGCTTTATCGGTGATTGGGTGATGCTGTTCAATTTTTTACGCAATAAAAAACACTTTTAACTACAACTAGTTAATTTTATTGATCTACATTAACTTTATTTCATCTAATTTCGAATAAGTTTGAATCGCCATATTTAAAGATGTATTTTAAATGCATCTTTAATTTGATGCCATGGTAATTTCAAATGCACATAACTCGGTACACTGATTATTCGCTGCGAGTATTAATATACTTGGCGATAAACTCAGAGCAACTTGTGACGATTAATGATATTGCTAAAAGTTACAACATTTCTAAAAATCACTTAATGAAAATTGTTCAGCAACTTAACCTAAAGGGTTACTTGCTTGCTATACGTGGCAAAAATGGTGGTATCAAACTGAACAAACCTCCCGCTTTGATAAACATAGGTGCTTTGGTACGAGAGCTGGAAGATTCGAATAAGCTGGTGGAGTGCTTTGGTGAAAACAATCAATGCGTTATAACGCCGGGCTGTCAATTAAAACAAATTTTTGCCCAAGCACAACAAAGCTTTTATCAAACTCTCGATAAATTTACTTTATCTGATTTGGTAGGCGCTGATGACCAGAACCAATTAGGCAATCTTCTTACTTTAAAACTTGCTTAAATATTTATTGCAAAAATCATCCTTCGATAGGACTTCAATTATGATTAACATAGCAAATACTAAAACCTCTTCAACAGAGCAAAAAAACACTCCAATGGCATTTCTTGAGTTGGCATTTCGTCCATTTTTTTTATGTGCATCCTTCTTTAGCATCATCAGTTTATTGCTTTGGGGCGCAATGTTGAATGGTAGCTTTACAGCTGATGTGTACGGTGGGGCATTATGGTGGCACAAGCATGAAATGTTGTTCGGTTTTGTTTCTGCCATTATCGTTGGTTTTTTATTAACAGCAGTGCAAAACTGGACAGGGGTACGCAGTTTAAATGGCAAAGGTCTATTAGGTTTGTTCATTCTCTGGTTGCTAGGCAGAGTCTTGTTTTTAATGCCAGTTAATCTCTCCCCCTGGTTTATTATTCTTGTTGATATTACTTTTTTACCACTTGCTGCTGCTGCACTTGCTTACCCTATAATTCAAGTAAAGCTGTGGCGAAATCTAATGTTTATCCCAATTTTGTTAATAATGACATTAATCAATATTGTCATGCATTATTCTATCGTTTCTCAATCACCTCAGTTAATGAACAACGCAAGTACAGCAATGGTGCTATTAGTTACCTTGATTATGACTATTATGGGGGGGCGTGTATTTCCAATGTTTACGGCCAACGGTACCCAAACACCACGTGTGAATGCAGTTGGTTGGCTCGAAAAAGTGGTCATAATCACCACCCTGGTAGCACTAATTATTAGCTTTAATATTATTGATTTACCAACAGAGTTTAAAGCAGGTATCTATTTTATCGCTGCAGTTGCACATGCTGCTCGAGCTTTTCGTTGGAAAGTATGGGTGACCTTAAAAACACCATTGGTGTGGTCACTACATTTTAGTTATTGGTGTATTGCCATAGGCTTGTTGTTATTCGGTGTCGCTGAGCTTAGTGCCACGGTAAGCCAATCACAAGCGGTTCATTTACTCACTGTTGGCGCTATGGGAACTATGATTTTGTCGATGATATCACGAGTATCATTAGGCCATACTGGCAGAGCTATAGTCGCAAGTAAGTTGATGACCTTTGCTTTTATTACAATTATTTTATCGACAATTTTTAGAGTGTTTGGCAGCTACTTTTTAACCGATTACAGTCAAGTTATTAATACCGCAATTGTGTTTTGGGTAATTGCTTATGGCTGCTTTGTTTATATTTATTTACCAATATTGACCAAAGCCAAACCAGGTTATTGAGTCCTTTAGGTTTAATGTAGATTACTTTCTTTATTTTTAGGTTAATTGTGAAATATGACTTCTATAGAACCAAATAATTCGCTAGCTATCTTTCCAAGAAAATGGAGTGAACAAGAAGCTGGCAGAGTACCAGGTAATATTCCTATTTGGGTAGGTATACTTTCGGAATTAACCGAATTTGGTATATTTTTTATTGCCTATTTTATTGCTAAATATAACTACCCAGAGGTTTTTGCCACAGGACCGTTAAGTTTAAATACGCCAATAGGGGTTAGTAATACCGTTATTTTACTGACAAGTAGCTACTTTATGGCAAAAGCCATGAGTAATATTCGTAAGAATAATTTCAAAAAATGTGAACGCTATCTTTGGTACACATTTATTTGTGCGTGTCTGTATTTATGCTTTAAATCCTATGAATTTTATTGGAACGACTTACAAGGTTTCAGTACCAAAACCAGTGAATTTTTTACCGTTTATTATTACATGACATTTAATCACTTTTTACATGTTGGTTGGGCTGCTTGTGCCATATTGTGGGTTATTTTTAGATTACGTAGTGGCGCATATTCGGCAAAAGAGTACGCTGGATTAGAAGCGCTGGCGGTTTATTGGCATATGATCGATTTGATGTGGATATTAATTTTTCCGCTGTTATACGTATTACATTAGGGGTGAACCGATGAAACGTTTTGGTAAACTTGAGTATTACTGGGTTGCATTAATTGCGATAACTTTTAGTAACACGATTTTAGGGGAGGGCTTTGACTCTACTGTGTTTATAACAACTTTTATTGCATTAACAGTAATGTATAAAGGGCTAGTAGTGATTGACCACTTTATGGAGTTAAAAGAGGCAAATAAATACTTAAGGTTAATGATGCGGACTTATTTTTTTATTTTTCCTTCTTTAATTATTGTTTCAGCTTTTTTTTAACGCAGAAGTAAAACTGACTTTTAATAAACGTTATACGAATAACTTTTAATTTTGTTGAATAACTTTTGCTAATATTAGGTAAACGTACTTAAACACAGATATTTCGCCAATTTATATAATTAATTCAAGACTATTGTCGCGAAAACAAGGATAATTCCCCACCTATAAAGATCAATCCGCCGATCGTAAGTATTTAGTGACTCCTAAATAAAGAGACTAAACTCTTACTATTGCAGCATACAATTGTGGACACTATCCAATGGAAATCAAAGTTAATTTTCTCGACAACCTTAGACTTGAAGCAAAGTTTGATGATTTTACTGTCATTGCTGACCAGCCTATTCGTTACAAGGGGGATGGTTCTGCCCCCAGTCCTTTTGATTATTTCTTAGCTTCATCTGCACTTTGTGCGGCTTACTTTGTAAAGGTGTATTGTAAAGCTCGAGACATTCCTACTGAAAACATCAGATTGTCCCAGAACAATATTGTAGATCCACAAGATCGCTACAACCAAATTTTTCAAATTGATGTTGAGTTACCAGAAAGTATCTCTGATAAAGACAGACAAGGTATATTAAGGTCGATAGATCGCTGTACGGTTAAAAAAGTTGTGCAAACTGGACCTGAGTTTAAAATCGAACACGTTGAAAACCTCGATGAAGATGCACAAGCCATGATTATGGGACAACCAGATGGCGATGCCAGTACTTTCATACTGGGTAAAGACTTACCACTTGAGCAAACCATTAAAAACATGACAGGTATTTTGGCAGATCTTGGCATGAAGATAGAAATCTCTTCATGGCGCAATATCGTTCCTAATGTATGGTCTTTGCATATACGTGATGCCGCTTCTCCAATGTGTTTTACTAATGGTAAAGGCGCAACTAAAGAAAGTGCACTTTGTTCTGCGTTAGGTGAGTTTATTGAACGCCTGAACTGTAATTTCTTCTATAACGACCAGTATCTAGGTGAAGACATTGCTAACAGTGACTTTGTTCATTACCCAAATGAAAAATGGTTTAAGCCTGGAGCAAATGATGAGCTGCCATCAGGCATCCTAGATGAATATTGTCTGGATATTTACAATCCAGACGATGAACTTCAAGGATCTCATTTAATTGATACTAATTCTGGTATGGCCGAGCGAGGTATATGCTCTATACCGTATGTACGCCAATCAGATGGTGAAACCGTATATTTTCCATCGAACTTAATTGAAAATTTATTCTTAAGTAATGGTATGAGTGCCGGCAATAACTTGCATGAAGCAGAGGTGCAATGTCTATCAGAGATTTTCGAACGCGCTGTTAAAAGAAAGATCATCGAACAAGAAATTGTGTTGCCTGATGTGCCGCAACAGGTGTTAGAAAAGTATCCAAGTATTTTAGCCGGTATAAAAGGGTTAGAAGAGCAGGGCTTCCCTGTAGTGGTAAAGGATGCTTCATTAGGTGGTCAATTCCCGGTAATGTGTGTCACTTTAATGAACCCAAGAACCGGTGGTGTGTTTGCATCGTTTGGTGCTCACCCTAGTTTTGAAGTAGCGCTTGAACGAAGCCTTACTGAACTACTGCAAGGCCGAAGCTTCGAGGGTTTAAACGATGTACCTAAGCCAACGTTTGATAGCTTAGCAGTGTCTGAGCCTGAAAATTTTGTTGAGCATTTTATCGATTCAACTGGTGTTATTTCTTGGCGCTTCTTCAGTAATAACTTTGATTATGAATTTTGTGAGTGGGACTTCTCTGGTAGCAATAAAGAAGAAAACGAAAGCTTAATGGCGATTCTAAAAGACCTTGGCAAAGAAGTTTATATAGCTGTATTTGATGGTCATGGCGCTACAGCTTGTCGTATTTTAGTACCAGACTATTCAGAAGTTTATCCTGTTGAAGATCTTATTTGGGACAATACCAATAAGGCACTGAATTATCGCGAAGATATTTTAAACCTGCATGAATTGAGTGATGATGAGCTCGAAAGTTTATTGGAACGATTAGAAGATAGTCAGTTGGATAACTACATTGATATCAGGACATTGATAGGTATTGAGTTTGATGAAAACACAGTGTGGGGACAACTGACTATTCTGGAACTTAAAATACTGATTTACCTAGCCCTAGGTGTTCTTGAAGAAGCACATGAACTGGTTGGCGAGTTCTTGCAGTATAACGACAATACGGTAGAACGTGGTTTGTTTTATCAAGCCATGCATGCTGTACTTGAGATAGCCTTAAATGAAGAATTACAGTTTGAGCATTTCCATGCAAATTTAAATCGTATGTTTGGCGAAGAAACCATGAAAAATGTTATTGGCTCGGTTAATGGTGAAGTGAAATTCTTTGGTTTAACCAAAACAAGCATGAAGCTGGAAGGATTAGATAAGCATTTAAGGTTAATCGAAAGTTACAAGAAACTTCATCAAGCCCGTGCAGCAAAAGCGATGAAGTAACAAACTAACGTATTTTAAAAAGCTAACTTCTGATCCCAGAAGTTAGCTTTTTACTACATGTATGCTTCACAGGTAAATAGGACAACTTTTAACGTTAATACTGTTTGTTATTCATCAAATTATCGAGTTGTTCAACTCTTTCTCATTAATTAATGAGAAAGAGCTTTCCCTAATAGAATCTCTTCCATACAAACTATCAGTACCTCCAAGCCTGATCAATACTGATAGTTTTCTTTATGTCAGGTAGTTTTAAGCATTAATTTCGCTCCTAAATAGAATAGCGATGCTCTACATAAGTTCAATTATCGGTGTGTTTGGTACCTAATCATGGCCTTACACTATTAGTCACTACAGCTTATTCTCAAGATTCCCGCCTTTACCAATAATTGCTATTGCAATTGAGTTAAATCATGAAGCAATCCGCAGTTAACATCATTGCCAGTAGCACCATAATGTCTTGTTTATTTTCTAGCATCTAACAATTAGGAGTGACCTCACATTTTATATTGCAATGTTAATTATTTGTAAATTTAATGTGGGTGATGCTATTGTTTAAACACGATTTTTAGTAGTGTAAACGACTGCTATAAGCGACAAAGAGACCTTAAGAGTCATACTGTGGAATTCAAATGAAAATAAAAACTGCATTAACCAAACTTATCTTACCTGTCGTTGTTAGTTTACTTATAACTACGGCAATAGCTGCGCAAAACCAAACTGTTGACCAAGATTCAAACACTGTTGAGGAAAACTCACCTCCAAACAATATTCAAGAATTGCAGGAGGCTATCGCAGAACTCATTAAGAAAAATGATTTACCAGCTGTTGGTATAGCAATGATTGATGAGACAGGGCCGGTTTGGGTGGGAGCTCTGGGTAAAGCTAATCTTGAAAATAATATTACAGCTGATGAAGACAGTATGTTTAGAATTGGTTCAATTTCTAAAATGTTTGTCGCTTTATCTGTTCTTAAATTGGTAGAAGAAGGCAAGCTAGATTTAATGGACAAAGTGGCAGAGTTAGTCCCCGAGATCGAGTTCGAGAATAAATGGCATGAGACATCTCCTGTGAGGGTAGTTCATTTACTTGAGCATACTACCGGCTGGGATGATATTCATTTGCCGGAATATGCGCATAATGACCCTACACCAGCTACCTTAAAACAAGCGTTAGACTTTCATCCTCATTCAAGAGTCTCAAGGTGGGAGCCGGGGACGCGCTCTTCATATTGCAACTCAGGGCCTCCGGTTGCGGCCTACATAGTAGCAAAAATTACTGGAACTGGATTTGAGGAATATGTAAAAGCCAATTTCTTTGATCCTATTGGCATGAGTACAGCTACATATTTTTTGAACGATGATGTTATCAGTAAAGGCGTAACTCTCTACAATAATGGCAATGAACCTCAAGATTACTGGCATATTTCTATGCGTCCTTCTGGTTCTATAAATGCATCTTCATTGGACATGTCAAAATTTCTTCAATTCTTCATAAATCGCGGTTTAGTTGAAAGTGAACAACTGGTATCAATTTCATCGCTTAAACGAATGGAGCGAGCAGAATCTACCAATGCAGCTAAAATTGGCCTGCAAGTTGGTTATGGACTTAATAATTATTCATCTGTCCATAAAAGCTGGGTATATCAAGGGCACAATGGAGGGGTAAATGGCGGGCTTGCAGAGTTAGCCTATATACCCGGTGTTAATGTTGGCCATGTGATAATGGTTAATTCCGGTGACTACGGTACTTTTAAAAAGATTTCTAAATTAGTTAGCGACTATGAAACTCGCAACCTGACTACGCCAGATATACAACCGAATGTCCAAATTACAGATGCCCATAAAAAAATAGAAGGGCTCTACTTTCCGATAAACTCTAGACAACAAGCAAATTACTTTATCGAACGAATAGCTAATATCGAGGTTCTCAGCTTTGAAGACAATCACTTGGTGAGGAAACCTTTATTAGGTGGGAAGCCGACAAAGTACTATCCTGAATCGCCTATCCTGTACAAATCGTTTAAAACTGGACTTGTATCACTGACTCTAGCTGAAGACCCAATCGCGGGAGCCGTCGTGCATGCCACTAATCGAGTATTACAGCCTATCAATCCATTAGTCGCTTATGGTCAATTAGTAGTTGCAGTTATTTGGTTTATATCAATTGTTAGCTCAATTTTATATGTGCTTGTTTGGGGAATAAGAAAACTGAATAAAAAAATCCCAAGTGGCGCGACAATTAGTATACGTTTATGGCCACTATTATCAGCGATTTCTATTATTAGTTTTGTTGTGCTATTTAGCCTTGGGGCAAGTTCTCCATTCGAATCATTCGGTGTCCCATCACTTTATTCAGTAGGGATATTTATTGCGACGATTGCTTTTGCTGTGTTTTCGATTTTGGGTTTTTACACCACAATTAAAGAGCGTGCTACACAGATGAACCGTGTTAATTATTGGTATTGCGCGATTTCTTCGAGCACACACTTTTTAGTGACGATTTACCTTTTTTACTTTGGTGTAATAGGCTTAATGACTTGGGCTTAAATCACAGTAAATGTGAATTACGTTAAAAATTTTATTTTTGTAAATATAAACCCTGCTTCAGTTCGAAATAGAATATGTATTGAAGCAGGGAACAAGCATTCAAATGTCTTCTTTGGGGAAGTGAATATGTTGTTTTATTAAAGTATCAGTTAAAACTGATGTGATGCTTTGAAACTCATAAATCAGCTGAACTGCCTCCAATGTGGCATAAGAAATAGTTGGCTTGAAAGAGAACCTCTTACCGAAAGACATTTCCCAAATTCTATCCGTATGGCTATATGCCTATAAACGTGTGAGATATATCTCACAGCGCTGTGGGATAAACATATTAGTTTTAGCTGTTATTTTTTTACTAATACTCACAAACCCTTATAAATTAAGCCCTTAAAAGATATTTGAAATATTTCATTAAAATAGATAGTAAATTTTTTAATTTTACGGGTTTTGAAATGTAACCAATTTGTTAATATTTATCATGTCAGGAGACATAGGGTTTAGGACGAACCGGCAAGGATGCAATTATTTATCGTTAATCGCATTGATGGTGATAACGTTATGGATAGCTCGCTATACAGTATGGATATTGTTTTTACATTAAATTGGACTTTAATGTGACATAGCTTAAAGCTCACAGGATTGAGTATTTCAGGATGAAAGCATGGAGCAAAGGGAAATAAGGATTTTAAATCGCGTGGGGCGGTGATGAATGGATTATTTTAGGACCCAACTCAAGCTGGAAGCTTAAAGTTATTTTTAAATGAGACACAATGGTGTCTCATTTTTTTTTGCTCAGAGAAAAGCTATATGCAGAAAATAAATGGATGGCGAATAAAGGGTTTACACGGAGCCATAACCAGGAATTGTCATGTGCTCGAATAAACTCAGAGTTTATTCGTGGCAACTCAATAGTTAATGCTAAGTTTTTTGTCTACATTAACAAAACAATCGCTCTAATATCTGTAGACTTGAACTTGTTGTACGTTATTTCAACTTACATTCATCAGTTTATATTCAATTTAAATTGTAAAAATGTTCAATATTTTTAGTCTCTTAATTTGATCTTTTACATTAATCAGCCATAATTTTAGTTATGGAGTGAAGGACAATTTTAGAGGGATTTTTATGCTGAGACATTTTTATGTTTGTGATGATATGGGCGACTTAAAGCTTATATCTACAGAACTTGAAAACAATGGTTTTACCAAACCACAGATCCACCTTATCTCAAAAACTCAAGGTACTCACCACCTCGATACCTTTATGCCAATTAGCGATGAAATCTTTAAATCCTTACTATTAGGTAACTCTAACCTTTACCTTGCAGTATTTATTGCGGTATTAATCACTATATTTCTATATATTTATGGGTTTATGTTATTGAGTATTGCTTGGTTTTCAACCGCGGTAGTTGGGCTGTTTTTTGCCTTTTTTACGAATAAAGAACATGACTTATTTCTAAATACTAACAATACGGTTGATCCTGAAATGATCAAAAATGAAGTTGAATCAGGTCGCTACGTTTTATTAGTTGAACTTAACAATCGACAAGAGCCCCAACTTAAAAAAATAGTGACTAAACACCCAGAACTCAAAGTAGCTGGAAATCACGAAGTTTTTCTTAACTGACCCTGTTTATTCTTTCATTGGCATTATTGCTTTAAGTAATTGCTGAGCATTTTCAAAATCATAGTCGGTTACTGATAACGCAATTAACTTAAGTTGCTTTGTTATCGACCTGTCGAGTTGAAATGCTTGTAATTCATTTATTAAGTCTTGCGCTTGAGTATCAAAGTTACTGAGCAATTCATCTAACTTTACAAATTGCTGAGTTAGATCGTCATCCGAAATTTTTAATTTATTACTATGTTCTTTATCCGTTATTGGTAAAAGTTGCTCAAGGCTTGCTAAAACAGTGCGTAGTTGTGTCATTAAATGTTTAAAATGATGATTAATTATTTTTTCACTTTCATTTTTTGCGCAAGATAATTCTAACGTTTCAGCGGCAGATTGAACTTCTGTAGCGCCAATGTTGCCAGCAACACCTTTTAATGTATGAGCACAAAGTGTTGCATCACTATCGTTTTTATTTACTTCAAGCGCTTCTGTAAATCGTTGCTCAAAGTCGAGGTTAGTTTCTCTAAATTTTACTAAAAGTTTATGATAAAGCTTACTATTACCCTGAGTAATTGACATGCCTTGTTTAATATTAATACCGGTTAATGAATCAGGTATTAACGATTGTTCTGCTTCATTGTTATCCGCTAGTACTTGTTCTCTTTCTATACCATCTATGTTTACCTTAGGGACAATCCATTTCGCCATAGTGGTGAACATATCGCGTATATTGATAGGCTTTGAGATATGATCGTTCATACCTGCTGCAATTACTTTTTCTTTATCGCCAGCCATGGCGTTCGCTGTCATCGCTAAGATAGGTAAATCTTTAAACTGCTGCTGTGCTCTAAGTTGTTGGGTGGCTTGATAACCGTCCAGTACAGGCATTTGACAATCCATCAATACACCATCAAATATTTGTTTTTGTAAAATATCAATTGCCTCTTGGCCATTATTGGCAACGACAACACTCATGCCATTTGTTGTCAGTATCTCGACAGCCAACTCCTGGTTTATCTCATTGTCTTCAACTAATAACAGGTGGGTACCTTTTAAATGCTTCAGCACTTTATCAGATACTTCAGAACGGCTTTGTTGTGAGCGCTTCTTGATCTCATGCCCAAGCGTTAGCATTATTGCTTCATATAAACTGGATGCGGTGACAGGCTTTGACAGTACGTTGTTTATATTCGCTTTTTCTGCGGCAATAATGGCTTCTTCTTTACCGTAAGAGGTTGCCATTATAAAGTCTGGCTGTTTACTGATACTCTCATGGCTTTGTATTGCTTGAATGGCTGATACGCCATCCATTCCCGGCATCTTCCAGTCCATAATAACCAGTTGATACGGGACAGTATCGTTAGCTTCTACTATCGCTTTAATAGCTTTATTACCGCTATTAACACTGTCAACATCAAAACCAAAACTAAGTAACATCGACGACAAAATTTCACGGGCAGAGCTATTATCATCAACCACTAGTACCTTTAACGTTTCTAACTCTAAAGTTGCATTAACTTGATGATTTTGTTGCACCTGTTGTTTTTCAAACACGGCAGTAAAGTGGAAAATACTGCCTTGACCCTCCGTAGAATCAACACCTATTTCACCTTGCATTAATTCTGTTAGTTTTTTACTGATAGCCAGACCAAGCCCTGTCCCGCCAAACTTACGAGTAGTAGATGTATCTGCTTGTGAAAATGATTGAAAAAGTTTCTTTTGTTGCTGCTTATTAATACCAACACCAGTATCACTTATTGCAAAGCGTAGCGTCACTTGATTATCATCTTCTTCGATAATGCGCACACTAAATATAACTTCGCCTTCTTCAGTGAATTTTACTGCATTGTTACCTATATTCACTAATACTTGACCAAGTCTGAGAGGGTCGCCAATTAAAGCGGTGGGAATATCATTTGGAATATCAAATAAAAGCTCTAAGCCTCGATCTTCGGCATTAAACCCTACTAAATTTGCCAAGTTATCAAATACATCCTCTAGTCGGAACTCGATTTTCTCCATATCAAGTTTACCCGCTTCTATTTTAGAGAAATCTAAAATATCGTTAATGATGCCAAGCAATGATTCAGAAGAACGGTGTACTTTTTCAATATAGTTTCTTTGCTTATTATCAAGGTCGGTTTTTAATGCCAATTGAGACATACCAATAATTGCATTCATTGGGGTTCTTATTTCATGCGACATATTGGCCAAAAAGTCACTTTTAGATGCACTTGCTTGCTCGGCTAACACCATGGCATGTTCTAGCTTGTCTTTTGTTGACTCGATAACTTGTTTCTGATTTTCTAGATCTTCTGCTTGTAGTTGGCTTTTAACGAGTAAACTTTCTGTATTGCTGCGATGACGGGCACTCAATATTGCGATTGCGATACTTTCCTCAACGATAGTTAACATTTGCTTATGTTGTTCAGTAATTGGTGTTAAAGAGACAAGTTCAATTACTGCGAGTAATTCATTCTCGTAAATAAAAGGAAATATAATTAAGTGCTGAGCATCAGTGTTACCCATTAACGAGGTTACGTTAAAATAATTCTCTGGCAGTTCATTGATTATGATCGGTTTTTTATCAGTAAGGACTTGTCCTGCAAGACCTTGATTTTTTCCAATAGGCTGATATTCATTTTCGGCTTTATCTAATGCATAACCAGATAAAAATTCAAGGGTTTCATCTTTATCATTGTAACTGTAACAAACGCCTCCATTCATATTCATGTGCTGGCAAAGTGCGGTAATAATGCTACTTGCTAACTGCTTTTCAGATAAATTACCTCTAGCCTCGTTATTTACAATATTTTGACCGGTTTTGTACCAGTGTTCTAATGTTGTTTTTTCAGCATTTTCTTGTAGCGTTTTGGTCATTCTTGCTAATGACTGCATAAGAATATCTTTTTCAGATCGCGCCGTTATATCTATGCCGTAGTTACCGCTGGCAATGATATCTGCTTTGTTTGCAATGGCTCTCATATCGGCAATCATTGTATTGAGCATGAGCGATAATTCATCTTCATCAGATTGGGCTTCAACATTAATATCTACTGCCCCTAAACTGATTTCTTTTAACGCTTTTTGTTTTGAAAGCAAACTCTTCAACATCATTTGAAAAGACTCGCCCAGTGAATCTTTGCTCGATAAAAGGGAAACTTTGGTTGATAAGTTACCACGAGCCACATTTTTAGCAACGTCAGCTTTTAGAGCTAAACTGGCTAAGAATCGATTAAAAGCAGCAGAAATTAAACCCACTTCATCTTTTGCGTTATTTTCAAAACGTAATGATAGATCGCCTGTTTGTTGAACATTTTCAACGACGCTTACCAAACCCTTAAGAGGTTTTGTTATAGCTCTAATTATCATCCAGCCCATAAGAATAGTAAGAATTAACACAATTATTGAAGTAAAAATAACCGTTTCTACACTTTCATTATTACGCTTTTGAACAATCGGACCTAACGTGTCTTGATCGTCTTTAAGTGAAAGTTTTATTTGCTCAGACAGTTCGGCAATTTTTTGATCCTGAGGTAACATTTCTTTATCAATCAACTCATTACGAGTAACGATGGTAGTTACCATCTCTTCAAAAGCCTCGAGGTAAAGTATTCGAGCATTAATAAATTCTGCGAGCAATAGTTTACGGTTAGGGTTATCAATGTTATCGATAATATTTTGTAAGGTGTCTTCAAAGCCATTTCCTAATTCTTTACGTACACGTACCACATTAGCGTTTTTATTTTTATCTAAAAACTTTAATACATAAAGACGACCAAGTAATACACCCCCTAACGCTTTTCCTGCATGATATGACGCTGTAGCATCTTGATCTTCAAATGCAGAAACCATAATTGATTCAATGTTTTTACGCATACTGATCCCTTGTGGATCTAGACGCTGATTTAAAATAATGTCTCGTTGGCGAATGAGTTTGAACACTTGCTCTGAAGCACTTCTGTATAGGGCAATACTGTTTACTAAATCTATACTTAGCGCTTTACGGCTTACATCATTCATTATTTCTTGTTGTGCAACGGCGAAACGATTTGCTTGGGTTATACGGTTCTGGAAAATCTCGTAATATGATTCATCTCGGGTTTTGATAAAGTTTCCTGCCGCTCTTGATGCCATTAGCATATTGGCCTGTACCCGACCAGATAGCACACTTTTTCGGGCAAAATCACGATATGAGGTAAAGTCTGCGCTACTCATTTTCAGATCTTTTATTGAAAGGCCTACACTGAAAAGCATAATGAGGAAGATAGTGGAGAAAACAAGCGTCATTTTAGCGCCAATATTGAGTTTAGAGAGCATTGAGCATTACCTAAGACTGGAATACTTAAAAGATATACCCTTTTTACATATTTTTAAAGTTTGTAACGCATTGTTTTCGATAATGATTCGAACGGTAGGGGAGTGCTGATCGTTTAGACAAATAAAAAGCTGCGATATTTATATCTTCGCCTTGCTATCAATGCCTAAGCTAGGCTTAGGCATTCTCGGTTATTCTTTTGCATTGACGAGGTCCTTGTTCCCGACAATGCTATATTTTAATTTGGCTAACCTCAATAGTTAGCTTCTCTAACAAATATTTAAGAGTGTTTATTGATTCTATGAAGCTATTGTCGTCTTTTTCATAATAAGAATTTTCTGCTTGTTCACAGCATTTAAAAATTGATGTAAGGCATAAATTTCCAGACGTCCCTTTAATGGCATGAATATGTTCGTAGCAAAAGGACCAATCTAAAGGAAGTGAAAAAAGTTTAGGATCAATGCTGGGGTAAGCATCGCAAAAACCATTCAACAGTTCAAAATAAAATATAACATCATCAGTCATATTTATTGCTGCGGCTAAGTCAATCCCTGATATAGCTGCCAGCTTTTCTTCTAATGATATATTTTGCTTTGCGGAGTTTTGATTACTTGTGGGGTAAGATAAATGACTAATATTGTTGTTAGTAATAATCCATTTTGCCATAGTATTAAACATGACTGGTATATCAATGGGTTTATTAATAATATCATTCATGCCAACAGAAATTACTTTTTCTTTATCTCCGACCATTGCATTCGCCGTCATGGCAATTATTGGAAGTTGTGCAAAACTAGGTTGCTCTCTAATGATTTTAGTTGCTTGGTATCCATCTAACACAGGCATCTGACAATCCATTAATACACCGTCATAAATATTCTCTTTGACCATGTTGACCGCTTCAATACCATTATTAGCAATATCAACATTTATCCCGTGACGTTGCAGGATATCTTTTGCAAGCTCTTGGTTTAGCAGATTGTCTTCTACAAGTAATATATGAGCATTCAAGAGTTTAGCTATAGAGTCTTTACTGCTTTTATCCGTTGGCTCTTTTAATAGCGAGATTTGTTTTAAATCATCTTTTGATATTGAGCTTTTCTTAAGCTGTAATGTGAATGTAAAGGTGGACCCCTGATTTAAGGTGCTAGATACTGAAACATTCCCTCCCATAAGTTCAACAAGTCGTTTAGATATGGCAAGACCTAGTCCGGTGCCCCCATAACGGCGTGTTGTTGACATATCCGCTTGAGAGAATGATTGAAATAATTTACTTAATTGTTCAGAGCTCATACCAATGCCGTTATCTATGATGTTGAACTCAAGCTCGACATTATCGTCAATTTGACGAGATAAATTAACATCAATTATAACCTGGCCCTGTTCGCTAAATTTAATGGCATTGCTACTCAGGTTTAATAATATTTGTTTTAATCGTAAAGGGTCACCGATTAATTGGTGAGGTACTGTTTTATCAACATTAACCTTTAATTCGATCCCTTTTTCTTCACTATCTATTTTAACGAGATTAGCAACATCGTCGAGAACCTGAATTAAAGAAAAATCGATAGATTCTATTTTTATCTTATCGGCTTCTATTTTTGAAAAATCTAAAATATCATTGATGATATTTAGAAGAGATTTAGCAGAGTAATTAACTTTGGTTATATAGTTACGCTGTGTTTTATCAAGTTTACTGTCCAACGCTAAATGACTCATGCCTATGATGGCATTCATCGGTGTTCGAATTTCATGACTCATGTTTGCTAAAAACTGTGATTTTGCTCGATTAGCTTTTTGGGCCTCGGCATGTGCTTGGCTTGATATATTTGTTAAATGAATTAATGCCAGCTGTGATTTACGTATTAAGAATATTAATAATGTTATCGCGATAAAAAATAAAATCCCAGAATACATCATATAATTTGCTACGCGTCTTTCTTCAGCCATTTCTTCAAACCGCTGTCCTCTTATTTCAAGTAAAGTGTTACCGGCGGATTCTGCCGATTTGATCATGTTTGTAGCAATATCATCTAATTCGGATACAACAGAAACAACGGTTTTAAAGTTATCTAGGTAAGAATTCACATTCGTATAAACTGATATAAATATTTGCTTTTCATCGTCTTCTATCAGCATACTTTGAATTTTTTGAATATCTAAAAGCGCCGTTTCTAATGCAAGCTTTACTTGGACACTGTAAGCTTTTTTAACTTCTAACGTTGGTGCTAGAGCAAAGTCACGATCTAATTGTCGGGCAACACTAATGGTTTTTGAAAATCTAGTGACTTCTTCAGATAAAGCTAATCGCTTTGCCATTAACTCTTCAATATCGCTTACTTGTTGCTGAATACTTTCAAGTACTAACATTTCGTTATTACGTAAATCAAAAGATAACTGTGTAAGTGCATCGGCCTTTTTAGATAAATTAAGCACTATAGGGTGCTCTGCAAGTATTTGCTTTTCATTTTTTAGTGCAAGTAAGTCAATTAAAGATAGGCGATATTGCTCTTTTGCTTCTCGTAAACGAGTTAGCAGGTTCAAACTTCTTTCGTTTTTAATACTACTAGATAGCTTTAATATATTACTATTTAGCTTTCCAAGTTCGACAATTAACTGATCATAGTTACTTTGATTTCTAAATAATAAATATTCTTTTCCATAATTATTAATGGCGCTAATAGATAAAGATAACTCATAAGAAAGCGATGCATTTTTAGTGATCTCTTTCATTTTTTTGCGATTTATTGATATTGAGTCTTTATCTAAGTTTATATATTTTGATTGCAAGTTTTGAATAGATTCCGCACTTAAAGATGCTTTTCTTGCTTCCTCAACCATCAAATCTCTACTATGGGTTTTCTTCTTATTTAGGGTTACATAACTTTCGAAGCCTTTTTGATATTGTTGCAGCCAATTTACTAGTTTTGCTGTTTCTTCACTATAGGCGAGGTCTTGATCATGGAAATCGTTAACCAGTAGTAGAGATTGATTGATTGTTTCTCTAGATTTTTCTGCTTCAATAGATGAGTTATCGCGGGTAAAGGTTAATTCGTGTAAGCGTGCTTGATCTAATGTAATTAGAAGTTGTCCTGCTTTTGCATAACGATCAATTGATGTAAATAAATTATTTAAACTCCACCAAACAACGAACCCAATGCCAAATAAAAATAGAGTAACAACCATAAAACCTAACATAATATTTTTAGATTTTTTCTGAGTATCGTACTCGGTATTACTTTTAACATTGCTCATAAGTGATAAGGGTTGTGTAAGTATATAAATGGAGAATACATATATTAAAATAATTCAACAAGGCATGTACCATTATAGACTATACTGATAATTCGCCCTATTATAGTTGTGAATTATTTATGTCATTACTATCAGTGACTTATGTATTGCTGATAGACGTGAAGTCTTTACGTAACGAAAAGGTAACTGCTGTTTTTTTTAGTGTTTATTGTACAAAAGTTTAATTTAGCGATGGGGGTGAACAGTTTGAATTAGTTGTTCATCAGGCTCTTTGCGTTTTCTACAAACATTTTGCTAGTCTTTTTAATCTGGCCGTCACAAAGCGTTACATTACGACCTTCAATACCCTTTACCTTTTCCATGTTAATTGCAACAGATTTGTTTATCTGAGTGAATACGCTACTAGACAATTCCTTAAGCAAGGACTTAAGTGTAGAGTTAGCGAGAATCATGTCGCTATTCGTCCAAACTTTAACGTAGTTACCATAAGATTCTAAGAAAATGATATTGGAAATATCTACCTTTTCAAGACGTCTGCCGACCTTCAGAGTAAGGGATTGCCGTTGGTGGCTTTCTATATTTTTAGCAAGCATAAATTTACTTATTGCGTGGTCAAATCTTTCTTCGTTGACAGGTTTTAACAAATAGTCAACCACATCTAGCTCGAAGCCATCAATAGCATATTCTGGGTGTGCGCTTACAATAATTACCGAGGGGTGGGGGTGAACCAATTTTAACATATCTATCCCACTTAACGCGGGCATACTTACATCCAAAAACACTAAATCTACTGTGTTATTAGCTAAAACTTGCAGGGCTTCAACCGCATTGTAACATTGAGCAATAACCTGAAAGTCTTTATGTCTTTTCAAGTGGTGTAATATAACTTCATGCGCCATAGGCTCATCATCTATTAATACAACTTTAATATTCATGCTAACTCTATTGTTAAGTTCAGTGTCCACTTGTTGCCAATCGGCCCATAGTTTAGACAGTGTTTTTCTGGGTAAATCAGCTCAAGTCGTTTTATAAAATTATTCAACCCGACACCACTACAGTTTTTTGGGGAACTGGACTGGGGAGAGCTCGGTAAACTGTTTTCACACACTAAAGAAAGCTTTGAGCCTTTAAGAGTACATTGAATATTAATGTCACAGTGTTCAAGGGTTTTCTCAACCGAGTGCTTAAATGCGTTTTCTATAGGAATAATTAGTAATAATGGCGCGATTTTCAATTCTCGCCAATTTTCCTGTGAAATATCAACACTTAATCGAAGATTATCCTTTGCTCTTATGCGTTGCAGCTCAATAAAGTGAGTAAGATAACTTATCTCATCAGCCAAAGGCACGAATGATTGTTGTCCCTGATAAACAGAGTGTCGAAGTAAACTTGCAAGGTGGTCAATAAGTACAGGGGCCACATCGGATTTGGTGATGACTTTGGCATAAATGTTATTCAATACGTTGAACAAAAAATGTGGATTTATTTGTTGTTGCAAAAGGGTAAGTTCTGCTTTGGTATTTTGCTGGGCGAGTTGTGCCAAGCGTCGCTCTCGATGATGGTGGTTAAAGGCTAAAATAACTGGGGTGGTTAAGGTAATAAGCCAAAAGGTAAATATGTAGTTCTCGCGTTGAAATATACCCGTTACATTATCGGGCAGAAACAATAAGGCTTGTTGAGAAACAGGCAGAGAAAAAATGACGATAAAAGCCGCTGGCGTTGCAATAATGATAAAGATCAACGCGGCACAACAATAGGTAAATACACCATAGTTGGTTAATATATAATTCACTAAAACACGGTTGTTTGTGAAGTATATTAGCCAGGTTATAGACGCGATTAACACCAACTGTAGCGTTGATACCAATAATTTTTTGTAGTCGATAAGTTCCAAATCTAAGCTGACAATAAGAGTATCGCTGGCAACCTTGAGCCCGTTCTCTGTACTTGTTCCTAAGACCATAAGAAATACCCAAGCGGTTAGGGCGAACAACATAAACGCGTGTACAAAGCTTAATTGCGCTAACTTCAACCGCTTCTTAAAAATTCTATCAACCGACCAAAAGAAAGGTAGTTTGGCGAAAATGCTAAACAACAAAAACACTAGGTAATCATCAAGCGACAAGCTAAAACCCATTATAAAATCAGGTTCGATGATATTCATGAGCACTAAAAATAAAGGATAAACGACAAAGCCAAGCCCCCAAATAAGGATACCCTTCAACCCTCGACTTTGTTGAGCAAATAGGTGGGATAAAACAAAAGGAAAACCCATTAATAGATAGGTAAAGGTAACTAGTACGTAGTCAGTCAGAGACGACATATTTGACGATAAAAATTCAATATGCGAGACGATTAACAACGCGCAAACCATAGGGATAATGTTGCTTGCGATTAAGAGCCGCTCTTTAGAGTTTATTCTGTTCATAAGTCTAGTTTAGTGCAGAGTTTCTTATTAATGCAGAGTCTTGCTATCACTATAACTTAATCGGCAACAATACGTATGAATAAATGATGACATAGCAATTTCGAATGATGTAATGAACAATTTAAACTTTATCACTTATCGAGCCAACGTCGTCATTTACGCATAGAGCGAGAGCTGTAAAACCACTAGCATAATGTGACTGAATCAAACAATCGGAGTAGTTCTTATGTTAGCGTTACAAGGCATTGATAAACGATATAAAGACGGCACACACGCGCTGAAAGAAGTTTCACTGGAACTGGACTGTGGAATGATTGGCTTGCTTGGGCCAAATGGTGCAGGTAAGTCTTCACTAATGAGAACGTTAGCTTGTTTGCAAGCGCCCGACTTTGGTAGTTACGCATTCGAGGGTGAAAACTGCTTAGAAAACCCCATGGAACTTCGCCAAAAATTGGGATATTTGCCGCAATATTTTGGCGTCTATCCAAACATGTCTTGTGCTTCATTGCTCGAGCATATTGCAGTATTGAAGGGCTTACCAGCTAAGAAATATAGACCCCAAATAGATTTTCTTTTGGAATTAACTAATTTGTCTGCGGTTGCAGGTAAAAGCGTTGCTTCCTTCTCTGGGGGAATGAAGCAACGCTTTGGTATTGCTCAAGCATTATTAGGTGACCCTAAGCTGATCATTATGGACGAACCGACTTCGGGGTTGGATCCTGCTGAACGGGAACGTCTGCACGATGTTTTGGTGGAAGTGAGCACCAAGAAATTAATTATTCTATCGACCCATATCGTGGAAGACATTGAAAACCTTTGCCATCACGTCGCCATGTTAATTAGTGGGAAAATTGTTGAAAGTGCGGATGTTAAACAGTTGATAGCTCCGCTAGAGAGCAAAGTATGGGCAAGCGATATCTATCTACCCAATTCCTCTGACTCAACTAATCAAACAACGCTGAGTAAAAGCTATAAGTTTGGCAAACCTTCTTGGCGTATTTATTCAGATCAAAAACCTATGGCGAACGCTACATTAGTCGAGGCTAATTTAGAAGACCGTTACTTTCTTGAACTTCATAAACAGGCGCAAAGACATGTTAGTGTTTAACGAATTACGATATGCCTACCGTCAACCTCTTGTGTTGATAGCTAGCATTGCTGCTTTATTGATTAGCATAGTCATTGGAATGGGCAGCCTTAACGATAAAACCTCAGTCAATGAGTTACATCAGGTTTACGCGATTTTGCAAATGCTGATTATGCCAGCAGTGTTCACCGTGATTACTGTTGCAACATTACTTAGAGACAAAAATTCAAACATGATGGAGCTTATTGATTCCACTCCGATGACTTTTCGCAAACGCTGGCTGTTGAGAGTTTTGACGACAACTGCCATGGTTAGCTTCCCATTTATTGTTGGCTTTGGCGCTATTTCTGGTATTTTCGCAGCGGAGCAGGGCGATGGCCTACAAGCGATGATGGTATTCTTTGCAGTAAGCGTCGGAGGCATTGTACCCAATACACTTTTATTGGCCTCGTTGGTGTTGTTAATTTTAAAGTATTCAGACAGTAGCTTTACCATTTATGCCTTTAGTGCAGGGTTTGGCATAGTGTATATTCTAGTCGGTAGTCTTTTAGGCTTCCCATTTTTATCAGGAAGTTCCGTAGTAAGCGATGGGTTTTATGATGTGATGTTATGGTTAGATCCATTCGGCATTACACCGTTGCTTCATAACACTGAAACCAATTCATTAAACAGTGCCGAGCTTATAGTTAATAGAGTCTTAAACTTGGCGGTGTGCTGTGCGCTGTTAGTATTTTTGACGAGTGGTAACAAAAACTCTTCGTATTCCAAACAAGCTAAAACTGTATTCAAGGAAAGATTGTCAAGCAAAGTATCACTTTCTAGGTACTTGAATGCAATGTCGCCTCGTACGGTAGTGAGTAGATTATTGCTAGCGAATATGAAGGTGTTAGCCAGTTCAAAAATAACTCAAGTGTTGTTCGCTTTATGGGCGTTCATTGTGTTGAATGAAGTTCTTTCTACCTTGTTAATAGGTGGAGTTGATCAAACTACTGATAGCAATGCCAATAGCATCATGGCGCTTAATGCTGTTGCTTTAGATGTTTACTTGGTATTCACATCGGTTTGTATTGCGCTTTGGAGCTGGCAAATTTGCTGGGAGAACAAGCGCTTGGACTTTGACGGAATAATTGCGTCGATGCCAATAAGTAACATTCAAAAAATTGTTGCTGAAATTGTTAGCTTATCAATTCTACTCGGCCTGTTGACCATTATCATGGGATTAGCCAGCTTGGTTGCCGAGTTAATTGCAGGCAGTGATGTTATCTTCTCTCATTATTTTCTGCAGTTATCTTTGAGTTACTTGCCACAAGTTCTACTTTCAATTATTTTTGTATGCCTTCATCATATGCTGAAATCACCCGCTAAAGCTGGCCTGGTCATATTTATGATTTTGTTGGTGAAGTTCACACCCGTAACATCGAGCGTTGGTGTTACTAATCTATTATGGAATGTCGCTGGTTCCCCCATTCAGCCGGCAAATCAGTATTGGTTATTTTTAGATAGCCTGCACGTTTATTTACCGTTCACACTGTTTTGGATTTTGTTCGCCATTACACTATTCTTCATTGCCGTGAGCGTCTCACATAGAGGCACAGGTTATGTGATGGCGAAGAGCAAGTTGAATAACGCGGCGAAAGTTATGCTTTTTCTGACAGTCGGTGTAGGAGTGGTAATTGATTATCAGCTCACTACCGAAAAACCGCTGACCTATTCCTTGCAAAAAGAGAGTTGGAAAAAAGGCTATGAGGAATCATTTCGACATTATTCGACATTACCTCAACCCAAAATAGTTGAGATAACATCAAACGCAGAACTATATCCGGAGTCTGGATTAGCACAATTTACGGTTCATTACAGGTTGACCAATATGTCAGATGAGATAATCCCTAAAATTCTTGTCGGGCGGCATGGTAACTTAGATGACTGGTCACTAGAGCTCCCTACATCAGGAACAAAACATAGCAAGCTTAAGTTTAATCATTCAGAGGTCTTGCTAAGTGAACCTATGCGCCCGGGTAAGTCGATTAAGCTATCCGCTCGTTTCACGGTACAGCAACCACTGTTGTGGCCTTATAATGAAAATATGATCCTTAGTGAGCAGTATACTAGAATCGCAGCAGACTATCTCTTACCGGTAGTTGGCTATCAGGCATCTTTCGAAATAAAGGATAGGCAACGACGCATTGCTCTAGGGTTGATTGAACAGCCAACACCTCCATCATTACCTGTTAAAGCGCTCGTTAAATCTAAGGTTTCAACACATTCAAATCACACCGTAGTACCTATAGGTGAACTGGTTGAAGACTGGGCTCAGGGGGATAGAAGGTTTTATCAATTTGCGAGTACTAAGCCTATATACGTTGACTTTTCATGGTTATCTATGCCGGTTAAACCAATTAGAGCAGGGGGGCAAGGTTTGAAAGTTTTGTTTTTCACACCTTCGCAAAATATTGTGCCAAACTCTATTATAAAATCGGCAGTCTTTGACTTTATCCGCTGGACAGAGGCTAGTATACCGTCGTTTAAT
Source organism: Thalassotalea nanhaiensis (assembly GCF_031583575.1). Taxonomy (NCBI): domain Bacteria; kingdom Pseudomonadati; phylum Pseudomonadota; class Gammaproteobacteria; order Alteromonadales; family Colwelliaceae; genus Thalassotalea; species Thalassotalea nanhaiensis. Next base: position 2,691,501 of record NZ_CP134146.1, on the reverse strand, counting down.
CTTAGTAACATAAATGTTGTATATACCCCGTTGCTAGAAAGCGATATTCAGCCTCATGCTCAAACAGTTTTCTTGAACTCAAATTGGGTCTTCACGTTAGCTACGACTAGTCGCGAGGAGTTTAACGCTGAGCAGTATGGAAAAATGACGAGGGCGGCAATAATGTCTATGTTAATACCTTACGACTCTAACACGCATATGAAAAAACTAATCGCCAGTATTATCCAATTGAAAATCATGAAAGAAAATCTTGGCGAAATTAAAACTGACGAATTTTTGCTGCGCGTTTCCAGTGAGCATGAGAAATTGTATAATCTCTCAGAAAAGCAAAACGCTACAGAGCTGGTGGTTAGTTCATTCTTAGATAACCTCTCACTCACGTTGGCCTCTGAGTTGCTTACTACAATGCCTGATGATTACTTGAAAACGGCCATAACCAGATATCTTGATACGGGTGTCAACCTATTCGGTTCCAATGAATTTGTATCAAATGAAGAGTTGGAATTTGAGAGTGAGCAACGGGAGGAAGTTAATAATACTCTGCGGTCTTATTTTTCAAGTGACTATCGGAATAACCTTTAATTTACAGGAATTTGATTATCAACGTAATCGGCTAACACTTTAGTTGCTTTTTTCGCTTCACCTTGAGCAACCAAGCCCAACGCCTCTACTTGAACAGCCTCTTGTTCTACAACATAACGAAAAAAATCTTTATCTTCTTCAGGGGCAAGTTTCTCCATTTCCTTTATTCCCTCAAGGTATTCCACGGTTGAGCTATATATCGTATTAAGCATGTATTCTGGAAACAAATTAGACATTAAACGAAGGCTACTCGTTTTCACTGAAGTAAAAAATGTTGGTTGCATATCTAAACCATATTTATCAGCATAAGGTTTATATAAACGCTGATTAATCACTTCCAAGTCATAATACACACTCCAAAACTCTTCAACGTCATTATCACCCCATGATGTTGAAGATCTCTCTGTATACATAAGGGCAAATGCTCTATTTTGAACTTCACCTTCGTAAAGTTCTAAAAAACGCTCTTCTTTTGATTCTGTCATGCTACATCCCGTAATAGCGATAATTAGAGTCACTATTAAAATTAAATTTTTGTAAAACATACATATCCTTTTTATGAGTACGTTTAGATTAAGCTTTAGTAGGGGGAGTCGTATTTCTTAAAGCCACTACAAAGTGACTCATATAATGAGTCACTGAGGGCTTACTTTATATTTTGTTCTACTAAATCAGGCAAGAACCTTCATGCCAAGAGCTTTGATATTCATGACCCAAGGGTGGTGGTACTCTTCAAAACCGGTAATTTTTGGTGATGGAAAACTTGGATCTGTGAAAGTGCCAATTCTGATACCAATACGAGCATCATCTGTATCTGCCGTATAGTAAACTGTCGATGCGCATTCAGGGCAGAAATGGTATGTACCACCTTGATCGGCACAAGTTCTATATGAAACTGGCTTATCCCCAGGGAACTTCCATGTAGAAGATTTACCTTTAATTGTTAACTCTTCCTTGGGAAATCTCGCTTGTATGCTAAAAGCACTACCTGATTGTTTTTGACATAAGTAACAATGACATAAGGAAATTCGTTCAGGATCAGGACCTACATGCGTTACCGTTAACTGCCCACAATTACATGAAGCTGTTCGCGTTTTTATAGATGTATCTCGAGTTTCTTCCTTCTTAGGAGAAACACCTGCTCTAACATTTCCTGCTACTAATGCCGAAGCTAAGATAGAAGCTCCCCCTGCCAATAGAGTTCGTCGAGTAAGTTTGTTTGTCATTTTAAATTACCTTTTATCTTATTGAGAACTTAAGATCTCAATGTATTAACTTCAGTAAACTATTAGTGATCATTTCTTAAGATTATATTTATTTAAAGTTTCACTAAATTATTAAAAAACGATGGCTTACATCATCATAATTAAGCTTAGTATAAATATGGTGAATTGAGATGTTTTAAGGTACTTTCCTAGTTAGGATTATTCAAAATTGTGTGCACTTCTTGCCTGTTAACATCTTGGTTTGATAGGATTAAATCAGCTTTAGGGGGAAGAATGGATAGGCTTGTGATTTTATTGGTGCTAGTGAAATTGCCTATATTAACCTAAGGGCAAAAAAACGGTAAAAATTGTGCCTTTATTGAGCTCACTATCGACAGATATGGTTCCTCCATATTTTTCAACAATACTTTGAGAAATAGATAATCCAAGACCGGTGCCTTTACCGGTTACTTTAGAGGTATAGAATGGATCGAATATCTTCCACATATCGTCTTCTGAAATACCCAAACCTGTATCCGAAACGCTTATATTAATTCCCATATCGGTTACTTCACTTGTTAAACTCACTTCACCCTTAACGCCAATCGCGTCATTAGCATTAAGCAAAAGGTTCATAATAACTTGCCCTAATTCACCAGGACAACACTTATACTTTGGCAATGGAGCCAATAACGTTTTCAACTTACATTTGTACTTCAACTCGTTACAAACTATACGAAGTGCAGTTTCTATCACGTCTTCATTCAAATCGACCCATTTTAGTCCCGCTTCATCAACCTGGGAAAATTGCTTAAGCTGCATGACTATTTTTTGAATACGGACGGTGCCATTAATAGAATCATCTAGCAGCATGGTTATATCCGATAATATATAATCCAGCTGCTTTTGCTGCTTTATTTCCAGAACCTTATTTAATAATTCACCTGTCTTTGATTCACTTAGTATTTCCTGATGTAGCATAAGCGCTTGTTCCAATTCTGAGTACACTTGAAAAACGGCGATAATGCTATTTTTGTAATCGGCTAATGTTTCTAAATTACTTTTAATAAATCCGGTAGGGTTATTAATCTCATGTGCTATACCTGCGGCTAACAGACCAACAGAAGCTAATTTTTCAGAATGTACCAGTTGCCTTTGCTTATCTTTTAATTCTTGTTGAGCTTTGATTATTTCTGCTTCATAGTTTTTACGTTCAGTCACATCCTCAATAATCGTAAGAATTCTATTCCAAGTATCCTCATCACCACTGACAAGACGAGTGATTAGACGTACATCAAATATAGAGCCATCCATGCGAGTTTCTTTGAGTTCTTGATAGTTAATTTTGTTAGTGCTGGCGAGAGCCGAAATTTCAGATGCGTAAAGACTTTCCCAATCTTCATCCCACCATTCTTCAGCATTTTCCTCCGCCTCAATAAATTCAGTGATAGAATTTGCACCGTATATTTTCAGGGCACTATCATTAACACTATTAATTTTGATTGAATCGACTAGCTTGCGTAAAAATAGTGGGTTATTTTTAAAATATAGAGGTAAATTATCAATATTTTCAGGATGTAATTTATCAATTTCTTTTTTAATAATGGACCAATCTTGCTCAATAATGCCAAGCGGTAATTCAGAAAAAAGGGAATGGTGACGTTGCTCTCTTTTACTTATAGATTTACCTGACTTATTGTTACTCATATCATGGTCTCCCCATAGGCAATGAGGGAAACTCCATCTTTAATGGAAAATATACACCCATGAAAACCTCTAGTAGTAGCATAATATTTAATACCTATAATTCAATATAGCACATAAAAATTATATACTTATGTCACCGCAGAGTTGAAATTAAACAATTTCGAGGGAGAGGGACTGCAGACTGATTTAAACAGTTTAAAGGTTTGATTTAGACAAATAAAAAAGCCTCAATATTTCTGTTTAGGCTTCGTTATAAATGGTGCCGTCCCAGCCTGCGCGAGAATGACGAAAGAGTCGAACTGCTGATTTTATACTGGCTACTGATTACAAGATACATACTCTCCACCAGTTGGCGTATTCGGGCACTTCTCCATGGAACTCATTGTTTTAAAAATAATTTGACCCACGGGGTGCGTAATCCAAGTATGAGCATATCCATCAGATACCCAGATATTTTTTGATTCTGTAGGATCATTCTCTAAATCATAAACCAATGGAAAAGCAGGTTTATAGCTTGGACCATCTGTTTTATTAACGTATTGTGTATGAAATTTAAAATTCTTCCACTTAACAGCATAAATTTCTTTACCAACAAATTGCACTACGTAATCTCGCGGTGAATTTTTGGTGTTACCTAAAATAAACTCTGATTGATCAATTGAATCAATAACACGATCTGTTGGTACTTTAGCTTTATTGCCTGTCAATTGCGCAATGGTACTGTACCAATCTAAATCACTGACTATTTCATCGGTTGTTTGTCCTGATTTTACTTTCTTTCCATAGCGCATGAAGGCAGGAGTTCGCATACCTCCTTCGAATGCCGTAGATAAACCGCCTCGCCAATGTCCATTTGAACCAGAATATGCTTGTCCTTCTTTTTTTGCTGGTCCATCACCATATATCATAGTGCCATTATCGCCGGCTACTATAAAAATGGTATTATCAAGCATTCCTTTGCTCTTAAGTGCTTTTGCTATACGACCTATTTGGTAATCAACATCCAGTTTAGTATCTTCATAAAGTCCAGCGCCAGTAGCTTCTGAAAATTTAGGGTTTACATCTAAAGGAGGATGAAAAGAAGCAAATGCAACATAGGTATAAAACGGCTTATTGTCATCAATTTGTTCATTTATCCATTTAATGGCTTTAGTGGTTATTGTATCGTCATGCATCATTTTAATACCCCTATCAAATACAACGACTTTTTCAGATTTTTTACCTTTTTTACCTTGGTAAATATATGGCGTTTCCATTTTTGCTAACTCCCACCCTTTAGAAGTAGTGAATGCTGCATCATTCGATGAATGAAGAAAACCCCAAAACTCATCGTAACCTTGATTATGGGGACGGCGTTCTTCTCGGCTGCCAATATGCCATTTACCGTACATTGCTGTAGCGTAGCCACTATCAGCAAGTAATTCAGCTATAGTGTATTCTTCTGGCGCAAGACCATCCATTTCCGTATTAAAAAGAGGAACAGAGTCTGTACCACTTCGAATAGGCAAGCGACCAGTATGCATCGCAGCTCGAGAAGGTGTGCATTGATTTTGAATATTGTAGTTTTGGAACTTAATTCCCTCATTAGCAAGCTGATCTATATTAGGCGTTGGTGTTTCTCCGCCGTTATATGAAACATCTCCCCACCCCCAGTTATCAATCATAATATAAATAACATTAGGCTTTTCTGCTGCCTGAGTTGTTATAGCGAAGAGCGCTAATCCACTTATCACTACGAATTTATTTATTAGATTCATTATGTGTCCTTAATTTATGTTTGATAACATGCTTTCCTAAAACGTAAATGCAAAAGAAGCAAAAATATGGTTACCTTCAATTCGGTTTTCTGCTTTATATTCATGTAACCATTTAAAAATATAGCTTACAGACATTTCGTTAATGGTAGTTGACCACAAAACAGCGGGGCCAATGCCAGCCGCTCTCCCTTTATAACTACCTAATGTAGCTCCTGAACCTGAATCAGCTGAAGTTTGTTTCAAGTAAAACCCTTGTATACCTATAGCAAATGAATCTGATAAGAATTGATTAAACATATAATCAATATGTAGTTCATTTCCTGATTGATAACTGGTGTCAGAGTTTTCTGTGTTATGGGTATAACCAATATTGACTGAGTAATCTTGGCCAGTAGTTAAGTTAAAATAATTAGCCGTGAAATTAGTATCGAAAGTCCAATAATTTAAACCTGGGTTTAAAGTTTCACTTGTACTGTAACTAGCCGAAGGTGTTACTATATATTCGCCTAAAGTGAAATTTAAATTATCGTAATTCCAAAAGAAAATAGCTGGTACGATAGTTATATCACCTAGGTCAGTTACCTCATCTGATACCCTGTTGTCATTGATATTGGCTTTTACTTTAGCTGTAGGGATGGGTAAAACAGCACCAAACGCATACTGACCACCAAATAGCTCTATATCAGGGTTATAGACGAGCGTTGTAAGGTTCACCGCAAATGTTAATTCGGTTCCTAACTCTAATGTGCCGTTCCTTAAAGTAACGTCAGCATCAGCATTATAATAATAAAAATCATTTCTTAGTGACCAAGGTGTGCTTGGCGCCATTCCTGCAGCAAAATCCCCATAGGAACCTGGAATATAATTACTATATCCACCTTCTGCAGCATAAACTCTGCCTAACAAAAGAAAAGTGATGAGTAACGTAAATCGTATAACCTTAATTGACAGAGGAGAGTTAAGTAGAAAACGTTTTGAGGATATTAGCGATAGATAGAGTATGTCCCGAAACATAAAAGCCTGTCATGTATTGTTGAGTGTTTTGTTAATCAGTGTGTTATTAATCATAGTAAACATTTTACTGAAAACAACTATTCATATTGTATATTGGAGTAAGCATTTTTCTGCGAACTTATTGAGTCTCTTATAGTTATCCCATTGCATTTTTAAATGTTGAAGGAGCATTATTTCCAGGTAAAATCCGATAAGCTATATTAAGCCGATAAATTTTAAAATATTCGAACATACTTATATCTAAATATAATTTAAAACTCTGTTGAAGAGTTCTTGCTGATTCACTATCTAACTGAGGAACCACGAATAGTGCAGGGGAGAGAAAGTATTGGTGAAAGTGCGTTAAGAATTTAGCCAAACGGCAAATACAAAAAGTCTCTACATTTCTGTCGAGGATTCGCTATGAATGGTGCCGACTGCCTGCGTATGAGCCGAACGGTTGTAGTTCGATATTTTGAAGACGAAAAAAAACCTTAGTGTTTAAACTAAGGTTTTTTAATGAATGGTGCCGACTGCCGGAATCGAACTGCCGCTCTTATACTGGCTACTGATTCAATCAGTAGGCCTGTTCATATAAGTATTTTAGACAAATAAAAAAGCCCTGACAAAAGTCAGGGCTTGTTTATGAATGGTGCCGACTGCCGGAGTCGAACTGGCGACCTACTGATTACAAGTCAGTTGCTCTACCAACTGAGCTAAGTCGGCACACAAAACTGTGTGCGATAGTCAAACCAAATCTAAAACTTAGGTTATCGTATCTTGGCACCGAAACAACAAATAATCATTGTCTCTGAAATTAATGGTGCCCCGACCCGGATTTGAACCAGGGACACGCGGATTTTCAATCCGCTGCTCTACCAACTGAGCTATCGGGGCGCTTCGTTTGACTAAGCTTTTTGGCTTTGCCTTGAAGACGGGCGCTATTAGACTGTTTTTCTGTTATTCAGTCAACTACTTTTTTAAAAAAAATGTTTGTTTGGCTATTTTTAATCCAATCTATCTGTTTATTGACCAAAACCAGACGATTATTTAGCGTTTTGTTTACAACGTAAAGTGTTTGGAAAAAATAAAGGCGACTATTAAAGTCGCCTTAGGAAGTGTCAAAACAGTAAAAATAAATCGTATTGCTACTATTAAACAGGTATTTTACTTTTTCTCTGGCGTATAACCTTCGATTTCTGGTTCTTTGCCTTCAAACAAAAACGCAACCATAGTTGTTTCTAAAAACTTTCTGTCTTCAGGATTCATCATCGACAACTTATGCTCATTAATTAGCATGGTTTGTTTTTTCTGCCATAAGCCCCAAGCTTCTTTACCAATGTTATCGAAAATGTTCTTTCCAATATCACCCGGGTAAAATTGAAAATCTAAACCATCATCTTCTTTTTGGAAATGCTTACAGAATACTTTACGGCTCATAATTGTGTCTCTTTGATTGGTTGTTCAATAATACTTTCATTAATTAATGATAATAAGGTCTTACTTGATGCGGCTAATCCTACATTAGCACCATGTTGCAGATGGTACCAAAGCTGTTGTGCATTTTCATTAATAATTACGTTATTTGCACTGGTGTTAATATTTTCAATATTTACTTTTAGCGGCTTAATATCTAAATGAAAATGAGAAAATGTATGCCTAAAGCCATTTAATTCAGTTTTACTTGTTATATTAAGGCCTAGTGATTGCGCAAGTTTAGCTAGTTCATCAATATCTTGTATCTCAAAAAAGCTCCATAACCCACCCCAAATACCTGACGATGGTCTTTTATACATTAATACTGAATCATCGTTCGTAAACATAACCGTAATGGTTTGTTTAACCGGCTTTTCTTTTTTAGGTTTTTTACCCGGGAATTCAGTTTGTTTTTCATGAAAAAATGCTTGGCAATTTTCTTTAAGCGGGCATTCTGTGCAACTTGGTTTGCTGCGGGTACAACGCATAGCGCCTAAATCCATCATTGCTTGATTAAAGTTGGCTACACCTTTTTCAGGCGTCAGTTTTTCAGATAACAGCCACAACTGTTTATCGAAGGCACTTTGGCCTGGGTATCCTGAAACCATATGGTATCGAGCTAATACTCGTTTTACATTACCATCTAGAATAGGGTGGTGTTGATTAAGAGCCAAAGATAAAATTGCGCCCGCAGTGCTTCTGCCTATACCTGGAAGAGCTATCACTTCATCAATATTTTCAGGAAAAACACCGTTATATTGATCACGTATTATTTTTGCCGCTTTATGCAAATTACGAGCTCGCGCGTAATAGCCAAGCCCTGTCCAGTGATGCAACACTAAATCTTCATCGGCATTGGCTAAATCTGTAATTTTAGGAAAGCTGTTCATAAAGCGTTGGTAAAAGGGGATAACAGTAGCAACTTGGGTTTGTTGCAGCATTACTTCTGAAATCCAAACACTGTAGGGAGTTTTGCTTTGTTGCCAAGGTAAGTGTTTACGGCCTTGGCTAGTAAACCAAGTTAAGACATTTTCACTAAAAGACATGATGATCATTATTGTTATTTTACGGCTATAACCGCGAGTGTAGCGTTTTTAGCTTGGTTGATCCACGACAAATAACTTTGCCTTTGTGACGAATAAAACTTGGCAATTTATCTATTTAGCACTATTCTTCGCTCCATACTGCACATTACGCCTTATCAACACTGTTGGATGAGGTGTAGATGATTTTTATTTATACATTTATTAAGGTTTATCATGACAGAAAAAGTAAGCAACCGTAGCCGCCGTTTACGTAAAAAAATGCGCGTAGATGAGTTTCAAGAACTAGGCTTTGACTTAGCATGGCAATTTACTGAAGGCACTACCGATGAAGCTATTGACGAGTTTATGGATAAATTTTTTGATGAAGTTATCGAACCAAACGGTTTAGGCTTTGGTGGTGAAGGTGATTTAATTTGGCACGGTCTAGTATGTACTCAAAAATTGGGTAAATGTACTGATGAGCATCGTAAAGCTGTTGAAGCTTGGTTAACAAATGCTGGCGCTAAGTCTGTAGCAGTATCTGAGTTATATGATGTTTGGTGGGCTTAGTACCCATTAAGTTAGAAAAAAGGGCTTTTGTAAGCCCTTTTTTTTCCTCTATTATTTCATGCATGATTGCATTACTGTAATTGCTAAGCAATTAATGAACGTGGTATTATCCGCGACCTTGTATTCGGTATGAAGCATTTTTCGACCAAACTAAACGATTTTATGAGTAACTCTATGAGCAACGATACGCCAAACGACAAACAACCTAAACAACAGCACAAAACCATTGAACAAGCACAGGCGGAAGGTAAGTACATTCGTAAAGTGCGCAGTTTTGTTAAGCGTGAAGGTCGATTAACGAAAGCCCAAGCTCGTGCTTTAGATACTCTGTGGGATACTATGGGGTTAAACCATAGCGACGGCATGATAGATGCTAAAACATTATTTGGTAATGATAATCCGATTACGTTGGAAATTGGCTTTGGTATGGGTAAGTCGTTAGTTGCGATGGCAAAAGCTGCACCAGAGATAAATTTTATCGGCATAGAAGTACATCGCCCAGGCGTTGGAGCATGTTTAGCAGAGGCCGAAGCTGAAGGTGTAACAAACTTAAAAGTGTATGAACATGACGCCATTGAAATATTAGCTGATTGTATTCCAAAAGGGACGATTGACACTGTGCAGTTATTTTTCCCTGACCCTTGGCATAAAGCCAAACATCATAAACGTCGTATCGTAAAGCCTGAATTTATCGAAAGTATTCGCGGTGCGTTAAAAGTTGACGGTGTGTTCCATATGGCAACCGACTGGGAAAACTACGCGGAATGCATGCTCGAAGATATGAAAACAGCTCCTGGGTTTAATAACTTATCTGAAACTCAAGATTATGTACCTCGCCCTGATTCACGTCCATTAACCAAATTTGAAAACCGAGGTCAAAATTTAGGTCACGGTGTATGGGATTTGCAGTTTAATAAAATAGACTAGTAAAAATCTAATGCCATAAATGGCAGGTTGTATTCTTTAGACATAAAAAAGCCCCAGCTCATAAGAGCTAGGGCTTTTTTTATTGATTTATATTTGAATTATTTATGGATCCAAGTATTAATAACGTTTTCAACAACTGGTGTGATTGAGAACGTGATCATGTAATCAGGAGTGTATAGATCATTCTTTTCTACGTAATAGTCAAAGTCCATACCAAACTTCCAAGCGCGGCCGCCTAAAATCGTTGTTTTACTGACCGTAAAGTTAACCGGTAATGTTAACTTGTCATCTTCAATCTCGTGATTATATTCAACTTTTGGTGCAGAGCCCCAAGTCCAACCACCTTGCTCAATGTTTATCCACATTAATTGTGAAGAGGTAATGCTCATTTTACCGGCGTCACCTAAATCACCTTCATCGACACTTTCAAGGTGGGATGTATATGCACCTATAAGACTGGTACCATCTGGCGCGAATTTACCATAGAAAAGAGAAGGACCAACAGCGGTTACTTGACCCGCATTAATGTCTGAGCTGCCAGTAGGTAATGAACCTACCATACCAAAAGCCATTAAAGTTGTTGGATCTGCTTGCTTTGGTGCGAATACTAAATCGAAGCCAATATCACCAATTCCAGATTCACCAGAGCGGTCATCATGAATAATTGGAACTGCAGGTCGAAAAATAACTTTGTCGCCACTGTCCATTGTGAACGGTAAAGATGGCTGGAATAACGTAAGTTTAACTTCGCTGCCATCGTCATACGACTTGAATTGGTTTTTGAATGTCATACTTGCCATAGCAGTATTTGGGTTTGCAAGCTCTTTTGCTGCTTCGTCAGCGGTTACTTCTTTGGCAATTGTATTGCCACTAGTAAGTATTGCAACCATTATTGCTGCAGTTAATAGTTTGTTCATTTGCATAGGAGGTTACCTGTAAACTTGTCATATTAATTAAGTTGGGCGTATCTTAGTTGTAAAAATAGACAAATACTATATCATTTTACGCCAAGACAAAGTTTTACAGGTTGTTGTTTTATATGTTAAATAATTGTAATTTTATGTTTTCAGGCTTTGGTGATTTGTTAATCGGGTAGGTTGGTTGAACTGTTTTTAACAAGTTTGCCAAATAAGCTAACAGTACAAAGAGTGAAAAAAGGGGTAAAAATTACCCCTTTAAAAATTTATCAATAACTCTTGTGATGCTAATTAAAACCAATTATTCATCACATTTTCTACAACTGGTCCTACAGTAAACTCAATCATCCAGTCTGGACCAAACTCTTCATCGTGCTCAACATAGTAGTTCAGACCAACACTAAATTTCCAGGCACGATCGTTAAGCATTACAGTTTTACCAACAGAAAGGTTTACTGGAATAGTCCATTGGTCAGCTACGTGATCATAGGCAATATCAGGACTTGTACCGATGTTATAACCACCTCCTGGAAGGTAAACGGCAATTACTTTAGTATTTGTGCGGCTTACATCAATATCACCGCTTACATCCCATACGTGAGAAGAATGAACACCTAACACAGACGTTTTTCCTAGTTGAGCAACAATAAACTCAGGACCGAAAGCAGTTGTTTCACCCATACCTAAATCTTTGTCGCCAGTTGGTAATGAGGTTAGGGCACCTGCGCCCCAAATCATGCCTGTTTTAGTTGCGCCGCCGTACATCAAATCGAAACTTATATCACCAAGACCGGTTTCAGATTCCCAATTGCCATTACTGTCAATGCCGGTATGCAAGTCAACCATTAATGGGATTGCCGGGCGGAAAAACATCATGTCACCGTTGTCTAATGTAAATGGCATCGCCGGTTGAAAAACAATGGTTTGGTTTGCTTGCCCCGTTTTCATTTCCTGATACTGATATTTAAAGTTTAATGTTGCATTTGGGTTGTTTGGATTTGCTAATTCTTTCGCCATTTCGTCAGCTGATTTTTTGTCAGAAGCTAAAGCCGGTGCTGAAGCTAAAACTGCAGTTAATGCGATAGCAGAAATTTTACGTACAAGTTTCATCTATATTTCCTTAGAGCATGTCTGTTGGACAAATTAATTGCGAGGATTATAGAGATTAGATGTTGTAAGTGTGTATCATTTTACGCCATTACATGCGATTGCATACGATTACATTATTACATATCAAATCGTTGAAAAATAAGGTCATTTTGATTAGAGGTGGTTATTGATGGTCTTAAAAAATTAATTTGATTGGAGGTGTTTAGCTATGCTGTTTTCTATATTGGCTTGGCGACATTGTAGTGGCAGCGCGAAAGGCACGGCTAAAGTTATTATAGTGATTGTAATGCAGGCTTTCGGCAATATCTGAAATTGTATAGCGGCCATCTTTAAGGAGTTGCTTTGCTTTGTTAATCCGCAATAGCTCAATTAATTTTCGATAAGTAAGTCCTCTATCGTGTAAGTAACGTTGTAAGCTGCGCTCACTTACTCCTGTGATCAGTGCTGCTTGTGGTAAGGAGGGTATAAAACCCTGTAAATATGGGGTTAGGACTAGGGTAAGTTCGCCAATAATATCATCGCGATAAACAGGTAAGTCTGAACGTTTTATTCCTGTCGCTTTAGGTGCTTTATTTAATATTTCTTGTTCAACAAGTATGCGGTTACTACTGTGATTTAGATACAACTGCGCCTCGCTTACATAGTCATGCTTAAGCAAACTAGGAATATCTGAGGTTAGTCCAACTTCTTTTGGAAGCCATTCACTGGCAGTATAGTAACGAACTATTTCAATGAACGTTGCGATAAACATTTGTTCAAACGTATGAAATTGAGTGTCTGAATATTGACGCTGACTAAAGCAAAACCAAAGGCCCGATGGAGAGCTTTCAAAATACATTTCAGCGTTATTCGCAGAATCGTTATTGAGTTCAATAAAGCCTTTTAAAGCATCTTCAACGGTGTCACTATTGGCTGCAATATAGTTCAGATAATGGCTAATGTGATGGATTTTAACTTTAGTAATTAAATCAAAACCAAAATCAATAATGCCAATTTCTTCTTCTATAATTCTAAACATTCTTCGAATGCAAGCCCAACTGATCACCGCATCATCTTTTGAGGTAGCTGTCTTCGGGAACATGGCTTTCTCAAAAGTCTGTTCAACGTTTATTTTATGCTCATGTAGTAAATCTCTAACTGGCTTTAATACCCAGGAAGACATAAAAAAAACATTTTTCATCAAAAATACCTCGAAAAATGATCAGTTACGGTGCGTGTTAGAAAAATTTTCAACTTGCTGCCAAACCCTAAATACATTACCTGAAAGGATTTTTTCTATGTCCTGCTCGCTATAGCCTCGCTTTAATAAGCCATCAATAAGGTTAGGGTAGCTAGATACATCTTTTAAGTTGATCGGCAAACTATCACCCACACCATCATAATCAGAGCCAATACCAACATGATCAATACCTATAAGGTTAACTACGTGATCAAAATGATCTAGAACATCATCTAATGATGCAAATGGAAATGGCGAATTACTGAGGTATTCTTGTTTAAATGCTTTAACTTCATCGCTATTAGGCGTTACTGTGTTTTGCGTCATAAATTCATTCAATTTTACTTTATATGTATTTCTGTGCTCTAAAGCAGCTTGCGAAATAAAACCTGAGCCAAAATTTATTTGAATTACGCCACCGTTTTCTTTTAACTTGAGCAACATATCATCACTCATATTTCGTTCAAAACCTGGTGTAAATTTTCGAACCGAAGAATGAGAGGCTATAACAGGTGCTTTAGTTATACTCATGACTTGATAAAAAGCATCATCAGAAATATGTGATACATCTATCATCATCCCAATGTGGTTCATTTCTTTAACTAAGCTTTTGCCAAAATTTGTAAGGCCGCTAGCTGGTCGTAATGGGTCGTATGAAGAGTCTGATATATGGTTTGTTTTTGAATGGGTCAAAGTGATGTAACGCACACCTCGGTTATAGAAATGTTGCAAGTTTTCTATTTTGCCTTCAATCGGACTACCGTTTTCCATACCCATTGGCAGAGAAATTAAACCTTGTTGAAAGTGTTTTTTCACATCACTGACGCTGGTAGCGATAGCAAATTTTTCAGGTGCACTATTTACAATAGATTCAACCGAATCAATTAATTTGTCGGCGAGTTGTTTCGAACCGCCATTTAGCTCAAACGCGGCTGGAATATAAATAGACATAAACGGCGCATTTAAGCCGCCGGCTTTTGCTCTTGGATAATCAAAGTCTCCATCGGCAGTGGCTTTAGTTACATCATCCCATTTACCTTCCAGGCGGTAGGGGACATCAATATGACCATCAATAATGATGTACTTTTGCGCAAGTTGTTCACCGCTCATTGCTACTTCAGTTTGCTTGATGCTTGGCTCTGAACACGCAAGTAAACTTGATATACAAACAGCCAGAGCACTGACTTTAAAAGAAATATTGATCACATTACTACCTATATAATATTTTTGATGTCTCTACATTACTACACAAACTCAATTAAAACTTATATCTCTAAAAATAAATTTTATTAAAGTGAATAATCGTTCACTGTACATAATTCGCGCCAAACCAAATTGTATTATTTTGTTCAGAATATGAAAACTTAGCGCTAAATTTGATAGGATGCCGACCTAATCATTATTTAGCGGTAAAATATGTACGATTATATTGTTGTAGGTGGTAGCCAAGCGGGACTCGCAATGGCTTACAATTTAAAAAAGCTGGGTGCGCGTTTTCTCATTGTCGATAGTGGCGAGCAAGTTGGAAGTGCTTGGCTAAATCGTTGGGACTCTTTAACGCTATTTACGCCTAAGCAATATAATGGACTACCAGGTCTAAGTTATGAAGGCCCTAATGAATACCCTACTAAGTATGATGTTGCCGCATATTTAACTAAGTATGTATCCACATTTGAATTACCTTTGCAACTCGAAACCAGAGTTGATGCATTACATAAAACTAATAACCACTATGTACTAGATACTTCAATGGGCGAACTTCACTGTAAAAATGTGGTTGTTGCTACTGGGCCATTTCATACGCCATTTATACCTGATTTTGCTGAAAATTTAGGTGCAGGTATAACCCAACTTCACAGCTCAGAATATAAAAATCCTAAGCAGTTACAACAAGGGGACACCTTGGTTGTTGGCGGTGGTGATTCAGGGGTGCAAATATTATCCGAGATAGCAGATAGCGGTTGTCAGTGTTATAGCTCAGGCATAAGTAACCTTTCTTCATTGCCGCAATCATTTTTAGGCAAGACATTGTGGTGGTGGTTAAAAACTACTGGTGTATTGTCATTATCAAAATATTCGTTTTTAGGTAAGCAAATCGCAAAGCGAATGCAGCCTGTTATTGGCACGAATGTAAAGAAACTACTTGCCAGAGATAATGTTCAACAAGTAGGTCGTACAATATCAGCAAAATCTAATTCAATTGCATTTACTGATGTAGAACTTGATAGCATTAAAAATATTGTTTGGGCAACGGGATATAAGCCTGACTTTACTTGGCTTGGCAATGTGAAATTAGATGAACATGGTTACCCTGAAAATCATCGTGGCGTGTCTTCTGTTCAAGGGTTGTATTTTATTGGCTTGCCTTGGATGCATACGCGTGGCTCGGCAACTTTGGGCGGAGTAGGAAAAGATGCAGAATACTTACATCAATACATCTCCAATTTAGCCATTACAACGGACAATGTTCCCGTTGGAAACTTTGCCTAGGAAGCTTTAGTTTCGAATACGTAGCTTCGCTACTTCGGATACATAGAGCTTCGCTACTTCGAATACGCTTACGCTTCGGATACGTTTCACTGCGATAACTACTTCGAGATTCGAAGTGGGACGTATTCGTAATTCGTAACAGAGCATAGTTTCGAATACGTAGCTTCGCTACTTCGAATACGCAGACGCTCCTAATACGTTTCACTCCGATAACTACTTCGAGATTCGAAGTGCAACGTATTCGTAATTCGTTAACGATTAATAACTTTCGTTATGTACCGCTTGTACCGCACGACCTGAAGGGTCTGCCATATTTTTAAAGCTTTCATCCCAAGCTAAAGCTGTTTCAGTTGAACAAGCAACAGACTTACCTCCCGGAACACATTCAGCAGCAGATGCTAGCGGGAAGTGCTCTTCAAAAATAGTACGGTAGTAGTAGGCTTCTTTCGTATCTGGCGTGTTGTGTGGAAATTTGAATTCCGCATTTGCTAATTGTTGATCAGACACTTGCTCTTCAACATGCTCTTTTAAGCTATCAATCCAAGAATAACCAACACCATCAGAGAATTGTTCTTTTTGACGCCATAAAATTTCTTCTGGCAAGTAGCCTTCAAATGCTTCACGAAGAACGTGCTTTTCAATTTTTCCATCTATACACATTTTGTCTTCAGGATTGATGCGCATGGCAACATCCATGAATTCTTTATCTAAAAATGGTACACGGGCTTCTATACCCCAAGCCGACATTGACTTGTTGGCACGTAAACAATCAAACATATGTAATTTGTCGAGTTTACGAACTAACTCCTCATGGAATTCTTTAGAATTTGGGGCTTTATGGAAGTATAAGTAACCACCAAAAATTTCATCAGCTCCTTCGCCTGATAACACCATTTTAATGCCCATAGCTTTAATCTTACGCGCCATTAAGCACATAGGTGTTGATGCTCGAATTGTGGTTACGTCGTAGGTTTCAATGTGATAAATCACTTCTTTTAATGCATCAATACCATCTTGAACGGTAAAGGTAATACTGTGATGTATCGTACCAATTGAGTCGGCTACCTTTTGGGCCGCAACTAAATCAGGGCTGCCTTCTAAACCACAGGCAAATGAATGTACTTTTGGCCACCAAGCTTCAGAAAGGTCATTTTCTTCAACACGTCGAGCAGAGAACTTTTGGGTGATAGATGATATTAATGATGAATCTAAACCACCTGATAATAATACACCGTAAGGTACATCTGTCATTAAATGAGCTTTAACTGAGTCTTCTAGAGAGGTTCTCAATTCAGCGATATCAGTTGTGTTATCTTTTATTGCATCAAATTCAGTCCAGTCTCGCTTATAGTATTGTTTGATTTCACCATCGTTACTGTCTAAGTAATGCCCAGGAGGAAACTCACTTACTGTTTTACAAATAGGCATCAGTGCTTTCATTTCTGAAGCGATCACAAAGTTACCGTGCTCATCATGGCCCATGTATAAAGGAATTATTCCCATGTGATCACGAGCGATTAAATAGCTGTTGTCTTCTTGGTTGTATAAACAAAAAGCAAACATGCCTTGTAATTTATCGATGAAATTAACACCAAACTCTTCGTATAAAGGTAAAATTACTTCACAGTCAGACTTAGTTTGAAAAGCGTAGTCAACGTTTAAATTAGCTTCAAGGTTCTTATGATTGTAGATCTCGCCATTAACAGCTAACACATTATTTCGATTTTGATTGTATAAAGGTTGTGCGCCATTTTCGGTATCAACAATCGCTAAGCGCTCGTGCACTAAAATAGCATTGTTATTTGAATAAACTCCAGACCAGTCAGGCCCTCGGTGTCTTAATAAACGAGAATGCTCTATGGCTTGTCCTCGTAATTCGCTGGCATCAGACTTGATGTCCAGAATACAAAATATTGAACACATAAAATATGTTTCCTTAAATAATCAAAATCGAAATAATTAACCTTTATAAACTTATTAAGGCAACAACAGGGTAAGTTACTTTGGCTGTGTTGTTCTTAACGCATATAAAACAAAGGGGCCGTTATGTAACTTTTTTACATAACGGCCCCTGAGAGTCTAATATTTGCTAATAAAAATCAATAGCATTTTGGTATAAATTAGAATATTTATTCGAATTTTTACTTTATGATTACTTTTGCTTACCTATTTACGTTGAAACTCGCTTGATTTAGACCATTGTGGCCAATCCTTTGAGTCAGCAATTTGATAAAGCACATCAAACGTTACTTGTAAATCTTGTCGTGCACCAGAAAAGTCCCATTGAGGGTTATATTCATCACACAATTGGTGATAACAACGACGCATTTCTGGTAATGTCTTTTTACGGTATTCTGCAGTTTTAGCATCTACTGGTTTACCACCGCCACCAGCATATAAAGCAGGTACACCAACTTTGGCAAAGTTGAAATGATCAGAGCGGTAATAGCTACCCGCTGCCGGGTTGGTTTCTTTCACTAAAACTCTATCTTGTTTTTTAGCGGCAACTTTAAGGTAGTTTTCCATTTCTGACTTACCTAAGCCATTAACCACTAAATCTTTGGTTTTACCAAGAATGTTTAAACTGTCTAAGTTTAAAACACCAACGGTTTTATCTAATGGGTAAATAGGGTTTTCGGCATAAAATTTAGAGCCTAGTAAACCTTGCTCCTCAGCCGTTGTGGCGATTACCGTAACAGAACGTTTTGGTGCTTTATCTAAACTGCCCAGCGCTCGAGCAATTTCAATGATACCGGCGATACCAGTCGCATTATCATGCGCGCCATTGTAAACCTTGTCACCCTTTAAGCTATCGTCACTTCCCATATGATCCCAGTGGCCTGTTAACAGCAGTTGTTCTTCAGGAGTTTCACTGCCAGGTAATGTCGCAATGAAATTATGTGATGTTGAACGCTTAATGGTACTTTTTACAGATGCGGTAGCCGTTAAACCTAATGATTTATTTATTGGCCCAAGCATCGCCTTGTTTTTATAAGTATTGAAATCTAAACCAGCTTGGGTAAATAACTCTTTTGTACTTTCTGTGGTTAACCAACCTTCAATTTGTACTCGGCTTTTATTACCATCTTCAGCAAATAATTTATATTGAGGACCCGACCAACCATTTTTTACTACTGACCAACCGTATGACGCTGGCGCTGTTTCATGAATAATAATCGCAGCAGCGGCGCCTTGTCGGCTCGCTTCTTCATACTTATATGTCCAACGACCGTAGTAAGTCATTGCTGATCCGGTAAATAAGCTTGGGATTTCTGAGGCAAAACCAGGATCGTTTACCAGCATTACTACTGTTTTTCCTTTTACATCGATGCCTTCATAATCATTCCATTTATACTCAGGTGCATTGATGCCGTAGCCGACAAATACAATTTCTGAGTCAGTAATTGTTTCTAGCTCACTTACTCTCGATGTTCCTAAAACCATCTCGGTTAAATACGTTAACTTATTGGTTTTGCCTTTACCGTTAATTGATAAGGTGGTGTCATCACCAGCTGTTATTTCAGATAACTCAACAGGTTGTAAAAAGCTGCCGTTATTACCCGGTTGCCAGCCATTCTTTTTAAATTGTGTTGTCAGGTAATCAAGTACCTTTTTTTCACCATTAGTAGTTGGTAATCTACCTTCAAATTCATCTGAAGCGATAACTTTTACATGCTCATGCAACTTGTCTGCAGAAATGTTGTGATATGCCTGCGTAAATGATTCAGCGCTTACTGCGCTCGATACCGTTACAGTTAATGCACTGAAAAGGTTGATTAATTTAGATTTTGTATTCATAAGGAGCTAGCTTTTTTAAAATTATGATGGTGTAATCTACCCGTTGTTTCGTGCAAAATAAAGAAGTTGTTACAAAGAGTTAAATTATGTAGTCAAATTATTGCTTTGTTTTAAATGACAGTTACACTTAGCAATACACCTAAATTTTCGATTCTCCAATTCTATCAGTCCATAGGGATTTTAATGATTTCAGTTGAAAATCTGAGTAAAGCATTTCCAATAAAAGCTCATAAGAAAAAATCAAATAGTCACAAGCACGACCCTCGTGAACAGGGCAGCCAGTTTCATGCTTTAAAAGATGTAAGTTTTCATTGTGACAAAGGCGAAGTGTTAGGGCTGCTAGGACCAAATGGTGCAGGTAAAACAACCACCCTTAGGATTTTATCAACAGCATTAAAGCCTGACTCTGGTGCAATTATCGTCAATGATGTTGATGTGGTTAAAACGCCAAAGGTAGCAAAACAAAAAATAGGTTTTTTATCGGGTAAAACTGGTTTGTATGGTCGTTTAACTGCCAGAGAAAACATAGAGTTTTTTGCAAAACTGCATGGGGTCAGTGACGAATTCTTACTAAACGAAGCCGATGAAATCTATGAAAGTTTAGATATAACAAGTTACTTAGATAGGCGGGTAGAACAACTGTCTACCGGCATGCAACAAAAGGTTTCTATTGCTCGTGCAGTTATCCATAAACCAGAGGTTCTGGTACTTGATGAGCCAACCACTGGGCTGGATATCATGGCGACAGAAACAATTATGGAATTTGTGCAATTAACTAAAGAACAGGGAACAGCTGTTATCTTTTCAACACATCATTTAGATGAAGTCGCTTTGCTTGCTGATAGGGTTTCTGTGATTTATCAAGGTGTTAGTTGTTTTGATGGCAGTGTTGGTGATTTTCAGCAACAATCTCGAGAGTTAGATTTACGTAAAGCATTTATGAATGTTTTAAGGGGAGCGCAATAATATGTGGCAGGTATTTATCAAAGAGCTCATTGAGCTATTACGTGATAGAAAAACGCTATTCTTTATCATCGCGTTACCTATGGTTATTTTCCCCGTTGTCTTTGGTGTGATGGGTTTTTTAGGGACTAAAGCGGCAATTTCAGAACAAGAAAAAGTAATTCGCTACGTGCTAGTGAACGAAAGCGTTGCACCAGAGTTTGCGACTTCTCTTTTTTATCATAGTGATTTCAAATCTATGAAAGTTGAAGTGGAAAACGAAGAAGACATTATTGAAAAAATTAAGGCTGATGAGTTAGATCTCGTTATTGTGTTAAATAAGGACTTTAAAGCTCAGTACAGTAATTCTGTGCCATCAGTGTGGAAAATATATTTTAATGGCTCAAACCTTATAGGCGGTACTAAGCGTAAAGTTGAAGAGGCATTAGCAACATTTAGTGAAACCTTACAAAAAGAAATGTTGGTTAACTTAGGTTTTGATGAAGAACAATTTGAGGTGTTTAAAAAACCGATAGAAATTGAAGAAATTGATACAGCAGATGAACGTGAAAGTTTTGGTGAACAATTAGGTGGATTTATCCCTTACTTGCTTATTCCTTTATGTTTAACGGGGGCGATGTATCCGGCGATAGATTTAGGCGCCGGTGAAAAAGAAAGGGGGACAATAGAAACCCTGTTGCTTACGCCAGTATCACGATTTGCACTAGTAATAGGTAAGTTCTTATGCATTTTTACAACGGCAATTATGACCGCAATGATCACCATTTTTAGTATGGTGTTTTGGACCTTTATTGTTGGGAAAGTGTTTGATGTAAAAGAGGTTTCTGAAGTGTTAGCAGCCGTTGGCTGGTTTGAGTACTCATTGATTGTATTATTATTAGCACCTGTTGCGGCAATATTTTCAGCAACGTTACTAGCTATTTCCATTTACGCAAGTAGTTATAAAGAAGCACAAAACTATATGGGGCCAATGTCCATATTTGTTATATTTCCAGTTATTGTTGGCATGACACCGGGGATTAGTCTTAATGCAACTTGGGCGCTAGTACCGGTATCAAATGTGGCGTTAGCCATTAAGGAATTACTCAAAGGCACTATCGATTATAGTTTACTCGTTCCTATTTTTGCCTCAACCGGGGTTTTTGCCTTCATATCAATACTTTTCTGTGTTTATTGGTTTAATAAAGAGTCTGTTTTATTTAGATAATGCTCATTGTGATAGAAAAACATAAAAAATAACAAAAAAATGCTTATTTTTTCTATGTTAGCGGTAATTTTCGTGTAAAATTACCGCTTTTCTATTTTAGGGCATTTGTGTCCAATACTTACTACTCAACAGCGATAGATA
Organism: Thalassotalea nanhaiensis; assembly: GCF_031583575.1. Taxonomy (NCBI): domain Bacteria; kingdom Pseudomonadati; phylum Pseudomonadota; class Gammaproteobacteria; order Alteromonadales; family Colwelliaceae; genus Thalassotalea; species Thalassotalea nanhaiensis. Next base: position 2,669,414 of record NZ_CP134146.1, on the reverse strand, counting down.
ACTCGCGCGAGGGAACATGAATCTAGATGACATTATCTTGCAGGCAGAGCAAGCCGTAGCAAGCGCAGCCGATCCAGCTGCACTTGACCAAATTAGGGTCGAGTTTTTAGGTAAAAAAGGCAAGTTAACTGAGCAATTAAAAGGCTTGGGTAAATTAAGTGCTGAAGAACGTCCTAAAGCGGGTCAGTTAATTAACGTTGCTAAACAGCAAGTACAAAAAGCTATTCACTTAAAAGGTGAGCAGTTACGTGCTGAACAAATAAAGCAAAAGTTAGCTGCTGAATCTATTGATGTTACTCTTCCTGGCAATACTATGGAACACGGTGGCCTTCACCCTGTTACTCGCACAATCGAACGTATTGAGAGCTTTTTTGGTGAGTTAGGTTTTGAAGTTAAAGCCGGTCCTGAAATTGAAGATGACTTTCATAACTTTGATGCGTTAAATATTCCTGATCACCATCCAGCACGTGCAGACCACGATACGTTTTATTTTAATCCTAAGTTAGTGTTACGTACTCAAACTTCAGGAGTGCAAATTCGTACTATGGAAACTGAGAAGCCACCATTGCGTATTATCTCTCCTGGCCGTGTATATCGTAACGATTACGACCAAACGCACACGCCAATGTTTCACCAAGTGGAAGGTTTAATGGTTGATAAAGATGTTAGCTTTACTCATTTAAAGGGTATTTTGCACGACTTCTTACATAACTTTTTTGAAGAAGACTTAGAAATTCGTTTCCGTCCTTCTTATTTCCCGTTCACCGAACCTTCAGCTGAAGTTGATGTGATGGGTAAAAACGGTAAATGGTTAGAAGTATTAGGCTGTGGCATGGTTCACCCTAATGTTTTACGCAGTGTTGGTATTGACCCTGAAGTTTATACCGGTTTTGCTTTTGGTATGGGGGTTGAGCGATTAAGCATGTTGCGTTACGGCGTTAATGACTTACGTTCATTCTTTGAAAATGATCTTCGCTTCTTAAAACAGTTCAAGTAGGAAAGCCATAAAATGAAATTTAGTGAATCTTGGTTACGTGAGTGGGTAAATCCTGCGATATCTTCAGATGAGTTAGCTCATCAAATTACCATGGCTGGCCTAGAAGTAGACGGCGTTGATCCAGTTGCTGGCGAATTTACCAATGTTGTAGTTGGCGAAGTGATTGAATGTGGGCAGCACCCTGATGCAGACAAATTGCAAGTAACCAAAGTAAATGTTGGTGACGAAGTCGTTGATATCGTTTGTGGCGCAAAAAACTGTCGCTTAGGCCTTAAGGTTGCTGTTGCTAAAGTTGGCGCAGTATTGCCTGGTAACTTTAAAATTAAGAAAGCCAAGCTACGCGGTGTTCCATCACACGGTATGCTTTGTAGTGAGTCAGAAATTGGTTTAGCTGAAAGCTCTGATGGCATTCTTGAATTACCTACAGATGCACCGATAGGTACGTGTATACGTGAATACTTGAACTTAAACGATGTTACTATTGATGTTGATTTAACCGCAAACCGTGGTGACTGCCTAGGTATAAAGGGTATCGCTCGTGAAGTTGGAGTTTTAAATAACATCGCTGTTACTGAAGTAGAAATTACTGAGCAAGCAGCAACGATTACTGATGCCTTAGATGTAAATATTATAGCAGGTCAAGCATGTCCTCGATATTTAGCTCGTGTTATTAAAAATATTAATGCACAGGCTGTTACACCTCTTTGGATGGTTGAAAAACTGCGTCGTTGTGGTGTGCGTTCAATCGACCCTGTAGTTGATGTAACTAATTTTGTTTTGTTAGAGCTTGGGCATCCAATGCATGCGTTCGATTTAGCTAAAATTGACGGTGCAATCAATGTTCGCTTTGCCAATGAAAATGAAGAATTAACTCTTTTAGATGGTGCAGAAGTTAAGCTTTCTAAAGAAACCTTGGTAATTGCTGATAACAGTAAAGCGCTAGCAATGGCTGGTATTTTTGGTGGTCAAGACTCTGGTGTAACTGAAGCGACTACTGATATTTTATTAGAAAGTGCGTTCTTTGCTCCACTTGCTATTTTAGGTAAAGCTCGCCAATACGGTTTACATACAGATGCTTCTCATCGTTATGAGCGTGGTGTTGACCCACAATTGCAACGTCAAGCCATTGAGCGTGCAACAGCATTATTACTAGAAATTGTTGGTGGTGAAGCTGGCCCGGTAGTTGAAGGTATCAGCGAAGAACACATTCCTGCACCTCGCGTGGTTACATTGCGTCGTAATAAATTAGATTCTCGTATCGGAATCCACATTGAAACTGAGCAAGTTACTGAAATTTTGACTCGTTTAGGATTGAATGTTGAATTTAACGATGACGTATGGACTGCTACAGTTCCTGCTTACCGTTTTGATATTTCAATTGAAGAAGACTTAACTGAAGAAGTTGCTCGTGTATATGGTTACAACAATATTCCTAATGTTTCACCAAAAGCTATGCTTACAATGCGTAGCCATAAAGAAGCAAAACTGAACATTGCCAAATTCCGTAATACTCTTGTTACTCGTGGTTACCAAGAAGCAATTACCTATTCATTTGTTGACCCAAAAGTACAATCGTTATTGCACCCAGAAGAAGAGGTAATGACTTTACCGCACCCAATTTCTTCTGAAATGTCAGTTATGCGATTAAGTTTATGGACTGGTTTAATCCAATCAGTAGTAAACAACCAAAACCGTCAACAAAGCCGCGTACGTTTATTTGAGTGTGGCTTACGTTTTGTTCCAGATAGCGATGCAGAAAATGGCGTTCGTCAAGAAGCAATGATTTCTGGTGTTATTACCGGTCTTAAAACAGGCGAGCATTGGAATTTAGAAAAAGCTGCAGTAGACTTTTTTGATGCCAAAGGTGATGTTGAAGCGTTACTTGCGTTAACCGCCGATGCTAATTCATATGAATTTAAAGCTGCTGATATTCCAGCGCTTCATCCTGGACAAACTGCGGCAATCTATCGTGGTGAAGTTTTAGTTGGCTATGTGGGTACAATTCATCCTGAGCTTGAACGCAAACTTGGCTTAAATGGTCGAACGTTAGCGTTTGAATTATTACAGAGTGAAATATTGCAGCAAAAAATACCACAAGCGAGTGCTATATCTAAGTTCCCGGCTAACCGTCGAGACATAGCTGTAGTGGTTAAAAATGAAATAAATGCAAAAAAAGTGCTACAACTCATTGAAAAGGTTGGCACAAATCATTTAGTTAGCCTAGAATTATTTGATGTATACCAAGGTAAAGGTATCGAACCCGGTTTTAAGAGTCTGGCAATAGCATTAACGTTGCAAGATAACGAGAGAACACTTGAAGATAAAGATATCTCAGAAGTCGTAAATACTGTGGTCGATGCATTAAAAAGCGAACTTGACGCATCATTGAGAGACTAAAAATATGGCGCTAACCAAAGCAGAAGTATCAGAACACTTATATGAAGAACTCGGTTTAAGTAAACGAGATGCCAAATTATTGGTAGAAGAGTTCTTTGAAGAGATAAGAGGAAGTTTAGAAAGTGGCGAACAAGTTAAATTATCAGGTTTTGGTAATTTTGATTTGCGCGTTAAAAATGAACGACCAGGTCGAAACCCTAAAACGGGCGAAGACATTCCTATTTCTGCACGGAAAGTTGTAACTTTTAGACCGGGGCAAAAATTAAAGAACCGAGTTGAAGAAGCGAACAATTCTTAGCGGATATTGTTATCTTATTGAAAAGGCTGCATTTGCAGCCTTTTTTAGTTCAGGGATGATGGAATGCAAATCGTCATGGACCGTTCCGACGCATCCATGCGTTCACGGCATACACAACTTCCTTGTTGAAAACGGCAATAGATTTGTAACTCCTTTCTAGGGCCGAATCCTTTCTTAACTAAGTAACGAATCTCGAAGTAATTATCGTAGTGAAACGTATTCGAAGCGTCAGCGTATCCGAAGTAGCGAAGCTACGTATTCTGACCTAAAGTAAAAAGTTTCCTCCTTGATGTTTAACTTAAATCCCTATAGGTTAAATAAACAACTATTAAAATAATTAAGGCTTCCCTGTGTCGAATCAAGATAAACCCCTAGGTTTTTGGACTACTACGTCTTTAGTTACTGGTAATATGATTGGTAGCGGCATTTTCTTATTACCGGCATCACTAGCACTTTATGGGGGAGTAAGTATTTGGGGTTGGGTATTTTCAGCGTTGGGTTCACTGGCGCTTGCCTATATGTTTGCAAATTTAGCTCGAAAGATAAAAGGTTCAGGCGGTCCCTATAATTATACCAGAGCTGAGTTTGGTGACTTTATGGGGTATCTGGTCGCTTGGGGCTACTGGGTTTGTATGTTTACGGCCAATGCTGCGATTGCTATCGCGCTGGTTAGTTACTTATCGGTATTTATACCTGAGCTGAAACAGCAAGGGATATTTACAGTGTGCGTGACTCTTAGTGTTGTGTGGTTTTTAGTCTTAATAAATCTACGAGGCGTTAAAGAAGCAGGGCGAGTGCAGTTAATCACAACCTTGATGAAAGCCGTTCCACTACTGATCATTGCCGTAGTTGGCTTATTTTACTTGCAACCATCACACTTTCAACCATGGAACTTATCACAAGAATCTGATTTTTCTGCAATAGCTTCTACAGCTGTACTGACCTTATGGGCATTTCTTGGGTTAGAGTCGGCAAATATTCCTGCCGATGAAGTTGAAAACCCCGAGCAAAATGTACCTCGAGCAGCGGTGTTAGGAACGCTAATTTCAGCGTGTATATATATACCTGGAACCATAGCAGTGATGGGATTAATAGAACCGAGTGTGTTAGCACAATCCAATGCGCCATTTGCAGATGCGGCTGCTTTATTGTTCGGTAATTGGGCCTACTATTTGGTTGGTGGAATTGCAGTAGTTTCATGTTTTGGCGCGCTAAATGGCTGGACTTTATGCGTAGGTCAAGTGCCGATGTCAGCCGCGAAAGATGGCTTGTTTCCACAAGTGTTTGCCGAGCAATCCAGTAAAGGTGTTCCGGTAAAAGGCATTGTCATATCGTCAACATTAGTATCATTATTAGTTCTGATGAACTTCGAACAGAAATTGGTCGATCAATTTACTTTTATTATATTACTATCAACACTAACTTCAGTGTTGCCATATTTAGTTTGTGCGGTGGTGAATTTTAGAATGGTTTTACGTGACTCTAAATCTAGTGATACTAAACCTTCAGCAATTACGCTGCTGTTAGCAGTCATTGCTATTTTATTCTCTACTTGGATTATTGTGAATATGGGGCTCACGACAGTTGTATGGGGCTTTGCCTTACTTGCTGCGGCGGTACCATTTTACTTTATAATGAAAAGAAGCCCTCAATCAGTACCGGCCGCTGATAAATCTTGATGTAATAACTGATGAAATAAATGTTCACCAGCTTCTTTAGAAACGGACAAACGACCGGTGTCATAACCTTTAGAAGCTAATCCACGTTGGACCGACTCGCATACATAGGAGTCTTCGGCTTGAACTTTATTGGCAATTGTTACGCTGTTGTCTTTAAACTCCTGAGTATTTTTTGGATTACTGTCATCAAAAAAATAATCAAAAATTACTCGGCATGAATCAACGCTAATAGGTTCAACAATCATTATTCCCATGATGCCATCGTATAAATTAAACATTACATTGGGGTATTGCCAAAAGTAACGCGCTGTACCGGTTCTAACATCAGAAAATTCATTGTCTCTCTTTTTAGTAGGGCAAGATTGTAAGCAATATTTGTCTTTGATTTCAATTTTATAAAGCTTGCCATCAAGAGCGCTGTTTAACCCTTTATGTAAAATAGGGACGTGATAGCCGCCATCTAAATAATTATCGACATAGACTTTCCAGTTGCAGTTCATCTCATAACTTACCCGTTTATGAAAATTCATTTTTTCGATGTTCAAGGGCTCAAATTGATTAACTAAGTCGCCTAAAAATTCAGACAATGGCGCAGCATTGTCGTTTAAACAAATAAAGACCCATTGCTGCCAAATCTCCACTCTGACTTCTTTTAAACCATTTTTACTTTTATCAAAGTTACATACTTCTGCAAACTTTGGGGTCGCAGCCAGCGTACCGTCAAGCTTATAGCTCCATGCGTGATATGGGCAGGTTAAGGCTCTTGCGCAACCAGTACCAGTTTTCATCACTTGTGCTGCGTGATGGCGACATACATTATAAAACGCTTTAATTGATTCAGAGCGAACGATAACGATAGGTTGGCCAGCAATTTCTGTTGCTACGTAATCACCTTGTTGCTTAAATTGTTCAACTCGAGCGGCAATTAGCCAGTTATTTGTAAATACTGAGTCTTGTTCTAAATTAGCTATTTCAGGGGTTGTGTACCAAGCACTGGGGGGCGTTGAAGCAAGCTCAATCGGGTTTGAACTTTTATAACTGTTTATTATATTTTTTATATCCATGTTTACCTTAACTATTATTATTGTTTTAAAAGGCTAATACCTAATTTTTATAAAGATTTTCTTTGCTGAGCTTTAGCTATGGACTTTTTTATCGCAACAATTTGCTGTTCACATAGACGTTTATTTTCTGCAGATTTATTACCACAGGTTGTTTTCTGAGGTTTCTCAACCATTGCGACAGCAATTCCCAAATAAGCAGCTGCTTCTAACGGGCTATTCGATTGCACCCTTGGGCCGAAAGTGGTTTCGTTTGATGCGCAAGCGGATATAAAAAAGCTTGTGATAAGCATAATAGAAAGTACTTTTTTCATTCCATGTTACCCATACTTTACATTCATATATAAAGTATATCAGAGAATTTGAAAAAGTAATTTTGTGGGGATTTTTTATAATGAAGAAGGTAAGCGTTTAATAAAGTAAACGCTTAATAGAAGTGGCTGTACCCTTTAAAGGGTAGAAGCTTCGCGTTGTTTTCTCGCTAAATATTTAGTCATAGCTTTACCTACTGCAAAAAAAGCAAAACTGGCCGTAACATGCGTAGCCGCACCAAAGCCGCCGCTGCAATCTAGACGCATGGCGCCATCATTACTTTGTTTCGCATGACAAACTCCGCCTTCACTCGTTGGATACATTAGCTGCTCTGTTGAAAAAACCGCATCAATACCGAATTTACGTTTTACATTCTTGGGAAAATTAAAATCACGGCGTAATTGATTTTTAACCTTGGCTAATAACGGGTCTTGATAGGTTTTACTTAAATCTGCAATTTCAATCTTCGTTGGGTCTATCTGTCCGCCAGCACCACCTACAGTGATCATTGGCAGCTTTTGACGCTTACAGTGAGCGATTAATGAGGTTTTAACTTTAACTGAATCAATGGCATCTATCACGTAATCAAACTCATTGGTGATTAACTCAAACAAGTTCTCTTGAGTGATAAAGTCTTCAACTTCATTAACGATACAATCTGGATTAATTTGTTTTATACGGTCGCTCATTACTTCAACTTTGCCTTCGCCTATGGTGTCAGCTAATGCATGAATTTGGCGGTTCGTATTTGTTATGCAAATATCATCAAGATCAATTAAAGTGATTTGGCCAATACCATTGCGAGCAAGTGCCTCAGCTGCCCAAGAACCAACGCCACCTATGCCGATTACGCAAAAGTGTGCTTGTTGGATATGTTTAGCACCATCAACGCCATATAAGCGTTCGATACCACCAAAACGTAATTGATAATCAGACATTTAAAACCACTGTATTCTTCGATAAGTAAAATCCGCGCTATTATAACGAAAAAATTAAAAAGGGGTCAGTGATATTTTTATTAACAGTATAAAATATCACTGACCCCTTTAATGCTTTGAACAATGCTAGGCTTTGAGTACTTTACTCACCATGCTTTTTGAATTACCAATTAGTTTTGAACTGTATGCTTTCAAGCGCAGTAATAGCACATAAGCAAGCGGTACCAAATACAAACTGGTGACTGTTGAAAAGGTTAGGCCGCCAATAATTGCAATGGCCATTGGTGCATACGTTGGGCCATCGCCCCCCACTTGAGTGTTACCTAACGCTAATGGGATTAAACCCAAAATGGTGGTGGAAACTGTCATTAAAATAGGCCGCAACCTATCCTTACAGCCTTGCATTACAGCAGCTTCAATCGCTTCACCTTTTTCAATTAACTGGTTGATCCTGTCAACCAGTACGATACCATTATTAACAACTATCCCCATCAATATCAGCATACCTATCATTCCCATAACCGACATTGAACTGCCAGTGATTAAAAATGCCCAAAACACACCGACAAAAGAAAATAGTAATGAGGTGATCACTGCCGTTGGTAGTAGTAAACTTTCAAATAATGCAGCCATAACGATGTAAATCATGCATACCGCAAGTAGCATATTTTGACCCATTACATTTTCAGTCTCATCTTGACGAACAAAGCTGCCATCTAAGCTGTAGTTGTAACCTGAAGGAAGGGCTACTGCAGATAACGTAGCTTCAAGCTTTTCTTTTGCTTCTTCTAGGGTAATATCATCTAAATTTGCTTGTATAGTTATCGCGGTTTGGCGATTGTAACGACGGATCTCGGTTAAACTTGGTTTAATGGTTAAAGTCGCGACATTATCAAGGGTTATGATCTTACCGTCATGTTCTATTACTGGTAGTTTTTTTAACTCATCAATAGACTTTTTAACTTTTAAATCGTAATTAAGCCAAATATCCAATTCACCGCTATCACCATGTCGATAGGTTCTCAGAGGTTGCCCACGAAGTGCTAAAGCAATAGCGCTAGAAACGTCTTGAGTGCTTAGGCCATGTCGAAATGCAGCCGTTCTATCGACGCTAATTTGCATTTCTTTTTTCTCTCCACGGATGTCAGAGCTCACATCGGTAATGCCATCAATATGCTCTATTAATGGGATAAGGTTATTTTTTAACTCAATCAGAACGTCAGTAGATATACCGGTTAAGTTAATTTGTACGCCGCCGCCGTTACCTTGGTCGAAACCAAACCGTGGAGTCGCACGAACAAATTTTGGCAGGTTTTCGCGTATCTTATCTTTCAATTCTTTCATTGAGATAGGTAATTCGCCATCATGTAAAATCAATGTCGTTTGCAGGCTATGGCCAGCGTAATAGCTGTAAACTGAATCTATTAAAAACTCGTCTTTATTGCTGTATAGGTAGTTTTCCATTTTAGTAATGATTTTTTCAGCCGTTTCGAAATTGAACTGGTCATTTATTTCCCAGCTAATAAACAGACGGTTATCATTAAAATTCTGTTCTTCATCACCGGTTACAAACTGCAAGGGAATCGCAATACTGAATAAAATTAAAAACGCTATGATTGATGTTGCCACTTTGTGGTGATGAGTCCATCGTAAGCTTTTTAAATAATACTGTTCAAATCGACTCGCTTTAGCGCGTTTTTGTTTCTGCGTAACTTGTGATTTTATTTTGCTGGTTAGTAAGGGGATTAACGTTTGAGCAATCAACAGTGACGCAAATAATGATATACATATTGCGATAGCTACATGCTCTAAAAATATGGTGATATCTATTTTAGTGCCAACAATGTTAGGTAAAAAAACAATCATTGTCGTTGCAGTACCGGCGATAACGGCCAGAGAAACTTTATTTACGCCTTTTTTAGTCGCCTCAACGATATCATCATTGTTTTGTTTTTCTTGAAATATTGACTCTGTAATTACCACGGAGTTATCAACCAGCATACCAACCGCGAGCAAAAGGCCCATCATTGATAAGATATTTAAACTATAACCAGCAAAGTACATCACGCCTAAGGTAATACAAATTGAAATAGGAACAGATAACACCACAATCATGGTAGTAACAAAATGACGCAAAAATAGGTAGAGCACACCAACCGACAGTAGTGCCCCCAACATACCGGCATTTAATAAATCAGACAGGGAATCAGTCACACCTTTTGCTGTGTCATCCATGATGTAAAGGTTAATACCGTTAAATTGTGGGTTGTCATTAACTTGTTCAATTACATTTAAAACTCGTTTTGAAACTTCAACTAAGTTGGCATTTGACTCTTTTAGGATATTCATTCCTATAGCGTAGGTTTGATCTAAATGTCTTCCTTCCCAAGGAATAGGCAAGGTCATCTCTACACTGGCAATATCTTTTAAACGAATATTATCTTGAACAATCAAATTCTTGATTTCATCAATGCTACGATACTCGCCAACGGGGTTAACCATTACTTTTTCGCCGTTGTCATAAAAATGACCAGCTGCCATAGAGAAGTTATTTTCATTAAGGTTTTTAACCAACAACGCTCTATCAATATGCAGTGCTACTAATTTATCTGGATCTAACCTAATGCTTATTTGACGTTTGTCTACGCCATACAACTCAACTTTACTGACCCCTTGTACGCGCTCGAGAGGGCGTTTTAAGTTTCTGTCGAGTAAATCATAGGCTAATGATAAGTCTTGCTCTGACGAGATCCTAAGTTGAAATATAGGAAAGTCATTGGTATTAAATTGATAAACTAAAACACGTTCAACATCGCGAGGGAGTAGGTGGCGAATTGCATCGACATTCTCCCTAGCTTCAATACTTTTGGCATTGATATTTTCATCCCAATCAAACTCTAACTGAATATCGGCGCCACCTTCATGTGACGTCGAGCGCATGCGTTTAATACCAGAAATGGTCGCTAATGACTCTTCAATTGGGCGGGTGATCAACCGTTCAACTTCAGCAGGTGAGGCATCAGGATAAGGCACATTAATCCAAAGTTGCGGAATATCGATCCCTGGAAATTTTTCAAGGGGCAATAAACGACTGGAAATAATGCCGGTAAGTAATAAAGATAAAAATATCATGATCACGGTAATAGGGCGCTTTAAAGCAAATGTAGCTAAAGTTGCACCTACGGTTTCTTTATTATTGCTGTCATTTAAACTTGGTTGCTGTTCTGCCATTTGTTTTGGTGAATTAGGCATGGGCTTCTCCAAATCGTTTACGATCAAATAAACTGTACAAAACTGGGATGAAAAACAGCGTTAACAGCGTCGCAAATAATAAACCGAAAATAACCGTGATTGCCATTGGTGCTCTAATCTCAGCACCGTCACCGGTACTTATCGCTAATGGTAATAAGCCAAGGGTCGTGGTTAGTGTTGTCATTATAATAGGGCGCAATCGCGATGTTGCAGATGTCATAATCGCATCACTTTTAGCCATACCTGATTCGCGTAATTGGTTAATGCGATCAACTAAGACAATGGCGTTGTTAACGACTATACCGGCCAACATGATAAGACCAATGAACACAATGACACTTAGTGGCGTTTGCGTGATAAACAGACCATAAATTGACCCTGCGGCAGCTAATGGTACGGTAAACAAAATCAGTAAAGGGTGCAGTAAAGACTCAAACTGCGAGGCCATTACCAGGTACACTAGAAATACTGCAAGTAATAGCGCAAACATTAGAGAGTTAAATGACACATCCATTTCTTCATTTTGGCCGGTAATGGTAGCACTAACATTTAACGGGATATTTAAATCATCAATGATGGTTTGTAGCTCTTGTACCGCACCGCTGATATCACCAAAGGCAAAGTTCGCTGAAATAACAGCTGCTCGCTGTTGCCCAATACGAGTGATCTCACTAGGGCCGACTGAAAGCTTCACATCGGCTACTGCTGAAAGTGGAATAGCTTTGTCACTTTGAGGGTTAATAATAATTTGTTTAATGTCGCTAACTGAGTCACGACTTGCTTCATCAGCGCGTACTAAAATATCGACCTTTTTATCTTTTATCGAATATTGGCTGGCAATAGCTCCGCCAACTTTGGTTGATAAAAGTTTGGCAACTTGCGGAGCAGTTAAGCCCAGTTGCGCTAAACGTTGATGGTCGAAAAATACTTTAATTTCAGGGTGACCATTTTGCAAAGAGGTTTTTACATCAATAAAGCGTTTATTATCATTAAGTTTGTTACTGATCACATCGCTATATCGTTTGAGTAAATCTAAGTCATAGCCTGCAAGTTCAATCTCAATAGGTGGCTTAAAACTAAACAGCTCTGGGCTTGAAAACTTCATTTGTATGCCAGGAATTGTTTGTAAAAAGTTACGCAAATGCACCATAACAAATTGTTCGTCTGCTTTTGTACTGCCTTCTTTCAGTACTACATTTAACCGACCCCAGTAGTCACCACCTTGAGCTGGCGATGCGTTCATTAAGCTACCTGTTCCCGCTAACGCATACGTTCTGTCTACTTGTGCTAAGGTTGCAGCTTCGTTAGAAAGTTTGGCTAGCGTATTATCTGTTTTCTCCAGCGGTGTACCAGGTTGTTGGCTGATCTCTACGTAAAACTCACCCTGCGCAAGCGGTGGGATAACTTCAACATTTAACTGTTTAACCAGTGGTATGGCAGAGCCGCTCATTGCAATGATAATGAACAGTACAGCAATACGCTGGTTTAGCGCCATCGCCAATAAGTTTTGATATATACGGGCTAAGCCATTATAAATTTTATCGAACATCCAAAGCAGCGGAGTAAACGCTTTGCTCAATAATAACTTTAAGCTTCTAAAGATGAAGGTGACTACCATAGAAACAAGTAATGGCAGGTAATAAAATAATCCTCTGAACAACCAGACAAATGGTGTCGCAAGATAGTATTTTAATTTTTGAAATTTTGTTGCATCAGACGCTAATTGTCGTTTGCTGGTAATGCTTTCATCAATCGTTGATTGTTTAAATTCACGCGATGACAACATTGGAATAAGCGTCAAGGCAACGATAAGCGACGCGAGTAGTGCAAACGTAACGGTTAATGCTTGATCTCTAAATAGTTGTCCTGCAATGCCCTCAACAAACACCAACGGGAAAAATACTGCCATAGTGGTTAATGTCGATGCCATAATAGCGGTGGACACTTCTTTTGTTCCTATTACTGCTGCGTTTTTATTTGAAGTGTTGTCAGAGCTATCTAGTAACTCTTTTTGGCGAGCAATATTTTCTAATACCACAATGGAGTTATCTACCAACAAGCCAACAGCTAAAGCAATACCACCTAAGCTCATGATATTTAGGCTAATGTCGTTTCCATACATTAAATTAAAGGTAGCAATAACTGATACGGGAATTGAGATAGATATTATGACGGTTGCCCAAATGTTTTTTAAGAAGAAGAACAAAACCAGCATAGCTAATAAGCCACCGATAATTGCTGCACTTTTTACTTCATTAATGGCATTCGCAATGAACGTTGATTGATCATAAACTTTAATAAGCTCAAGATCTTCAGGGAGCTCACCGGTTAATTGCTCTACTCGAAAATCTACTTTTTTGGCTACATTTACCGTGTTTGCATCGCCTTCTTTATATAAGGCAATTTCAACAGCTTCAGCGCCATTTACTCGAGTAATTGAAGTACGCTCTTTGTGAGAATCAATAACTTTAGCAATGTCTGATAAGCGAATGTGTTTTCCATCAACACTAGTGATATACACATTACGCATGTCATTTAAATTTTTGAATTGGTTTAGGGTACGAACTAGATATTCTTGGGTACCATCTTCGACACGGCCGCCTGATTGATTAATATTTTCTTGCTGTAATCGTTCAACAATAAGTTGGCTGTCAATGCCAAGCTGGCTCACCTTGTGCTGGTCAATTAGAATTTGAATCTCTTTTTCTAAACCGCCACCCAGTTTTACAGATGCAACACCGCTGACTGATTCAAGTTTTCTTTTTAATTCTTCGTCAGCGTAATCTCTTATTGATTTTAGTTTTTGCTCATCAAAATCTTCACTACTTTGTTTAGTTTTTAATGCAAACCGAATAATGGGATCTAAATTAGGGTTAAATCGTAACAATAAAGGTTTTTTAACATCTAATGGCAGGCGTATAACATCGAGCTTTTCTCTAACCTCAAGGCTGGCCAAATCCATTTCGGTACCCCATTCAAATTCAAGCAACACGTCTGATTGTCCTGCTTTTGAAATCGATTGCACATTGCGTACACCTTTAACAATGCCGACAACTTCTTCAATAGGTTTAGTCACCAACTGTTCAACTTCACCTGGTGCTGCTCCGAGGTAGTCGGTACGAATTGTTAGGGTAGGGTAAGATAATTCGGGTAATAAATTTACCGATAACTTTGATAAGCTCACCATACCAAATAGTAATACAGCAAACGTAAACATCCACACAGTTACCGGTCTTTTAACCGCAACATTAACCACGTTCATAGCAATTTCCTTTATTTTTTATTTCTATTATTGTTGGGTATTGCTTAAATAGCGTCAATTACTTGAATAACCGCTTGGTCTTTTAAGTTGTTTTGTCCGGTAGTTACTACCTGTGCATCAAGGTCCAAACCATCGATGATCTCGACAAATGACTCGTCCTCATAACCAAGTGTAACAATGGTTTTGTGGGCTTTATTATCATTAATGGTAAACACCGTATGCTTGTTATCCATAGAGATCAGCGCTTTTTTTGGTAAAAGTTTGGTGTTGCTATGTACGTCATAAACCAATTTAACTTGCGCAAACATACCTGCTTTAAGTTTATTGTCAGGGTTTTCAACTTTAAGTTTTACACTAAAGGTGCCTGTTTCTGAATCAACAACAGGGCTTATGCGTTCGACATGAGCGATTACTTCCTCGTTTGGAAATGCGGTAAAGCTTAGTTTTGCCGGCTGGTTTATACGCAATTTACTTAACTCTTGTTCAGGTAAATTTACGGTACTTTCTAATACTTGAAGTTTTACGATATGAAATAGTTTTTGGCTTTGATATTGCTCAACCAGGTTGCCTTCTTTTACGTAACGTTTAGCTATATAACCTGAAATAGGTGCAAGTATTTTTGTTTCTTTTAAATCCAACTCTGCAATTTTTACATTGGATTTGGCAATTTCATATTGCCACTTTAATTTATCTAACGTATCAGTACTTACTAACTTTTGACTATGAACTTTATTGATTCTGTCTAGCTCTAGTCTTAAGCTTGAAAGCTCTGCTTGTGCTTTTTCAGCTCTTAGTTGAAATCTCTCTGGTTCTATTTCAGCTAATAAATCACCAGCTTGTACAAATTGTCCTTCTTCAACGTACAACTTTTCAAGAATCCCTGAAGCTTTTGAAATAACTTCAGCTTCTTCTTTTGGCTCTAACACGGTAGTCGTAACATAGTTAGAACTAATATCACCATTTTGCACTAAGGCAACTTCTACAGGAATGGCAATAACTTCAACTGTTTTTTCTTCTGCAACAGCTTCTGCATTATTACAGCCAGTTAAAAACATTGAAGAAGAAAGCATTGTAGATGCTAGAAGAGCTGCTTTTAAATTAAATTTAGTAGATTTCATCACTTTGTACCTATATATATTATCTAGACCTAACATTGCATTGACTGTGCCAATTGTAATAAAAACTTTTAAATCGTTATTTTTCAGTTGTTTAGGGTGTTAAAGAATTTGAAGGTATTTTAGATGTTTAGTGATGTTAGTTAAATTTACAAAATGTTAGCAAATATAACTAAATGTTAACAGAATGTTAAAAAGCTATATCTTTCAGAAGGTTATATTTTCAAGATAGAGTGTAATAAATTGTGTATGAATCAATCGCTTATATTTTAATATAAGGAGTTAACGGTTATTTTTACGATTTTCGCGTTGTTGTTCAACTTCTTCTTTTCTGCGTACACCTGCTCTGGGTAGAGTTTCTTGCAAATCGTTTAGGCTCTTTTTGCGAATAGGTTTAGCGCTTTTTTGCAACATTGATAAATTACCAATAATTGCAGCAACAACCGCAACTATGATGCCTATGATAACCCAAGAGTCCATATTAAGGTGTTCCTACATTAATGATGTATTGATTATAGATGGTTTCTAACATTGCTAAAATGTCAGTTTTATTTAATATTTCACTTGTCTTTAAACATTCACCAAGTAAATCCAGTGTTAGCTTTGAGTGGTATAAACTCGCCAAAGGGTGATATGAAATATGCCAAGGCTCAGCAGCAACCCCACCACGATATAAATCATACGGGCGATAAAAACCAAATTCCTTCATATTATCGTTTAGCCAAGCAGTCAATTTTGCTTGATGGCCTGAAGCCTCGTATTCCCATGGCTCTAACTGCAGTGCTTCATTATTGAGAAGATCAGGGTCGTATACATCAATATCGGTGCCCCAATGATGACGACTGGCACCAGGCAAAGCAGAAAACAATAAAATACTGGTGACTTTTTCTTTAGTTCTTAAATCGGCAAGATTTAACTTATTATTATTAATATCTAATACATTTCGCTGACCTGACAATTTACCATTAAATATGGACAGTTGCTGTTCAAACGAGCGAAAACCGCTGGCTATCTGTAGATTAATGCCATCGGTTAACGCAGCTTGTTGTAACTTTGTAAATGCATCAACCATTGCCCTATGAACACCAATTCTATCATTGAAGTAGTGTATATGTTCATCAGTACAACCAGTAATACTGGCTTTTGATATATCTGTTGGCATAGGCTGAATTAAGATCCTAATCAGTTAAAAGCTTTTTCATGATCAAATAGTACATCTCAACCAAATCTTCTAAGTCTTGACAATTTACACTTTCATTTACTTTATGAATGGTTGCATTTGTAGGCCCAAGCTCGACAACTTGAGCCCCCGTTGGCGCGATAAAGCGACCATCAGATGTGCCACCAGACGTAGATGGCGTACAGTCCACACCATTGGCTTCTTTTACCGAGTCAACCACCGCAGAAAGTAACTTACCTTCTCCGGTAATAAATGGCTTACCATTAAAGGTCCATTTAATTTCATAATCAAGCTGGTGCTTATCGAGAATCTCAGTAACTCTCTTGATGATAATATCATCATTAATTTCAGTGCTATAACGCAAGTTAAAAATTGCATGTAATTCACCGGGAACAACATTAGTTGCTCCGGTACCTGAGTTTACATTGGACAATTGAAAACTGGTTGGCGGGAAATACTGATTACCTTCATCCCAATGCTCAGTGCTTAGTTCTGTTAAGGCCGGAGTCGCTAAGTGGATAGGATTTTTAACCAAGTGCGGGTAGGCGACATGACCTTGAACACCATGAACAGTTAAATCGCCAGTAATTGAGCCCCTTCGGCCATTTTTAACAATGTCACCAGCTTTATCGGTACTTGATGGCTCTCCGACAATACACCAGTCAATTTTTTCATTGCGGGCCTCTAACGTATCAATTACGCGTGTAGTACCGTTAATAAAAGGGCCTTCTTCATCAGAGGTAATTAAATAGGCAATAGAGCCCTTATGACCTGGGTAGTCTTTTACAAAACGTTCGGTTGCAACTATCATCGCAGCAAGAGAGCCTTTCATATCGGCAGCGCCACGTCCGTAAAGCCAACCATCTTTTATCGTTGGTTCAAAAGCAGGAGTGTGCCATTTTGAGTCTGGGCCAGCAGGTACAACATCAGTGTGGCCGGCGAAACAAAAAACAGGGTGCTCAGTTCCACGTCTTGCCCACATGTTGGTAGTATCTTCAAAAACCATTGATTCATTATTAAAACCTGCCGCTATGAGTCTGCTTGCCATTAATTCCTGGCAACCTTCATCTAATGGTGTGACAGATTTTCTTGAAATTAAATCTTTAGTTAATTTAATTACGGCTGATTCATTAGTCATTGATAAAAATCTCTTCATATTGAGCGGGCTTAAAGCCTAAATGCAACTGTGTATTAATCTCTAATAACGGACGCTTCAATAACGTTGGCTGCTCTAAAACAATTTGTTTTGCGATATCTGCAGATAAGTTGCTTTTAATCTCATCGCTTAAATTACGAAATGTTGTGCTGCGTTTATTAATTAATAAATCCCAACTAGATTTAGCAACTATGTTGTTTAGTAATGCTTCATCTAAACCATCTTTTCTTAAATCATGAAACTGATAGCTTATATTATTTTTTTCCAGCCATGATTTGGCCTTTTTAACAGTATCGCAATTATGGATACCATAAAGAATAGTCATTATTGTTCTCTTTTATATGTGTTCTAAATTAGACGATTAACTGTTTAATCATTAATTATAAGGTAATCATTTGCTCTTAGGGAGTTTACTGCTTTTTTAAGGGTATCTTGTTTAACCAAAATGTAATCAGTATCAAATGTAGATATGGCGAAAATACTAATTTCTTTTTCAGCCAATACACCCGCAATATTTGATAAAATGCCTGTTAATGAAAAGCCTAATGGGCCTAATACTTCAAGTGCGCGCCAACCTGATTCGCTTTCTAAACTATTAAGTTGAATATCTTCTGGCACAACAATTGATAATTCGTCATAAGTTTTGCTAATAAAATACACTTTTGCAGAAAATACGCTGCTCGGTATTTCAGTTTCAGGGGTAAAGCTGTGGATAGTAAATAGCTCATCTAATACTTGTAGAGTTTGCTTTGTCATTGAAGTCTCGCCAGTGCTTTTATTGAATCACATAACTATACCGCAGCAAACTTGCTAATGGTATAGAAAGTAAAGTGATAATAAATAAAATTTAGTAATATCGTAATGTTTATTACATAACTAACAGCAATTAAAGCTTAATAATGATTAATTTAGAGACTTTAATTTTTTCCCTAATACTCATTATCCACAGAAGGTGTGGGTAATTGTGTGTATAACCTTTTACTATGATTATAACTTGCTGTATTTAAAGCATAAAAAGTATGTGTTCGAAAAGTGACCTTTATCTTGTGTTGGTTATTATGTGTACAGTTTGATGTGTGGCGCTTTAGTGCTGAAATATGCTTTTAAAGGCTATTAATACACGTTAACTGTCACTAATCAGAGCGGAACAGCCTTATAAAACCTTTCTTTTAAGGGGGATATTTAGTAATTTTTAATCAAAAATAGTTTGAATATTTTGCTCACTGATAAATTTTGTAACGTTTTGAACCCATTTTTTTCCTAATAATATTCCAGATATGTGTTATCTTTATAAGGTTACTCAGTCAGAATATAAATCATGCAGCAATCTTTATTAGAGCAAGTTAAACAAGGGCGCCAATACGTAAATCTTTGGCCACACCGTCCAGAACTAATCCAATATTTTTCTGAATATAGGGCTGTATTAGTCAGTCGTTTTGTATTTAAATATGGCGGAGCGTTAGCGCTGTTAGCGTTTTTAATGCCTATATTATTCATTGGCATCGAACAGTTGAAACAGTCGATAGTATATTCATTATTTATTGGTTCATTACCAGTACAAGCGCTATTTTTAATGAATAATAAGTCAAAAGAAAAATTGCCGCCTTCTTTGGCTAATTGGTATCGAAATGGTGTTGAAAAGCTTAAAGCTCATGATAATGAGGCTGAGTTAATTATCAAAAATCCTACCTTTTTAGATTTAGCTAAATTATTAAATATTTCATATTCGCAGAAATAACTATTTTCTAAAACCTAGTTCCAGAAATACACTCAGGATTGTTGATAAAATCCTGAGTTGATTGCAAGGTCTATTTTTTACTTCCTGAATTGGATTCAGGATCTATTATGCCTTTTTATAGATACGCACCATAAAGTCTACCTGACATGTAAAGTTATTCGCTTGCTTTAAATCACTCACTAATTGCTCAGACGATTTAAAAGCAAACGGTGTCATGGCCAATAACGTTAATGCCTGTTCGCCATGATCAAAATTCATTTCATAATTAAGGCTTTCTTCTTTGATAAGCTCGAAACCATCAAGTTGTTGCTTTTCAATATTATGATATTTAGGCGTTTGGTAAATCTTTTGCTTTAACTCCCACAGATGCTTAGCGCCAGGGGTAACGGTGAGTAAATAACCTTGGTCATTGAGCAAACGACTGAATTCTTCTATTTTTATTGGTGCATAAATTGAAAATAGCCAATCAAAATATCCATCAGCAAAAGGCAGTTGCGCAATTGAAGCAACGCTGAAGTGACACTGCTTATATTTTTTAGCGGCAATTTTTACAGCATTTTTCGCAATGTCTACACCGTAGACCTGATGATGTTCTGATTTATGAGCATGGGTATAGTAGCCCTCACCACAGCCAGCATCCAATATATTGCCTGCAGGAATATAGTCATTTTTAAGTTCAATTAAGCGATCACGTAGTGGCTGATAATAACCCGACTCTAAAAATGTTCTCCGGGCAGAGACCATTTCTTTGTTATCCCCGGGATCTTTCGAGTGCTTGTGCTGAACCGGCAATAAGTTTACATAGCCTTCTTTCGCTTGATCAAAACTGTGATTATTCGTGCAGCGAAAACTTTTGTCAGCAAGGTTTAACGCTTGCTGGCAAATAGGGCAAAGGTAGTGGCTAGTATTTATCATATATTATTTAAACGTTGACCAAATTGGTGCATGATCTGAAGGTTTTTCAATACCACGCAACTCATAATCTATATCAGACTCGACACATGTAGCGGCAAGGTCATGAGTGGCCAATACAACATCAATGCGAAGACCACGATTGTCATCGAAACCACGTGAACGATAATCAAACCAAGAATATTTCTCAATAGCGTCTGGATGTAATTCTCTAAAGGTATCTTTAAAGCCCCAATTTAATAGCGTAGATAACCACTCACGTTCTTCTGGTTGGAAACTACACTTACCCGTCTTTAACCAACGTTTTTGATTAGGCTCACCAATTCCAATATCTAAATCAATTGGCGATATATTGATATCTCCCATTACTATGATGTTTTCATCTAGGCTGTGGTTATCATTTAAATAACCCATTAAATCCTTATAAAATTGACGCTTGTAAGGAAATTTAGTCTCATGAGCAATATTATCACCTTGCGGGAAGTAACCGTTTAAAACTGTTACTTCTTCACCTTTATCATTAGTCGTTTTCACCATGATCATACGCTTTTGCATATCTTCATTGTCACTTGGGAAACCTTTCTGTACTGAAATAGGCTCTTTCTTACATAACATCGCGACACCGTAATGTGCTTTCTGTCCGTGAAAATACACGTGATAGCCCATCGCTTCTACATCAGCTAAAGGGAAAGCATCATTGTGAACTTTAATTTCTTGTAGACCAATAATGTCTGGTTGATGCTTATCGATAATAGCTTGTAACTGGTGCAAACGTGCGCGTAGGCCGTTTATGTTAAATGAGATTACTTTCATTATTTTAGTCTTTAATGTTATTTTTAATAATTGCCTATGCTAACAGAATTTAGCATAGGCTTGCATGAAATTTAATGTTGAACATTCGGTTTTAGGTCGACTGCTCTGGTCTTATAAAATGTAATATCAAGACGGCAATAAGCATGAGAAGACCGCCAAATATAATAGAGTAAACACTGCCATACAGCGAAATAACACTACCAATTATTGCCATAAGAACGTTTGATAAACTAAATGTTGTAGTGATTAGTCCCATTAACTTTCCTTGGCTAACATCAGAAAACTGCTCTGAGGCAAATATCGGCAACATGGCGTTGTAAATTGCGATGGTCACTCCTATAAATACGTAAGCAAACCAACTGGCACTCTCTGATAAGTAAAAGTGAACGAACATCATTGAAGCAAAAAGCAACATACTAATTTTTGAGCCACTAACTAGACCCATTTTTGATTTAACAAAGGGTAACAAGTAAACGCTGCCTAATATCATTGAGAAAGTTAATATGGCAGTAATAAAGCCAATGTTTGGCCCTGAAAAATTGAAACTTTCGACTAACCATAAAGGGTAAAATTCATAATAAGCATTCGTTGCCAAGGTAGAAAATAAAAAAACGTAGAATAGGCGTCGAATTGATTTGTGCTTCAATAATGTAAATGAATTATTTTGATATAGTACTCGTCGAATCGATAGATGGGTATCTTTCTGCTGATTTTTACTTCTATTACTTTCGCCTAAATAGAAATACACCACAACAATAGCAAAGAGCATAGCAACAGCTGCAACTAAAAAGGCGAGGTGAGCACCATGGGGTTGTAATAGGCCGCCGATAACAGGCCCAAGTAACCAGCCTGCATAGGTCGTGGCACTGACTAATGAGTAATTACGAGTTTTATCCAATGGCGGAGATAAGTCGATTGCGATAGCTTTCGCTATGGCAATGTTACCTTCGCTAATGCCTGTGATAAATCGGGTGAGGGCAAAGAGAAGAAAGTTTTCACTTAATAAAGCCCAAACCGAAAGTAAATAACCTAACGCACTAAAAATCAAGGTAATAACTAAAACTTTTCGTCTACCATAAATATCAGATGCTGCACCAATAAATGAGCTCCCGATCAATAATCCCAAAGGATAAACAGCTAACAAAAAACCAAGTAATAATTTAGGTTCGATTCCAGCGAAATTTGTGAAGCTATTCACTTCATTTAAAAATAAAGGTGCCAAAATGGGATATGGCAAGGCAATACCAGCACAACTTAGTAAAACAATTAAAAGTAGAGTATATAAAGATCTTTTTGCTTGTTGTTCAGTCATAGTAAGCTTTGTAGCTATTATTTGAACGTATTCTAACCTTGAAAAATGCACTGATACAGAAAAAAAACAAAAAAAATCACTTTTTAATTTAGTCTTTATAAATCAATTAACTAAAATGTAACCAAGAACAAATTTTATCCATTGCAATGGCGTTTTTATGACCACTTACGGTTACCTTTGTAATTAGAGTGTAAACGCGAGTATTGATTTGTTATCAAAAAAAGTAAAAAAAACGTTAAAATAACGGATTAAGTTATTGTTATATAAAGATTTAAGATGTAAATTTAATGTGAAGTGCTTTGTAAAATAACATTATTAACTGTCAAATTATTTTGTTATAACTATAAGCAGATGTACAAGAAGAGAACTTTTCTACTAAGCGTTTACGAATAGAATAAGTTCGATGTTGACTAAATGGAGCGATATTTAATGTCAGAAAATAAACCGAGTTTGAAAAAAATACTATTGGTTGAAGATGATCGTCAGTTATCTGATTTGATTAAAGATTTTCTTGTAAGTGAAGGCTTTCACGTTAAACAAGAATTTAGAGGTGACACAGTTTCTAAAACTGTAGAAAACTTTTCACCTGATTTAATTGTGTTGGATGTGATGTTACCAGGTAAAGATGGTTTCACTGTTTGTAGAGATCTTCGTCCTGCGTTTAACAATCCAATTTTAATGTTAACAGCAAAAAGTACCGACTTTGATCAAGTACTTGGCTTGGAAATTGGTGCCGATGATTATGTAGCAAAACCAGTTGAACCACGTGTTTTACTTGCTCGTGTAAATGCACTTTTACGCCGTGGCCAATTACCTAAAGGTGGCAGCGAAAAAGCTGAAATTACCTGCGGTGGTTTGCATGTAAACCGTAACTCTCGTCAAGTTACTCTTGCAGGTGAAAATATTGAATTAACCAGCCAGGAATTTGACCTGTTATGGTTGTTAGCAACACGTGCCGGTGAAGTTCAAAATCGTGACTATATTTACAAAGCTGTAGTGGGTCGTGAATATGATGGCATGGATCGCAGTGTAGATGTTCGTATATCTCGATTACGTAAAAAGTTACACGATAGCAACGAAACACCGTTTAGAATCAAAACTATTTGGGGACAAGGTTACTTATTCGTACCAGACGCTTGGGAATAAGTAATGAATCTAGGTCGCTCCTTTTTTAGCCTGTATTTTTTAATCGTTGCGTGTTTTGGTGCTTTAAGTTGGTTATTAGACGAATTTTGGAGCATGAATGTCGAACAAGACGTTGAATCTTATACGGGTTATAAAACCGTCCTCATCGCATTAACTGACAGACTCGACAGCTTTCCCATTGCTGAGTGGCAAGGGAAAGTTGAGGCTGCCAATAAGCGTTATAACTTACCAATGCAACTAGTGTCAGTTGATAGTGTTGAAAAACTATTGCCTGATCTTAAATATGTTAAAGATGAACGAGTTACTGTTTATTACGACGATAACGATATAACCTTATTTCACCCAATCGCAAAGCATAAAAAAGTATTAATATTAGGGCCTGTAAAAGCGCCGACTCGACCAAGAACAGAAGCACTGCTACGTGTACTAAGTGTTGTGTTATTAGGCGTAGTGATATTTTTTTGGGTTTGGCCGATTTCAAAAGATTTAGATAAACTTGCCAAATCAGCCAAAGACTTTGGCTATGGTGATTTTAAAGTGAAAGTTGATCGAGCTGACTCTGTTTTAGTTCAGCCGATGATGAACACATTCAACATGATGGCATCAAGAATAAATAACTTAATTGAAGCTCATAAAGAACTCACCAATGCCGTATCTCATGAACTCCGTACTCCTTTAGCTCGCAGTAAGTTTGCCCTGCAAGTGTTACGCGGTGCTAAAGATGATGAAACTCGTGAAAAGTACATAGATAAAATAAGCACTGATGTAGAAGAGTTAGAGTCTTTAGTTAATGAATTACTCGTTTACGCGGCGTTTGAAAGTGAACAACCCAACATAAATTTCGCCAATAATGATGTTAGGCAATTAGTTGATTTTCAAGTGGCAAGCTTTGCCAGTAATGATATTGAAATAGACTTTAATTGCTCACAAGATACTGTAATGGCTGAATATGATGCTCATTTTATCAATAGAGCATTTAGTAATTTACTGACTAACGGGGTTAAATACGGTAAGGGTAAATTACAAGTGTCGTTATTGAGTGATGGCCAGCAATGTTCATTAATTGTGGAAGATAACGGACCAGGTGTTGATGACGACTTTAAAGAAATCATATTTGACGCATTTTCAAGATATGATAAAAGCCGTGGTAAGGATACCGGAGGGTTTGGACTAGGTTTAGCAATAGTCAGTAAAATTATGCTTTGGCATAATGGCAGCGCAACAGTTGAAAACAGTGAACTTGGTGGTGCAAAGTTTATACTGTCTTGGCCTGTAGACCATATAACGGGTTAACCAATACGTTACTTCGTAACTCCGAATACGCTCTGCTTCGAATACGTAGCAGAGCGTATTCGAATACGCTTCGCTTCGATAGTATTTAATTCGAAGGTACGAAGTACCGTATTCGCAGTGCAACGTATTCGAATCGAATGAATCATTTTTTCATACAGCAGCGTTTAAATTTTTTGCCGCTTAAGCATGGGCAATTTTCATTTCGAGATAGTTTTTTAACTAGTTTATGCTCACTAACATCACCGTCAAAGTAACGCCACTTTTCTTCTTCCTGAATGAACCTCGATTTTTCATGCATTTGCCAGACTTCGTTTTCAACTAAATACTTAGCGATAAATTCTACAAAGTGATATTTACTATCATCATAATCTGTAGATACTACCTCTAATGATAACCAAGTCGTTTGTTCTGCCCATTCGCTAATATCTTCAATACTGTTTTCAGCTTGTTTACAAGATGCGTAAGTATCAGCAATATACTGGCAATTTTTCAGAGCATAGGCTGTAAAGCGGGAGCGCATTAACTGTTCAGCAGTTAAGGGCGATTGTGTTTGATTAATATAGTTTTCACAGCAAAGTGAGAATGGTTTGTTAGAGCCACAAGGGCATATTTCTGTCAAAGCGATCACAAAATTATTCAATAAATTTATTTGTCACTATAGCAGATCAAAAAGCGGTAAAGAATACAAAACAGGTGCTGGTGGAACAACTGGAGTATTATACTGATTGGATATTCAGTTGCTTTGCATTCTTTACCAAAAGGCTGTTGTACAAATTTAATTAATGTAATTGATCCTGTTTCTTATTCACAACAATGCATTCGGTGTTACCTTGTTTGGCGCAGCTTTGCAGCATCATTAGTTGACGCTCGCTAAAGTCATGATCACAAAGAATAACCGTTGAACAATTTCCTTTTAACAACGTACGGGCAATTTTATCAAATGCAATAGGTTGATGCTGACCATTAACACGTAAAATTTTTGATTTGTCTACTGTCTGCGCAAGAGATTGCAAACTTGTTTCATCACCGTCCACACATAATATCCAGCGATTTTGCTGTTGGTTTTTAGCACACACTTTAGCCAGTTCATTGCTGAAAAATTGTTCATTATCCACATGTTTAATTTTAAACCAAGACTGGTTTAATGTTGCATTTGCTTTTAAGTTGTTGTTTTTTAATGTAATTAAGTTGTTCATTTGTTTGCTCCAGCCAATCTATTTAACTACTGTATAAAACAACAGTATATGTAAATTAAGTGTAATGCAAGTATTTTTACTGATTTTTTATACAGTGGTTCGGTTTGGTGAATATTTAACAATGTATGCTATTAAATCCAGCTGTTTGAGATAAACTGTGAACCATTAAGATGAAGGTATGGAATAGGTAAAAAATAATTACAATGCATGAAAAATTAAAAACTAGCGCGGGCTTTGGCTGTGAGCAAGCTCACTTAAAAGTATATATTGATAACCGACCGCCATTAGAGCATTACCAAAATATGGCTGCACTTGTACCAATTCAAATAGGTGAAATTTTAGAAATAGGGCGGTTAACAGGTAACCACTGGCGCAAAATATTTAATGTCTATGCAAAGCTTTGCTTTGAATTAATGCCTGAAAATTTTAATACTTGGCAAAACTTAAGGGACCAGAAGCTTCTGCAAAAAGGTAGCGATCAAGCATTAATTTTCAACCAAACAGGGTTTAATCAATATATTGGGAAAAGCTCTAAGGAAGATATCCATATAATAATGGGACGAACGTTTGCCAGTTCATTAATAACCGATAATCAATACAGCAAAGATCTGATTTGGTTAAATGAGGAATTTGCTATCAATAAACCGTTTCGATTCATTGTCTGTCCATATTTTGATTATCGGCAACTTTCTAATCTAAAAATTAGCTATTTAGTTAAATTAATAACTTCTTTAAAACACGTTGAAAAATGAGCATTATTTTTGCTAAAAAAATGTTAATTAATCAGTTTTTATTGAATTAAATCAACTCTGTTCGGTATTTGGAACTATACTATTTAGCATTGTTAAATCTATTGGCTAACAACATGTCTAAAAATGCAGTACTAGTAATAAATTGCGGTAGTTCTTCCCTTAAATTTTCCCTTATAGAACCCATTTCTGGGGAAGTAATGGTCGCTGGTGTCGCTGAACGTTTATTGTCAAAGCATGCTTTTGTTAAAGTTGCTTTTAAAGGTAGTAAAGAAACTACGCCACTGATTGTGCCTTTCGATCATCAAGTAGCAGTTAATTTTATTGTTGAATTTTTACATGAAAATAACTTGGTTGAGTGTTTATCTGCCGTAGGTCATCGCCTGGTTCATGGTGGTGAAGAATATTCTACGCCAACATTAATAGATGATGTGGTGAAGTATTCTATTGAAAAACTATCAAAACTGGCTCCGTTACATAATCCGGTTAACTTAATTGGGGTAAATGCCGCCGAGCATGCATTTCCTGATTTGCCGCAAGTAGCGGTGTTCGATACAGCCTTTCATCAAAGTATGCCAGCTAAAGCGTACATTTATGGCTTACCTTACAGCTTGTATGAAGCGCATGGTATTCGCCGTTACGGCTTCCATGGCACGAGCCATTACTTTGTCTCCAAACAAGCGGCTGACTTGCTTGGTAAGCCATTTACTAAAACCAGTGTTATTACCGCACACTTGGGGAATGGTTGTAGCATAACGGCAATAGACAACGGCAAAAGTGTCGATACATCTATGGGCTTAACTCCCTTGGAAGGGGTAATTATGGGAACACGTAGTGGTGATTTAGATCCTGGTATTATTTTTCATCTTATCGAGCAATTAAATTACACACCTGAGCAAGTATCTAGCCTGTTAAACAAAGAGAGTGGTCTATTAGGTATTTCGCAAATGAGCAATGATTGTCGCACTATTGAAGAAGCCATTATTAATGATCAAGATGAACGAGCAAATTTAACCATGGATATCTTTTGCTATCGGATCGCTAAATCTATCGCTTCTTACATGGCAAGCTTGTCGCATTTCGATGGCTTAGTGTTTACCGGTGGTATTGGGGAAAATTCAGATCTTGTACGTTCACGCATTGTTAATTCGTTACATTTATTAAATATTCATCTGGATGATAATAAAAACACTGATATTAGGTTTGGCAAAAGTGGATTAATCTCAACTGAGAGTAGCCAACATTGCTGGGTTATCCCAACCAATGAAGAGCAAGTTATAGCTGAGCAAACCTATCAATTAATTGTTGGAGATAAATAACATGCCACGTCGTATTATGCTTGTACCGGTCGGTTTTGGGGTTGGTTTAACCAGTGCTACATTTGGTTTGTATCATAAGCTTCAACAGCTCGGTATTAACGTTGGTTATTTTAAGCCTATTAGCCAACCATCTCGAAATATATTGTCTAATGACTATAATTCACCTGCAGAATTCAGTGATATCGATGTAGGCTCTATCCCAATCAGCTATGTTGAAGAAAAAGTTGGGGATGATTTACTTGATGTTGTTTTAGAAGAAATTGTAGGCAATATTCAACGTTATGATCACGAAATAATTATAATCGAAGGGGTTATTCAAACCGCTCGTCAAACCTATGCGGCAAAAATCAACCAAGAAGTCGCCTCTGCTTTGTCTGCTGACATTATTTTTGTTGCCACACCAGATAACGACACTCCTGAACAATTTGAGGATAGGATCGGACTCAGTGCGAAAATCTTTGGCGGCATTAAAAACAGCAGAGTAAAAGGCTGTATTATCAACAAAATTAACTCGCCAGATAAAGACGTATTTGGTTTATTACCAAGAGAAGGTGACTTTAAAGGAGAAACCAATTTAGTTCCTTGGCAAACATTGAATATATTTCAAAAATCAAATTTTGAACTTATTGGTGCTGTGCCTTGGGAAATGGATCTTGTTGCCCCGCGAGTAACCGAAATCAGTAACTACTTATCTGCACGCATTCTTAACGATGGCGACTTAGAGCATCGTCGTATTAGAAGTATTAGTTTTTGTGCGCGTAGTGTCGGCAATTTAATGAGCCATTTAGTACCCGGCCGTTTAATCGTTACTCCAGGAGATAGAACAGATATTATCATCGCCACTTGCTTATCCGCACTTAACGGTACCAAAGTAGGGGCGCTATTACTGACCAATGGCTTTTTGCCTAATGACAGCGTTATGGAGCTTTGTCAGCAGGCATTTAAAACGGGCTTGCCGGTATTATCTGTACCTTGGGATACGTGGGAAACCTCACGCCATTTATTAAGTTTTAATCCAGAAATACCTGAAGAAGATATTCAACGCCAGGAGCGGGTTAAACAATTTGTTGCCGACAATTTAAATAAAGATT
The DNA here is from genome assembly GCF_031583575.1 of Thalassotalea nanhaiensis. NCBI lineage: Bacteria > Pseudomonadati > Pseudomonadota > Gammaproteobacteria > Alteromonadales > Colwelliaceae > Thalassotalea > Thalassotalea nanhaiensis. The sequence continues at coordinate 2,640,198 of NZ_CP134146.1, read as the reverse complement.
GGATAGATAAATATGTAGGCATTAAGGTTCGAGGTCAATTGCTCTCACCACCTGCATTTAGGCATAAACTTACCGATTTAGCCAAGCGTGCCAATAAACTTATTGTACTGCCCGAGGGTAATGATATTCGTACGATTAAAGCCGCTGCAATTTGTGCAGAACGTGATATCGCTCGCTGTCAGCTGTTAGGGAATAAAGACGAAATCTTATTGATAGCAGAACAACAAGGCATAACATTACCTGCTGGAGTACTCATTACCGAACCCGAAAGTATTGTTGAAAATTACGTTAAGCCGTTAATGGAATTAAGAAAACACAAAGGGTTAACTGAAATTGTCGCTCGAGAAGAGCTAAAAGATACCGTTGTTTTAGGTACTATGATGCTTCAGCTTGGCCAAGTTGATGGCTTAGTGTCTGGTGCAGTGCATACAACAGCCAATACCATTCGTCCTGCATTGCAGCTAATTAAGACAGCACCAGGCAACTCTTTAGTTTCATCTGTGTTCTTTATGTTATTGCCTGATCAAGTATTTGTGTATGGTGACTGTGCGATAAATCCAGATCCTAATGCTGAACAACTCGCCGATATTGCCATTCAATCTGCTGATTCAGCCAAAGCTTTTGGTATTGAACCTAAAGTGGCAATGATCAGCTACTCCACCGGTAGCTCGGGCACTGGCCAAGACGTTGAAAAAGTGGCATTAGCGACGCAAATAGCACAAACAAAGCGACCTGACTTATTAATTGATGGGCCACTACAATATGATGCCGCGGTGATGGAAAACGTTGCTAAGAAAAAGGCTCCAGACTCTAAAGTTGCGGGCCAAGCAACTGTGTTTATATTCCCTGATCTAAATACAGGTAATACAACCTATAAAGCGGTACAACGTTCAGCAGATTTGGTCAGTATAGGGCCAATGCTGCAAGGGATGAATAAGCCGGTAAATGATTTATCAAGAGGGGCACTTGTTGACGATATTATTTATACAATTGCGTTAACAGCCATACAAGCAACTCAGTAGTGGGCGATTTACATCGCCCTTTGGCGTCCTCTATTAACTGACCGAGTTCTTATAGCAACAATTACCCCGATGATGGTCGGGGTTTACTTTAACTTTTCAATGCCTGAAATAGGTGTTTTGAAAAAATACTGACTGTCGTTATCCGCTACAGGCATATCACCCGCTTGAATATTACACTGCAATGAAGGGAAGATAAGCTTAGGGTTTGCTAGGGTTGAGTCTCGTGCTTCACGTACTTGTACGTATTCTGCTTCACTCACTTCACTCGAAATTTGAATGTTTTCAGCTTTTTGTTCCGCTACGGTTGTTACGTATTTTAATTCACGGCCACCCGGTTGGTAGTCATGGCACATATATAATTTAGTATCATCGCCCAGTGCATAGATTTTATGTATTGAACTATACAATAATGCTGCATCACCACCAGGGAAGTCACAACGTGCAGAGCCAGAGTCAGGCATAAATAACGTATCACCAATAAATGCATTACCGTCGATAACATAAGTAACACTGTCAGGCGTATGGCCAGGTGTTGCTATTACGTCAATGTGGTAATTACCTAAAGACAGTTTGTCACCTTCATTTAACAATAAATCAAATTGTACACCGTCAGTATTAAAATCTTTTGCCAGATTAAAAACTGTTTTAAAGGTTTTTTGAATACCTCTAATGCTGCTACCAATTGCAATTTTTCCGCCCAATTGCTGTTTTAAGTAAAACGCACACGAAATATGATCCGCATGGGCGTGGGTTTCTAAAATATATTGAACAGTTAGATCATTATCTTGTACAAAGCCCATTAACTGTTTTGCGTAAACTGTATCTACACTGCTTGCTACAGCATCATAATCCAGTGCCGGATCGATAATTGCGCAGTCTTTAGTTACCTCGTCAAAAACAATGTAAGTAAGAGTGAAAGATGCTTTATGAAAAAAATGTTTTATTTGTAACGCCATGGAACTTCCTAGTGTTGTAAATTTGCCTTTATTATTACCGTTTTATTTTTATTGGTCTGGTCAATACATTGTAATATAAAGTGCTTTTGATTATTTATTGTTTATAGCCTATATCAGTAAGTAAGCTATCGCTTTCAGCAGCCGTTCGGGCCAAGTCATCACAGCGTTCATTGTCTGGATGACCTGAATGTCCCTTTACCCATTGCCAATTAATGTCGTGTCGATTGTTTTGCTCGTACAAAGCTTTCCATAAATCGACATTTTTAACCGGTTGTTTACTTGCTGTACGCCAATTGTTTTTTACCCAATTGTTGATCCAGCCCGTTATTCCTTGTCGAACATATTGGCTATCGGTGGTTAAGGTAACTTTACAAGGCTCTTTTAATATTTCCAATGCCTTTATTGTTGCAAGCATTTCCATACGATTATTGGTGGTAAGTTGGTAGCCTTGAGCAAGCTCTTTAACATGACCTTGGTATTTTAACACCGCGCCATAACCTCCAGGACCAGGGTTACCTAGACATGAACCATCGGTATATATTTCTAATTGTTTTACTTTTTCAGCCATCAACTTACAAACCGTCGTATTAATGGAGGGAGTTTAACAGCTTAAATTACGATGCAATAGCTAAAGAATTACAAAAGCGGTATTTTTGATTTACAGCATAGGGTAGAATTTGTTTATATATTTATTTTATGTCATTTATAAACGCTAAGGCGAACAGTGTGCAAAGCAGCGAAGAAACAATAGTAGAGAAACCAGAGCGTATCATTGTTCTTGATACTGAGACGACAGGAATTGACCCTAAACAAGGGCATCGTATTGTTGAAATTGGTTGTGTAGAGCTTATTGACCGCAGGTTTACTGGACGCAGTTATCATGTCTATATAAATCCTCAAATGCACATGGAACAAGAAGTAATTAATATTCATGGCTTAAGTAACGAATTTTTAATGGATAAAAAGTTATTTAACCAGGTCGCTGATGAATTTATTGAATTTATTCGCGGCGCTGAGTTAGTTATCCATAATGCTCGATTTGATGTTGGGTTTATGGACCATGAATTTGCTATGACTCGTCGAGGTCTACCTAAAACCCTAGATATTTGTACGGTAACCGATACATTAAAGACATCTCGTGATGAATTTGGCTCACCAAAAACCTTGGATTTTTTAGCTCGCCACTATCGCGTTGAAAAACTTGTAGATCGTACCTATCACGGCGCCTTAATTGATGCGCAGCTATTGGCGTACGTTTACATTGAAATGACTCGCTATCAAAAGCACCTTAAATTAAATGAGGGTGATGGAAAGGGCAGTAACTCAAATGATGTACGCAGAATAGAGCAGAACAGGCCCGCGCTAAATGTTGTGTACGCCAGTGATAACGAATTATCTGCTCATGATGAGCGTATGAATATTGTCGAAAAGAGCGCCGGAAAAAGCATTTGGCGTGGCGAAGTTACTGAGTAGTACTTTTATAGGTTTTTTGTAGATAAAAAAAAGTAACTTTTTGTGTTTAAATGGGCATAATTCATGCTTATTGTATGACATTTGTGCAGTCGTTCATTTTTATTCAAAAAAGTAGTTGACTCATATTGTTCATATCCGTATTATTCGCTCCGCATTCAACGACATGTTGTTGCAGATGACTTATGTAGCGGAGTGGTAGTTCAGTTGGTTAGAATACCGGCCTGTCACGCCGGGGGTCGCGGGTTCGAGTCCCGTCCACTCCGCCAACGTTTTAAATCGTTGATAATTCATCACGTAATGTTTTACGCAGTATCCTATGTGGAGTGGTAGTTCAGTTGGTTAGAATACCGGCCTGTCACGCCGGGGGTCGCGGGTTCGAGTCCCGTCCACTCCGCCAACGATACAGCTAAAATCATTACAATCAAATCTCTGCGGAGTGGTAGTTCAGTTGGTTAGAATACCGGCCTGTCACGCCGGGGGTCGCGGGTTCGAGTCCCGTCCACTCCGCCAGTTTGATTTGATTAATTTCACAATGTCGTTATTTTGTAAATGATTTTGCGGAGTGGTAGTTCAGTTGGTTAGAATACCGGCCTGTCACGCCGGGGGTCGCGGGTTCGAGTCCCGTCCACTCCGCCACATCATTTACCTATCAAATTATCCAAGTTTTAAATTACCTTAAATATATATAATTACCCAAGTGTCTTTGTTTACTTCATGACGAAGGTCATGATCTCGCTTTACTTTAAGTTCCTGAAACAAGTTCAGGACGATACTAACGCATCGAGTTCAGTTGGTTAGGCTCTTAACAGCATTAGCGGCCTGTCAGCCATGCTCTTTTGGTCGCGGGTTCGAGTCCCGTCCACTCCGCCACATCATTTACCTATCAAATTATCCAAGTTTTAAATTACCTTAAATATATATAATTACCTAAGTGGTAGTTCAGTTGGTTAGGCTCTTAACAATATTAGCGGCCTGTCAGCCATGCTCTTTTGGTCGCGGGTTCGAGTCCCGTCCACTCCGCCACATCATTTACCTATCAAATTATCCAAGTTTTAAATTACCTTAAATATATATAATTACCCAAGTGTCTTTGTTTACTTCATGACGAAGGTCATGATCTCGCTTTACTTTAAGTTCCTGAAACAAGTTCAGGACGATACTAACGCATCGAGTTCAGTTGGTTAGGCTCTTAACAGCATTAGCGGCCTGTCAGCCATGCTCTTTTGGTCGCGGGTTCGAGTCACGGTAACGAAGCCAATTATGTTTTCAAGTACAAATTTCCGATTTAAAATTCCAAAAACATTATCTATAAAAATTCAATAGTTCATACTGTTCGTTTCTCGTTTCTCGTTTCTCGTTTCTCGTTTCTAGCATTCTCGTATCTAAAAATTACCAATTTCACCCGTAAGGGTGTTTTTTTTGTTGCTGACAAACATTACATTGATTCAATAGGGTTAAAATAAATTAATAGAGAACAATATGAGAAGTGAATTACAAGAAGAATTGAGCATTTTCAGAGAAACAGTTATTCGTTTTATTGAAAACGAAGTTGCACCTAACTATGAAGCTTGGGAAGAAGCGAAACAAATTCCAAAAGAATTTTATCTGAAAATGGGTGAAGAAGGGCTGTTATGTTGTGATATCCCTGAAGAGGATGGAGGCTTTGGTGTAAGTGTTGATTTTAACATGTTGGTTGTTGAAGAAATTGCCAAAGCAGGATATTTCTCGCTTGCTTGTAATTTAATTGTTCATTCAGATATTGCCGCGCATTATGTTCTTAACCTTGGCACACAAGCACAAAAACAAAAGTATTTGCCTGGTATGATCTCAGGTGAGTGTATTGGCGCTATCTGTATGACTGAACCAGGCGTTGGTAGTGATTTACAAGGTATGAAAACTACAGCAACTAAAACTGCCACGGGTTGGAGTTTAAGTGGCTCTAAAACGTTTATTACAAATGGACAAAACTCTTCTTTGTATATTGTTGCTGCTAAAACCAACTTAACGGTAGCCGGATCAAAAGGCACATCGCTGTTTTTAGTTGATGGTGACAAAGCTGGTTTCCAGCGAGGTCAAAACCTCGACAAAATGGGCCAAGCTGCTGCAGATACTTCAGAGTTATTTTTTGATAATGTTGAACTTACAGAAGATGACTTACTTGGGGAGTTAGATCGTGGTTTCTTAGGTTTAATGCATGAGTTGCCGCGTGAGCGTTTAGCTTGTGCTTGTATTGGTACTGCTCATGCTGAAGGAGCGCTTGAACTTGCGCTTGAATATATAAAAGAGCGTCAGGCGTTTGGCGCACCATTAGCAAAACTTCAAGATATCCGTCAAAAAATTGCTGAAATGGCCACACAAGTAGAGTTACACCGTATTATGATGGAACACTATAAAGAGTTGCTAATCGATAAAAAACTGAGCACAGAGAAAGCCAGTATGGCGAAATATTCAGCCTGTGAAATGGAATGTAAAGTGATCGATATGGCACTGCAAATGTTCGGCGGTTATGGTTATATGAAAGAATATCCAATTTCACGTTTTTATGTCGATGCTCGTGTACAGCGCATTTATGGTGGTACTTCAGAAATCATGAAGGAAATCATCGGTAAAGGTGTGATCGGAAAAATTTAAGAAAACTAAAAAGGAGCTAATCTTTTTTAGCTCCTTTTATTTTTAAAATTAATTAAAAGTTATACGTAGCCCCCATGCCCGGGCCGGTTACTTCCATATCATAAATAAACCCATTATCTGCATAATCCACTTTTAAGTAACGATAAAAGTACTTTAAAGACCAGTTATCAGACAGCTTATGGTTTAAAGTTGCGGTTACCGTGTAATGTTCTTCAGGTTGGTCTTGAAATCCGCCAAGTTCTATACGCCCCTGAAAAGCAAAAGTATCATTAATCTCCCACGCAGCATGAACACCAACAACTGGATCGACCCAATCATCACCTAAGGTTGTATCTATTGCTATAATGCCATTTGAACCATCAAGTTTTAAGTCAGACTCTAAATCAATATACCTAAAGCCAACATAAGGGTATAAATCAAAGCCGTTGCTTTGTACAACACGGTAACCAACAGCAACGTCTAATATAGTTCCATCTATGCCCAGCTCTACATCAACCGACGAACCTCCAATAGGCCCTGTTGTCGCCGATTGTTCATCTGACACTGTTAGATAAGTAAATTCAGCATATGTTAGCCAATTGCCTTTTTTAGCGGCAAAGTTAAACATAGCACCACCATCTAAATGATCTAATAAATCTTGTATATTAATATCTACTTCAGAAATTGATGAGATTTCATTACCCAACGGTCCTGTGGTATATGCGCCCGTGCTCCCTTCATTAGCGGCAAGCCATAAGTAAGGTGTAAATTCGAATTCCCAGCCCTTAGCTGTTGCTGTAAAAGGCATAGAAAAACCAATAGCCGTTAACAAGGCTTTAGCTATATTATTCATTGAAGATCCCTGTTCTGTTTTTATAAATATTCTTTAACAATACATCAACTTAACAGGTTTTACATAATTGAAACCTAAGAAATATGAGACTTATTACTGATTGTGGGAATATTATATTTATATATTACTTAATGTAATAATAATCTTGCATCAAAATCATTAGAGCATAAGGGCTTTTGTTAATTAAAATAGTGACAATTAATAATTTCTATAAAGATGCTGAGATGAAAAAAGTAAATGTTACTACTCGTTCAATGTTTGCAACATTAGTTCTAACAAGTGTTGGGTTAAGCAATTCGGTTAACGCTGAAGAGTGGCAATTTGAAGCCACACCATATATTTGGGCAGCTGCCAATGAAGGATCTGCTGGTGCATATGGGTTAGGTTCTAATGGCGATATTAATCCACCACCTACAGAAATAGATATCAATTTCCAAGAGCTTATCGACAGTACTGATTTAGGTACCATGTTTAACTTTGCAGCCAAAAAGGATAACTGGCTGTTATTTACTGAGTTCACCTACCTTGAAGTATCTGACCAAGCGACAAAGTCTTTCTCAACACCAACAGGTAGTAGCAGTGCTGATATTGATTTAGAAATAAGCGGTACCGTTTTAGACATGGGCGCAGGTTACCAATTTATAGAACAAGACACGTTTCAATTATATGGATACGCTGGCGTGCGATATATGGACTTAGACACTGATATTAGCATTGACTCTCCAGGGGGAATATTGCCAAGTGAAATTACCATGGGTGATAGCTGGACAGATGGTTTTGTTGGCGTCCATACTTCTTGGAAAATTAATGATAAATTTAGCTTTAATACCCGTCTTGAAGTCGGTGGACTTGGTGACGTCGACGAAGCCTACATGGCTCATATTGCAATAAATCATCAAATTTCAGAAAACTGGCAAGTAAAATATTTTTACCGCTATCAAAAAGTTGATTATAAAGGTGATGGTTTTATTTATGATATGGAAATAACAGGTCCAGGTGTCGGTGTTACTTATACGTTTTAGGTATCCACAACAGCTAAAGTAAATTATAAATAAAAGCAGTTTTTCTGCTTTTATTTATGACTGTGTTTGCACTTGTTGATTAAAAATTTCACCTATTGATAATTTTACCAAAGGAGCGCTGCTGATTGCTTTGATGAATTCTTCAGAATAAATCATTTGCTTACTTTCTTCTTGCCACCAAGCCGCCCAAAACGGTAAAACTAAAAAACTGTGACAAAAACTAATCGTATGGTGCCACGATTCATTGTCTAAAATTCCCGCTCGATGTTGAAAGTAACCGGCCATAAATCGTTGTAGCGCGGCTCGGCCAAAAAAGTCTAACACAACAATTTCATCATGACTAAAATGCTCTAATTGGTTATTTGGATTGAAAGAGCGTGTTATCAGCTCTTTGTCAGGATGGACACTCATTCGTTCATTCCACCGTGACCAACCAAGAAAGGTTGCAGTAGTAGCTTTAGCTTTTAACAGTCTTGAATTTTCTTTTAATTCGACGACTAAATAAATCAAGGTTGCGAGCACTGCAAAACCGCCACAAATTTCAGCAATAGCAACCATCTCCGCTAAATTCATATCTACTCCGTTTTGTGCAAATGTACAATAAGGTTAGTTTAGTCGGTAAATATCATTTTTGAAGAATGATTTAATTAAATGAAAGGTATTATGCGCAGTATGCATAATGTTCTATTTTTTTTTGTCATTGGAGGAATATTAACCGAGGATTTATTATGATTCTGTTAAATAACGATAGATAAACGAGGTTTACATGAAAGCGATAAAATTAGTAATTCTACCTATTCTGGCTTTGTTGTCAGCGTGTAGCACAACTTATGAAGCAGAAAGTGATTACAATAATGCGTATAACTTTAATGAGGTTGAAAGTTACCACGTAATTGGTGATGCACAGTATAAAAACCCATATTTAAGTGATATGAATAGGGAGCGTATTAATGACTCCATTTCAGCTGAGCTAGCAAAGCTGAAATTAGAGCAACAAAATAAAAGTTCAGCAGATGTGTTGATCAGTTATTTTGTGGTGACAAAAGATAAAGTTAAAGTCACGTCAAGCCCTGTTGGTTATGGAAGATATGGAGCTTATGGACAAACACACATTAACGCACGTGATTATGTTGAAGGCACGATAGTTATTGATGTAATTGATAACAAAACGCACAAATCTATCTGGCGTAGTTCTATCAATAAGTCAGTGAAAGAATTTGACACCCCAGAAGAACGCAGTCAAGAGATAGCAAAAGTAATTAAAGCTATGTTTAGTGAGTTTCCAAGTCAAACCAGCTAATCTCCTCTTCATATATAAAACCAAACGTAGTAAGTTCGTTTGGTTTTAGCCATTTTATATTTCACCCTTTTGGGCGATGTTTAAATAACAATACCTAACTAAAATGTTATGCATTACAACTTGATTGTTAACCGTAAAATTATAAACTATAAGGTATTATCCGCTCTATGGCTGGTCCATTATCACAATTAAAAGTTCTTGATTTATCTACATTATTACCTGGCCCTTACGCAACTATGATGCTTGCCGATATGGGCGCCCAAGTATTAAGAATAGAAGCCCTAGGCCGTTATGATTTAGTGAATGGTTTTGAGCCAAAGTTAAATCAACATTCATATGCTTTTTTGAACTTAAATCGTAACAAAGAAGTCATCGCTTTAGATTTAAAGCAACAAGCTGCAGTTAATGTTGTGAAAAAACTCATTGGCGAATATGATGTAATTGTTGAACAATTCCGACCAGGGGTTATGGCTAAGTTTGGTCTGGATTATGAAAGCTTAAAGGCGATAAATCCCAAATTAATTTACTGTTCAATTACAGGTTACGGTCAAACTGGTTGTTTAAAAGACAGAGCCGGGCACGATATTAATTATTTATCATTGTCAGGGTTAGCAAGTTTTAGTGGTACAAAAGCGACAGGACCTGTTTTAAGTGGCACTCAAATAGCTGATATTGCAGGTGGTTCACACCATGCCGTAATGGGGATCATGGCTGCTGTTATTGAAAGGGGCATAAGCGGAGCCGGGCAGCATTTAGATATTAGTATGACCGATGCGGCATTTGCGTTAACCGGAATGTTTGGCGCTGGTGCAGTTGCTGTTGATGTTGACCCATCACTGGGTGGTAATACTCTTAATGGTGGCCATTTTTATGGCTACTATCAAACCGCTGATAATCGCTACATATCAGTTGGCAGTCTAGAGCCAAAATTTGCAGAGATGTTCTTTAATGCTCTTGGACAAAATGATTGGTTAGTACGTGGTTTTAGCACTGATGAGCAAGAGCAACTCGCATTGCGAGATGATATTTCCGTTCGGATAATTGAGCATTCGTTAGCGTATTGGTTAGAAACCTTTACTGCTCTTGATGCCTGTGTAGAACCAGTTTTAACGGTTTCTGAAGCGGCTAAGTCTGATCTGATGCGCGACAGAGGTATGGTAACTGAGGTAAAAGCCATGACAGGTGACATAGTAAAACAAGTGGCACCTGCGATTAAGTTTGCATCTTCCGCAGATAACACTATGTTTGTTAACCAAACAAGTCCAAGTTTTACCGAAAAATTACTAACTCATTTTGATTATACCCAAGATGAAATCGTGCAGCTGCAACAAAACAAGGCAATAAAATAAATACTACGCTACACAGTTGTTTTAAAACGGCATTAACAGTAATGCCGTTTTAAGAAAGTTTTAATTCTAAATACTGTTCAGCCGTATGCTTATCTTTAACTAATGCTAATAATTGGCTTCTAAATACCTCATTGATGTGCTGCTGTTTGTAAGTAGGCTCATCAATTTGTAAGGCGATAGGTATTGCAACTGAAACCGCCTGACCAATAAGGATTGATAAAAACACATTTACGATAAAGATTTTCCAGTTTACCTTCGTCCATGTTTCTGCTCCATCATGACCTTTGATAAACTCAATTGTTTGATTTAAACGCCTACCAAAGTTTTGGTAAAACATGCTGTTGGCACTGTGCAGTTCTCTATTCATCATCTCTTGGATGGCAATACTAGTAAAGTATTGTTGGTTTGAGCCCCATTGTTGAAGGGTATAACAGAACTGATAAAACCGCTCTATCGCTGGTTCGTCTGCATGTTGCTCAACCAAGTCATTTATCATCTTGGCAAAGCTTTTTTCTAAGTGTTCAGTAACGGCTAAATATAACCCTTCTTTGGACTTAAAGTGGTAAACAATCGTTGAGTTTTTAACGCCAACTTTCTCTCTAATTTTACTAAGTGATGCTCCCTGAAAACCAAGTTTAGAAAATTGTTCGGCCGCAGCATTGATCAACTGCTGCTTAGTCCATTCAACATTACCTTTACCATGCTCTGTTTTTACGGGTCTAGCCATATTAGTACCACCTACTTATTTATGTGAACAACGTAACATTTAAGATAAATTTAAAAAAGTAAATTCCAGTATAAACAGTAATTTATTTATTTTTTTAAACAGATCTACAGCTAATTAACTGACTGCTTAGTAAATAATTATTGATCGTTTAATGATTATACGATATTTTATGTACCAATCGATACATAAAATATTCGTTAATAGGTAAATCATGAATACAGACACCATGAAAGGGCAAATGCCAACAGCAGCAATTGAAGATCTAAAAGAACTTGCAGCAAGAGCTGAGTTTAAAAAACTGCTGTATGTTCCTTCTGTAAATTGGGTTTTAATAATAAGCTGTTTGCTTAGCTTAGTGGCTTGGTTGTATCTTTCTAATCAATGGTTAGCGGGTAATTTATCGGCGTGGTGGTTAACGTTATTAAGTACTTACACATTTTTCATCTTTATACTTACCGTTCATGAGGCCTCACATTTAGTACTGTCAAGAAACCGATGGCTAAATGATATTCTAGGTACATTGCTTACGGTTATACCGTATCCGCAATTGCCTATCGTGCAATTTAGGCATCAACATCTCACTCATCATCGCGATACTTGTGGTGTCGAAGACCCTGATGATTACTTATATCAAGGCAATTGGCTTACAAGAATGTTTAAAATCTTTACTCATGACTTTTACTGGTGTTATTGGAGTTTTTCTAATCGTGACTCTGCATCAAAAAGCACCACCGTTGTGAACCTTCTTTCTATGACCATATATATTTCTGTACTCGTACTAGGTTTTACGTCAGCTTATTGGTATGAGTTTTTGATGCTGTATGTTATTCCACAACGTATTGGCTTTTTTGTGGCTATTTTAATGTTTGCCTATGTACAACACCCTCCTGAAAAGTGCAGTGTAAAAGAGCGAAGTCCTTTTATGACTACATCAATAATTCGTGGCTTTGATAGCCCTTTTGCGAAAGTTTATTTTGGCCAGAACAGGCATTTAATCCACCATCTATACCCTAACATGCCTATATATCGAAACTGGCAAGCATGGCAACTCGGTAAAGATATATTTGAACGTCAAAACTTAGCCAATATTGGTATTGATGCTGAAAAATTCACTCAACTAAATAATCAAAACCAAGAGCAGCATAAACAAAACAATCAAAATCGAGTTGCACAATCAAGCTTATATGTCACTATCACAGCAGTTGAGCAGGTTGCCCAAGGTATTAACAGTTATACATTTGAACCGAGTGAAAGCTCGCAAACTTTGCCTAAATTTGAACCTGGTGCACATATCGATGTAGAAGTAGCAGATGGGATCATTCGTCAATACTCTCTTTGTAATGATTACCAGCAACGTAATTGCTATCAGATAGCTGTGCAATGTGAAGAAAACGGCCGTGGAGGTTCAGAGTTATTGCATGAAACGTTCAAGGTTGGCCAAGTGGTTAAAATCAGTAAACCACGTAACTTATTTGCCTTAAAACCGGCATCCAATGTGTTACTTTTTGCTGGAGGAATTGGAATCACCCCTATGCTAGCTATGGCTTGGAAACTGCATCATCAAGGAACGCCATTTGAGTTGCATTATTGTTTTGCTACACATAATAAATGGGCTTTCAAAGACACATGGAAAACATTACCATTTAAAGATCAAATTAAGGTCTATATTGATGATAATAAAGACATCGAACCATTAAACGCCGAACAAGTATTAACTAGAGATAACTCTGCTAATGTTTATGTTTATGTTTGTGGTCCTGAAGGATTTATGAACTACATTGAACGTAGTGCACAAGCCGCAGGCGTAACTGAAGAGCAATTCAATAAAGAAAGCTTTGCCGGGGCAGAGCATACCGATGTTAATTTAAACAAAGAGTTCACGCTAAAAGTAACAGGACATGAAAAAGAATTTTTAATTCCTAAAGATAAGTCGATTATCCAGGTTCTGAAAGAAAACGATATTTTCGTACCAATGTCTTGCGAAAACGGTGTTTGTGGTACTTGTAAATGTAAAATTAAATCAGGTGAAGTCGAGCACAAGGATATGGTATTGAATGCAAATGAACATCAAGTACAAAAATTGTTTACACCTTGCGTAACCAGAGCAACGACAGAAACATTAGAAATAAGCGTTTAGCAATATAAGTTCAAATTATTTTATTTAGCCATTTACAGTGCCGCTTATTAACATCCTTGTTATAGCGGCATATACAACTTCCCTGTTGAAAAAGACGCTAAATATATTAAATAAATAGCTATAATTCAAAATAAAACAACAACTTGTCTGGATTATTTGTAGTTATGTATTAATCTAAATTGGTATGTACATAAATTTTGCAGGGATGTTGCTTAATGAAAATAAATAAAAGACTAACAGTTTATCTCCTGAACTTGTTTTTGTTAGTTATTTTTCCCACTCAAGCACAAGAGAATAAAGAACTAGCACAAGAAATTGCCAATCCACTTACAACCATGATCATGGTACCAATTCAGTTTGAATATAATGAAAATATAGGCCCGGTTGATGATGGTACCCGCAGTACGATTTTTGTTCAGCCGATAATACCTTTTGAGTTGAGCGAAGATTGGAACCTAATTACTAGAACCATAGTGCCAATCATTCAACAAGATGATATTTTCCCTGGTGCAGGATCTCAACAGGGTATAGGCGATATCAGTGAGAGTTTGTTTTTTTCACCGGACAAACCAACTGAAAATGGCTGGATAACTGGCTACGGGCCTTATCTGCAATTTGATAGTGCTACAGATGACTACCTAGGTTATGAAGAACATGGCTTGGGTGGGTCATTTATCGCATTAAGAGTTGACGGCTCTAAAACCTATGGATTTTTAGCTAACCATGTATATTCAGTAGAAGGGCATATCGGTGGTACATATAGTAATACCTTTATTCAGCCGTTTTTTGATTACACCACAGAAGGGGCAATGACCATAGAATTAACCTCTGAAACAAATTACAACTGGAATAATGATGATTGGTCTATTCCGCTCACATTAACCGCATCACAATTTTTTATGGTTGGCGACCAACCCATCTTAGTTGGTGGAGGCTTTAAGTATTGGATTGAGTCAGCACCGGGAGATCCAGAAGGGATGTCATATAACCTGAATCTTTACCTGCTCTTCCCTAAGTAAAATTAATCACTAGATCATTTGAATAATTGTTATATGTGCTAGATGCATGAAGCATAATAATTATTATTCATTTGTGTAATTTTTGTTTCTGGTTAAACTATAGACAATTGAATTGAAAGACCATGTTTTTTAAATATTAAAGGATGTAAAATGAATAAAGTCGTATTAGCAACAGCAGTTAGTTTAAACTTGTTAGCGTTTTCAGCAATGGCTGCAGACACAGTTACCAGTGTAGAACAATTTTTCGCCAAAGGTGGAACTGTGGTTACAGAAGATAACTACCCAACGTTTGAAACATCTCGACAAATTCTTAAAAACCAAGATCTAGTAGGGGTGAATAACCTTTTACACAAACGCGAATTAACGCCAACTGATCAACAGCCTGTTGTTCGTATGAACCGTGATACCTATTATTCATTAGCCGTTGTTGATGTTTCTAAAGGTGCTTACATCACAATGCCAGAAATCCCTAAAGGCAAATACATGTCTGTGCAACCTGTAACTGAAGATCACCGCATTCAAGCGATGAAATATGGCTCTGGTACGTTTAATTTAACCACGCACACAGGAAGTCATCTTTATTTAGTTATTCGCTTAGATTCAACTTTTACAAAAGAAGAAGCGCATAAAATACAAGATCAAATGAAGATCACTGCTGATTCGAGTAATAAATTTGACTCTATTCAAGTAGATAAAACCTCATTCCACAATGTTGAAAATGCTCTAAAAGCTCAAATGCCAGGTCTGCTTAAAAACGAAGGGGGCGAAGCGCTGTATGGTATGTTTACAGATCCAGGTGATTCATCAAAAGAATTGTTTACTAAACAAAAGTACTCAGTAGGCGCAGCAATTGGTTGGGGTGGTGCACAGCTTCAAGATAACGTCTATGAAGTATCGGGTAATTACCCAGCAGATCAATGTCATCAGGCAACCTTTGAAGACCCTAAAAATAAAGCATTCTGGTCATTTACTGTTTACGACAAAAAAGGCTTTATGTTTAACGATCTTGCTAACTTAAGTTCAAATACTGCTAAAGCAAATAAAGACGGTACGTATACAATCAGTTTTGGCTGTGGTAGCGATGCAATTAACAATATTGAGACTAAAAATGCTACGGGAGTATTTAACTTAGGCGTACGTCATTATATTCCATCAGATAAAGTTAAAAACGATGGATACCGATTATTACCATTTGTTAAAGCTAAGTAATATCAGGCTTTAAATCTTATACAAAATAAGGCCTTTCATAGGCCTTTTTTATTCACGCAGAATTATACGCAGACATGCCAGTGATGGCGTAGTTTCTGTTATGCACAACTTTTAATTACTCTTATTATATATAAGGAAAATCATGAAAATAGTTTACATACTCACTTACTTAATGAGCTTTGTTTTTATATTGGGTGAAACCCTACGTAGAGGTTTGAGTTATTTTTCAATCAATGCGACTACGATGGTTGAAGATTATTTATGCGGACTTTTATTATTAACCGCAGCTGTTTTGTGGACTAAAGGCTCACAACTAGCTGAAAAATATATGGTTGCAGCGTGGGCTTATACAACTGGAGGCATGTTTGTACCATTTTATGCCCATTTAGAAGCGTATTTACGAGGTGCAACCTTTAGAGCCGACCACCCGCATACCGACGTAAACTCGGTAATTTTAAAAGGGATCATTTGGTCAATAGCTTTGATCTGTTTTCTTATCGTGATAAAAAGTCAGACTAAATCAACAGAGAAAAATTAAGATAACTATTGTTTTATTCCTTTTCAGGTTTGAGCTTTATTGAGAAAGTAAAAGGGCGATAGGTTGGTCATCACCTTTGCTTTTTCAATATGGCTTCGAGTAAGCATTTATCATCATGCGGCGAGAACTCAGAGTTTTTTCGCCACAGCGATCAAACGCTAACGTTTGCAGTGTTCGAAAACGGTACGCATTTTCTAGAAATCACTCCTTCATTTTGTATTTTAGACAATTCTGTAACACTTTTACTTGCCGTCTGTACTGCACTCTATATATAGGCTTTATCAGTTAGCTGATGTTTAATTGATGTTTAATAAAAGAAAAAATGATGCTGCACTGTTGTAAATGTGATGTTGCTGTCGTTGCGGATGTTTTTACTCTTATTTATAACTATTTACCTTAAATTTAATTCGACAAAAATAATAAAGTTGGATTAAAAATAAGCCCAAAGAAGTATTTAACCAATTTGGTTTTATTCAAAACAAACGTTTTAAATTAGGGAAGTATTTATGAATTATAATAAAAAGGTAGTATTTAAAAAAACTGCCTTAGCCGCTTGTACTGCACTGTATTTTGGTGCAACGGGTCAAGCAGTTGCCGAGGTTGGATTTAGTTCTGTAGAAGGAACGAGTTTAAAAGTTCCTACATTTACTAAAGCTGATATAGACAGTCTGGCAACAGATAGAGCTGAATTTGAACATAGTGACCTTTATGCTGGTCAAGCAGGTAGTGTTAACCGTGTTATTAAACAGTTATCGCCACAGCAAATTTTCCAACCAGAACAAGATGCGACAGGTATAAAAACATACATCGTGCAGCTTGATGATAAGCCTCTTGCTGCTTATAAAGGTGGAATTGATGGTTTAGCTGCTACTGCAGCACCAAAAAATGATTCATTAATGGCTAAAGGTCGAGTTAATGTAAACTCTGCTGCTGCTCATTCATACAAGTCATACATCGCTCAGCGCCAAGATACCTTTATCAATAACGTAACGGCTGCTGGCGCAAAACTTGATGTCATAAAACAATTTCACCTAGCCAATAATGCTCTTGTTGTCGACATGACTCAGCAAGACGCAATTATTATGTCTAAGCAAAGTGGTGTTAAACGAATCTCGGAAAATCGTATTTTCGAATTGCAATCTGATCGTGGCCCAGAATTTATCGGCTCTGATGAGATGTGGAGTGGTAGTGCGACTCCTGACTCTCTGCCTGTACAAGGTGAAGGAATGGTTGTTGGTATTATCGATACCGGTATTAACACTGACCATGTCGCTTTTGCATCTGATGAAGCCTATGAAGCGACCAATCCCTTTGGCACAGGTAACTTTGTTGGTGATTGTGAACAGGAAGAATTTGCCAACCTCTGTAATGACAAATTAATCGGCGTACGTTCATACCCTGAAATTACCCAGGCAAACAATTACCCAGCCTCAGGCAGTTGGAGAGATAGACGCGCTGAAAATGGTGAGGATTATAACGGTCACGGCTCGCATACCGCCAGTACTGTTGCCGGTAATGTTAACGAAAATACCCCTCTACAGGTTGCGAACGGTGAAGCGGTAAGTGATGGTTTAGATGTGCCATTTAGCTTTGCTAAAACTAGTGGTGTAGCCCCGCGTGCGCACATTATTTCTTATCAGGTTTGTTGGCCGGGTGGTCGTGGTGATCAGTATGCTGGTTGTCCTGAATCAGCCATTTTATCGGCATTTGAAGATGCGATTAAAGATGGTGTTGACGCGATTAACTTCTCTATTGGTGGAGCCGAGTCACTACCATGGACGGATCCAATGGAACTTTCGTTTTTATCCGCACGTGAAGCCGGTATTTCGGTTGCCGCTGCTGCAGGTAATTCAGGCCCATATTTTTGGTCTGCCGATCATTCCTCTCCTTGGGTGACGACAGTAGGTGCAAGTACCCATGACCGTGTAATGAGTACTGGTGATAAAAGCTTAAGCGGTTTTGAAGGTGATGCGCCATCTTACCGTATCCCTAGAGGCGAAATGGCTGGTAAAAGCTACAGTGGTTCGATAACGGGTGAAGTAGTTTACGCTGGTGATTATGACGATCCTAACCCAAGTGATGGTTATGGCGCAGGTCTATGTAATGTACCATTCCCTGAAGGAACATTTACCGCTGACCAAATTGTGTTATGTGATCGTGGCGATATCGCTCGTGTACAAAAAGCAATTAATGTAGCTGATGGTGGTGCAGGCGGTTTTATTCTTTTAAATAACTATCAAGCCAATAATATGGTTGCTGATGTATTTGTAATCCCTGGAATTCAGGTACCTGCAAATTATAGTTACTCTCTTAAAAACTGGATTAGATACAGCACCTCAGGTACCGCTAGAGCGACTATTTCAGACTATACCAACAATTACTCTTTGGATGAAACAGCAGGTAATCAATTGGCTCGTTTCAGTTCAATGGGACCAAGTCGTACCAATAATACTTTAGTACCCGATTTAACTGCACCCGGTGTTGATATTTATGCGGCTAACGCTGATGAGCAACCGTTCACTGCATTCCCAAGAGCTAGTGACTGGACAATGATGAGTGGTACCTCAATGGCAGCCCCTCACGTAACTGGTGCCTCGACATTGCTTGCCCAATCACACCCTGATTGGACACCGGCTGAAATTCAATCGGCATTAATGATGACGGCTAAGCCAGTATTTTTGAATATGAATGGGAGTTTAATTGCGCCATTTTATAACTTTATGGCAGGTGCTGGTGCAATTGATGTTGCCCAAGCTTCAAAAGCTGGTCTAGTAATGGATGAGAGCATTGAAAATTACCTTGCGGCCAACCCTGAACAAGGCGGCTTAGCTAATTGGGTGAACGTTCCTTCAATGGTTGAAATGGAATGTGAACAAACCTGTTCTTGGATGCGTACGGTTACAGCAACCCAAGATGGTACTTGGAATGTCACCGCTTTAGCAAAAGAAGAGGGTGCTGAACTTGTTGCTCAACCTGCATCATTTACGTTAAAAGCGGGTGAGTCGCAAAGTATTGTTGTGAGCATGAAATTACCAAGCTTATTTGAGTATAAAGTTGAACCTATAGAGCCTGGTGCTCCTTGGGAGCAAATAGGAAATAATTACGCTATATATAACGGTGAAGTTGTGTTAACAGAAGCCAATGGTAATGCTCCTGCAGCGCACTTACCGGTTGTGGCGTCAAATGTTCACGACGAATTACCATTTAGTAAAGAGTTTGAATTTTCACGAAATCAAAGTAGCGAAACATTCCGCGTTAATACTGATGATTATAGTGAATTTACCCCGCGTTACTATGGTTTATCAAAGCCTGTTTCTACGGACGTTGTAGAAAAAACCTTCGTTCGTCCAGTGTTACGACAAAGTGATATTGATGATGGTTGGGATATTCGCAGTGTTGACGTACCTGAAGGCACCAAAAGTGTGACGTTCTTTGCCAATGAAGGCGAGTTTTTGAATGATGATAACATCATGCGTGCAAGACTCACTAACGCAACTCCGCATATGCATGTTGGTTTTGATGAAAATGGTGATGGCACGTTTATTCCTACTGAAGAAGAAGCAGCAGAAGATTACTACGCATTACGTAATAATTATTTTGATGAAATAGTCTGTCAGTCTAGCAGTGATACTGAAGCAAACTTCTGTACACTTATTAACCCTAAACCGGGTAAATATTGGTATGCCATAGCAGCACTGTCAAACTTGAACCGTGGCAAAGATGTCGCTATGAACGGCGGTTATGCGATTATTGCTAACGATTCAGATGCGAATAATATTACAATTGAAGGTCCTGCATCTCACGATGGTAATGGCGATTACAATCTTACCTTAAACTGGGATATTGCCGATGCTAAAGCTGGGGATGTTTATTACGGTGGTTTTGATTTAGGTAATATGCCTGGCGCTGAAGGTACTCTTGGGTTTACTACTTTAAAACTAACTCGTTCAGACGACGCAGTAAGCTGGAGTGTAAGTAAAGATAAAGCTCGAAATATGGATCAAATTGAGGTTAATGTAAAAATTAATCCAAATATGGAAACATATGATCGAGATTATTCTCTTAATCTGACGATTCCTGAAGGTATGCGACTAGTCCCTTCTACGGTTAAGTCAAACAATGAAGCTATTGCTGAGTTACTAACGGTTGATTCGCAAACGTTAACTATCGCATCTAGTCAAGAAGCCACTCGTAATGTCACGCCAGAATATATAATGACTACGAACTTAACTGATGAGATGTGTCATACGCCGTTAATTGATGAATATTCAACAGGTGGTTATATAGACTTACAAGGTGAGTACCGTATGCAGCCGCAAATTGATTGGTTCACTGGTAACTATAAAGAGTATATGGATGTGCCGGTAGATTGGTTATTCCAATTAGGCGGTGCCAAGTTTGAACTCTATAACCAGCCAAACTCAGGCATGATGCGTATGCATACTGTCGGTGTTACGCAGTTAAACGATCGCTATTGGCCAATGAAATGGCATCGTGGTCCTGGTTTCCTAGTTGAATCTATCGCGCCGTTTTGGAATGGTAACTTTGAAATGCAATACCGTCGTCATCCAGATGATGCATGGGGCTTAACACTTGCATCACAATACGGTGCAGAGCGTCCTGATTTAGGCGACTTGTTATTTGCTGAATTTGACAATGTTATTGATACTGCAACTGGCGATGAATATGACTTTGAAATGATCCTACGTAGTGGTATTGATTATCATCAAGGTATGCCAGAAATTGTATACGCCTACGATAATTTAGGTGCCAATCTTGCAAAAGGTGGTGTATTTGTTGAAGGCTTTACTAGTGCTTTTTCTAGTAACGCAGGCCCTAAAGAAGGTCAATTATATAGTGTCTTTGGTTTTGATAATTTAGATGAAGTAATAGAAGACGATTTAGTCGTTTGTTTCAACTACGATGGACCAGAGCGCAGTGCAGTCGATATCAGCTTTATTGCAGTAGTGCAACCTGAAGCTACAGGTACTGAGCAAATCATCGACTTTAGTTATGAGTTGGAAGGCGAAGAAACCAAAACTCTTAGCCACAGTATTTCGGTTAACGCTAATATCAAAGTTGCAGATATGGCGGATATGACGGTTGCTGAAGATAGTCGTATTGACGGTATTGAAGTAATGCACATTGATGCGAATCAAGTTGCAAACGTGTTAGAGGTTACGGGTAACGATATCACGGCTGAAGTTGACGGAATGATGTTTAACCTAATTCCTAATGCTGACTTTGCTGGTGAGACCGAAGTATTTGTTACTGTTCGTGATATGGAGCACAGTGGCGACGCGACTACGACTAGCTTTATGTTAACGGTTACTCCATCTAACGATATGCCTACGGCTGTTATGGTCAATGATGTTGTTAGTATCACAGAAGGTGATTCAGTAACTTTAGAAGTATCTGCATCTGATGTTGATGGTGATGAGTTAACGATAACTTGGAGTGGTGAAGGTGACATTGCCGATGTTAATGCCGCAATTACTGAAGTATCAGGTTTAGCTGTCGGTAGTTATACTTTTACTGCTACTGTGAGCGATGGCATAGAAACAGTTAGTGCAACAGTTAGCGTGGACGTTACAGCTGTAGAGGTTATTGAAGAAACTAAGTCTAGCTCGGGCGGCGGTTCTTTTGGTTGGATGTTATTTTTTGTTTTACCATTAATTGCTAAACGTCGAAAAAGCACTAATTAAAAATATACATTGTTTCATTAATATCGTTTGTAAATAAGCAATCGATTTTGAAAAGCCAGTTATGAAAATAGCTGGCTTTTATATTTTCACCCTTTCGGGTGAAAGATTTGTCAGTTGCCTCCTTTACAATGGAGTCTTCGCTGTTAGGAGGTAGTTTAAAAATTAACCATTAATTAATCCTCAATTGCGAGTGTGGTTGCTTTATAACTCTATGATTATTCAGTCAATTGATATTTTGTAGGTGTTAAATTGTGATTAAATTGTAATTTATTTGTTGTATGGGGCGATGTTTTCATTTACTTATGTCTTTAGCCTATTTTCAACTAACAAAAAATTGTTTAATAACATTAGCCAGTACCAATTAGGAAGATTGTAAATATTAAGTTTGTAAGAGGACTACAATGTTATTTTCATTAGCCCCCTTGTCGCATTAGTACACGCTATCGCTAGATAATAAAAGTTTCATTGAAATCTAATTGAATTTAACTACCTAATAGTATTCTAAATTGCCATTGCCATTGCCATTGCCATTGCCATTGCCATCGATAGATAAAGAGAGCTTCATGATCGACATACAATACAACGAATATAAATTAGAAAATTTAATTGTTAATTGTACTGACATGACAATTAGCAATAATTGCCAATCGATCAAATTTCCCGTGAAAGTTTTTGACTTTTTTAAGTTGTTTTTGCTTGATGAGAATCAAACGGTAAATCGAGATTTAGCGATTCAGATCCTCTGGAACAACAATTACCCCGTTGGGAAACGTGGATACACTAATGCCATGTGGTATATTCGAAAAGTATTCGACGAACTAGGCGTAGATAGTAATGTTTACTTTAAAACCTTACCCAAAGTTGGCTATAAGCTAGAATATATTCCAGAGCCTATTGTCGAAAACTCTACTTACCCTGAGAGTCAGAAATCGTGGCCATCTGGGTTGGTTAACAATTTACTTTCTATTAAGTTATCTAATCAAGTAATGAATCGTAAAGGCCTATTTTTAGCCACTTTACTAAGTGTGATTATTATTATTATCACACTCTCTTATAGATTTGTTGTTAAAACAAATTCCACAGAACTTAATCGGCCAATATCACCTCCAGTTAAAATAACTAATTTAGAAGGGATTGAAGAGCATCCATCGGTATCATCAGATGGTAGATACTTGGCTTTTAGGTGGCTGAAAAACAAACATAACAGCCAAATTTACATAAAAGATTTAAAAGACAATCAGATCCCAGCCAGGTTGCTAACTTCGGAAAAAGAAAGTGAATTCTCGCCTAGTTGGTCGCCAAGTGGTAATAGCTTAGCGTATTTAAGGATTTCAAAAGAGGGGCGTTGTCAGGTACGTTTGCACCAATTAATAACGAATCAGGATAACCCAATTGCCAGCGATTGTTTTTATAACTCATACAGCAGTGCTTTAAATTGGTCACCTGATGGACGGTATTTACTGTTTTCAAAAAAACTAAGTAAAGGTATTGCTTTATTTAAGTTTGACTTTGAAAAGAAATCCATTGAACAAATAAGTTTCCCCAAAGCCGAAGATAGAGATGTTAGCGCTGTTTTTTCTGCTGATTCAAAACAAGTTGCCTTTATTAGAGAGAATATAAGTAAAGCGAGCCTAATGCTACTCGATAAAAGTGGAGAAGTAACTGTGTTATTGTCCAATAAATTATCCATTACTGGTCTGACGTGGGAATATCAAAAGGGTAATATTTATACCAATATATTAAATGGCGGGGAATACCAAACATATTCAGTAAACCCGACAACTAAAGCTGAGCAAGTTGTACAAGGGATAAGTACTTCAGGTAATTTAACGTTCAATTCTCAAACCTCTACATTGTATTACTCAAAACATGTGAGCCAAGAATATATTAGCCAACAATCTTTTACTGATAGCAAGGAGGGCCGTCGAATATCATCGTCATCTCGCGACCTTTATGGCCAGTATGTCAATAACACTGGCGATATATTATTTGTCTCAAACCGCTCCAATGAATGGGATCTGTGGCTCAAAACCGAACAAGGCTCTAAAAATTTAACTAAAGGCATCGGTGCAGCAATTATGCATAGGGTATCTCCTACAGGAAAGCATTTCTTAGTTGCGATTAAGCACAAAGCAAATGAAGACTTGAAATGGTACGTAGGGGATTTACCTGACGGCCAGTTAACAGCTATAGATCTTGGTACTCTTACAGCAAACAGCATGAATTGGTCAGCAGATGGACGTTCTATTTATTTAGCCGCAGAAACAAACGGAAGCTCCGGAATTTATAAATTAACTATTAGTGATAACTCGATTACTCAATTAACTGCAGGTAACGAAAAATTTGCAATAGAAGGCCCTGACGGTCATCTATATATGAGTAAAGAGGGAGAAATGGGGATTTGGCAATTTGATCAAGATAGCCAAAAGAGCCAACTTTTTATTAAAGATCTGGCGATAAATGACTTCGGTAATTATTTTTGGCAAGATGAAAATATTTATTATGTTCAAAGAACGACAAAATATGACCAAATAAAGCGCCGATCAATGAATGGCGAGCAAAGCATCATTGCAACTTACCCAGCAGGCACCGTAAGAATTTATTTTGGAATTGCGCCGGCTACCAAAGCGAGCTTTTTATTAACACTGAAAAGCACAATTGATGCAGACATTTATTCAATTTCTATCAATTGATACAGGTTGTGTCAAAAAAAACGGCAATCAATTTTATTTTGATTGCCGTTTTTTTATCATTATTTAACTTAATTTATCGCGGTTAATCTAGGTGGGAATAGATCCATTTACGATTTTTATATAAGTACGTCATTAACTTTGTGAACTTTTCAGGCATCCAACGCTTAATCGTCCATACCCAACGGGCATCATTTTGTGGCATTACATACAATTTATTTTTTAAAATACCTTCAAAGGTTTTATCCGCGACCATTTCGGGAGTAAATTTTGACTCATTAATTTGTTGAGCAATGTTTTTCTCAAAATTAGTTTCACCTTTTAAAGACTCGCCAATATTGGTTTTTAACACGGTAGGGCAAACAACCGTTACACCAATGTTATCTGTCGATAATTCCACATTTAACGTTTCAGACAAGGCTACTACGCCTGATTTAGCCACATTATAGCCAGCCATTTCAGCTAAACATAACGTGCCAGCACTTGATGCCGTATTGATAATGTGGCCACCACCGGTTCGTTTTAGTAACGGCGCAAAAATACGACAGCCGTGAATAACACTCCACAAATCAATATTTATTACTCGATGCCATTCTTCGTCATCATGCTCATTTAGTTTACCGCAGCTGCCAATACCTGCATTATTAAACACTAAATCAACACCTCCCCAAACCTGTTCAAGTTGGTCTGCAGCGTCTTGTTGCTGCTCTTTGCTTGTTACGTCCACCACCAAAGTGATAACAGTAGCGCCTAAAGCTTCAAGTTCTAATTTAGCTTCTTCTAAACGCTGTTCATTAATATCAGCAATTGCTACTCGCCAATTGTTACGTGCTAATTTTTTAGCATAGGCTAAACCCAGGCCACTAGCGCCGCCGGTGATAAATGCGCGCTTTTCGGGGAAACGTTTGTTTAACATCTAATGTCCTTCATATTCTTTGATTCAAATTTATTCCCTATATTTATCCCAGCAATGAATCAATAACCTCACCCGTTCGGATGATATCGGTCAATTTTTATGGGTATTTAAGCAATTAGGTAAAATCACCCATTGGGGTGATTCTGCACCGTTTTTAAACGTTTAGCGTAAATAGCACATTTCAAAATAATATTAAAAATCGTTTTCGTTTCTAACTGAGTGACTCATTTTTAGAGCGATACGGCAAAATTTCGAAGGGAAAAAATTATGACAAATAAATCTGTAGTGCTATATGGGGCAAGTGGTTATACCGGTAAATTAGTTGCTGAATTTTTACGTGAATATGGTATTTCATTCATTGCAGCAGGTAGAGATGCGGAAAAAATTAAAGCTGCAATGGCAACGGTGCCGGGTATTGAAACCGCAGATTATGAGGTTGTTCAAGTAGAGCACACCAAAAAAGCATTAACCGAATTATTTAAAGGTGCAAAGGTTATTTGTAATACGGTTGGGCCATTTATGTATTTTGGACAGCCTGTTGTTGAAGCTGCATTAGAAGCTGGTTGTCATTATTTAGATACCGGTGGTGAAATGAATTTCATTACTAAGATCCAAGAAGAATTAGGGCCAAAATTCGCTGAAAAGAATTTGGTCCTGGCACCAGGCACATCGTACATGTATACCTCGTTAGAAATTGGTGCGCATATGGTGTTAGAACAAAGTCAAATTGATACTTTAAATTGTCTTACCGCTCCTACACTGGTTCCGACGGTTGGTTCATTCCAAACTATTTTTGCCATGTTTAGTATTGCCGATCAATCATTTAAATTAGAAAACAATCAACGTGTGAACTGGCCTGTAGCTAAAGGTTATGAAGTGAACATTCCTGGCCGTGCCGATAATTTGCTAGCACACCCTTGGGGCGGTGGTATGTTGCCACTTTATTTTGAACATGATCCTCGCGTGCGCAATGTACAACAACTAACTGCGACTCAAAACCGCGCGATGATGGAAATGGTGTTGGACTTACAAAATACCTATGAAACTGAGATCAAGCATTTGCCGACAGAAGAAAAAGCAGCGAAGTTAGCTGAGTACGGTAATAGCATGCAAGCTACTATGCCGCCACGTGAAAACAAACTCGTGCATCGCTGCCTTGATATTGTACATGGTAGCGGTTCGTTTGATTCAGTTACCTGTGAAGTACGAACCTCGTGCGGATATATAACTACCGGTGCTTTACAAGCAGCAACCGCTAGTTTGTTAATTGGTGGCTTACAAAAAACATCTGGTTTCTCATCAGCTTGTCAAGCGGTAGGGCATAACGAATTAGCCAATCAACTGAAAAGCTTTGGTTTGGTTGATTATAAGATGATTAATTCATAGGGAGAAATACCATGCGTATTATTGATTTTTTTGATCAGGGCGCAGCATTATACCCTGATAATATTGCCTTTCATGAATTGACAACTGGTGAAAAGAGAACCTATAAACAGGTTCTTGAATTTAGCCATAAGCTTGCAAGTTCACTTACTCTACAAGGGTTCGGTAAAGGCACCAAAATAGGTATTTTAGGACCTAATTCAAATATTGCTTTTGAATGCTTAATTGGTTTGTTTCGCGCCGAGGCGGTATGGCTGCCAGTAAACCCGCGTAACCCGGTTGAGATAAATACTGATTTACTGCATCGTTTTGATGGCGATTTATTAATGTTTCATTCCAGTTATGAAGATGAAGCGTTAGCCATTGCTCATGATGCGCCAAACCTAAAACAAATTGTTTGTATTGATAAAGACCTTGATGGTGAAAATTTGCAAAACTGGTTAGTATCTGCCGATGAGCATCATCAAATGGGCGAAGGCAATGATTCTGACATTATGGCCATTTTCCCAACTGGCGGTACTACCGGTAAATCG
This sequence comes from Thalassotalea nanhaiensis, assembly GCF_031583575.1. Lineage (NCBI taxonomy): Bacteria > Pseudomonadati > Pseudomonadota > Gammaproteobacteria > Alteromonadales > Colwelliaceae > Thalassotalea > Thalassotalea nanhaiensis. The sequence continues at coordinate 2,612,756 of NZ_CP134146.1, read as the reverse complement.
AAAGGCGTTATGATGTCAAATAAAGCATTGGAAACGATGTTTTCCAATTTTTATGCGCATTTCAATTATTATGATAACACTAATCATTTAGTGGTCGCGCCAATGACTCATTCTGCTGGTCTTATGGGCGCTATGCACTTTGCCCGTGGTGGTACTAACACTATTATGACAGCCGTTGATCCCGGTGAAATTTTAAAGGTTATTGAGCAACATAAAATTACCCACTTTTTCCTACCGCCAACTGTTATGTATATGATGCTGGCACACGAGGATGTAAGTAAATATGACTATTCATCACTACAACATTTTATCGTAGCAGCTGCGCCGGTTTCTTTATCAAAATTAAAAGAAGCGATAAAGGTTTTTGGTCCAGTTATGACCGAGGTGTTTGGGCAATCAGAAGCTCCAGCGGCAATTTGTGCAAAAGCGCCGTGGGATTATATAAACCCTGATGGTTCAATTAATGAAGACAGACTGAAAACTGTCGGTCGTCCCTGTGTTTTAAATCAAGTCGCAATTATGGACGATGATAATAAACCACTACCTATGGGGCAGGCTGGAGAAATTTGTGTCAAAGGCGATATTGTTAATCCTGGTTATTACAATAACCCAGAAGCAACGCAAGAAGCTCAAATAGATGGTTGGCTTCATACTGGTGATGTCGGTGTTATGGATAAAGATGGTTATATCCAAATTGTTGATCGAAAAAAAGACATGATCATTACCGGTGGCTTTAATGTATTCCCAAATGAAATTGAGCAAGTACTTAACTCTCAAATTGAAGTGCAAGAATGCGCGGTAATTGGTATTCCCGATGAAAAGTGGGGTGAAGCTGTAAAAGCTATCGTACTTTGCAAACCGGGTAGCATCATTGAAGAGCAAACCTTAATTAATTTGGTTAAACAAGAATTAGGCAGTGTAAAAGCGCCTAAATCTATCGATTTTGTCGACGATTTACCACGTAGTCCTGCTGGTAAAGTATTAAAAACTGAAATTCGTAAAAAGTATTGGAACAGCGAAAATCGCATGGTTAATTAACTGTTTATTTATTGATGCTTAACTAGTTTTTAACAAATGCAATGGGTCACTTTATTAGTGACCTTTTTTTTTGCTTTTTTTTTATAAAAACACTTTTAGATAGTTTGTATTTCAATTTTAACTCATTGATATAGATGGATATTAATCTGATTAATAAAAAAATAACAATATCACCCGATAGGGTGAATCACAGTGATTGATTAAGCATTAGCTTATTTACAAAGGTAATTAATTGTAATTAACGACTGATTTATTAATAAATAAGCCGTTAAAACAAGTTGATTTTTACAACACTGATATTTGGCATGACAGGATAAGTAATGGCTAGAAAAGTAGTAATTTGTGGAGTAGGGATGGTTCCATTTAAAAAGCCTGGTCGAAGTGACGGTTACGAGGTGATGGGGGCCAATGCGGGAAGAGAAGCATTAACTGATGCGGGCTTAGATTATTCTTTAATCGAGCAAGCATTTACCTCCTATGTGCAAGGCGATAGCTGCTCAGGACAAGCTGCACTTTATGGTATAGGCATGAGTGGTATTCCTGTGACCAATGTAAACAATAACTGCGCCAGTGGCTCTACTGCGTTTGCCTTGGCAGCACAAGCGATTGAATACGGTATTTCAGAATGTGTTATGGCATTAGGTTTTGAACAAATGGCGCCGGGTGCAATCGAAATGATGTATCCAGACAGAACAAGTCCGCTGCAACGCCATACCGATGCCATTGTTAATTTGATGAGCCTTGACCTGCAAGAAGCGCAATTGCCACCGGCAGTATTAATGTTTGGTTGCCAAGCTGAAGCTTTAATGAACGACTACGGTATTAGCGAACAAGCGTTGGCAAGTATCGCGGTAAAAGCCCGAAAACACGCCGAATTTAATCCTTACGCAATTTATCGTGAACCATTAACAATTGAGCAAGTTTTAGAGCAACCACCGCTTTATCGTGGCTTGCGTAAGCTGTTTGCTTGCCCGCCAAGTTGTGGTGCTGCCAGCGTGATTGTCTGTAGTGAAGAATTTGCCAAAAAACATAACCTAGATATCAATATTACATTAAAAGGCTCAAGTTGGTGTAGTGATAAACCACAATACTTTGAATCAAATGTCTTGGATGTAACTTTTGGTGCTCTTAGTCAAGAAGCTTGTAAGCAAGCTTATGAGAGTGCTGGAGTTGGTCCTGATGATATTGATGTTATCGAATTACACGACTGCTTTACCAGTAATGAAGTATTCACCTATTCAGCATTGGGGCTTTGTGCTGATCATGATTTAGAAAAATTTATTCTAGAAGGACAGAATACCTACGGTGGCAAAGTTGTTATCGGCCCATCTGGTGGGCTAATGGCAAAAGGCCATCCATTAGGAGCAACCGGACTTGCACAAATAACAGAGCTAGTTAAGCAGCTAAGAGGGCAGTGTGGTCAACGACAAGTTGAAAACGCCAGAATTGCTTTACAACACAATGGAGGAATTGGTAGCGCTGGTTTTGTCAACATTTTTGAAAGAACAACGTAAATCTTATGCTAAATGAGCAATATTTATGCATTAAGCAATTAAACATCAAATAAAAATAATAACAACGACAAAAATAGAAGTAACCTTGGGAGAGGAATTTAATGAAAGTTATTAACAATACACAGGCTTTACGAAAGACTAAACTTGCACTAGCTATTGGTGCCACACTTTTTATCACCAGTAATGCTAAAGCGGCAGATGTGGCCGAAGATGAAAAGTTAAAAGGTCTTGAAGTCATCAAAGTAACGGCAACGAAGCGTTCACAAAGTGTTCAATCAGTGCCAATGTCAATTACTGCAATAAACGGCGATAAAATTGAAAAATCAGCTATACAGGACTTATCTGAAATTTCTGATTATGTGCCTAACTTAAGTATTTCTGAAAATGCGATCAATACCAATATTTTTATGCGTGGTGTTGGCTCTGGTAATAACCGCTCGTTCGAGCAATCTGTTGGTATGTTTATTGATGGTATTTACATGGGGAGAAGTAAACAATTTCGCGCCCCGTTTTTAGACCTGGAACGTGCTGAAATTTTGCGAGGTCCGCAAGGTATCTTGTTTGGTAAAAACACCATAGCTGGTACATTAAACCTAAGTACAGCTAAAGCTGAAGCCGGTTCAGACTTTGAAGGTAAAGTTATTGCCGCATATGAACCTGAATATAATAGCCAAGGCTTAACAGGCGTACTTTCTGGAGGTATAACAGATGAGTTAGGTTATCGCTTAGCTGTTAAAGATTCTTCTTCTGACGGTTACATGGTGAATAATAATTTAGATAGAGATGAGCCACAGTCAGAGGAAACAATTGTTCGTTTATCTTTGCATTGGCAACCAACGGATGACTTATCTGTTCATTTTAAAGCAGAAAACTCAGAAACTGAAAGTGTTGGCAGTACCTCACAATTTATCAGTGCAGAGCCTTTAGATGGGTTAGCAGGGTTTATCTTGGGTGCTGTTATTCCTTCGGTTCAAGATGATTTTGAAACCAATTTAGATGATACCCGTAGTTCAGATAATGCCTATGAAGGTGAATTTAGAGGCGTAGAAGCAGATAATGTTTCAGTAAATATTGATTATGATTTGGCCGGTGGGGTTTTGTCTTATACTGGCGGTTATAGTGCTTATGAGTCAATTGAACATCAAGATCTAGATTATATGCCGTTCCCGTTTTTACATACTACTGATGACCATGATTTTGATCAAACCAGTCATGAAATACGATTTGCCAGTTCACTTGGTGGCAGCTTTGATTACATTACCGGGATTTATTACTCAGATTCAGACTTAGTAATGGATGTAGCAACTCACATTGATGTTGCGTCAATCACCCCTGCATTAATGCCTGCATACAACGCACCTAGAGATGCTTTAGGTGGTTTAAGCTTTACCGATATTGGATTTGCACCAGAATCGTTAGACAGGGTATCTAACTTTAACCAAGAAACCGAAACGTTGTCGGCGTTCTTCCAAGGTACTTATCATTTTACTGATGCACTAAGGTTAACTGTTGGCGGCCGTTACACTGATGATACAAAAGATGTTTTCCGTCAAAGCGCCCATGGTGAAGTACAGTTATATCATACGTTTGATAATTTAATTCCAGCAGATGCAAACAGCGCATTTACCGCGGTAGCTCTAGGTGTTAATGTTAAAACACCTGAATACACAGATAGTTATGATGAATCGCATTTTACCCCTTCAGTTAAAATTCAGTACGACATTAATGAAGACATGATGCTTTATGCTACTGCTGAAGAGGGCTTTAAAGCCGGTGGTTTTAACTCTGATACAGCTGCGGCTGAAGAAGATATGGTGTTTGAAGATGAAGAAGCGTTAGGGCTTGAATTAGGATTGAAATCTGATTTTCTTGATGGCTTGGCTCGCTTAAACGTGGCTGTATTTCATACCAAATTTGATAACTTACAAGTAACGTCATGGACAGGTACTGGCTTTAGTGTTGGTAATGCCGCCGAATCAACAACGCAAGGTATCGAGTTTGATGGTGCATACGTGCTAAGTGATAGCTGGACATTAAGCGGTTCTATGTCATTTTTAGACTCTACTTATGATGATTATGCAAATGGTCCATGTACGGCACCAATCCTGAAGGATCCTGTTAACCCGCAATCTGTTTGTGACTTAACAGGTGAAACAACACCATTTGCCCCAGAAATTTCAGCATCGATTTTCTTAGACTACGAGACTGAAATTGGCAGCTCTTTATTGTTCGCTGCACGTTTAAATGTTAACTTTTCTGATGAATACTACGTAGATAGTGATCTTGATGAAAACTTAAAGCAAGACTCGTTCAGTAAAGTAAATATGACCGTTTCGCTGGCATCCGCTGAAGATACTTGGGATGTCTCGCTAATTGGCAAAAACTTAACTGATGAGACAACGTTCTCAGCGGGCTTAGACACGCCATTAGTAGCCGGTGGTTACATTGGTTATACTGATGCGCCGCGTACTGTGACAGTGCAAGGTACTTATAATTTCTAACTGATAGAAATGCTACTTTGAACGTAAATTAGCAGCATTGTTGGCTGTTTGATTAACTAAGCTAAAGTCATGTTAAACCATCAAGTTATCTATCTAATTTGATGGTTTTTTATTGCCAATAATTAAAGTAACTCAAGAAGGTCTTGATGAATATAAATGGTTTAGAATTTAATGTTGAAATTAATGGCGAGGGTGTACCGTTGGTATGGGGGCATGGCTTAACAGCGAGTATTGAGAGTGAAAACTTATTGGATATATTTGATTGGCACAAGCTAGAAACCGAAGCAAGGCTTGTACGGTATGATGCTAGAGGACATGGCAAAACTGAAGCTTCGTTTTCACCTAATGACTATTGTTGGAATAATTTGGCAAATGATATGTTAGCCGTTGCTAATGCATTAGAAATAGACAAGTTTTTTGCCGGAGGGCAATCCATGGGATGTGCTACTACTATTTACTCCGCTATGCTTGCCCCACATCGAATAAAGGGCATGATCCTGATGAATCCTCCGACTGCCTGGGATACCAGAGCTGAGCAAGTAAACTTTTACCATAAACTAGCAAAGCTTGGCGGGTTACTTGGTGGGCGTATTTTAGCAAAACTCATGGCTAGAAACCCCGAACGTTTATTACCAAAGTGGTTAGTTGAAGCTAAGAAAGAGCGTGTTAACGGAGTATTTGCAGGGCTGAAACTGATAAAAAGAAGGACGTTATTAAGCCTTTTCAAAGGAGCCGCTTTGACTGATTTACCAGCTAAAGAAGAGCTAATGTCTATTGATATACCTGTACTTATTCTGGCTTGGACCGGTGATCCAAGCCACCCGCTTGAAACGGCAACTGAATTACACCGAGTATTGCCTAATTCAACACTTCATATTGCTGAAGGTTATTCTGAACTTCAACATTGGCCGAAATTAATCCGAGATTTTGTTGCAAAAACAAAATAAAATATTAATCAAAAATCTCACCTATTTTTATTTTTCTTACTAAATATCACCCTACCGGGTGATTCTGAACGTTACTAAAAGGATTAGGTTTAAAGCATAGTAATATTCAATAATTTAAAGAGAAAATATGTTTGTATTTGATGACGTGCCTCTACCTAAGCTTGGTCTTACTGGGCTTGAAGGTATGATGAGCGAAGAAGAGTTAGCCATTCAGGAAGTTGCACATCGTTTTGCCGAAGATATCATGCGCCCAATTGGTGAAAAAATGGATAAGTTAACCGCTGAACAAGCGGTTTCTGAAGATTCTCCTGTATGGGAATTTTATCAAAAGTTGGATGAATCTGGCATTTTTGATCTAGAAGCCATTGGCGGTATGAGCAATGAAGAAAAAGCTCGGATTTTACCTATTATTCTTGAAGAGTTTGCTTGGGGGGACGCTGGATTAACACTTTTATCAATGGTAACTCACTTTGCCGCGATTACTGCTGTAAGTACCGGTAAAGCAGAGCTTATAGAGCGCTTTGCCCATTTACGCGGCTGTTGGATTGGCACACAACCTGACAGAGGCAGTGATGTTTTGGATATTGATAAAACAGAATCAATACCTGGTTCAAAACATGGTCGAGGTAACTTGATTGCCCGTGTTGATGGCGATGAACTGGTGATCTCAGGGCAAACCTCTGCATGGGTTTCTGGCGCACCTTTGGCCGAATGTGGCTTAATGTATACTCAATGTGATTATGGTGATGGTATCTATCGTGAAGACGGGGGCCTTCATTATGTCGGCGTACTTGTCCCATTTGATTTACCTGGTTTTTCTCGCGGCCTGCCATTAGAAAAGCTTGGCTTACGCTCGTTACCACAAGGCGAATTATACTTTGATGAAGTACGTGTGCCTATGAGTTATGTGATTGCTGGTAAAGACACTGCTTATCCTAGCTTTTTCGGCTCATTAACCTTTGGCAACATGGAAATGAGCGTCACCTATACAGGCATAGCAAGAGCTGCATACGAGCACGCATTAGACTATGTGCATGAAAGAAAACAAGGTGGCGGTGTAATTATTAATCATCAAAGTGTTCGTGTACGGTTATTTGATATGTTCCGCAACGTTGAAGCGTGTCGTGCCATGGCTCATCGAGCCTTTAATTATAACTATGGTCCAAATGGTCCGCACTTACTTGGTTCAGCGACAGCCAAAACATTCGTAACCAAGACTTCTGTTGATGTTACCAGTGAGGCTCTACAAATGTTTGGTGGTAATGGCTTAACTAAAGAATACCCATTGGAGAAACTGTTTAGAGATGCTCGTGCGGGGTTGATCACTGACGGTGAAAACAATGTGTTAAGTCTTAAAGGTGGCACTATGTTAAGCAATATCTTTAAAGACAAACATGGCTTAACCTAACTAAAGCTTAATCTCAGATAATTTTCGAATTGGTGTAAAACTTTGTTTTACGCCTTTTTCATTTTATTAATTAGCAAAAATTTTCTGCTATGGTAATAATAAGTAAATATTCTTTGTTTTTTCATTAAATATCTAGGTACATCAAAAGCATGCAAAAATATGTAGTTCCTATTAAACCAGTAAAGTTGTATAGAAGAACTCGTTTAATAGAGCAAATAGACATTTCTTTATCTGGGCAAGCCAAGTTTTTGTTTATCAAAGCGCCCGCGGGCTATGGTAAAAGCTATTTGATGATCGATTATGCTAACCATATATTGCAACAATCAGGGCTAGTTGTTTGGACCAGTCTTGATAGTGACGATAATAAGTCAGAGTTTTTCTTTAGTTATTTTATCGACTCATTAAAGGCTCAAGGGTTGGTAAATGATGGACTTTTCTATGATGAAAATATTTCACAACTGAGTTTTGTCTATCAAATTATTTCTGAGTTACAAAGCTGTAATAAACCGGTGTTTTTATTTTTTGATGACTTTCATAATATTCATAATAGGGTTATTGCTGATTTTTTCCAGCAATTAATCGTAAACAGCTCAGAAAAGATCAACGTTGTTATTGCCAGTAGAATCGATTTACCTTTCCCTATAGCCAAAGCTTATGTCGCAGAAAAGGTTTGCAAACTAAAAGCTCACGAGCTGGCTTTTACTGAAAATGAAATCCTCCAATATTTTGAAAAATTTAATCAGCGGTTGTTAACTGCTGATGAAGTCTCCAATGTCTTTAGCATGACAGGCGGTTGGCCCGCAGTTATTAGCATGCATAAAAATTTATCACATTGGACAACAGGCTCTACAAATGAAGAAAATTTGGCTGCATATTTTCTTGAAGAAATTTTTGTTGGTTTATCTGAGCAAGAAAAGCACTGCTTGCTTTTGATTTCCATTAGTGATTTTTTATGTGAGCAATTAATCGATACCATCACCGATTCGTCGGATTTTTCAGCAAACGTAATTAAAAAATTTCCGGTGATGAGGCTTCATAAAAAAAATCTTACTGAACGGTTTGAGTGGTTTGCATTACAGCCGCTATTAAAAGATTATTTATATCAGCAACTCAGCATTCACAACCGCGATGATATTAAAGATTTACACCAACGATGCGCCAACTGGTATTTATCTAATCACATTTTTCTAGAGGCTGTTGATCATTGCATCAAAGCAGAGCAATACCAAAGTGCGGTCGCAATATTGGAAGAGCATGGTAATACAATCATTGCCAGTGGAAATTTTCCGCGCTTTAATGTGTTAATTAGTCAGCTTCCTTACGATGTATTGTTATCTAATATCTATCTTTTAGTGCTTCAAGCCTGGAATTATTCTCTAACTTATCAGCATAGAAAAGGCGAGTTGGTAATAGAAAATCTTGAGAGCATGCTCAATCAAAAATCGGAGGTATCAGAGCGAGAGCAACTTAAATTACTGGCTGTTAAAGCAGCCCATGCGGCATGGACCGATAATTTCTCAAACTATCAACAACGAGTTGATAATGCCATGAGTAAAAGGCCTTTAGCTCTTCCTCATTTTGAAAATTCCTTGCGAGTTGTGCAGTGCATAGGTTTTTTACACAGTAACCAATTTGAAAAGTTACGAGAAACAGGTGAAGATGCTGAGTTTTTTGCCCGTGGAGGAAGTCTTTTTTATAGTACGGTTACGATTAAAGTGACATTGGCGATGCTTGAATTTATTCAAGGTAACACCGAGCAATGCTTAGGTAAATGTGATGAAGTAACCGCATTTATTAATAGCCAACAACACGATAGTCAGTTAGCTCATATGGTAAATGTTATGCGTGGAATGGCAGCCTATATTACTGGCGACTTGAAACTGACTAAACAATTTTTTGATACGTCAGGCAGTATCATTAGCTATATAGCGGAACCATCTTTTTTGGCCTGGTATTACGTCACTCATATTCAATTGCTTACCGATCTTAATGAAAACGAACAAAGAGAGTTAATGATAGAGCAGTTGCTTGAGTTGCTAGAATCAAGGCAAATAAGTACCTCTAAAATTCCACTTTATTATGAAGCGATCCGCTATTATTTGTTCACTGCGAATCCTGAGGAAGCAAATACCATTTATGAATCCTTTAAAGCTGAGAACATAAATACACATACTCAAGAAAATAATCATTTATTATTTAATGCCAGTATGATCGATTGTTTAATGTTGTCTGCAAACGGAGATATGGAAATTTGTATTGTTAAACTTACACAAGTTATTAATGATTTTGAACAATCATCAAGAACATTGCAGCAAGTAAGGGCATTAGTGTTTTTAGTTAATATATATATTATTGGCAAAGATATTCACAATGCTAAAATTGCCTTGAAGAAAGTCATAAGCATAGCCAGTAAAAAGAATATTATTCAGTATTTGGGGCGGCTTGATAAAGTTGCTATTGACCTCCTCAATGAATGGTCTTTAACTGAGTTATCGCCGCGTAGAAAAACCTTTATGCAAGATATTTGTAAACGTTTTGAAGGTTTGGATATGAGAAAGCGCTTTGAACTGCAGTTGGTTGAAGATTTAACCGCGGCGGAACAAAAAGTTATGCAATTACTCGGCACAGGTAATTCAAATCAACAAATAGCAGATCAACTATGTGTATCAATAAATACTGTTAAAACTCATTTAAAAACATCTTACGCAAAGCTTGGAGTGAGTAATCGTATTCAGGCGATCCAAGTTTTTGGCCAAATGCAGCAAACAAAAAATCAATGGTAATTACTCTCCTTTAGCTTCATTTCACCCTTTAGGGTGTTTTAAAAAAAGGGGGGAGCGCTTAATGTCATAGTTTATTGGTCAAAACTATGCAAAATGAAAAAAAATACCATCCTTTATCATTATGTCCAAGCACTGCTAAATTCATTACAGCGACATGGTGAAGATAGCGAAGCTATTTTAGCCAGCTGTGATATCCCTGTATTTTCAGGTGATAACAGCGAGCTTAGGATCCCAACAGATAATTTTGTAAAATTATTAAAAAAAACTATTACCGAGTTGGGTGATGAGCATTTTGGTTTAGTTGAGCCAGCGCTACCAATAGGTAGTTTTTTTTATGCCAGTCATGTAATGAGCAGCTGTGCAAATTTGGGTAAAGCTCTGCAGTTGGGTATAGGTTATTATCAGCTAAATTCAAATGCCTATAGCATTGAATTGGTTGAGCATATTGATGAAATAGAATTTAGAGTAAACCTTAATAAGCCTGAGCTAGATCCAGATCATCTCCTCGCCGAATTCGTGCTAAATGCCTGGCATAGGTTTGCCAGTTGGATGATTGGCAAAAATATCTTATTAAAATCTGCCAGTTTTAACTATCCTCCACCTAGACACGAACCTGAATATCAATACCTGTTTCCTTGTATTCGTAAATTTGATCAACCGTGGTTAAGTTTAACATTCAGTTATGATTATCTTGCAATGCCAATTATTAAGAAAAACACTGGTGAGTTAGAGCAATTCCTTAAAGATACCTTCCAAAATTTATTGTTCACCCCTATTGATGATCAAAGTTTGACTGCGAAAATTCGCTTGATTATTGAAGACTACGAAGAAAATAACTTTCCTGCATTTTCGTTGGTTGCCGGTGAACTATGCATGACTGAAAAAACGTTAAGGGCAAAGCTGAAAAAAGAAGGGGTAAGCTATCAAAAGATAAAAGACTTTATGCGTCGCGATACGGCTATTTATTATTTAACCAAACAGAATATTTCAATCGCAGAAATAGCCTTTAAATCTGGCTTTAGTGAACCAAGCGCTTTTATTAGGGCATTTAAAAAATGGACTGGTTTAACTCCCACTGCGTATCGATGTAATAAAGAGGAAGTAACCTAGACGCCAAGTAATTACTTGGCGTTGAACATCTCCAATGCTTAATCTTTATAGCGAGTTAAAAAGATAAATCCAAGCGTTAAGAACAATACACTTTCAGCAATAGGTATTATTTGCCCGATAATTGCGGGTAAAAATTCAAATGTTTGTTCTGCGACAAAAAAAGTAATTATTCTCATTGTTGCAGACAGTACCATCATAAAGCCTGTTACTTTAGCAACAATTGGCATAAGTTGTGAATGTTCGGCGCTTTTAATCATTAGTAGCCCCCATGCTAATAAAAGCGCACCACTAAAGCTCATCAGGTAACTGCTCAAAAAGCTAAAGCCTGGCAATAAGTCGAATTGAAAAAGTACTTTCATAAATATTGCAGTGAAAAATGAAGCACCTAACAAAATTAAAGCTCGGCCAGTATTAATAAATAAAGTCATTGTTGTTCTCTCTGTTAAAAAACTTTGTATTACTTCATGTTATCCATTCTCCCCTTTAAATCAATGTCCAAAACATACCAACGAGTTAGCTCAAAATGACCGTTCAAAAAAGTATATGTAAATTACTTCCGTTTAAATCGTAGAGCGTAGGAGGAAAATTTCTTTACTGGTTACAACCTTTAACAGTATTCACCCTTAAGGGTGATGATGGTTATTCATTGAAAGCTCAAACTTTATTTCAATTATTTAGGGGATGTTAATGGCAATAAATAGCATCACTACCTAAGCTAAATGCATGAATGAAATAAACTATTTGATAAAAGGTAAGGTATATGAAAAAGCCAGTAAACCCATTAATTAATATTATATTTGGAATTTCACTGTTCTTTGTGAGCTGTACAGCAAGTATGGCTAAAGAACAAAGCATAAGTGAAAAAATGACTCATAGCCGAGCGATTGAATCGATTGTTTGGTCTATGCCTTTACTTAACTTTAAACAGTTTCGTGATGGACACCGTGCCATTGGCGTAAAAGAAAATGATATTGCTTATCATAGTAAAATTCAAGATTGGAAATTCCAAACTGCAACCCCGAATAACACCACCCCTTATGTTAATTTTTTCTGGAATATTGAAGATGGCCCAATAGTTATTGAAATCCCACCTTCTGCAGATGGTGTCGGTATTTTCGGAACTTTAATGGATGCATGGCAACGCCCAATTGATGATGTTGGTGCAAAAGGTCGAGATAAAGGTAATGGTGGAAAGTATGTATTAGTACCTCCTGGTTATGAAGGCCCTTTGTTAGATAGAGCATATACATATCAGCAACGCAGCAACAACGGCTTTGCTATTTTAAGAGCTATCATTCCAAATGCTAGCCCTGAAAACCTTAAAAAGGCAGCAGACTTTGCTAAAAAAATCAAAGTGTATCCTTTAGCTCAAGCTAATAAACCACCTAAAAACAATTACGTTGATATTTATGGCAAGTTAATGGAAGGCACACCTGTACTTGATGCTGGTATTTACGCAGAGATTGACGAGATCATTCAAGAAGAGGTAGTAGAAGACCATAATATTACCATGATGGGTATGTTAAAAAGAATTGGTATTGAAAAAGGCAAACCATTTAACCCTAGTGATGATATGAAAGCTGTTTATGCGAAAGCAGCTCCAGATGCTCTAAACTTCATGATTGAACAGTACCATAGACATTTAACCCCTTGGATGTATGAAGGTAAAAAATGGAGCCTGTTATTACCACCTGGTGCTATAGAAACCGAAATGAGCTATGAATATCCAAGCTTTTACGATTACAGTGCTCGCGGCTCTGTGTATTACGCGATAATTTCTAGTGTTAAAAACTATGGATCAGCAACGTTTTACCTTGATTTAGCCGAAACTTCTGACGGTCAATGGTTAGATGGCAGCAAAAATTATAAATTAGTGGTACCACCAAATGTACCTGCAGAAGATTTTTGGGCAGTAACTACTTATGATTTAGAAACTGCATCATACCAACGTGATGTATCAAGAAGTAGCATTGATTCAAGCCAAGACTTTGTAAAAAATAAAGACGGTGGCATGACTATCTACTTCGGCCCGAAAGCGCCAAAAGGCAAAGAAGCTAACTGGTTACCAACTACACCAGAGCGACGCTTTTTCTTATTGTTCCGTTTCTATGGGCCAACCAAAGGCTTACGTGATGGTAGCTTTGAACTAAATGATATTGAACTAGTTGAGTAATTTACACCTGTATAACCCCGATTATTCGGGGTTATACAATATTCGTTTTATCCTGATTTAACTCTCTCTCTGAAGTATCGCAAGTTAAGGAAATAAGCAACATGATGAAATTAAGTAAGAAATTAATAGCGCTGACGCTAATAAGCAGTACTTTTACTAATTATTCGCATGCGGAGCCACAAGTACCTGCAAACATTACCACCCCTGATATTGTTAAAACTCAAGCCGTTGGCGACCTACATTTTAAAGACGGTTACCCTTCAGATGAAACCATGAGTAAAGTTCAGCGTTATATGTTGATACAACGAGCGGTTAATGTATTTACTGATGGTATTCAAATTAGCTCAATGCAGGCTATTCAAACTGGTTTAGCTTCTATGGGGGCTGAGTCAAATAAAGTTATCCCAATTAGCGAATCATTTTTAGACAGTAATAGCTTATGGTTAACGGGTAACACCAGTACACCTTATGCATTATTTAGTGTCGATGTGAAAGACGGTCCTATAGTGATGGACCTTAAAACCCCTGTATTAGGCTTTATTGATGACGCTTTTTTTCAATACGTTGGAGACATCGGTGTTGGTAATCCAAAAGATGCAGGTAAAGGCGCAAAATATATTGTTGTTCATGAAAGCTACAAAGGGAAATTACCAGCAGATCATATTGTGTTAAAAACACCAACCTATAAGCACTGGGTTGCATTTAGGTACGGTGATACAAAGCAGATACAACAATTTAAAGATACCTTTAAAATGTATCGTCTCGGTGAAGAGTCGACAAAAGTTAAATATATGGATATCAGTGGCGTAAAAATGAACACTGTACATGCTAACAATGAAGATTTTTATCATGAACTAAACGAAATGATCCAATATGAGCCTGTAACATCAGGTGACCCGCATTATCGTGGCTTACTTGCCAAAATTGGTATTGAAAAAGGTAAACCTTTTAATCCACAAGGTGAATACCTTGAGGCATTGAAAGAGGCGGCCGGTATTGCAAATGTGCATGCGCGAACTGAAGCATTTAGGCCTTCAAACAAAGAAGCTTATTTTTATGGTGATAAACGTAATTGGTTCTTACCCTTTGGTAGCACGATGTCTCACGAATTTATCAAAGACGGTAAGTTATATATAGATGATCGCACTGCTTTTCATTACGTAGCGACAGGTATTACACCGTTAATGACAATGAAGTTTGACGGTCAGGGCAGCTCTTATTTAATGACAACAACCGATGATAAAGGTGAAGCATTAGATGGTAATGAAGTTTATACCGTAACTCTGCCACCAAACCCGCCAATGAAACGCTTTTGGAGTTTTATGGCCTATGATAATCAAAGTCGCAGTATTTTACCTACGCAGCAACGTTCAGGTGGTTTTGATAGCCAAGGTGATGTAGTGATGAATGATGATGGTTCAGTAACTGTTACTTTTTCATCGACCAAACCGAAAGGAGAATCTAACTGGGTACAAACGCTGCCTAATAAAGGTTTTTTCCTGCTATATCGTATGTATTCTCCAACAATGGAATGGCATGATCGTAAATATATGATTGGCGATTTGATTAAACAATAACCTTCAATCAAGATTGCTAACATCTAAAAAAGCACCACAGAAAACATTAGTAATGGCCTCTGTGGTGCTTTTAGCTTTTTGTGGCTAAGTAACTATTTGGTTTTTTATTGGGCGAACTGCTCAATAATTTTTTGTTTCATCCATTGATGCGCCAAACTATTAGTTAGCCGCTTATGTTCGATTAAATAAGTAGGTACTTTATTATCATCGGCTAAATCAAACGTATAGACTGGTGCAATGGTATTACTTAAATTCGAAACCCTTAGCAGGTGTTCCGGGCCTATATATAATGAATCAGTTGTGGCAAGTAACTCGGTTATTAACAACAACTGATTACTTTTAAACACCAGTTTTTCTTTATATTTAGCTTCATTTAATATTTGGTGAATAGTTGAAGTGATCTTATTCTGGCTATTATCTCCATGATTCATCGCAATAAAGTTATATTGTAAGCAATCTTCATAACTGATGACTTTTTTAGCTCCTACCTTACTTTTCTTGAGAAGGGGATGATGTTTACCGGCAAAAATCGCTAAGGAAAATTTTTCACAAGGCGTAACTATAAAATTTGAATCCTTTTTATCTGCAAAGTTAATAGCAAAATCGATGTCATTGTTTTCCAACATATCATAAGGATCAACGAGTGCAGGGTGTTCTGTGACTTTTATTTTTGGTGCCTGTTTTGCTAACGTTTGCAGTAGTGGCAATAACAGTGAATGGTTCATTGAGGCCGGCACTGATAACGAAAAAGACATTTCGCACGTACTTGGGTCAAATTCATCTTCCTGCATAAAACTATTTAACGACGCGAGCAAACTCGGAAGTTGCTGTTGCAGTTGCTCACCTTTTACGGTTATATGCATTTTATTGGCTGAGCGAAACAACAACTCATCATCAAATAAGTCCCGTAATCGCTTCAACGTTTTACTCATTGCCGATTGAGTTAAAAACAACACATCTGCTGCTTTACTGACATTCTTTTCTTTTAACAGCACACTCAAGGCAATTAATAAGTTCAGGTCAATCCGGTTAAGCTGTTTTTCAGTACTATTATCCATATGAATTTAAATCATACCTCTGGTGAAAATAAAGCATTCGTTTTCATGATAGGTGCTTGTTAATATTACTGCAAGTTTAGAGCAGAGAATGAATCACCTCACTGGTATTCAATGTTCAAAGTTCAATGTTAAAGCCTAATATATTATTTACTAATAGTTAGCTATTTGATTTTTAATAAAGGAAATTACCCATGAAGAAAATATTACTCGCTTCATTACTAACGTTATCAGCGGCAGCTATGCCGGCGATGGCTGAGTCATTTAATGATACCAACGACATTCTTAAACGTTCAGCACAAATTGAAAATTTGCAATATAAAATAATGGTACAACGTGCTACACAAACAGCAATCCATTATATGCCAGCAGTTACACAAACCGATTTCCTTAAAGCCACGCGACGTAATTTTGAAGGTGGCGGCTATAACGATGTTGTTTATGTAAATAAACCATTTGGCTCAGAAAAAGGTTTTTTAACCGCGAATGATACAACCGCGTATGCATGGGGGACTCTCACATCTAAAAATGGTCCTATTGTTATCGAAGTGCCTGCTGCTACTGATAAGTTGAACTATTTTGGTTCAGTTGTTAGCCAATGGGAAGTGCCAATTACCGATGTAGGCTACAAGGGCGCTGATAAAGGTAAGGGCGGCAAGTATGTATTTCTACCACCTGGTTATGACAATAAGCTTGGCACTAAAAGCGATTTAGAAAAGAAAGGTTATCTTGTGTTTGAAACTGATACTTACCTTTATGGTTTTTCATTCCGCCCATCATTAACAAATGGTGCTACAGATAAAGATGCTGGTGATTATGCGCAAACAATTAAAATTTACAACTTAGCTGATGCTGCTAAGCCACCAAAGACGGATTATCTAGATGCAACAGATGTTGCATACGACAGTCTGCCATATTACAACGAATCATTTTTCCAAGACGTTAATGAAATTATTCAAGAAAACCCTATTCGTACACAAGACAAAGCCATGGCATCTTTACTGAAAGATTTAGGCATTGTTAAAGGTAGTAAGTTTGCTCCTACCGAGCAACAAAAGAAAGCGATGAAAGATGGTTTGTTAATGGCTTATGCACACATGCAATCTAAGTTTGTCGAGCCAGATCAAACAGTAAGTGCACTGTGGAGAGATAAAGATGGTAAAGCGTTGTCTCAGTGGTCATTTTGGAACTTCGGCCCACAAGCACAACTAGGTTTTCCATTTATTGACGAAAACGAAGTGCTGGTTGACAAGCGTGCGGCTTCATATTTTTACGTAACTTATTTACCTAAACAGTTGGGTGGCTCTACTTTTTACCTAACAGGTTTACGTGACTCGAATGGTGAGATGCTAGACGGTAACGCGACATATAAACTTAATGTACCTGCTGATACGCCAGCTGAAGATTTCTGGTCTGCTATTGTTTACAACATGGAAACTAAAAATTTCGTTAAAAATGTAGAGCGCGTAGGTTTGTCTTCACGTAATGCCGATGAAATGATTAAAAACTCTGATGGCTCTTATGATCTGTATTTTGGTCCAGAAGCACCAAAAGGCCAAGAGGCAAACTGGGTACCAACAGGCGGTGAAGACTATTTCTTATTATTCCGCTTATACCGTCCAACGTCTAAAACGTTTTTCAAGAATTGGATGTTAAACGATATGGTTAAGATCAGTGACTAGTTAGTTTTTAATTCGGTGATGAATTAACTTAGGATTGCCATGGATAGTTTAAATCCTGTACTTCAGGGAAGAAGGAACTAAACTTAACATACATGTTATAGAGTTACCTCACTACACTGAATAAATAACATTAAAAATCAACATAATTATTTATGTTGATTTTTTACTTCAGGGATGACCATTTTGAACACATCCATGTGAAAATGGCATATATTACGTCATGTAAAAAAAGGAATGCAACGTCTTTCCATACATCCTTGGTAATTGCTCTAGCATTAGTCAAATGCATAACATCCTGCCATACTGTGATCAAGCCATACGCAACTATTCCCTTCGATATACAGGCACTAGTTTATTAATGCTATTTTTATTGATATTGGCTTTTAATACTTTATCTCGATGAATTGATTGAAAATTATTAAATTCTTGATGTTTTATTGATGCTTATAGTTAAATCAATTTTTCACCCTTTAGGGTAGTATATACCGACTTATAATTTGAATATTGTGATGTTCAATAAAATAAGAATATGTCGGAAATTACTTTTGTTTTAATATAAACAATTGGAGCCCTTTTATTTTGTTATCTATTTTGTTTAGTTACTAACCGAAATTGATGCTTGCAACGGTGGTATTTAATGATTGAATTACCTCACAATGAATATCGTGTGGAAAAACTAATTGTCAACTGTAATGAAATGACAGTTGCCAACGATGAACAGTCGATTAAACTGCCTGTTAAAGTTTTTGAGTTTTTAAAGCTGTTTCTTAAGAATGAGAATCAAATAGTCGATAGAGCACTAGCCATTGAGCTACTATGGCAAGGTAATTACCCTGTTGGTAAACGCGGTTATATCAATGCTATGTGGCATATTCGCAAGGTATTTGACGACTTGGGCGTCAACAGCGATGAATATTTTAAAACTTTGCCAAAAGTTGGCTATAAACTTGTTGCTTTACCCGAGCCTATTGTAACTTCTGATATTGCTTCCCCATCTAAATCAACAGCCTTACCTTCCTCTATTGACAATATTTATGTTTGGATTAAGGCTTTTATCGACAAAGTGAAGTTTAAAGGGGGTTATCTGACCTTTTCTGCATTACTTATATTGCTTTTTGTCAGTGTATTTGTTGATACATATTATGTTAGCCAAAATAAAATCGAATCAGTACCATTAAATCCAACTAAAATAACTAACTTTGAAGGTATTGAAGAACACCCTGCTATTTCTTCAGATGGACGTTATATGGCTTTTGAATGGGTGCGCAAGCAGCAACCAGGACAACTGTATATAAAAGATTTAAAGGATGAAACCGTACCATTACGACTATTAACAATGGTAGATGAAGAGGAGGTTTCACCTAGTTGGTCACCAGATAATGAAAGTATTGCTTATATGCGTATTAGCGTTGATGGTCAATGTCAGTTGCGTATTCGTCAAATTATTACCAACCAAGATAGTTTAATTGACTCTGGCTGCACTTATACTTCTTACCTGAGCGGGATTGATTGGTCGCCCAATGGCAAATACATTGTGTTTTCGAAAAAAACAAAAAATGGTGTAGCTTTATTCGAGTTTAATTTGAATGAATCGTCGAGTAAACAAATTAGTTTTCCTAACAAGGATGTCAAAGATTATAAGGCAGTATACTCTGCCGACTCAAAACAAGTTGCCTTTATTCGCGAAAATATAAGTAGTGCTGAACTTATTTTAATAGATAAAAATGCTCAAGAAAGTGTTTTACTGGCCAATAAACTATCTATTGTTGGCTTGGTTTGGGAGCATAACCAAAATAACATTTATACTAATGTTCAGCAGGATGGCAAATACTTAACGCTAGCGATAAACCCACAAACCAAATCTGAAAAAATAATACATCGGTTAATTACTCCAAATAACCTTAGCTTTAATTACGACACTTCAGAACTGTATTTTTCTCGTCATTTGAGTCAAGAGTTTATCAGCCAACGCTCATTAAAAGACGGAACAGAAATTCAGCGAGCATCTTCTTCTTCTCGAGATCTATATGGTCAATATGTTGCTAATGATGGCATATTATTTATTTCTAATCGCGCAGATAAGTGGGACATATGGCTGAAAGCTGCGAACGAATATAAAAACCTGACCAAGGATTTGGGCACCGCATTTTCGCACAGAATTTCACCAAATGGAAAACAGTTTCTGGTAACCATTAAAAATAGCAATGATGAGCATCCGGACTGGTATCTAGGTACACTTCCTGGTGGAGAGTTAGAGCTACTTGGAAATTATGCAGCTAGAAGTATTAATTGGTCTATAAGTGATAATACAATTTATTTTGCATCTGAAAAAAGTGGAAAGTCAGGTATTTTCAAGTTTAATCTCAATACTAAAGAAATAGTTCAACTCACGTTTAATGATGAAATTTTTGCTGTTGAAGGCACTGATGGCCATTTATATGTAAGTAGAAAAGGTGAAAGTGGCATCTGGCAATTTAACCAAAACACCAAGGAGAGTCAACTACTGGCTAAAGATTTGGCAACCACTGATTTTGCGAGCTTTTTTTGGCAAAACGATAGTATTTACTACGTCTCAAGAAATAAAAATCATGACCTGATAAAACGTAAAACTATGTCTAGCACCGAACAGATTGTCAGTACTTACCCATCTGGAACAGTGCGAAAGTATTTTGGTATAGCCCCAGCAGGTAAGCAAAGTATAATGCTAACGCTAAACAGCATTAATGACTCCGATATTTTTGCATTGCCAATTAGCACTATGGTTGATAAACCTTGATTGATTAGTGCTTAGCTTAGTCTTTAGGCAGCCAGTGCAAATATTCAAAATATATAGCTTTTTATCAATGAACGAGCTCTAGCTAATACTTTTAGCTAGAGCTTGAATATTTCCAAAGGGAACTCTCTATCTGCATCTATTAATACTTAAAGCCAAATAGCACTTCCTACCAGCACTTCCTGTATTGGTTTATTGCTACAGCTCTTGATTTTTCACTTATTAAATTAGCGTATTTTATTAAAAGTTGACTATGAAGAAACTGTTCATACAGTTATAACTGTCATTTCCTCTTTGTTTTTTGTTACTTTAAGTTGTTGATATGTATGACTATAAACCTTTTGTAATCGTTTATATGACGCTTTATTAATCTATAAACGACCTTCATAACCTTGCTTGACTTTCGAACTTGTTTACTAATGCATGCAATGCCACTTTTTATACTCATAACAAAAATTACTCGTATGAAATTTGGATGTCTTGCAATTTATAAAGTAACAAGAGGACTGAAATGATTTTTAAATCATCTACTGTCGCATTAATGGTTACAGCCGCCTTTGCAGCTAAAGCAAACGCAGTTGATGTTCAAGAAGCTAGCAATAAGCTATCTACAGGACAATTAACCATAAGCACAACACCACAAAACGAGATAACATCTTCTTTTGAAAAGAAAGATGAAAACATCGGCGTATATTTAATTGGTTTAGCGGAAAAAAGCGCACTTGATCCGTCTTATGACGGTTTAGGAGCTGATCGTAGTTCCATTATAAACCTAGTTGAAAAACAACAAGAACAAGTAATAGCAGCAATACGAGAATTAGATCCTAGCGCTATTATTACTCATAAGGCTCGACTGACTGAAAATATTCTCTACGTGCAAATGAGTCACCAAGCGGTTAAAGACATTTCAACCAATGAACATGTTATTTATGCAGAGCTGTTAAATGAAGAGCCATCTTATACTAGCAACGATGAATTTAAAAAATATCCTTTCTTAACAGTTAAAGACCCAGGTGATGCGGTTACCGTTGCTATTGTCGGTAATGGTATTGATTACACTCATAAATCTTTAGGCGGCGCCGGTACTCGTGAAGCTTATGATCAAGCTTGGGCAAATAGAAGTAATGCCTGGGATGGATTTCCAACCGAAACTATTATTGGTGGTTTAGATTTTTCAGCGGCTGGCGAAGGTTACCACTCTTTAGATTATAACCCGATTGAAGCAGAGCAAGATGATAACGTTGATTCTGGCGCTATTCCATCTGGCACAGCTGTTGCTGCGCAGGTTTTGGCTGAAGCTCCAGATGCTAAAATATTATTTTATAAAACTTGGGATTGGGATTATAGGTATTTTTACCCAGTTTTAGATGCAATTGTTGATCCGAACCAAGACGGCGATATTAGTGACAGACCAGATGTTATCGTGATGAATTCATACGGTAATGCTGCGTTTTATGTCGAAGATGATACCTCTGGATCACATCCTACCCGTGAAATTGGGTTAATTCGTCGAGTAAGCGCTGCCGGCTCTTTGCTTGTTATTGGCGCAGGTAAAACTGCTATGGATAACTATTTTAATTTAGCATGGCGTGCTGCCGTACCTGAAGCATTAACGGTAGGCTCGGTAAGTATTAACGAAGAAGATATTTCTTTATCTAGTTTCACGCCTGCAGGACCTACTCGTGGTGTTCAGTTACTTAAACCTGAAGTTGTTGGCCCAGCTGAAAATGTTGTTGCTCCACTAGCTGGAACGGGTACTGAGCAAGGGGTTTTTGAAGCACACCATACTTACGCTGCAGCATATGCTGCGGGTACTGCTGCTCGAATTTTGGCGCAATTTCCTCATTTAAGTCCAATTGAGGCAAAGGCTTTGGTTACCAATAGTGCACTGGCCGACAACATAGTTGGTGGTAGCCACTATTTTGAAGAGTATGAAATGAGCACTCATAAAATCGCTGAAGTACCATTTATGGGCAGCGGTTTAGTTGATGGAGCAACAGCAATAACTTCAAAAGCAGTTGTTTGGGAATCTAGTTCCTATCAACCAAGCCTTGCTTTTGGTTTTGTTGAAGCAAGTACGCAAACATCAGTAACCCGTGACATCACCATTAAAAATTTAACCGACCAAGTTCAAACTTATACCGTAGGTACAACACTTAATGGCGATAAAGCGAATAATGAGGCGGTCAGCTTTATTTATCCTGAAACCATTAATGTGCCGGCAAATCGTTCTGTAATCTTTACCGTTACATTAAGCGTAGATGCTGAGAAACTTACAGATGGAACGTTAACTACAACGACTGATTATACGATTGAAAATTGGTCAAAAACCTCTGTTAACGGCTATTTGGTGTTTAATAATCAAGACGGTCAGTCAGCACAACTTAAAATGCCTTGGCAAGTGTTTCCCAAAAGCAATAAAGAAGTGGCAAAGCCAACTATGGCCACTACAACTACAATACTGCCCTATGATGCACCAATAATTTCACAGCTAGTTAGAAATTCTGGCGGCTGGCTTGAAAGTACGGTAATTGATGTTAAAAATGAAGGTAATTTAGCAAAAACAGTATATACCATGCCGTTAATGCATACAGTACCAGTTAAAGACACAACCAAAGCAAGTGGACAAGGTAATTTAATTAAAAACATAGGGGCAACCATTAATCCTGAAGCACTTTGTGAGTCGGGGCAAAAATTGTCAGTTGCAGTACAAATGTTTGATAAATTCGATGTACCTATGGCTGAGCACTTTGATAAAGCTGGTCATGTTTTAGTCTATTTTACAGCTTATGCAGAAGCGATTGCTGATAAATATAACGCCGATCCCCATGGTCTAGAAGTAAACTCAACAGACGCGGATAAATTAGGTTATTTTGAGATCCTTTTAAATAATGACTCACAACCGGTAACTAAATATCTCGATCTTAGCATTCCTTATGAATATTGGAATCCAACAGGTAGGGTTAGATATTCAGAGTTACCGGCAGACGTTTCGCCGGGCGATGACACTGCTGTAGCGAACATCTGTTTAGACAAACTTTATCATCATGACTTTCAAAGCGTTGATGCGTGGAATCAAAAGGTAGGCTGGCAATTTGCAACAGATCGCGATGCTCAATCTACGTTTGATAGCAAAGTGCTCCGTTATAACCCAGTCATTAATGGCGATTATTATGAAGAGGTTATCGATCACACCGGTGAAGATGGTTATCCATATTGGTGGGATTATAACTGTCAGCCTAAATCATGGAATGAAGATTATTGTATTGAAGAAAAGGTTACCTATTTAGCTAGTTCGGCAGCTGTTACTTTACTATCAGAAGAAGATCAAACTCCAATAGAGTGGGGTATCAAGCAAATAATAGAGCCTGGCCAATCAGCAAGAATTTCAGCGGGTACTACTTATCAATGTGATCCAAATGTTGTATCTGTTGGTAATTGGATTGTACATGAAGATTGTTATCCTGGAGTGATGATTTTTGAAATAGGCAATGAAAATAATTATTTCACAGGCAAGCAATCATCAGTTGATCCTTCAGTAAAAGCTAATCAAAGCTTTAATGTTTATGAAAACGCTGCAGCAGGTACAGTAATTGGCAAAGTTGGTATAGCTAGCAACTATTTCTTTTGGACAGGCAGCCCTGGCCCTATATATCAAGTCAATTCACTTCCAGGAACACCTTTTTTAGTGGCTACTGATGGCACGATTACTGTTGCCAATAGTGATGCATTAGACTATGAAAATACTAAATCATACGTGATAAAACTGCACGCTGATTACGTTAACCGGGACTCGAAAGTAGTTGATGTGGTTATTAATATAAATAATCGTAATGATATTGCACCTACCGTAGTTGAAGCTTTATCTGTAGTAGCCGGTGCACAAGGTGAGTCAGTGGAAATATCGTTGTCAGCTTCATTTGTTGATGCTGAAGGTGATGGTATCACCTTTACCAGCACAGATTTACCACAAGGCCTAGTTATCTCAAAAGCTGGTGTGATCTCTGGCACGCTCAATCAAGTAGGGACCTATCAAGCAACTGTTGCTGCTCATGATGGCGTTAATACGACATCTTCAACATTGAACTTTAATGTAACTGCCGCTGCAACAGCGTCCGCAGAGTCAACATCTGCGCCGGAACAAGCTGCACCAGAGTCTGATTCTGAAGCATCGTCAACCGGTGGTGGCTCTACAAACTCGCTATTTATTTTATTAGCGGCTTTAACATTCATTAATCGTCGTGTACGTAAATAACAAATTAATATTGAGAGGCGGTAGTCTCTCATCGAGGAATTTATTGTGAAATTTAAATTAAATAAGCTTGCTTTGGCATTGCCAATGAGCATTATGGCCTTAGGCGCCGTAGCCGGAAAGTCTCCGGACGATATTCCAACCATTAAAATATCGAAAGCCGAGCAAAATGCGACCATAAAAGCGAATAACGCTAAAATACAAAATCGTTATTTTGTTTTGCTTGAAGATGAACCCGTAGCCTTATATCAAGGTGGTATAAAAGGTTTTAAAGCGACTAACATTGCTGCTTCAAGCGGATCTAATTCTAACGCTCAAGGAAAACTTGATTTAGCCAGTTCTGCATCAATTGTTTATGGTGATTACCTAGCATTAAAACAAAATAGTGCATCGTTAAAAATTAATAAAGCATTAGGTCGTACTGTAACGATAAAAGATAGTTTTAAAATTGCATTGAATGGTTTGCTAGTTGATTTAGAACCAAATGAGGTTCTGGCGTTACGCAAAATGCCTGGTGTTTTGGCTGTTGAAAAAGAAGAAATGCAGCAATTATTGACTGATGTAGGCCCGCAACACGTTGGCGCTCCTGAAATTTGGGATAATCCAAATGTTGAAGGAGCAAAAGGCGAAGGCTTAATCGTTGGTGTTATGGACACTGGTATCGCCTCTTATCATAAAAAGGTTTACACTTTTGCTGGCGCAGCAGGGTTTAACAACATTGACTTTAATTCGTCTTTTGCGGATATTGGTGCTGACGGATATGACCATATTAACCCAAATGGTAGCGGTGTATATTTTGGTGATTGTATCGATTCACCTTATTGGTGTAACGATAAGGTTATTGGCGTTGTTTCATATGAGGGACTTAAATCCATCTCTGGAGTTAGCACTTATGATATGCGCTACAATACCGGGCAAGATGTACATGGGCATGGTACTCATGTTGCATCCACTATTGCAGGTAATCTGGTGCATGATGTAAGCTACCCAACTGTTCATCCAGACATGGAGCGTTCATACAAGCATAAGTATTACACTTCTGACATTAAAGTATCAATGAGTGGCGTAGCACCTCACGCGAACATTGTGTCTTATCAGACCTGTAATGTATATGGTTGTGCGCCAAGTGCAGCAATCGCCTCAGTTGAGCATGCCATTGCGAATAATGTTGATGTGCTAAATTATTCGGTTGGTGGTAGCGCTCGTTCACCTTGGATGACATCCGATGCATTAGCATTTCTTAGTGCACGCGAAGCTGGTATTCATATTGCTGTTGCTGCAGGTAACGATGGCCACGCTGGTGAGAAAACAATAGGCTCACCGGGTAACTCTCCGTGGGTAACGACGGTTGCTGCTTTATCGCATTCTCGCGATTTTACCGAAGAAAAAACTGCGACATTTACCGGAGGCTCTACGGAACTTGCTGAGTTAATTGGTAAAGGTGCGACTTCAGGCGTTGGTCTTGATGTACCTTTAGACGTGGTTTATGCGGGCGATGTTGAAAGTTTAACTTATGCCGAACTTTCTGGTGGTGTTGGTTACTGTGGTAAATATTCATTACCAGCATATTACAGTGCTGATTCCATTGAAGGCAAAGTAGTTATTTGTCGTCGTGGTGGAGTTGATTCTGCAGATGGAACGCCATTATCGCGTTTATCAAAAGGTGCTGAAGCATTAAGAACTCGTGCAGCAGGGATGATTTTTATCAACTCAGACGATGAGTTTAATAATGTTGTTAATGACCCACATGTATTACCAACAATACATTTAAATAAGGTCGATGGTGAAGCTCTTCTTGATTGGTTAGCCGAAGGTGAAGGTCATCAAGTAAGCTTTACTGGCTCAGAATTAGTGCTTAATAATGATAAAGCCGATATTACTGCGCCATTTACTTCTCGCGGTCCAGATTACTTTACTGGTGATTACTTAGTTCCAGATGTTGGTGCACCTGGTGTTGACATTTTAGCGAGTGGCTTAGGTACCTCAATGCATAGTGGAGCTTTAGCCGCTTCTGGACAAATAAACGGTAATGCACGTTTCATGAGTGGTACATCAATGGCAACACCACATATTGCCGGTATGTACTTGTTGATGAAAGCCGCTCGTCCTAACTGGACGCCAGCTGAAGCACAATCAGCAATAATGACAACCGCGTTTACTGCTGTTACAGAAGATGATGATTATGACGGCGTGAAAAACCGTGCCG
Organism: Thalassotalea nanhaiensis; assembly: GCF_031583575.1. NCBI lineage: Bacteria > Pseudomonadati > Pseudomonadota > Gammaproteobacteria > Alteromonadales > Colwelliaceae > Thalassotalea > Thalassotalea nanhaiensis. Next base: position 2,585,737 of record NZ_CP134146.1, on the reverse strand, counting down.
ATATGCATAGAACAGGCTCTGGTAGTGCGCGTGTTAATTTAGCAATAGAAGCCGGTTTAGTGCTTAACGAAACTCGAGCAGGTTATTTGGCGGCAGACCCGTATGCTGAAGAGTATGGCATGGCTGAAAGCATCGAAGGATGGCATGGTCAACCTCATCAAATGAATATGCCGAGCCTATCAAAAGGCGAATGTTTAATTGATTGTTCATGGACTCGTACGTTTAAAGCAACCAAAGCTGGTAGCTGGAGCGTTAGTTTCGAATATTACAATGAAGGCTTCAGCCTAGTTGCCGATCAATCATCATTTACTCTAGCTGAAGGTGAAGAAGCGGTAATTAATTTTACTGCAGAAGCGCTGCAAGGTTTAGCTGATGAATGGGTTAACGGAAGGGTGATATTAACACCTGACAATAATGCTATTCCAGTACAAACAATGCCAATAACGGTTAACTTCATTGCTGGTATTGCTCCTGAAATTACCGAAGTAACGGCAAAACGTACTAATGATTCTGCACCTGTTAAGGACATTGTTACTATTGGTACTGACGAGTTGCAACTAAGCAAATCGGGTATTGCCAAAGCTGAAGTTCATGAATTTGAACTAATGCGAGATGCTACTAACAATGAAATTTTTAACTGGGAAGATGAAGATAACCAAACATATCATGCCATACCGTTAAACGTTCAAGCAGATACAAAGCGTTTAGTTATCGATGTATTGGAAACAACATCTCCTGATGTTGATATCTATGTTGGTATTGATTCCGACTTAGATGGAAAGATAAGCTTTTGGGAAATGCAATTAATTCGTTATATGAGTGCTAATGCTGATTCAAATGAATTAATTGATATTCTTGACCCAATTCAAGATACTTACTGGCTATTAGTGCATAACTGGGCTGAAGGTCCGGCAGCACTTGAAGAGCATCAAATGGTATGTAGTGATGGTGAAGAAGCAGACGAAGGCATGGAGTGTGCAGATGCGCCAGTCATGGATAACGTTAAAATATCGGTTACTAACGTAACTTATGATGACGATAGTATGTCTATTGCTGTGCCAACCTCAGTTGCACCTAGAGAAGTTGTTGATACTCGTATTCAATGGCAACAAGCCATGAACGAAGGCGATATCTATCACGGTGTATTTTGGTTAGGCACTACGCCTGAACTGAACCGAAACATTGGTTCTGTTCGCGTCAATATGACCCGTGGTGAAGACGATGTATCAATTAGTGAGCCTATTATCAATGGCGATAAAATTGTCGTAGCAGTGCGTGTATCAGGAAATAATAGTGGTGAAAATCGCGATTATGATTTTGAGATGATGTTACCTGAAGGTATTAACGTTGATATCTTACTTAAAGATGACGTTGTTGAAGGTGCAGCAATGCAAATGAACACGGATGGATTTACTTACGCATTGGAAGACAACAACTTAACATGGCAGCACACACAAGTAGATGGCGCTAATGCGTTAGAATTCAACTTAGTGCTGGATGCTTCTGATGTTCTAGGTTTAATTGATGCAACGCCTGTTGTTGATGCGGCGGTAAATACTAGCTCTGCGATGGAATCTAAATCATCAGAGCCATTGTTTTATGCTGGTCGTCCAAGCTTCAGTGTAAGCTCTTCGGTTGATACTGTTAAAGAAGGCAAGCCAGTAACGTTATCAGCAAGTGTTGTTGATGCTGTTATTGATAACCCTGAAATATCGTATCAATGGACACAAGTTTCAGGTCCAGCGGTTAGCTTGACTGGTGCTGGTGCAAGTGTAAGCTTTGATGCTCCTAAAGTATCTCATGATGAGGTTGTGACCTTTGAAATGATTGGCTCTAATGGCGATAAAGCAAGTTTCGCAGAAACAGTATCTGTGAATGTTGAGAATAAGAGTAGTGGTGGTACTACTGGTCTTGGTTTCATAATCTTAGCAGGTTTAGGTTTGTTTTCTCGTCGTAGAAATTAAAGTAAAATCTAAATTAGGCAAATAAAACAAAGGTTTCTGCATGCAGAAGCCTTTTTTCTTTAAGCGAATTCCTATAATATTTATAATTGTTTTGGGGAATATTTTATGCTTTAAATTACAGCTCAAATAATATCCGTCCTAAAAATCACCCTTAAGGGTGTTGTTAAAAATAGTCTAAAAGTGTACATTTCTTTACCTTTATAACCAATATGCATAATTTTTATATTATTTATGCATTATATTTTTAAATTTTACTTTGTTAGTATCTTGTTAACTTTTAATATTGGAAAAATACTCTATGGTTGAATTAGCTTTTGTTTATTATCAGATCGGTCGCTTTAATGTTAACTGTAAAGAATTAACCGTAGATAATGGCAAAGATTCAATCAAATTACCGGTAAAAGTTTTTGAATTATTAAAATTATTCATCTTAAGTAGTGATCATTCTGTCGCAGCAAATGACGCAATAGAAACTATCTGGAATGGTAACCAGGGTGTAGGTAAACGAGGTTTTCCTAATACCATTTGGCACCTGCGTAAAACATTCGCTGATTTAGGTGCAGAAAATGATGAAGTTATTAAAACAGTACATAAAGTAGGTTATGTAATGGTTGTTAAGCCGCTAGGTCTAGCTGCTTTTCCAACGTCTGATTTACACCAAAACGAACCTAAGCAATTATCTTTTATTAATAAACACAAATACTTCGCAGCTGTTGCCAGTTTTTGCTTAATTTGTTTATCCGTTTATATGATCAGTAACCACTTTATTAACAGTGGTTCCAACATTGTATTATCAAAAGAGGTTTCGAAACAAACAAATTACCAGGGCATAGAAATGCACCCAGCGGTCTCTCATGACGGCAAGTACCTTGTATTTCGTTGGGTTAGAGAGTCTTCGAAAGGCCATCTTTATATTAAAGATTTACTCAATGAAGAACTGCCTCTTCGCATGTTAACAAATACATCTAATGAAGAAGCATCACCAACCTGGTCTCCTGACGACGCTTCAATAGCATATATACGCTATGATGAAACAGGTTTTTGTCAAATTAGAGTTAAACATTTAGTCACTAATCAAGATGAACTGATTGATCAAGGCTGCGTATTTAATCCTATTAGAATTAATCTTGACTGGTCCCCAAATGGTGAATCTTTACTCTATTCTAAGCAAGTAAATGATAGTTTAGCTATTTTCTCTTACAACTTTAAGACCAAGCTTTCAACACAAGTAAGTTACCCTAGCAGTAAAGTACGAGATGTTGTTGCCGTTTGGGCGAATGATAGTAAAAGCATCGCTTTAATACGTGAACGTTATCAATTTACGCAACTTATACACATTAATAATCAAGGTGAAGAGCAAGTTCTCCTTGATAACCAAACATCTATTATTGGTTTAGCTTGGGATCATAGTAATAATGAAATTTATACCAGTTTCTTTAAAAATGCAGAACATATTATTCATAAGTACAACATTGCAGAAGAAACTTGGCAAGATGTAAACAAAATACCTAGACCTGCAAATTTGACCATTAGCCAAACAACGGGCGAACTATTTTTTTCGCGCTATTCTTCACAGGAATATATAGTTCAAAAAACATTTGAAACCAATAAAATTTTATCAAGAGTTTCATCTTCTTCTAGAGATATGTTAGGTAGTCTTTCTGCAGTTAATGGTAAGGTTGCATTTATTTCAAACAGGTCAGGTTCGTGGGATTTATGGATTAAAAGTGAACTTGGCACCAAAAATATCACTAAAGGAATGGGCTTACCATTATTGCCTAGTTGGTCACCTATAAATGATCAGTTTATTGTTGATCTGCGCCTAACCGATACTGATCACTATCAACTATTTATTGGAGACGATACAACTGGAAGTCTTGAATCAATTGACCTTGGAGGGTTAGAACCGCAAAATCCTAAATGGTCATTTGATGGTCGTTCAATTTTGTTCATTTCTAGTAAAAATGACACTAGTGGTGTATTCAAATACGACTTATTAACGGCACAGATAACTCAATTAACGGCTAAAAATGAAATGGCAGTTGTTGAAGGGGAAGACGGTTATTTATATGTTAGCCGTGAATGGGAAAATGGTATTTGGCAAGTTAATCCAAAAACCAACGAAGAAAAATTAATAGTTGAAGATTTAATTAGCACAGATCACGGTTCATTTTATTGGCAGGATAAAGCGATTTATTATATTAGTCGTAGTACAACTGAGGATGTTATTAAAAGAAAAGAAATAACAGGCAAGACGACAATTATTGATTCTTTGCCTGCTAATTCAATTAAGCGATACTTCGGTATATCTTCAATAGATACTGAAAGTTATTTACTTACTTTAAATAGTATTAATGATGCTGATATCTTTTCTGTACAAATTTTCAAACCAAATCAATAGCAAATCTGAACTTCAATTCAAATATTGAATGCAACCAAAACTCAACAAACTTGTTTCTAGCTTACAGCAGGTTTGTTGAGGTATTTAAAATATTGCCTATTTAGCACCTTGAGGTGCTGATATCTTTTCAGTGTAAATTTTCAAACCAAATCAATAATAAATCTGAACTTCAATGCAAATATTGAATTCAACCAATACTCAACAAACTTGCTTCTTGCTTCTTGCTTCCAGCAGGTTTGTTGAGGTATTTAAAATCTTGCTAATTTAAATCTAGTTCTCCCGATATTTTCTCCGAGTAAATTTCAGTCGATATCAATAATCTTTTTAAACTTCATTTCAAATATCGAATGCACCGAAAACTCTGCGAGTTTGTTTTTAAATTCCTGTAGATTTGTTGAAACTTTAAACGATTCTCTTTTTAGGCTTACTTTACTGAATATTTATTAAATAAAAGCAGTTTATTAGTTATCTATAAATCATCAATTGTAATTCGTTTATTTTTATAAATGCATGATTATAAACGAAATTGATGTTTTGTTGATGTAAACTTGTAATTGAATTGTAATTATTGCCATTGTTAGAGGCCAAGTTTTTATTTACTAATGTCCCAACGCCATTTTCAGCTGTTAATAATCATTTATAAATAACAACAGTTGTAACTGGATGTCTTGCAATTAATAGATTTACAAGAGGACAACAATGATTTTTAAATCATCTACCGTCGCTTTAGTTGTCTCAGCAGCATTTGCATGCTCCGCTAACGCTAGCGAAGTTGAACAAGCAAATAAAATGCTTACTGCTGGAGAATTATCAACAGGCGCAAACTTAACTTCTGAAGGACAAAGTTCTTTTAGAGCAAAACATGAAACTATGGGTGTATATTTCATTCGCCTTACGGCCAAAAGTGGTCTAGATAAAGCTCACGCTGGGTTAGGCAATGATCGTAGCAGTGTTTTAGTCAATGTAGAAAAACAACAAGATTTAGTAATGGCGGCGATTCGCGCAGCCGATCAAAGTGCAGTTTTAACTCGTAAATCTCGAATGTCTGAGAATGCCCTTTACGTGCAAATGAATCATTCAGTTGCAGACATGCTAGCATCTAATGAGCATGTAGTAAGTGCACAGTTATTGAGCGAAGAGCCAAATTACACTGCTGAAAACGAATTTAAAAAATACCCTTTCTTAACCGTTAAAGATGTTGGTGATGATATCACTGTTGCTATTGTTGGTAATGGTATTGATTACACTCATAAAGCTTTAGGTGGTACAGGTACTGTTGCTGCTTTTGAACAAGCAACGGCTAACCGAAGTAATGCTTGGGATGGTTTCCCAACAGACACTGTTATCGGTGGTCTGGACTTCTCTGCAGGTGCTGAAGGTTATCACTATGTAGATTATAACCCTATTGAATGGGCCGAAGATGTTAATGTTGAAGCTGGCGCTCTTGCTTCAGGTACAGCTGTTGCTGCACAAGTGTTAGCACAAGCCCCTGATGCTAAAATTATCTATTATAAAACGTACGACTGGGCTAATGCTTATTTTTACCCTGTATTAGACGTAATCGTTGATCCTAACCAAGATGGTGACATTAGCGATCGCCCAGATGTAATCGTTTTAAACAGTTTCGGTAACTCAGCATTTTATGTTGAAGATGATGTATCTCCTTCTCAACCTACACGTGATATTGGTCTAGTACGTCGCTTAAGTGCTACAGGCTCTTTAGTGGTGGTTGGTGCTGGTTATACAGGCTACGATTCTTATTTTAATCTGGCTTGGCGCGCAGCTGTTCCAGAAGCATTAACTGTTGGTTCAGTTAAAGTTGATGGTGATTCTGTTACTTTATCGCCATTTACTCCTGCCGGTCCTACCCGTGGAACGCAAACTTTAAAACCTGAAGTAGTAGCACCTGCAGAACAATTTGTTGGTCCTGTTGCTGGTTCTGGTGATCAGTTTGCTGAAGTTATGCCGCATCATAATTATGCAGCTGCGTATGCTGCTGGTACTGCCGCTAGAATTTTAGCGCAATATCCACAATTAAGTCCGCTTGAAGCAAAAGCATTAGTTGCCAATACCGCACTTGCTGATGGTATACAAGGTTCAACCGCTGAAGTGTTTGAAGGGGCTTCGAAAACGACAGTACCAGAAGTATCATTTATGGGTACAGGCCTAGTAGATGGGGTAACAGCTGTTACTGCCAATGCTGTTGTTTGGGAAACGGGAACCTATCAACCTGGTTTAGCTTTTGGCTATGTTGAAACGCCAAGTTCGGTTTCTGTTACACGTGATTTAACCATTAAAAACTTAACTGACCAAGTACAATCGTATGCGGTTAGCAGTCAACTTAATGGTAATAAAGCCAGCAATGATGCGATTGGTTTTATTCACCCTGCATCAATTAATATACCGGCAAATCATTCAGTAACATTTGCTGTATCTTTAACCATTGATGTAGACAATTTAGGTGAATGGCCGTTTAAACAAGGTACTGATTTAAGTATTGAGAATTGGATTGAAGCTGCCGTTAATGGTTACTTAGTGTTTAACAATACAAGTGACGAATCAGCGCAACTGAAAGTTCCTTTTCAGGTATTCCCTAGAGAAAGTAAATCATTAGAAAAATCAAACTCTTATGGTTCTACAAAAGTTTTACTTGAAAGTGATGAGTGGAAACAATTAGTCAGCAATGAAGGCAATTGGATTGAATCTAATATCATTGATTTAACGAATACCACAAATGCGGCGAAAACTTTCATAGCGATGCCATTGATGCATAACGTACCTGTAATCACCCCGTCAAAGGTTGGCGGTCAAGGTCATATGTATAAAAATATTGGTGCTAATATTGTTAACGAAGAAATGTGTGAAATCTCAGGTAAGAAATTATCTGTAGTAGTTCAAATGTTTGATAAATTTGACGTGCCAATGGCAGAGCATTTCGATAAAGCAGGTCATGTTTTAAGCTACTTTAAGGCTTACACGGAAGAGCATGCCAATGCCTATCATGATTCACCGTTTGATGCTGAACGAATGGCTGAAGATGCTGATAAAATCTTCGCCATTGATGTAATTACCAATAATGACGGTACATTAGAAACACGTTATATTGATTTCAACATGGAATTTAATCCTTGGATCTCAAGGCAGAAAGTTTCAAAATTGGCAACCGATGTATCTGCAGGTGACGATACTGTAGTAGCCAATATTTGTCTTGAAGAATTATATCATCACGATATCCAATCAGTTGAAGATTTCAATCAAAAAATTGGCTGGCAGTTCGCTTCTGACCGTGATGCACAAGCGGGGATCGATGGTCCTTTAATTCGCTTTAACCCAATTATTCATGGTGATTACTGGGAAGAAGTAATTGATCATACTGGTGAAGATGGTTATCCAAACTGGTGGGACACTAATTGTCAGCCAAAATCTTGGAATCCTGACAATTGTATTGAGGAAAAAGTAAACTTCTTGGCGACTACTGCTGGTGTGGCACTAATACCAGAAGATTATGATCCAGAAACAGAATTTGATTGGAGCAATTGGTCAAATAAAGTTGTTATCGAACCTGGTCGTTCTGCACGTGTTCTAGCTGGTTTAACATTCCAATGTAATCCTTTCGTATTCAGTATAAATAATGTTGTTACACATAAAGATTGTCCTCCAGGGGTAATGCTGTTTGAAATGGGTAATGATAATACTGGTTTTAGCACAGTTGCCCATGGCGCTGATGCCAAAGTTAAGCCGGGCCAAGGCTTTAGCGTTTATGAAAACGTAGAAAATGGCCATGTTATCGGCAAAGTAGCAATGTCTACTGAGCAGTTCTTTATTAATAGCGAACGTAGAGGCGATATTCATTTAGTTAATGCTTTGCCAGGTACTCCTTTTGCGGTTTCTGTTGATGGCGTGATCAGTGTTGCTAATGCAGATGCTATCGATTACGAAGAGACAAAGTCTTACACCTTAAAAATTACTGCTGATTACGAAAACCGTGATGCACCAGTAGATGATGTTGAAATTGTTGTTGCTAATACCAATGATATCGCACCAGTGATTATAGAAAGCATTGCCGGTGTAACTATCGTTCAAGGTGAACAGATGACTGTCAATGTTTCGGCAAACTTTGCTGAGATGGAAGGTGATGGAGTTACATTTACAGCCACTAACTTACCTGCAGGTTTAGAAATCAGCTTATCGGGTGAAATTTCTGGGGCGGTAACCAATGCTGGTGAATATACATCAACAATTACGGCACATGATGGTGTGAATTCAACTTCAACTGATATGACGTTCTCAGTTAGTGCTTCAACAAGTAATTCAAATCCGTCTACAGCAGATGAAACACAAAGTTCAGGTGGTTCAACTGGCTTGTTCTTCATTTTATTTAGCGCCCTAGGCTTTGCCGCTCGTCGCGCTTACAAGTAAGAATTACAGACATTAATTTTGAGAGGCCAAAGGCCTCTCATTAGAGGAAATTATTTTGAAATTTAAATTAAATAAAATAGCTCTAGCATTGCCGCTAGGGATCATGGCTCTAGGAGCCACCGCTGGTCAATATCCAGATGATATCCCAACATTTGAGTTAACACCTGTTCAGCAAAATGCTCAATACAAATCGAATAAGGCACACTTTGAAGGTCGCTACTTTGTATTATTAAAAGACGAGCCTGTTGCTTTATACCAAGGTGGCATTGAAGGTTTTAAAGCCACTAACGTTACTGCATCAAAAGGTGTAAATGTTACAAATACTGGTAAATTAAATCTAGCCAGTTCAGCTTCCGTTGTATACGGAAACTACTTGGCATTGCAACAGAATAAAGCGATAGATAACATACGTAAAACGCTTGGTCGTGATGTGCAACTACAAGATAGCTTTAAAATTGCATTAAACGGTCTTGTTGTTGACTTAGAAGAGCATGAAGTCTTAGCACTTCGAAAAATGCCAGGTGTATTGGCTGTTGAAAAAGAAGAAATGCAACAGTTATTGACCGATGTAGGTCCACAGCATGTTGGCGCACCAGCTATTTGGGATAATCCTGATATTGAAGGCGCTAAAGGTGAAGGGCTTGTTATTGGTGTTATGGATACCGGTATCGCTTCTTACCAAAAGAAAGTCTATAGCTGGTCAGGTGCAGCAGGTTTTGATAACGTGCCATTTACTCCTTCATTTGCTGATATTGGCGGTGATGGCTATGATCACAACAATCCAAATGGCGAAGGTGTTTACTTTGGTGATTGTGTAGATTCTCCTTATTGGTGTAACGATAAGCTAATCGGTGTTGTATCATATCGAGGCTTTAGATCGGTTGCGGGAATGTCAAGTTCAGACATGCGCTTTGATACAGGCCAAGATACTCATGGTCACGGTACTCATGTTTCTTCAACGATTGCTGGTAACGTAGTTCATGACGTGAAATACCCAACTGTTTATCCACACATGGAGCAAAGTTACAAACATCAATATTATGATTCAGAAATGACTGTTTCAATGAGCGGTGTTGCCCCACACGCTAACATTGTTTCTTACCAAACTTGTAATGTTTATGGCTGTGCGCCAAGTGCCGCTGTTGCTTCAATTGAGCATGCCATTGCCAATAATGTAGATGTATTAAATTACTCTGTTGGTGGCGGCGCATCTTCACCTTGGTTTACTGCTGATGCTTTAGCATTTTTAAGTGCTCGTGAAGCTGGTATTCATACTGCTGTTGCTGCTGGTAACTCTGGCCGAAATGGTGAAAAAACAGTTGGTTCACCGGGTAACTCGCCTTGGGTAACTACCGTAGCTGCATTAACTCATTCTCGTGATTTTACTGAAGAGAAAACCGCAACATTTAGCGGTGGCGCAACAGAGCTTGCTGATTTAATTGGTAAGGGCGCAACATCAGGTGTTGGCTTAGATACACCATTAGATGTTGTTTATGCTGGTGATGTTGAAGCGTCTTCAGGTGCTGAAACGGCCGGTGGTGTAGGTTATTGTGGTAAGTATTCGTTACCTGCTTATTACACTGCTGAATCTGTTGAAGGTAAAGTGGTAATTTGTCGTCGTGGCGGTGTTGATGCCGATGGCGAGCCATTATCACGCTTATCAAAAGGTGCTGAAGCTCTTCGAACTCGCGCAGCTGGTATGATTTTCATCAACTCTGATGAAGAGTATGACAATGTTGCTAACGATTTGCATGTACTTCCAACAGTACATTTAAATAAAGCTGATGGTGAAACTCTTTTAGCCTGGTTAGGCGAAGGTGAAGGCCATAAGGTTAGCTTTACAGACTCTGAACTGGTATTAAATGAAGATAAAGCAGACATTACTGCGCCATTTACTTCACGTGGTCCAGATTACTTTACCGGTGATTACCTTATTCCTGATATTGGTGCTCCGGGGGTTGCTATTTTAGCAGCAGGTCTTGGTAATCGTATGCATAGCTCAGCGAACCCTGTTTATGCACAAATAAATGGTGATGCACGTTTCATGGATGGTACATCGATGGCAACGCCACATATTGCCGGTATGTACTTGTTAATGAAAGCAGCACAACCTGATTGGACACCTGCAGAAGCACAATCGGCATTAATGACGACTGCCTTTACTGCTGTTACTGAAGATGATGACTATGATGGTGTGAAAAATCGTGCCGATATGCATCGTACTGGTTCAGGTAGTGCACGTGTTAATTTAGCAATTGAAGCTGGTTTAGTACTTAACGAAACCCGTGCAGGTTATTTAGCTGCTAATCCATATGCTGAACAGTTTGGTATGGTTGACAGCATTGAAGGGTGGCATGGTCAGCCTCATCAAATGAACATGCCTAGTCTTTCTAAAGGCGAATGTTTAATTGATTGTTCATGGACTCGTACGTTTAAAGCCACCAAAGATGGTAGCTGGAATGTGAGTTTTGAATATTATAATGAAGGCTTTAATGTAACGGCGGATCAAGAAACGATCAGCTTAGCTGCGGGTGAAGAAGCGGTAATTAACTTTACAGCTGAAGCACTACAGGGGTTAGCTGATGAGTGGGTAAATGGTCGTGTAGTACTTACACCTACTGATAATTCTATGCCTGTACAAACAATGCCAATTACGGTTAACTTCATTGCTGGTATTGCTCCTGATATTACAGAAGTAACGGCAAAACGTACCAACGACTCTGCTCCTGTTAAAGGCATTGTTACTATTGGTACTGACGAATTACAACTGAGCAAATCAGGTATTGCTAAAGCAGACGTTTATGAAATTGAACTTATGCGAGATGCTACAAATAATCAAATTTGGCATTGGCAAGAAGAAGATAACAAAACCATCTATGCTATTCCGTTAAACGTACAAGCGGATACTAAACGTCTAGTTGTTGATGTTATGGAAACAACATCACCAGATGTAGATATTTACGTAGGTATTGATGCCGATTTGGACGGCACCGTTTCTACTGCTATTGAAATGGGGTTAATTCGTTATATGAGTGCGCAAGCAGACTCAGATGAATTAATCGATATTGTTGATCCAATTCAAGATACTTACTGGGTATTAGTACATAACTGGGCTGAAGGTCCTGCAGAACTTGAAGAACATCAAATGGTTTGTGCTGAAGGTGAGGAAGCTGACGAAGGCATGGAGTGTGCAGAAGCACCAATCATGGATAGCGTTAAGTTCTCTGTTACCAATGTGACTTATGATGATGAATCAATGAGTGTAAGTGTACCAACTGCGGTAGCCCCTCGTGAAGAAGTTGTGACTCGTGTTCAATGGGATCAACCAATGATGCAAGATGATATCTATCATGGTGTATTCTGGTTGGGAACCACACCAGAGTTAAACCAGAATATTGGTGCGGTACGTGTAAATATGGTTCGTGGTGAAGATGATGTGACCATTAGTGAGCCAACTATCAATGGCGATAAAATTGTCGTAACTTTGCGTGTATCAGCAAATAATAGTGGTGAAAATCGCGATTATGACTTCCAAATGATGTTATCTGAAGGTGTCAACGTTGATATCTTACTTAAAGATGATGTTGTTGAAGGTGCTTCAATGCAAATGAACGCCGATGAATTTACTTATGCTGTAGAAAACAACAACTTAACTTGGCAGCACACACAAGTTGATGGCGCAAATGCATTAGAGTTCAACTTAGTGTTGGATGCTTCTGAAGTACTAGGCTTAATCGATGCAACACCTGTTGTTACAGCTGGTGTAAATACGAGCTCAGCTATGGAAACTAAATCATCTGAGCCAGTGTTTTATGCCGGTCGTCCAAGCTTCAGTGTAAACTCTTCGGTTGATACTGTTAAAGAAGGTAAGCCAGTAACGTTATCAGCAAGTGTTGTTGATGCTGTTATTGATAACCCTGAAATATCGTATCAATGGACACAAGTTTCAGGTCCAGCGGTTAGCTTGATTGGTGCTGGTGCAAGTGTAAGCTTTGATGCTCCTAAAGTATCTCATGATGAGGTTGTGACCTTTGAAATGATTGGCTCTAATGGCGATAAAGCAAGTTTCGCAGAAACAGTATCTGTGAATGTTGAGAACAAGAGTAGTGGTGGTACTACTGGTCTTGGCTTCATCATCTTAGCTGGTTTAGGGTTGTTTTCTCGTCGTAGAAAATAATCTCTAGATCTAAAAGGTAATAATGAAAAAGGCTTCTGCATGCAGAAGCCTTTTTAATAAGGTGATGTATGAAATACACAATCAACAAAATTAAATTGCTTATCAAAACTGCTCTTTTATTTAGTTTATTTTCTTGTGGAGGAGGTGGAGGTAGTTCTGAGCCAGAAGAAGATACACAGCCAGTAAAATCAGTTAATCAATTCCCTGTGGTTGATGCAGGTTCAGATGTACATGGCTATGAAAGTTCAATCTTGACCCTCAATGCTTCTGCAAGTGATCAAGATGGCTTTATTAGTCATTATCAGTGGCGACAAACTGAAGGGGTGAGTGTAAATATTATTGACCCTCAAAGCCCAATGGCAAGCATTGAATTACCAAGCGTAGATGAGCAACAGGTTTTGACGTTTGAAATAACCGTTACAGATAATGAAAAGGCAATAGTTTCAGATAGTGTGAATGTTGTAGTTATCCCGGTAATTGAACCATTAACTGTAGAAATCATCAGCAAAGGAAGTGTCATTGAAGGTGGTGAAATTTCTTTACAGGCTAAAATAAACTCGGCAGATGAGCAACAGCTTACATTTTTATGGCAACAACTTTCTGGTGAAACAGTTGAGTTAGTAAATGCAACAGAGCAAGTGATGACATTTACAGCGCCAAGCGTAACTCAATTGAGCCATTTAACCTTCCAAGTAAATGTGTCTGATAACAACAATAATCAGACTCTTGCCGATGTTTCTATTGCTGTTACCAATATACCTGAATTGAACATTACAGGGTTGAGCAATGATACGGGCATTGATACTTGCTCAGATGAATCAAGTACAGAACTTGATTGTTCTAATGAAGTTTTTGCAGGACAAGATGGCACCCATGGGCGGGACATAAGTCATCATGACAACAGCAATGGTCATGCCGGATTTGATTTTACTAAGATATCAGCTGATGGCAGCGAGTTATCAACTGACGCCAATGAGTGGTCATGTGTACGTGATAATGTCACGGGGTTTATTTGGGAAGTAAAAACAGTCGATGGAGGACTACAAGATAATCAGCATACCTATTCTTGGTTTGAAAATGATCAAGGGTTTGAAAATGGTCAACCTAATCTAGGTGTTTGTAGTGGTTCAGATTGTGACACATCCAGTTATGTGCAAGCGATAAACCAACAGGGCTTGTGTGGCGCTAATGACTGGCAAGTTCCGACTATAAGGCAATTACATGGCTTAATTGATTACAGCCGTAACCAGTTTGGCGTAGCAACTTCATTCGAATATTTTCCTAATACTTTAGCAAGTGAATATTGGTCATCGACATTATTTTCTACACCGTTATGGGGCTGGAGTCTTAATTTTTATGATGCAACGATGAAACAAACGCTGCAACAAGCTCCGAAAAATTTACGCTTAATTAGAAGCCGTAGCTCAAACTAAGTTCGCCTAGCGATAAGAGATTTATAATGAAATTAATCAATAAAACCCTGGCTTTAATCTTTACTACTGTTGCTTGCAACGGTTTTGCCGCAGCTTGCGAACCAATTATCGAAAATAATGAACAATATATTGTGCATAGTGATGGCACGGTAACCGACACAATTAATGGCTTGATATGGATGCGTTGCCGTCTAGGAGAGTCTTGGGATGGCAGTCAATGCATAGATGAAGCCGTTGCGTATAGTTGGAATGATGCACTAGCAATGAGCGAAACATCAACCTTTGCCGGACACAGTGATTGGTATTTACCGAATATCAAAGAATTATTTTCTACTGTTGATTTAAGTTGTGCGTTTCCTGCTGTAAATGAAACCTTATTCCCAAAAACCGGAATCGCAGCATTTTGGTCTTCAACTCATAACAGTAATGACGCTGCAGAAGCCTGGACGATAGAGTTTTATCGCGGTGAGCCGGTATTGTATGGAAAGGCAAGACAAAACTTTGTTCGTCTTGCTCGTAAAGTTTCACCTTAAACGTTGTAACAATAAACTTAACCAGATCAGAGAATTAAATGATTGTAAATACACCTAATGTAGCCAACATGCAGACAAGTGCATCGGCAGTTGTTGATAAACGAGTGTTGTTAAGTGGCTTGTTACTATTAATCTTGATGATAAGCTTTTGGTCCTTATCCAGGTATCCCGCATTAGATTTAAAAGCGGCGATGTCTGATACGTTAGGCGTTGCCGGAGGGTTAAGTTTTGAGTCACATTATGACTTGAGCAGTGTAAAAAATATAATCGCAAAAATAGGTTATACCTTACTTAACTGGATACATGTGAATGAGCGGGGCATGTTATTTGGCTTGGCATTGTCTATTGTTTTATTAGTGTTGTTACCGTTAGTTGCGAACCGCTTACCACAAGGCAAATTTTCGGCCATATTATCTGGATTGATGTTAGGTATTCCTATGGGGCTCTGTGTAAATTGCGCAGCGCCTATTGCCTATGGTTTATACAAAAAGAATGTGCGTGCAGAAATGGCGCTGGTGACGATGCTAAGTTCACCACAACTCAACATTATCGTGTTGATGATGGCATTTAGCCTTTTTCCGGCTTATTTGATACTCATTAAAATAAGCTGCTCTTTATTGTTAATTTTCTTCATTGTGCCTGCTATCGTAAAAAAATTCGATGGTGAGAGTCCTAACTTTTCTTCATTGCAAACGTCAAATCAAAGTACCAACCAACAATGTGAAATAGCACAATCGTATAGTTGGGGGCAGGCAAGTGTCTGGTTAATTAAATCCTTATTTACGCAGGCAACATGGTTACTTAAGAATGTACTGCCATTGATGTTACTTGCGGGGGTTATCGGCGCTACGTTAATCACGCTTATGCCATGGCAGCAAGTGATTTCTATATTGCCCGCAACGAATGGCAATATGTTCATTGTTGCGGTACTGGCGTTAGCGTTATTTGCATTAATTCTTCCTGTTCCAATTACCTTTGATATTATTTTGGCGGCGGTACTGTTCGCGAATGATGTTCCTATTGTCTATATCGCGATATTACTTTTTACCTTAGGCAGCTTTAGTATTTATTCTTGGTTTGTTCTTGTAAAAGCCGGCGCCATAAAAACCGCCAGTAGCTTAGCCCTTAGCATTCTTGTTTTGGCTGTTGTTGCTGGTATGGCAAGCGATTATTACCAGCGTAATTATGTTGAAAGTGATACCAATAATGCTTATCGCCAATTGTTGCAATCACCAGATAAAGGTGAGAATAATCAATCATCAGTAAATACAAAACAAGACAATGTTAAGCCTAAGTTAGATAGCAAAAAACAACGCATCTTAGAAGCAAAGAAACAATTCTTAATAGAGAATAAAGAGCAATTTTCAGCTCGTGAATTTACTGCTATACAAGAGTTAAATACAGTAAAAGAAAACAGAAAGCTGCCAAACAGAATAAAGACGTTGTCGCCTCCTTTGGTAATTAAAAACACAGTTGATTGGCAGGCTTGGTCGGGTAATGAACAAATTTACTATCAAAACCTAGCTGATAAACGTGTCGGCCAAAATTCTTCAACTGATTTAGCCGATAGCCCCTTGGATTTTAGTTATAAAACAGCGGAAGTACTGGGATTTGAGTATCATCCCAAACCCTTGTATGAACAATTTGTTGTACCATTTATTCAAATGAATTCATTGGCTAGTGGTGACTTTAATAATGATGGTTGGATAGATATTGCTGTTGGAACTTATACTGGTGTTTATCTGTATGAAAATATAGGTGGAACATTCCAGTTAGCGTCGCAAAATAAAGCCTTTGAATTTGATGACAATATTGTCGGTGCTGTTGCACTTCAAGATATGAATAATGACGGCTGGCTTGATTTAATATGGAGTAGTGACAAGCTTGGTGGCTTTGTTGCTTATAACCAACAAGGTGATTTTGACCACGTTATTTCATTGCCAGTAGACAAGCGCATTGCTTTTGCCGTGGCCTTTGACGATATCAATAATGATGGCCAATTAGATATTTTGTGGGGGCAATATTTCAATGAATGGTTGTACAATACAGAAAATCAAAATGTATTGCTTATGCAACAAAATGGCCAGTTTATTGAGCAAGGGCTGCCTGGGCCTCCTGGTTCAGCGTTAACCGCGTTATTTAGCGATGTTACTGGTGATGGTAACAGAGAGTTAATGATTGGTAATGAGTTTGACCAAGCGGATATACATTATCGCTCAGTGTTAACTCACGATTTTGAAAGTTGGAATGACTATTGGCCCGCTGTACCTCATAGCACCATGAGTATCGTCTCAGCAGATATTGATAATGATTTAACATTTGAAACTTATCATGCGCAAATCACCCATAACCCAACTAGCGGCGATTTACGGGTACCATTAATTAAAAAACAAGATTACTTTGATAAGCATTGCCATAAAAACGACTCTCAAATGTGTGTAGAGCTCGAACAACAAGTCAAAACTATGTCTGCAAATCGTCGCAAAATGGCCGGCTCTTGTCTGAGTATTGAAGGCGATGCAAAATTTGAATGCTTAGCGTTATTGCTTACACGGCCAAATATTCGTGATAGTTACGAAGCCGTTCAAGTAGAAGAACGTACCGAATTGTGTGAGTTATTAGCTTCGTACTCTACCGAGTTACGAGATCATTGTGTGCATAAGCTAATGATTATTGCTGAGCGAAAAGCAAATGAGCTGCAGCGAATAACGCAGACAGATCAGAGTGCCGGTGATGGAAACGTTATCAAACCCGCAAAGCAGATCAAGCAGGTAGGTAGGGTTAATCTGTTGTATAAACACAATCAAAACAGCCAAGCTACTGAGGTTGCTAAGCAATATGGGATAGATATAACTGGCTGGGCCTGGAATGCTAAATTTGCCGATTTAGACGGTGACAGCTGGCAAGATTTGTTCGTTGTTAATGGTTACAGTGAACAACAGGCAATGACTTCAAATGCTTGGTATAGAAACATCAACGGCAATAAATTTAATGAGCAAGCGGCAGACGTTGGTCTGGAGTTTTTTAAGGATATGCTCAGTTATTTATATATCGATGTTGATAATGATGGTGACTTGGACATTATTGGATTTGATATTCAAGGCCACTTACATTCATGGATAAACAATGAAAATAACAACAATCATATTCAAATTGAGCTTCGTGATAGCAAAAATAATATTAATGGTATCGGGGCAAAAGTCGTTATTCGATACGGTGAAAATAACAGCAAACATCAAATTAGGGAGGTAAAAGCCAGCGGCGGATTCTTGTCGATAGATGCCGCAATTGTACATTTTGGCGTTAAAAATGCTGAGCAAGTACAGGAGATTGAAGTCATTGACAGTGCAAATGTGTTACATACTTTTAAAGGGCCATTTGAAACAAACCGGCGCTACAGACTAAACCTTAAATAAAATCAAATAGTTTAATAAAATAAATAGCTTATATCCAAAACCTATACTATTTTTTACATCAGGAATGATGGAATGCCAACTTAACAAGGATGTTATAAAAGTTGGTTCACATCAGGGATGATGGAATGCCAACTTAACAGGAGCCGCCCCATCACATCCATGTGAATGCGGCATTCATTACATAGTGAAAATCATGTTAGAAGGTCTTTTGTTTACATCAGGGATGATGGAATGCCAACTTAAAAGAGGGCGCTCCATCACATCCATGTGAACGCGGCATTCATTACATAGTGAAAATCATGTTAGAAGGTCTTTTGTTTACATCAGGGATGATGAAATGGAAAGGACAATTGTAAGTTAATTATCTAATTTAGTTATAATGCAATATGCGTCAGGGTAATAATTGTGATTAACAATCATCATTGGTATTAATTTATCTATTAACATAAACTTTACCCATCATTTAGGAACACAACTTTTTAGATTTTATTTAAGGAACAGCGTTATGAAAACATTTAGTAAAAAACTTTCTGTAATTGCCCTTGCAACTATGTCTTTGGCGAGTATTGCACACGCGGAAACATCACCTAAGTATAGTGCAAATGTCCCAAGTGAAATCATCACACCTAATCATGTTAAGTCACAGTATTTAGGTGAGATGAATTATGTTGATGGTGCACCAACACAAGAAACCTTTAACAAAACCCGTGATTTTGTTGATACAGCAAACGCAGTACGTCTATTTTTATCAGGTATTCCAGTGGCATCAATCCAAGGGTTACTCGCTGGTCATGAAAGTGTTGGTATGAAGCCTAATCAAACGATCGGTATTTCTGAAGGTAATTTAACCGCTGAAAGTATTTGGTTAACTGCAAATACAACAACTCCTTATGTCACCAGTGAAGTAGACCTAAAAGATGGTCCAGTTGTACTCGAAGTAGGTACACCTATATTAGGTTTGCTTGATAATGCAGCGTTTAAATTTACTGATCGAGTTGGCGTAACACACCCACAAGATCAAGGTAAAGGTGGAAAATATTTCATCTACCATTCATCTTACAAAGGAGAAGTTCCTACTGGTTATATTCCAGTTGAATCAGAGGGTTATCAGCATTGGCTATTATTGCGTATCGTTGGCAACCTGAATGAAATGCCAAAAAATATTCAAGCATTGAAGGACACAATGAAACTGTACCCTTATGACAAGCCTGAGCAAAAAACCGAGTTCATCAATCTTACTGGGCTTAAGTACAACACTGTGCACGCAATGAATGAAAAGTTTTACGATGAAATTAATACGCTTATTCAGTATGAGCCGACTGATCTTTGGGATGAAGAATGGCTAGGCATTGCAAAAGATCTTGGTATTGAAAAAGGTAAAGCATTCAAACCAGATGCTCGTATGCAACGTATCTTTAAAGAAGCGGCAAATATTGCAACCGCAGAAGCGCGAAGTGCTAACTTCTACCCAAGCAAAGAAATGATGGTTTATGATAACCGTCATTGGTCAACACCACTGATTAAAGGGCATGAGTTTAAAGATGAAAATGGCGTTATATCAGTTGATGAACGCACTGTATTTCACTTTATGGCTACTGGTATTACTCCTGATATGGTGCCAAAAGAAAGAGGCAAAGGTTCGGCTTACCTAGTAGGTACTCGTGACTCTGAAGGTGAACTATACGATGGCTCTAAGCACTATGTTGTAACATTACCTAAAGACATTCCTGCAAAACTATTTTGGTCATTCATGATTTATGATAATCAAACGCGTTCAATGCTTGAAACAGATCAGAAGAATTCAGGCGTAGATGGTTTGAATAAAGGCATGATCACCAATGAAGATGGTAGTACAACTATTCACTTCTCAGCTAAAGCACCAAAAGGTTGGGAAAATAACTGGGTACAAACCAATCCTGAAAAAGGTTTTAACTTATTATTTAGAATATACGGACCAACAGAGTCATGGTTTGATCAAACTTGGCGACCAAGTGACTTAGTTGAACAGAAATAAACTTCAAGTTCTGAGTCAATAATCTTAATTAAAACACTTCTCCGGAAGTGTTTTTTTACATCAGGGACGATGGAATGCCAACTTAACAGGGATGTTATCAAAGTTGGCTCACATCAGGGACGATGGAATGCCAACTTAACAGGGACCGCTCAATCACATCCATCGGCAATTGCTCCTGCATAGCTCTACTACACGACATCCATGTCGTAATGTGAACGCGGCATTCATTACATCGTGTAAATCATGTTCTAAAAGTTGGTTAAAATGGGAATACAAGCAGCGTTAGCAACATAACAAATACGCAGATACACCAAACATCGAGTGCTATTTTTAACGGTAAAGGTGCGTATTTAACCTCCATAAAATAATGGATAACTAAACGAATTTTAATAAAGCTAACAAGTAAAATAAATGTTGTTGCTAATTTAGGAAGAAACAGGCTCTCGCCCCCAATAAAGAAAGATATTAAGGTAAATAGTATTAAACCACTCCACACCAGAATATCTGTATTCAGCAATGTTTTAGAGTTTTTAGTAATGCTGGACACAACGTTTGAATAATTCATATTATTTAATCAAATATAGTAAAGAAAAAAGTGCTATCCATAATAAATCGACCATATGCCAAACAATACCACCACTTTCTAAATGCTTAATAGAGTCTTTGCTTAATGGGGATTGATTTGCTTTTAACCTTTTCCATATAAACACTAAAACCCCAGTAGCAACAATTACATGTAATAAGTGTATACCGGTTAACATGTAGTAAAACATGAAAAAATCATTAGTGAGTAAAGTAAAATCATTACTTACTTTGTCACTGTATTCAAATAATTTATTAATGAAAAAGGTTATGCCAGTAAAGATAGCTGCTAATAGCAGTTTATTTACCAAAGCAAATCGACCGATTCTAGCTGCATGTAACGCCAACACCACAAATAATGAACCCGTGAGTAATAACAATGTATTAATAACACCGATGGTTTGGCTAAGCTCTGCTTGTGAGGTAACAAATAAGCTATGTTGCTGACTTCGTTCCCAAGCATATGAACCAAACAATAACGTGAACACTAACATATCACCAAACACAAACATCCACACACCAAGCTCACTTGGTAGGTAAGTTTGCTTAACATTACTTTTAACTTGCACAGAGAAACTTTCAGCTTTATTTGTAGATATCATTTAGAGTTGTGAAACTAGTTCAGCTGGATCGTTCGATTGTAGCAATACAACACTTGTTACAATGTACCATCCAAAGAAAGCAACGGCAGGGATCCAAAAGGCGATTAGCCCATCCCAAGCAAATGGTCCGTCTACAAAAAATATCAACAAACAGCCGCCATAAGCTAATACTGCAAACCAAAAGTTTAGAAAAGCAAACCAACGAGGAAAAATTGGTGTGTTTTTATCATCACTTAACACCGCTAACCCTAGTGATATGTATGAAACAGGAATAAGTGACACTGGCCAAATTAGCAAAATAAAGGCAAAGTCATTGAATGCTTGAATAATTTCAGGACTTCGGTCTATGCGATAACTCGCAACCGCCCAGGCACAAATCAAAATAAATAAAAGTCCGGCAACTGCCGCACTAACAATGATGAAGGTTGTAACCAGGGTAGAGCTAGAGTTTCTCATTTGCTTCATTCGAGTCACTATTGCTGACACAAATGGTATCGAAAAGCTCAGCCCTATCATCATAATGATCAATCCAGTTTTTATGCTAGCGTTATCGACGATGTATATGTTGGCAATTTCTACTGCGGTAGCGGATGGTGGCAAAGGGGGCATAAATCCAGCAAAGCCAATAAAACCTACCATGAACATTATACAAAACATCGGTCCGCACAATGCACACAATTTAAAATACTGGTCTTTCATTTAATATTAACTCTAATTCAATTTATAATCTTATAGAGTAACGCTACCCCAGTTTAAGTAACCACAAAATTAAATAAGCGTTTTTTATAAAAGAAGCATGCGAATTATATAAATTAATTCTTAGTTAATTCGCACTCATCTGTTTAACCTGTTCTTCATGCGTTGCTTTTGAGCTAAATAATGCATTTTTAATCACTTTTAAAATCATCCCTGGCTTTAATAGCGTTAACACGTGCTTATTTAAATGCGCCACATGCAAATAGCCTCGAAATGCATCTGCATCTTTACTGGCCAAATCTAATACTTGGTTTACATACCAAGTCAATAATGGCGTATAAAAAGGGCGTTTACCATTTACCCAAGGGTAGCGCAGGTTTTGCTCACTAATAACAAACCATATGTAGTCAAATAATTTTGCTGAGTTTTTATAATATTGCTTTGCAATACTCTCCACTCGCTTAGGCTTTTTAGAAAGGATTTTTTTTAACCCTTGTGCTTCTAATATGGCTTTAGTCATACCGGCACCAGAAATAGGATCTGCGCTGCCCAACGCATCACCAATGGCAATGAAACCATTAGGCACTCGCTTTAGCTTTTCATAATGACGACGAAACATTTTTGGATACTTAAAGGTTTTAGGCTCAATTGTTGGCTTCAATTCTTTAATAAACTTATAAATATCATCTCTTACCAACCCCTTTGCTCTAACTAAAAATTCATCATGGCTGCGGATCACTTCATGGCAATCATAGGCGCCTATGGTGATCAACAAATTACGTTTGTCCTGACCATATAGCGCCGCATAGCCAATCGCTTTATTTGTTGGTCTGCGTCCATATAAAAGTAACATGCCCCAGTCTGGTACTTGTTCAGGTGTTAATTCAAATAAACAGGTTGTGTAGTAAATATTTACGTTTTGATCTGTTTCCTCTGGTGCATCAAAGCCATGATTAGTCATCAACTTAGGTAATTTAGTGTTTTTACCTGATGCATCAATTACTAAATCGGCCTTTATGTGCTCACCACTTTTAAGTGCAATACCTTGCACCGTTGAGTTATCTGCACTCATCAAAACATCTTCAACTTCAGATGAATATTGATAACTAATATTATTGTAATTATTTAATTGCCTGCGTAATACAGTTTCAAAGATACGACGTGGCGCTGCCATAATTGGAATGTTTGACTCGAACACGTGTTTCCAGTGGCCATGTTGAAAAATTCGATAGTCTCGTGATGAGTCATAGGCTTGTGTTCCCGCGTTTTGTAAATCGGTTAAAAAGTTAGGGAATAGGGCATCTAACTCACGTTGACCACGCTGTAATAGGTGGTGGGCATGATGTGCCTGTGGTGTGCTATGTCTAACTTCATCAATATGGTGATGTTTGTCGCGCTCTAATACAATTACTTGTTGAAATGTTTCGCTTAAAACTCTGGCTGCAACCATGCCGGCGATACTACCGCCAATAACAACCGCTCGTTGATACTGTTTACCTAAGTCAGGTTTGTTAATCACCGTTTGCTCGGCAGGTACTTTTGATTTCGCGGTTGCTTGCGTGGCGACAAACTTTTCAGAATAAAACTTGGTATTAATTAGTTCATGCTCTTTAAACCATGATTCAATAGCGTTTAGCATTGGTGGAGGACCACACATATAGCAATCAGCGTCCCCATTGAAACAGTCATCTTTTGATAAAATGTCGGTGACAAAGCCTGTTGGACCTTGCCAATTTTCTGTTGGCTCTACAGGAATCAAATAAATTGAAAGGTTGGGTAATGCTGCTTGTAATATGGCTAGTTCATCACTACAGCAAAACTCAGCCACTTGGTTAACACCGTAATATAAAGAGATCGGCTGACTCGTGGAGTTTGCTTGCTGGGCGAGTTGTTTTAGCATGACGATAATGGCAGAAATCCCCGTACCGCCGGCAAAAAATAATGTTGGGCGAGTTATCTTTCTTAAGTAAAAACTGCCATTAGGTTGTTTTAACTCAATGTTATCACCAACCTTAATGGTATCGCGCAAGTAATCACTCATCACACCATGGGGTAATAAACGAATGATAAACTCCCACTGGTTTTCACTATTGCTGACATTGGCAAAGGAGTAACTGCGCCAGTCTTCACTGCCAGGTATATTCATCGAAACAAATTGACCAGGCTGATAATTAAGTTGGTTAATTGGAGTCGCAGCTTTAAGAACGAGCTTTGCCGTGTTTTGTGAGATTTCTTCATATGCAATAACGATAGCAGTTATGGTAATGTCAATACCCGGCTTGCAAAGGCTTTTGGGGTAATCAAAATGTAGCTCTGTATCGCTATTAACATGCATAGTACAAGGTAGTACCATGCCATTGTCTTTTTCATGTTGGCTAAGAGCGGTATCTTCAGTGAGATGATATTTACCCTTAATGCAATTACCTGCACAAACCCCGCACAACCCCTCACGACAGTCGTTGGCTAAATACACCCCATGTTGTTCTGCTTTTTCTAATAAATTCTCTTGCTCATTAATAATGAATTCAGTTTGCTGACTGTCGCTAAAATGAAATTTAACCTGATGTGAAGCCATTTATATCCCTTAAAATATTATTATCTAGTCGTTAACAACAGAATAACGTAGATATAAATGATGGTCTTTTATAAAAAGTTGCTGTATTTTATAAAAAACGCTTTATTTGGTTAAGGGCAAAAATTGCAAAATTCAAACATCAAACGAACCAAACAAACAATACAAAAGTTATTATCAACTGTACCAGTTGCCAGTTTTATCATGGGGAAAGATCAGAGTTTTGGTGTAGAAAGATATGTTTGCAGTGAAGTTAAAGGTCACGTGCCCCCCCTACAAAGTTTTGTTCTTGGCGTACAGTTTTCTGGTGCTCATATTAAAACCTTTACAACAGAAGGTAAGCAAGATTTATCAACAACAAGTGCCATAACCATTTTTCCTGCAGGTGTTGAAACCGCTTTTGCCATGTTAGGCGATGTAGATTTTGCTTTGTTAGTCATTGATCCAAGTACCAGTCCTTTAGCAATGCAGTTATACCAAATGGCCACTATGCTTGTTTCAGTTGTGATGATCGGCGATCCGGTCCTTGATGCGTTAATTAGGCAGCTGCTAGTGATTGCTCAACAACAAAGTAAAGCAGAACAGCAGTACATTGATGCCATTTATAAAACAATTTTATTGCATACTAAACGGATACTTTTAAAACAAAACACCCATAGATTTAAATCTCATTCGTTGCAATTAAACCGTGTTCGAAAAAGTGTTGAATACATACATTCACACTTAAGTGAACGGTTAAGTGTGTCATTGCTCGCCAATGAGTTATCGGTGAGTGAATCTTATTTTCGTAAAATATTCAATGATGTTATGGGCCAAACTGTGCATCAGTTTATTTTAACCACACGATTAAATAGGGCGAGGGAGCTGTTAATTCATAGTAGCTTCAGCATAAGTCAGGTAGCGACAAATCTTGGGTTTAGTAGTCAAAGCCATCTCACTACTCAATTTAGTAAAATCTATCAAATATCACCTGCACAGTTTCGTAAGAAAATTAAGCATTAACCCACATTGCATAAACCTAAAGCCTGATATTAAGCATCTTTGGCGTTTATTAAGTGATGATTAGTAAAATGCATATGTTGCATCTTTGTCTTTTTATTTTATAACCTTTATGCATAATTCTTGATGAAAACAAACAATTATTCAAACAGCAATTGTAGGTATATCATTTATCGCAATTACTTAATCAAGGAAACTCAAATGGCTAAATTTTCTAAAAAATTGACTACACTGGCTGTTACAATTGCGTTGGTTGCATCATTTCTTATACCTGCTCAATCAATGGCAAAAGAGCAACCAACGAAAGGCTTTAACGAAATTATACCGACTGAAATTATGACGCCTGGCACGGTGGAAACACGCATAGGTGATTTAAAGTTTTATGATGGTATTCCTACCGACGAAACACTACAAAAAGTCTATGACAACTTAGATTTTATTCGTGGTGTTGATGTGTTTTTAAACTTTATTCCGGCAACCTCTGTTGAAGGTATTCGTATAGGTATGAAAAGTGTTGGCGTTGATGACTCTAACGAAGTACTCGTTTTTGATGATTTAATGGACTCGACACCATTATTTTTAACCGGCAATACCGATACTGTTTATGCTGCGGCAATGCTGGATTTAGAGAGAGATGGCGCTACTGTCGTTGAAATACCAGCAGGTGCTGGCCCTGGTACTGTTAATGATGCATTTTTCCGTTTTGTTGTAGATATGGGAGCACCAGGTCCTGACGCGAAGAAAGGTGGAACATACATAATTTTGCCACCTGATTATAAAGGCGATTTAACACCAACTTTAAACGGCATGGAACATCGAGGTACGGATACCCGCGCAACTGTGATGGTTGGTGGTAAAGAAACTAAAGTATGGGTGGCACAATCAACCAGTTACAATAACTGGTTGATCTTACGTGGTTTCTTAAAAGACGGTAAACCTGACCATGCATCAAACATGTGGCGTACAGGCTTAAAAATATACCCTCTAAAAGATGCTAAGAACCCTAAAGAGATGAAATTTACTAACGGCTCTGGCAAGTTCTTTAATACTGTTCATGCCAATGACTATAAGTTTTATGAAGAGCTATGGCATGTACTGCAAAAAGAACCTGTTTCATTTTTAGAGCCAGAGTTACGTGGGCAAGCCGCAGCTATTGGATTACAAAAAGGTAAGCCTTTTAACCCTGATGCTCGCATGAAAGCGATATTAGAAGATGCGGTTGAGGTGGGTAATGCAACTGCACGTAGTATTGCCTTTAAAACACGTGAACAATCAGCTTATTTATTTGAAGGCAAGCAGTGGTTTACTGGCTTTATCGGTCGTGATTATCGATGGTTAAAAGATGGTGGGGAAGGCGGTCGTAATATGGACGCACGCACATTGTTTTTCTATTTAGCGACGGTAAATACACCTGCAATGGCATTACAAATCCCTGGAGTAGGCTCTAATTATGCTTTGACTACTGGCGATCAAAACGGTGAAATTTTATACGGTGAAAAAACCTATCAAGTGACGCTGCCAGCAGATGCACCGGCAAAAGATTTTTGGTCAATGGTAGCATATGACCCACAAACACGTTCAGAATTGCAAGTACCTGGAGGCTCTAAGTATCCAAGTAAGAACAATAAGCGCGATGATTTAGTGTATAACCAAGATGGCTCAGTAACGTTATACTTTGGCCCTCAGTTGCCAAAAGGAAAACCAGCAGCGAACTTCACTGAAACGACACCAGGTAAGGCATGGTTTGCCATGTTACGTTTATACGGGCCATTACAACCATGGTTTGATAAAACTTGGGCGCCAAGTGATTTTACCCTAGTAAAGTAGCAGTATTTCGCTTAGGTTAACTACAATGTGGTCAGGCATATCAATTAAATTTGGTATGCCTGCCATTTGCTAAAGGAATAAATAAAATGTCCAAAGTAATATTTGCATTAATGTTAAGTGCGCTGAGCTTGAACGTATTCGCCGCTAACGAACAATCTACCGATGAAGTTGCAAAAGAGCTGGCTAACCCAACGTCGGCGCTAGCGAGCTTACATTTTAAATTTCAAACCCGTACGTATGAAGGTAACTTACCAAACGCTAATGGGCAGCAAAGTAATTCAATTTTATTTCAACCGTCTATGCCTTTCCCCTTAGATAACGGCGCAAAAATACTTTTTAGACCGGCTATCCCTTTTTATTTGGACACTCCGGTGTTTACTGGCACAGACTTTAGCGATGAAAGTGGCATTGGTGATTCGAGTATTGATTTAATGTATTCACCAAAAGCTGTCGATGGCGTCTCCCACGCATTTGGTACATATATGACATTACCTACTGGAGATGAAAAGATAGGCCAAGGTGAAACAACCACTTTAGGGCCAGAGTATTACTACGTAAAAATGAACCCGACAAGTGCAGTAGGTCTGTTAGCGTTTCATCATTGGGATGTCGCTGGCGATGTTGATGTCAGTCAGTCAACGTCGCAAATATTTCTTGTTGCTTTACCAGGAGGTGGTTGGAATTATGGCACTCAACCAACTTTTACCTATGATTGGGAAGATGATCAATGGACTGTGCCATTGAATTTCAATGTAGGTAGAACGGTACAGTGGAATGAACGACCTTGGAAACTAAGTGTTGAACTTGATTATTATGTTGAAAAGAGTGAAGACTTTGGGCCAGATTGGATGCTTACGTTTAGAATTTCTCCTGTGGTCGAAAATGTTATGGCCAATTGGTTTTAGGTGTAAATACCGTAAGGTTAAAACAAGCCCAATGATGAGAATGCCAATCTATTTAGACTGGCATTTTTATCTATAATTTTAAATTAAGTAAACCCACCTGGTTATTAAATATTCACCCAAAAGGGTAGTATTTCATTTGTGACAAATTAATTAAATTTGTTAATCCTTTTGTATTTTCAGGCTAAGAGACTTTATGTCTAGTCATCGATTGAATTATTATCGAAACATGTTTCTATCCGCTGCGATATTTAACTTTTTTGCGGGTTCTACGCTGTTGTTTATGTTTTCTGAGTTCTATGTATTCATCGGCGGTGAAAATATCCAACCATCTGCTTTGTTTGATGCATTTAGAATATTAGTGGCTTTATTGGTGTTGCTTTTTGGTTTCGTTTATTTGTATATCAGCCAAAATATTCAAACAGAATATAGCAGAGCTCTATCAACAGTGAGCCTAATTGGTAAATTGGTATTTTTCGGTGTGTTCAGTACCTTTGCTTTCGCAGACCAATTGCCAATGGGATTGGCAGGTTTGGTATTTTTAGATCTTGTTTATTCTTTATTATTTTTAGAATATGTTCGTTATGTAAAAGGTTAACGTTCATAACTTAATTACGTCATTCATTGATAAGCGCTACTCAAATCAATCTTAATCTTATATGAGAAAATCATGAACATTATATTACTAGGTGCAACTGGCACAACGGGAAAGCTTGTATTAGAGCAGTTAACGAAAAAAAATATAAAACCAATACTCGTTGGTCGAAGTAAGGAAAAGCTTACTGTTCTTTCGAGTCAGTATGATAGTTTACCTATACATATCGCTGACGCACAAAATTTTGATGATTTAGCGGAGGTAGTTAATGAAGGGGATCTGCTTATTTCTACGGTTGGACCTTTTAATGAGTTAGGAAGAATACCTGTGAAAGTTGCCATTGAAAAGGGTGCTCATTATATTGATTCTAATGGTGAACCAACTTTTATTACTCATGTATATGATGAATATAAAGATCAGTTAAAAAATAGTCAGTCTTTGATTTTGACGAGTAGTGGATTTGATTATGTACCAGGCCAGTTTCTTGGTGCTAAGTTAGCCAATGATCTCGATGAAAAAGTATCAACAGTCAATATTTTCTATACCAATCAACAGGGAAGATTTGCGAATCTGACAACAGGCACCATTTCATCTTTATTCGGTGCTCTTACAGAAAAAGGTGTGTTTTATAACGATAACAAGCATTATCAGCACTTTTTAGGTGCAAAATCACATACCATAAAGACTGATGGAAAAATTGTTAAAGGTATCTCTGTAGCTGGTACAGAAGGTTATGAACTACCGACTCTTTACCCGCATTTATCTAATGTTAACGTTTATCTTGGTTGGTTTGGAAAATTTGGCGGTATGATCGCAGGTTTCAATAAACTCCAACATAAACTATTGAAAAGCAGGACTTATTTGAAGTTTACAAAAAAATTGCTATCTGCCATTAAAGTGCCGCAAAGAACATGCCCTAAAATTACCGCAAAGGATGAAGATCCTTCTCTGGTTATTGCCCAAGCTTATGATAAAGATGGAGCGTTAATACAAGAATACAATCTTAAAGGCCATAATATGTATTACTACACCGGTGAAATCATGGCTTGGATGGCGAGTAAAATAAAAGCAGGCGAAATCAATGAGTATGGCGTTATCGGAGCAGTAAGAGCTTTTGGCATTGATGAATTAGAAAAAGCACATGCAGAAATTGATTTTTACGTAGAAAAATAGTTGTTATTTATCGTCGTTTAGGTTGTTTATTTTAGTAAACTATTTAAAAGAAAGCTTAATCTGAAAAATATATGGGAATACTGCATAGGCATACTGAGCTAATTTTAATCAAGATTTAAAAAAAGCTACTCAATGCAAGTACATTTATTGTTATTTGTTTCTAATAGCTTTTATTTCAATTACATATGCATTTATCTATGCTAAATTTTATAGATGCAGAAATATTTAGTTCCAATAAAACCGAGCAATTTAGTAAGCCGTAAGTGCTTAATAAATAAAATTACCAATAAGCTGGAAAATAATACTAAATCAGTATTTATTAAAGCGCCTGGTGGTTATGGAAAGACGTACTTAATGACTGAGTTTGCTCATCTTTTTGAAAAGAGCGACAAAGCGGTTGTATGGCTTAGTTGTAACGCAGACGATAATATTTTTGATTACTTTGCGGTATACTTTTTAAATGAACTGAGATCGCAAAAGCTTATTGATGACACACTTGTTTATGATGAAAACATATCATTTGTGCGTTTTAGCCATCGATTGTTTGAACAATTAGAAGCATCAGAGCGAGACATCTGTTTTTTCTTTGATGATCTGCATTTAATCAATGAACCATGTGTCATTGATTTTATTAGTGAGCTTTGCTTGCAGTCACCAAGAAATATTCAGGTGATTGTGGCTAGTCGCATAGAGCCACCTTTTGCAACAGCAAAAGGGGTGATTTCTGAAAAAATTATTAAAATAAATCAGCAAGATTTATCATTTTCCAGTGATGAAATTAAGCATATATCCGAGTTATCCTCACTCAATACCTTAACTGATCATGAAATCGAGTTAGTTGTAAATCGAACTGATGGTTGGCCAGCAATTGTTGGGCCGAGTATTTACAGTGACGATTGGCATGTTAAGTCGCGTAATTGGGTTAAAGAATTCTCCAATACCAATACCACGCTAGCTGAATATTTTTATCAGGATATTTTATCGGCGTTGAGTGAACAAGAGCAGCAAGATCTTATTTCGTTATCGATTACAGAGTACTTGTCGGATGATTTAATTAAGGCGCTGATTGGGAGAGAAAATTTTAGTAAGCGCATTATAAATGTGATTCCCATTACCCAGTTTAATGATCCATCTTTGCCTGCTCATATGCAGTCTTTCTCTATTCATCCGTTGATGCGGGAATTTTTAAACAAACAATTAAAAGAAAGTCCTCAAATTAACAGCTTTAAGCTGCATCAAAATGCAGCTCATTGGATGTTAAAGCAAAACCTTCATGTTGAGGCCGCTGAACAGTTCATTAAAGCTGAACTGTTTGAAGCGGCAGTGAATATAATTGAAGATAGAGGGCTTGAAATAATTGCCAGCGGTAATTTTCCGGGATTTAAAAAATTGATCAAGAAAATCCCAATGTCGGTATTAAACACTAACCCGTTTATTTTGGTATTGCTTGGTTGGATTTATGCACTGAATTATCAAAACAAAAACGCTCATAATGTTGTCTTATCAATGAAGAAAATTGTTGAAGACAACCCAGAGCTTGCTGCAAGTTACCATAGCCCTTTAATTGCAATAAGCGGTGCTATGGGGTTGTTCAATGATACCGTTTTTGTACACGAAGAAATATTTAAAGCAGAAATGGCCAAAAGCCCATTACCTCTGCCATATGCAGAAAACTCAATACGTGCTGAATATTGCTTGCTGGCGATGCATAACAATGATTTTGAATTAGTAAACAGTTTAATTAATGATTCTGAGTTTTTTGCCCGTGGTGGGCAATTGTTTTATAGCACAGTAGTGATACGTGTTTCTCAAACTGTAATGGAGTTATCGTTTGGTAACTTAGATAAAGCCTTGCAAGTGTGTGATTATCTTGATGATTTTATTGCTAATCAAGATGGCCACTATTTGGTTGATAATATTATAACCGTGTTACGAGGTATCATCGCGTATTATCAGGGGAATTTACAAAGCAGTAAAGCCGCGTTTAGTAAATCAGGAGCGATTGTAAGCTACCTTTCTGAGCCTAGCTTTTTGTCTTGGTATTATGCTGCTCATTTGCAACTACTTACTGATTTAGGTGAACAAGAGCAAAAAGAAATATTGATTGAGCAATTTCGAGAATTGGTAAGACCACGACAATTAACGTTATCGAAAGTGCCTTTGGTTTATGAAGTTATCGAGCATTATTTTTCTTATGGAAACCGAGATGATGCACTGAACCTCTATCAAAACTTCAAACAAGACATGATAAAAAACCAACACCAAACCGGTCACACTATCGTTAATGAAGCGCTTGTAGATTCTTTGGTATTAACCGATGCAGGGGAATATGAACAAGCGAAACAAGTCATTACCGAACAATGCAAATATTATGAGGATGCGGGGCGAGTGTTGCCTCAGCTTAAGTGTTTGTTGTCTTTAGTTAACCTGAATGTCCTAAGTGAAAATACCGCTGCAGCGAAAGCTAATTTGAAGAAAGCCATCGCTATTGCTGCCAGTAAGCAGTTATTGCAACCTTTTGCACGAATTAACAGTATTGCGATTGGCTATTTACAAGATTGGTCAAACAATGAACTGTCAGTGATTCGAAAAGCATTTATTATTAAAGTCTGTGAGTCTTTTGAAGGGCAGGGCGTTGAGCAAAGTTTTGATGCTAACAGTTTTGAACAGCTAACCAAAAAAGAACAAAGTGTCATGGAATTATTGGGTCAGGGTTTTTCTAATCAGCAAATTGCCGATGAATTATTCTTATCAATAAATACAGTGAAATCACACTTAAAAGTTGCTTATAAAAAGCTGGGTGTAAGTAATCGAATTCAAGCGACAAAACTATTTACTCGAATCAATTTTAATGGCTGATAATGTGTTAAGACATACCTGCTTTGGAAAACTGTCGTCGATAACTCATCGGTGGCAGCCCCGTTTGACTGCTAAATAACTTTGAAAAAGTACTACGGTCTTTATAGCCTACTTTATCGATAATTTTCTCTAGGCTAAACTCGCTATTTTCTAATAAGTATTTAGCTCTGTTTATTCTCAAGTTTTGTATATATTTTACCGGCGTCACCGCTAAAACGTCCTTAAACTGTCGGGTCAATGTTCGCTCCGTACAGGCAATATGTGTTGCTAACTCTTTTACCGTGAACGGTTCATGTAAATGATCATTAATCCATTCCTGAGCTTTTTGGACCAAAGGGTTGTTGTGTTCTCGGGCAAGGTTAAGTAATTGCTCCGGCGATACATGCACCGTACGAGTATCAATTAACATCGCTTTCGCCGTTTGTTGCACGATTAACTCTGAGGTAAAACGTTTTAACAAGCGTAAACCTAACTGAAAGTGAGACGTTGCTGCTCCTGCCGTTAGTACGTTAGAGTCCTCAATAATTAGTTCATCAAAGTTCAGTAATGTGTCGCTATAGCGCTGCTTAAATAAATGTTCCAGCCACCATATCGTTGTACACTGCTTACCTTTTAATAGACCGGATTGAGCTAACAGAAATGTAGAGGTGCAATTAGCACAAATTACTGCCCCTTGTTCATGCTGTGTTTGTAGCCATTGATATAGATCTTGATAACTTTTAAGCTTTTCAGAAAACGCTTTAACCCCTTGATAATAAATACCGGGAATAAAGATCACATCAAATACTTGCTCTGAATGTTCAACTAACGGCTCGTTCATTTCTAAACCGTTACTGGTGCTAATTTTCTGCTGAGCACTGGTAAAAAATTGCCAGCTAAAAAAAGGCGTGTCATCGCCAGATTCTTTTGCAATGTGGGCATTAGCAACAACTAAAACATCTACCAGGCCATGAAGGCTGGAGCCATAGCATCCATCTAAGGCAATAATGGCAAATTTAATCATTTAATCGCTCTCATTTGTCTATTATCCCCACAAAGTTGTCATTTGTAGTGATATTAACTTTAGATGAGGGAATTTACAATGACCTCATTATTTTTAAATGAGAGTTTGTAATGCCGTTACCTGAATCATTTGTTGGCAGATTATCTTTGCCAGTTGTTAGTGCACCAATGTTTTTAGCGTCAACCCCTAAAATGGTTATCGCTAATTGTATCGAGGGGATCATCGGTACTTTTCCTGCTGCAAATCAAAGAACTATTGAAGGCTTAGAACAATGGATTGTTCAAATCAAACAAGCATTAGCCGATTTCGAACAAACCACAGGTAAAAAGGCTGCGCCATTTGGGGTGAATTTAATTGTTCATAAATCAAATGCGCGCATGGAACAAGACTTAGCCATGCTAGTAAAGCATAAAGTTCCGTTGGTTATTACCTCGCTTGGCGCTATAAGCACAGTTGTTGATGCGATTCATTCCTATGGTGGTGTGGTGTTTCATGATGTTGTTAATGCTCGTCATGGACGCAAAGCTAAAGGTGCAGGCGTAGACGGTTTAATCGCTGTTACGACGGGCGCAGGTGGTCATGCTGGCAGTTTACACCCATTTGCTTTAGTGCAAGAACTACGCACATTTTTTGATAAAACATTATTGCTTTCGGGCAGTATTTCAACGGGGGCGGAAGTCGCAGCAGCTCGTTGTTTAGGTGTAGATCTTGCTTATATGGGCACACGATTTTTGGCTACGAAAGAGTGTCAGGTGAGTGAGTCTTACAAACAACTAGTTGTAAATTCTAAAGCCGATGACATTATTTATACCAATGCCATTTCGGGAATTCCGGCCAACTTTATTAAGCAAAGCGTTACAGCTGCTGGATTTGATTTAAATAACTTACCTAAACCTGAAGGGTTCGATATAGGCACAGAAATGGCTGAAGCTGTTAAAGACCCTGCACAGAAAAAACCGTGGAAGGATATTTGGTCTGCTGGACAAGGTGTTTCAGCTATTAACAACATACTTTCAATTAGCGACTTGGCAGCTCAGTTAAAACAAGAATACCAAACTGCTATTTGTGGCATCAACTCAATTAATCAGAAGTAAAGAGGCTCATATGAGTGATTATCCTGTAAGAATAAGCGAGCAAATGTTTGACGACATTTGGTTACCTGAAGAAACCGTTGCCGTGCGCCAAAAGGTGCGTGAATTTGCCGATCGAGTAATTCGACCAATTGCTCATGACATTAACACTACAACGGAAGATGTAAACAAGTTTCCTTGGCAGCTGGTAAAGCAAATGGGCGATGAAGGGTTACTGGCCATTCCTTTTGCGAAAGAACATGGTGGAGCAGGGCTGGAGTACCCAACATTAGCAACGATGGTGTTATTAGAAGAAATAGCCTATGTAAGTTCAGGCATTGCTGCAGCAATTATTGATGTGCCACTTATTTTATTTGGCCATACCTTAAAACATGCTAAACCAGCGGTTCAACAACGTTTGTTCCCAAAACTTATCAGTGGTGAACTTGTTGGCGCGTTTGCCACCAGCGAGCCGGCTGCAAGTACCGACTTAAGCGTTAGAGCATTACAAACTATCGCAACCAAGGTTGATGGCGGTTATCGAATAACCGGCCGTAAGCGTTGGATCACCAACTCGCCGGTAGCCCAGCAAATGTTCGTACTGTGTAAAATGGACGACTCTATGAGTATGTTTTTAATCGACATGAATAGTGATGGGGCAAGTGTTGGAGAGCCTGATAAGAAAATGGGTAACCATTGTCAATTAACTGCCGATGTGTATTTTGATGATGTGTTTGTACCCAGCGAAAACTTGGTTGGTATCGAAGGGAAAGGTTTAAAATCCGCGCTGACTTCTCTCACCCTTGGCCGAGTTGGTATTGGTGCCTGTGGTGTGGGAATGGCGCAATCTGCATTCGATTTTGCCGTTGATTATATGAAAAAGCGTGAGATTTTTGGTAAGCCGATCAGCCAATTTCAATACTGGCAGTTTAAGTTTGCAGAGTACGCTACACAATTAGAAAATGCCCGTAACTTATATGTAAAAGCTGCAATGGTAGAAGATAAAAAGCGTCCAGGAGTGCAACAAATGTGCGCCATGGCTAAACTTATTGGTAGTGCTTTACCAGGCGATTTAGTGCGCGATGCAATTCAGGTTTGCGGTGGTTATGGTTTTGTTAAAGAGTTAGCGGCAACTGGTCAACAATTTCCATTAGAAGCCATCTACCGAGATTGTAAAATTGGTGAAATATATGAGGGTGCTAACGAGGTACAACGCCTAGTAATTGCACGCAGTATCTTTGGTAAGTGAGAATAAAACTCATGCGCCCTAAACATTACTGTTTATCGGATATTATTAAGTAAGGAGGCCGCCTATTTTAGGGCGGCTTTTTAAATGTTCTACTCAATTTATGCATAATTACGAGCCAAAGAACCTATAGTTAGATATAGTAATTAAATAATTAAAACAAAGGAATAACAATGCATTTTTATACTTGTTCAATAGCTCCTAACCCACAACGAGTAGCCATTTTATTAAAGTTAAAAGGGATTACTCTTGAAACTACTGAAGTTGATATCCTTAAGGGAGAGCACTTTGCTGATGATTTTAAGACGCTTAACCCTGCTTGCACTTTACCGGTATTATCATTAGAAGATGGAACAGTACTTACCGATACCATCGCCATTTGTTATTACTTAGACCGCCAATATCCAAATAAACCATTATTTGGAAACGATGCCTTGGAAACAGCGCAAGTGATAGGGTTAATGCATAAATTGTATACTGAAGGGGTGATGCCAATCGCAGAAATATTGCGTAATCAAGGTGAAACCTTTAAAGACAGGGCTATTCCTGGGCGAGTGAATATTCCACAAATTAGTCAGTTAATTCCAAGAGGAAAACTTCGTTTAGCTGCATTTTGGGATGATATGAACCGAGCTTTGGAAAACAAGACATTTTTAGTTGGGGAGCAACTTAGTCAGGCAGATATTGATTTGTTTGTAATATGTAACTTTGTAAACTGGGTAAAAGAGCAAGTTCCAAGCCATTGCATAGAGATTTCTAGGTGGTATAAAAATGTGCAGAACATTGTTGAAAACTTATAAACATTAAAATAACTTTAACTCTCTATAAAATTGCAAAACCCAGAAATTTTCTGGGTTTTTATCTTAGGCCTTCAGCTTATTGATCAATCCAAATGTTTGTAGATCCAAATGCGATTTCTATACATGTAAGCCATTAGTTTGGCATAAGTTTCTGGCATTAATCGTTTAATACGCCAGCCCCAGGTTGCATCACTTTGCGGCATTACATAAAGTTTATTTGATTTAATCGCCGCAAATGTTCTGCGAACTATATCTGCACTAGTAATTTTAGATTCTTTAAGTTGTTGTTGTAGGTTTCGCTCAAATGCAGTTTTACCACTAACTGATTCACCTAAGTTAGTTTTAAATACGGTAGGGCACAGCACAGTTACACCAATATTATTTGGTGATAACTCTACTTTTAAGGTTTCAGATAACGATACAACACCGGCTTTGGCTACATTGTAATTAGCCATTTCTGCAGCTGACAGTGTACCTGCGCTTGATGCAGTGTTAATTATGTGACCACTTTTTCGCTTTTTCATCATAGGAATGAAGGCACGACAACCATAGATAACACTCCATAAGTCGATGTCGATAACACGTTCCCAGTCAGTACCCGTTATTTCTTCCATCTTTCCTGCGCCAGCAATGCCAGCGTTATTAAACAGTAAGTCTACACCTTGCCATGCTTTCTCTATCGTTTCGGCAGCAGAAAACATTGCCTCAATGTCGGTTACATCCAGTTCTATATCGATAACTTGAGCAGCACCAAGGCTTTCAAGTTCTAGTTTTGTTGTGGCTAAACGTTCGCTATTGATGTCGGCAATTGCCAAGCGCCAGTTTTGTTTGGCGAGTTGTTGACAAATTTCTAAACCTAGGCCACTTGCAGCACCAGTAACAAATGCTCGCTTTTGTGAAAATTTTTGATTAAACATATTACTTCCTGAGGTAGATATTCAGTACTAACTAAATAAGATTGGTAAAAGCGTTGTAGAATTTCTAACTCTGCTGCTTGGTATGCATTAATTATCCACAGACTAAATTTTGGTAAAATCACCCAAAAGTATGAAAATTAATCAACTGTTAAAAAGTGAATTCTTACAACTCGAAGGTATAAACGCCTATAACAATATATTTAATGATTTAATTCTGAAAAAAAAGGTAAGGTCTAGTTTCCTAGAACTTACCTTTTAGAGGTTTATATTAGATGCTTACATTAGAAGCGGTATGTACCTTGTACTGATACTGTACGAGGTGCGTCGGTATAACCCATGTAACCACCAGCTACAAGAGGTACATCAAGACCAGCAGCAAAAGTAGTTTCGTCAGTTAAGTTTTTACCAATTAATGCTAACTCCCATGTTTCTTCAATAGATGCTAGCGCAATGCGGGCATTTACTTTTGTGTGTGCTTCTTGCATTAAGTTAGGATCTAAATCTGTATCGTAGAAAAAGTCATCTTTGAAGTTAACGTTAAGTTGTGCGAAAAACTCCATAGATTCACCAATTTCGGTAATATAATCTAAGAAAATTGACGCAGACACTTCAGGTGCAAATGGTGTGGTTTCGTCAGTTAAATCACATACAACCATACCTGTAGCAATTTGCTCAGCCGTACATGGACCGGTTGCGTAATCTGAGTAGTAAGAATCTAAGTAAGATGCTGAACCGCTTAAGGTCCAATTATCATTTAGCATTACAACACCATCTAACTCGATACCTTGAGTAACTGATTCTGCAGCGTTACCAACCTCAAATCCAAAACCATTCCAAGTAGTAACTTGTAAATCATCAAATTCAGTTCTAAATACGGCCATATTTAGTCGAGCTGCTCCGTCTAGCAAATCTGATTTAAAACCAAGCTCTACGCCAACAGCAGACTCTTCTTCAAACTCTTGGTTAGCAACGGTTGCATCAGCACTGGAATTGAATCCACCAGATTTAAAACCTTGCTCGGCTGTACCGTAAACCATGAAGTTATCATTTACATCGTATTGGAATTTAACTGAAGGAGTAAAGTGACCTTCTGAACGACTGTCTTCATGCTCAGGTAAAACAACAGCAACTTTTAATGCTGATGCAGTCACTAAAGCATTTAAACCAGCCATATCTGCAGGGTTATAATAAGATTTACCTTGCTCTTGAATTAAGCTTTGACGCATAACATCTTTGGTTTCATCGGTGTAACGACCACCGGCAATGATGCGAAAATCGTTAGATACATTATAAGTACCTTGGAAGAACGCAGAAAATGTTTCAGTATCTTGTGTGTAATTAGTAGAGCGAGTAAAGCCATCAGGAGCAATGCCTAAGTCCGCTAATGAATTATCAGGAAAACCAAGTGGTGCAGCAGAGCCAGGCGCTGCAAATGCCATGTTTAATACTGGTGCAATGTAAGTAACATCAACTTGTGAGTAAACGTCGAATTCTAATTCAGAGTTTTGATAGTAAACACCGGTGATAAAATCAAAGGTATTGTTACCAGAAGTGGCATAGCGTATTTCTTGGCTTACTTGTGAGAAGTCATGCTCGTCACTGGTGTTGATAAATGGCATAGGTAAAAAATCAACATCTTGATGTTCTTCAGAATCATATTCTGATAAGCCCGTAACAAATGTTAAGGTGCCATCACCTAAGCTGTAATCGATGTTTAAGGCAATATTAGTATTATCAATATCACGGCTTTCAGGTGCTAATGTAATATCGTATGAGTTTGTTAAGTTACCATCGGCATCAAAGTCTGGGTCAAGGGCAGGTACTACTCCTAAGGCTACATATTGAGCTAAACCACCAATTGGTTCAAATCCAGTGATTTGTCCTGTGCCACCTGTAGACTCAAAGTTTGATTGTTCTAGTTTTAAATTTACATCTAACTCTGCGCTTGGTTGCCAATTTAATGATAAGCGAACAACTTGCTCTTTAGTTTCCATTTCATCACGGTCTAAATTAGTGTTTTCCATGTAGCCATCAGTGCTAGAGCTTTTAACCGCTAAACGAACACCTAGCTCGTCTGTTAAACCACTTGCAAGTACCGCTGTTACGCCTTGTGAACCATACTCAGGCTCTGCGTCTAGGGTTACTTTACCTTCAAAGTCGCCACCAGCTTCGGCTTTTGCCGTTGTTAAGTTAATCGTTCCTGCAATAGTATTTTTACCAAATAAAATACCTTGTGGTCCACGTAATACTTCTGCACGTTCAAGATCCATGAAAGGTGCGCGAAATTGCTTACCACGACCCATGTATATACCGTCAATGAACATACCGACTGATTGTTCAAATGAGCGGTTGATACCAGAGCCAACACCACGCATATAAACGTTAGTATTGATTGCACCAGTAGCTATGGTTAAATTAGGAATGTAATTAGACATTTCAGATAAATCTTCAATGCCGGCTTTTTCTATTTTATCACCGTTAATCGCAGTGATAGACATAGGTACGTCTTGGATACTTTCTGTACGCTTGGTTGCAGTAACTTGAATAACTTCAAGTTTACCTGCTTGTGCGTCTGTTTCTTGCTCTTCAGCCATTGCATATCCAGATAACATCATTGATGCACCAATTGCCATGGCTAATTTACTTTTGTTCATTCGTGTTGTGTTAGTTACTTTCATTTTTAGCGCTCCTAAGATACTAATAACATGTTGTTTTTATTGTTGTTATAGTTTTAATTTAAAATAAAAATATTTTTACTTTGCGACGTTAATCGAAAAGCCAAAATGTGTTTAAAGTGTTGCGTTTGTTTCAATTTGTAACTGCGTTAGGGTAAAAAAATGGACGTTCTTAAATGAATAAAAACGTCCTTGAGGTTTAGCGTTACAGGCGTTCGAAAATATTCACGAATCCTGCACTACCTAAACCACCGTTATGTTGCAAAGCGATGCGAGCACCATCAACTTGTCTATTACCAGATTGACCGCGCAGTTGTTGTACCAACTCGGTTATTTGGGCTAGACCTGTTGCGCCTAATGGATGTCCTTTTGCTAATAAACCACCTGATGGACCAACAACATATTTGCCGCCATAAGTGTTTTGACCGTCCATGATAAACTTCTCTATGTCAGCGTCCTGGCACAAACCGAGGGCAGAATAGGTAAGAATTTCGTTACTGGTAAAGCAGTCATGAAGTTCGATAATATCGATATCTTCTGGCCCTACGCCTGCATCAGCATAAGCTAAATCTGCAGCTTGTTTACTTAATGCTCTAAACGTGATGTCTAATGGATGCGAAGTAAAATAATCTGCTTTATCACTGCAATTACCGCTACCTTTTAACACTACTTTAATGTCTAAATTATGCTTTTTAGCAAACTCTTCACTACAAACAATTACTGACGCTGCGCCACAACTTGGTGGGCATGCAAACAGCTTGCGTAAACCACGATAAATTGGTGGCTTCTCTAATATTTCTGCTGTAGTCAGTGGTGTTCTATAGATTGCATTTGGATTGTGCTCGGCATGTACACGAGACTTAATGGCAATTTGTGCCATTGCTTCTTCGCTAATACCATACTCGTTCATCACAATTTCAGCCTGACAACCAAACATCATTACTGCTGGCGGCATCTGGCGTTCTTCTGCAGTAGCGCCTACCAAATCAGCTAATGCATCAGTATGGCGCTGCAGTGGGCTGGTTCTATCCGGGAAAGCCATTTCGATAGCACCAGGTGTCATTTGCTCAAAACCAAGTGCCATTACACATTCACTAATACCGTATTTAATGGCTTGCGCTGCAAGAGAGAATGCAGTTGAGCCACTGGCACAGTTATTATTAACGTTAGTAATTGGAATCCCGGTGATACCTACGCCATATAAAGCCGCTTGACCGGCACAGCTGTCTCCATATACATAAGAAGCAAATGCTTGGTCAATATCGTTATAGGTCAGAGTTGAGTCTTGTAAGGCGGCAAACGCAGCATCACGACCCATAACTTCATAACCGTCACTTTGTCCTGGTTTTTTAAATGGCACCATGCCAACACCGCAAATTACTACTGTTCTAGTCATCATTTAGTCCTAGTTAACTGCGCGGGCTTTATCGCCCCAATATTGTTTACGAATATCGGCTTTAAGTACTTTGCCAACAGGGCTGCGTGGTAAATCAGCAACAAAGTCAATTGATTTAGGCGTTTTAACACTGCCTAGCTCTTGCTTAACAATGCCGGCTAATTCAACGTCAGTTAATTCATGACCAGGCTTTAATTGCACTACAGCTTTAACCGCTTCGCCCCATTTTTCGTCAGGAATACCAATAACGGCACAATCTTGAACTGCTGGTTGCGAAGAAATTACTTGTTCAATTTCATTAGGGAATACGTTAAAACCACCGGTAATGATCATGTCCTTTTTACGGTCAACGATAGTGATATAACCATCATCGTCCATCACACCTACATCACCTGTGTGTAACCAACCATCAATTTGAGCTTCATTAGTGGCTTCTTCGTTTTTGTAGTAACCTGGGTTTACTAAATTACCTTTAACGCAAATTTCACCTGCTTCACCTTTGGCTAATTTATTACCGTCGTCATCCATAATAGCTACTTGGTTCATTACACAAGGACGGCCAACAGAGGCTAAACGCGCATCATTGATGTTGCCGTCGCTATCCATGTAATCCCATGGTGCTTTCGCGCAAATTGCAGCTGGTGCTTCAGACTGACCAAAAGCTTCGGTCATTACTGGGCCAAACACATTAATTGCTTCTTTTAACTTAGTGAGCGAAGTAGGGGCTGCACCTACCAAAAAGTGTTGCAGTGATGAGTAGTCATATTTACCAACATTTTCATGGGCTAACATCATGTACATTACTGTTGGCGGCAAGAAGAAGTGAGTAATTTTGTGCTGTTCAATGGTTTTT
This sequence comes from Thalassotalea nanhaiensis, assembly GCF_031583575.1. NCBI lineage: Bacteria > Pseudomonadati > Pseudomonadota > Gammaproteobacteria > Alteromonadales > Colwelliaceae > Thalassotalea > Thalassotalea nanhaiensis. Next base: position 2,542,613 of record NZ_CP134146.1, on the reverse strand, counting down.
AAAATACCTTCAGGATCGGCAGCAGCCATCATTACGTTTTTACCACCACGAGCAAAATGCAGTGCACCAATAAGGCCTGCAGAGTGAGTCATTGGCGCAACAACTAAATGACAAGTGTTGTCGTAGTAATTGAAGTGGCTATAAAAGTTAGCGAACATAGCTTCAATCGCTTTGTGTGACATGATCACACCTTTTGATTTACCTGTGGTACCACCCGTAGGGAATATGGCGGCAACATCATCGTTTAGCTCATCGCCCATTTGATGAAAATCTTCAGCATCATTCAACCACGACTCAAGATTTTCACCTTCAACATCAGTGTTATTAATGCAAACAATTTCTTTTAAATTTGGTGTGCCGGCTGCAATTGCACGAGCTTCTTTTTCGTAATTTGAATGGTAAAGTAATAAATCACCATCAAAACGAGATAAAAGGTCGATATTGATATCAACAGGATTTCTAGGGTTGATCGGTAGCCAAACCGATTCTGCTCGAAACGCACCTAATAGTACTTCAAAGGCAATGTTTGAGTTAGGCGCTAAAATGCCAACTTTACTGCCTTTAACATAACCACGCTTATGCAGTGCCGAGGCAACTTTATGAGAAACAGCACTGGCTTGGCTGTATGTTGACTCACTACTGTCAGCTAGATCATGAAACGCAACGTTATTTGGATATAACGCCGCGCCCTGGTCAAAAAAATCAATTACACGCATGTAATTTTCCTCGAGTAAAGAGCTGTTTAACCTAACGATTAAACAGCTACATTTTAATGCTTAAAATTTTTCTAATTTCATGTCACAGAAACCAAAACCTTCTAACGCGCCGTACAGTTCATGATGACCTACAGCTTTACAAGGAGATTGGAAGCCGACATTATTTGGACCATTAGCAATAAGTTGCTTGGCAATAAATGCTTGTACTAGACCTGTTTGGATATAAGCGCTGTGACCAACGATCGTACAACACACTTGTGATTTAGGGCCGACGCCATATACGCGGTCAACTAAGCGGTGAATAGTACGGTTTTCACGAGGAGGCATACCTGGAGTAATACCTGCAGCCATAGCATCTAATTGTGCTTCTTGCTCTGCAACAGGAAGATCTTTTAAGTTATCTTCGTAGTGAGCTGCCATTGCCATAACGCCTTGCATTAATGGACGGTTAGTAAAACCTGTTAATGATTGCGCGTGATTTACACGAACGTCATTTGCATACCATAAAGGGATGCTACCGCCGCCCCATGGTAAGGCCATAACTGTGGCATTGTGACCTGGAACAACAACTTCATGGCCGTGCTTCATTGGCTCTACAATTTCAACAAGCTCATTGTTTTCTAACCAATATTGCTTATTACGAGCCATATCCATTACTGTTTGAGTCGAACCAACTGTTGGAACACCTGTAGGGATACAGGCTGCGTTGATTGAGTCGATAGTTGAGTCTTCTAAACAGAACTCTGCGGCAATATTACCTACGGCATGCATGTAAGCAACTGATGGTGCTAATAATAAACCTTTCTCAGCGTATGCTTCTGAGAATGTATCACGCATATCAATCATCCACTGTTGTTCACCAGTAGTATCAAGATAATGACATTCTGCATTTAAACATGCTTCAACAACGGCTGTACCAAAACGAGCGAATGGACCAACTGTATTACATACAACTTTAGCGCCTTTAAAGAATTCAGTTAACGCTTCAACAGTGTGGTCTACTACAGCAATTTCATAGTTCGCTGTTTCAATGCCTGGTACTTTTGCCATGGCATCTTCAAGTTTTTCTTTATTACGACCCGCCGCAATAAATGGAATTTGATATTCGCGTAAAAATTCGCAGATTAAACGACCTGTATAGCCACTTGCACCATATACGATTACTGGTTTCTTGTTCATTTTTGTTTCCTTAAATTCTTTGTTTCTATGTTTACTAAAACGGTGACTTTATTTAGATTTATAAACCGTTTTTATCTTTATAAGCTTTGCTTAACCAAGTTGCGGCTTTTAGACCCAACATGTTGTTTTCACCATCGGCAATTTGCGAGGCACGTGCATCACGGAATAATTTTTCTAGCGGATATTCACGGGTTAAACCATTACCACCGAATAATTGAATTGCTTCAGAGCACACTTCAACACACGTATCGGTAACATAAGTTTTCGAGGTAGCTGATGCTAACAAATGCGGACCATTAGGGCCGTAGTTGTAGTCAAACACACGTTTTGCCATCGCACGGCAAGCTTCAACCTTTTGATGCATTTTAAATAAGCGGGCACGTACAGTTTGATGGTTGATTATTTCAGTACCGCCTTGTTTACGTTCATGAACATAAGCAAGCGCATGATCAAGCGCAGCACGGGCAACTCCTGTGAACGAAATACCCATTTCCATGTTGGCAAAGGTTAATGCGCCAAAAAATGATGAGTAACCTTGATCGGCATCTGCAATCATGTATTTAAGTGGTACACGAGCATTATCAAAGTATATTTCACCTTGACATAAAGCACGCATGCCCATTTTATCGAGCGGCTTACCTTTAGTAACTCCAGGAATATCAAAAGGTACTAAAATACCAACGTATTTATGGCTTCCATCTTCGTTGTAGATACCGTCGCCATCATCGAATTGACTGTATAGTAACGCTGATTGAGCTATTGGAGCGCCTGAAACCCACGCCGAGGTTTGGCCGTTGATAACAACTTCATCGCCTTCAATGCGAGCAACTAAATTTCCTCGACCTTGTCTTTCACCTGGATGGCATTCGCTTGCTTCAATATCAACTAGATCGCAACCACGGTCAGGTTGTGTGGCAGCCCAACAGCCACGTAAATGGCCAAAACGTTCAATTATTTCAGCATCACCAGTGTTGTAGGCAGCAAAGGCAGGAAATTTACTTACCAAATAACCCATAGCTAAACCTGAGTCACCCCAAGCTAGCTCTTCAAATATAATAGGAATAATGCGCGCTTTTTCTTCATTGCTCATGCCAGCAATAGCGGCTAAATCTAATAACCCAGACTCTTCAATTTTTTCTAAAAATTCCCAAATAGGTGAATCTTCAGCAACAGCAGCTTCATGGTCCATTTTATCCAGCTTTTCAGCGATTGGACGCATTACTTCAGCAGCAAAGCGATGAGCCATGCCTTGAATGGCCAACTCTTCTTCGCTCATTACACCTTCTAGGCCAGTAAGACCTAATTTCGGTAATGGTACTTCATCAAATTCAAACATATTATTTATTCCATCTATCGTGCTTTTTTCTATGCATTGACAGTAATACGTAAGCTTTTTTGACAATATCACCCTAACGGGTGAATTTTAATTGAGTGCAATTACTCTAATTAAAATCCTTTATTAACAATTGGTTATATGTATATCTGGATGGGTAGCTCTAAAGTTTTTAGCTTTGAATGAGGTGAGATTTGAAAACAAAAAAGCTAAACTGCACAGCAGCTTAGCTTTTATGTTTAAAGAGTTACTTTTTTGTTACTTTGAAGTTATTAATCAATAATTCCCATACCAGCTAATAAGCCGCCATCAATTTGATGTGCAGAGCCATTTAAAAATGACGCTTTATCAGAGGCTAAGAAGGTAACAAAATTAGCTATTTCTTGAGGAGTAGCACCCCGACCTAATGGTGTCATGGCACCGAATGCATCTTGCTCTTCTTGAGCAAAGCCTACTTCAGTCATTTCAGTTACAACATAACCTGGACATACTGCTAAAGAGCGAATGCCTTTTCTGCTGTACTCTAAAGCCGTTGCTTTTGTTAAGCCAACAACGCCGTGCTTGGCAGCAACATATGGCGAAATTGTGCTCATACCAACTAAACCGTCTACTGAAGCGGTGTTAATAATTACGCCGCTACCATTTTCTAGCATGGCTGGAATTGCTGCTTTTGTACAAAAGAACACACCGTTCAGGTTAATGTCGATAACTTTTTGCCACATCTCTGTTGAGGTATCTTCAACCATTGCACGCTCACCGGCAATACCTGCATTATTGAAAATCACGTCAAGTTGACCAAATTCAGCAACCGTTTTATCAACCATGTTTTGACAATCTTCCATACTAGCAACGTTGGTATTGATTACTATGGCTGTGCCACCATTTTCGGTAATTAACTTTGCAGTCTCTTCAATGCCAGGCATGTTAATATCGGCAAGCGCTACATTTGCGCCTTGTTTTGCAAACTCTAATGCTGTTGCTCTACCAATACCGGCAGAAGCCCCGGTAATAATTACTGTTTTGTTTTCAAATTGGCTCATTTCTTTATCTCTTGCTGTTGTCGTTGTTAAAATTATTTTGTTATTTTTATATGTTGATTAGACAGGCTAAAGAAATTGATATTTGAAAGCACTCATCCTTTCGGGTGAATTGTCGATTAAATCGAAGAGGAAGGTTACATTTTGATCTAAATAAAATCATGCGTTATACAAAATGATGAAGTATAGTTAATGAGTAATATAATTTTGGTGCATAAGATGAAAATATTAGAACAAAAATTATCACGCATAGATTTAAACTTATTAGTGTCGTTAAGTGTGCTGTTGAAAGAGCGACATGTTGGTAGGGCAGCTGAAATTCTCTTTATAACCCAACCTGCAATGAGCAGAACATTACAGCGCTTAAGAGATTTATTTGACGATCAATTATTTTATCGAACCTCTGTAGGTATTAGCCCAACAGCGAAAGCATTAGAACTTGAACGTATTTTGCCCGAAACATTAGAGAGCTTGAACAATATTCTTTCTAGTGAAGAGTTTGAGCCGTCAACCTGTGAACAAAGTTTTTCTATATCTATTCCATCAATGCTTAGTCATAACGTTATTTTGCCTTTATTTAACTTATTACACAAAGAAGCACCAAATGTGCAATTGACAGAAAGTACGGCAAAATCGAACCCGTTTGAACTCCTCGAAGCTGGCACCTTGGATTTTGCAATACACGTTGCTAAAGATATTCCTCCAAGGTTTAACGCCATGTTTATCGGCACGGTAAAGCCTGTTATTTTTGCTCGTAAAGGTCACCCTTTAGTAGGCTCTGAAAAAGCAACGCTAGATGAGTGTCTAGAATATGATTTTGTCGCATTACATGTTGAAAATAATCAAAGTGCAAAGTTTACCGGGCCAGTTGAATTTATGCTGGCCAAAAAAGGGGCTAGCAAAGAACCTATATATAAAACAAGTCAGCTACAAATGCTGTTAGAGATCATGGAGAACAGTGATTGTTTATTTGTGGGCCCAAGCTTATTAGGAAGTAGCCCTGATTTAATCAACCGATTTAAACCGGTTTATGAATTCAATTTACCTAAAAAAGATATGATTGAATTTTTCCTGCTTGAGCACAAGCGCTCAGAAAACAGTAAAGCTCATCAATGGTTTAAATCCAAGCTGTTGAATCAAATAGAAAAGTTTTATTAATTTAAGTCTATATATCAAAAGTGTCATAAATTAATTATGCACTTTATGCATAATTATTATGTTTTTATTGCATTAGTTTTTAAGCATCTTTGTCATTAAAATAGTATTACTTTATAAAAGAACTCGGTAGTAAACTTGTCATGAGGTTTATTACTTTTTTATAAAGTGATTTTTTAACAATGTAACGTATTTAGCAATATCAGAAGTAGTGCTCTGATATTGCTTTTTTTATGCACGCTTTTCAACGTGAAATAGACATGATTTCTAGTAAATCGAATTCGAGATTTCGCTCTTTTAATATCCCTCTTTGGTGATTTCATTTCCATGACCGTTAAGGTTACTTCTTTTTAAACATTTTTGCGGTTTCAATCCCAAGCACTATACTTGAATCGAATAATTGAGATTAATCAGGGAGATATTATGAAAATTACAACTATATTTGTCATTACTTTGCTCAGCTCTACATCAGCATTTGCAGGTTGTATATCAACTGATTGCGAACAAAAACTTGAGAAAGTTATAGTAGCAGCGGAACGGGGTAACATGCAGGCAGGTATTGTTAGTGCAATTTCTATGTTAGATAAACAAGGGAAATATTATGATTCAAAAAAAGCATTGAGATATCTAAATAGAGCGAAACAGTCAGAAAACGGTGTCGCAACCTGGGTTTTGTCTATGTTGTATCGTGAAGGTAACGTTGTCGAGCAAGACATAAAAAAAGCAGACTACTTAAGCGCCCTTGCAAAAAGTCGTGGTGTTAGTGATGATTTAGGAACAGCATTATTTTCAACTGAACACTATGAAGGCTTAGTAAGTGCAATTAATTTATACCCAAAAAGAACTCAAGCAACTCAAGCGAGAAATCGATCGCAACTTTATATTAAGCCTCCTACATCAAAAAGTAAGGGAACTGGCTTTAGACGTCAATAATGTATCTTATTAAAAGCAAAGGATAGAGTTTATATAGTGATTTTTCATACCACTCTTTAGATTAATAAGATTGAAACTGAACTGATAATGGGATTACTAAAAAGTAATCCCACTTTTGTTTAAAGCTTAAGGCAACTAGTCAGAAGTTAATACTATTAACGTACTCTAGTTGTTTCAGATTAGAGTTATTTTGCTACTGTAACGGGTTGATTAACTTTTACGTTTAAAAAGCCAGAAGTAATAAGTGTATCGCCTACGTTTAAGCCCTGAGTGATAATGACATCACTAACATCTATATTACCTAGCTCAACATAAGCTTTCTCAGCAACATTTGCTTCATTAACAATAAGAACGTATCGGCCAGATTGGTCTTGTTGCACTGCCGATAGTGGAATTTTTACTACATGTATTTTTTCAATGTCGCGGCCGATAAGATAAACGTTTTGACCTGCAACTAACAATCCGTCAGGGTTTGGAAAAACAACACGGTAACTAACGTAACCACTGCCTTCAGATGCTTCAGTACCAATGTAATCCAGCTTTCCTTCATGTTCATAAACGTCGCCATTGGGTAACTCAATATGAATACTACGAACTTCTTCAGGCTCTTTATCTTTTAATACCAACATGTTTTGGTAGTGTTCTTTGTGGTCTATTTGTACGTAAACCTCAATTTTATCATTCGCAATAACTTCAATTATGTTACCTTGTAAAGGACCAATAAGCTCGCCAATATTGATATCATTCAAACCAATTACACCATCAATAGGCGAGGTGATCTTAGACTGTTTTAAGCGTAGCTCGGTTTTTAATAATTCTGATTGTGCGGTCAGTAGTTCTACTTTGGCTAACTCTGTATCGGCTTTAATTTTTTCAGCATCTAATTCACTGATAACTTTTTCTTCAACCAGTTGCTTTGATGCTTTGTAGGTTTTTTCTGCTAAATCCAATTCGATTTGCGCTCTGGCAACATCCGCTTTGTTTGTTTCTAATCTTGCTAAAATTGGCTTAGGGTCTATTTCGATTAACACGTCACCACGTTTAACGCTGGCGCCTTCTTTAAAGTTATTTTTAACTACTATGCCTCTTATCTGGCTAGATAACTCAGACTTTGACAGGATCTGTGTTTTACCAGGCCAACGATTACTTACGCCATGTTCGGTGAGGGCAATTGTTTGTACCTCTACTTCAGGAGCTGTTACCTTTGGCGCGGATTGCTTTGTAGGCTCAGAACAGCCTATTAATAAGATACAAATAAAAGATGGTACAACAAACTTCATTACGCTCATGCTTAACTCCTAGAGTGTGAGGTAAAATCAATAAAAATAATAACTTAACTAGACAAACTGTAGTTAACTTTTTTGATTATCGCTAATAAAACGTTTTGTTTAAATTAAATTTCTAACGGTATTTTAGGCTCGTCGGATGAGTTGTGGTAATTACTTTCGCTGATGATAATTATCAGTTTTTGTCATAATGCAGTGCAAAGCTAACGTATTGTTTATATTGGTTAAATTCAATATTTTTGATAGTTCACCCTAAAGGGTGGTTACAATAAATTGGTGAATAATTAAACTTACGAATAGTAATACCTAAATAAAAGCTTTACTTTTAATCACAATATTGAGGAGTTAATATGAAGAAGTTATTAGCGAGCAGCTATAGTGGCAGCCTAGCATTTATGCAACCAGCTATTGAGCAGTATGCAATAGACTTTTCTTCTAAACTTGAATCCAATGGTATTCATTTAAATGACTATTCAAATGTTTATAAACGCATACCACAACAACAGTGCGCTAAATATATTGATGTTATTATTAAAGAAACCTCACCCTGTATTTCAATAAATGCATGTAAGCATTTAAATCCGGCACTTTTGAACGCATTCGGCACTGGGTTATTGTATAGCAGTTCGTTACGAGATTTTTGTCATCGCTACATGAACGGTTTTGCATTTATAACAAACTTGATCGATGTGAATTTTGTTGAACATAACAATGAAAGCTACCTTACCATTACGGAAGCTGTTGATTTTAACCAGGTAAATTCAAATTACTATTCAGATATTTTTTCAGCATTAACAGTAAGTTTGCTTAAATTAACTGTCGGGCCAAACTCAATGGTCAAAAAAGTATGTTTAACTTGGACTCCACCAAAAGACATCATGCAGAATTATCTGGATTTCTTTGGCGATAATGTTGAATTTTCCGCAGACAAAACGATGGTTGTGTTTGATAACAAACAAATGGATGATGCGTTTATTTGGGCAAATGAAACGTTAGCTGCTAAGGCTGACAAAACGGTTAAAGAATTTATTGAACGTAGTTACTCTTTTGACCTTACCTCTAAGGTAACCAATGTGATCGCCCAGTTACTTCCTGAGGGTAAGTGCAGTAAAATACTTATTGCTGAAATTTGCGGTATGTCGGAAAGCACTCTACAAAATAAGTTAAATATTGAAGGTACCAGTTTTCAAAAAATTGTCGATAATTTGCGTAAAAAGTTAGCAATTGATTATCTAAAAGATAAAGATTTAACGCTTGAGCAAATTTCACATAAATTAGGTTATTACAGTTGCAGTAATTTTTCTCGTGCGTTCAAATCTTGGTTTGGAGTAACTCCTGTTGAATATAAAAAATCACGTCTTGGTGAATTAGCCTTAGTGGGGTAAACACCCTTAATAACGAGAAACGAGAAACGAGAAACGGGAAGCGAGAAGGGAAAATAGACATCTTTATCTCCTTCCTGAAACAAGTTCAGGAAATAGGCAAGCAGCCTATCATCAGTTATAGCTGCGCTTCGTTTCTCGTTTCTCGTAATCTCGTTTCTTAGTCACTTACGCGGCTTTTTCATCCTTTTTAGGCTCTTGATTCGCTAAATGCTTAGCTTTATTTGCAACGAGCTCTATAGATTCAAAGTCATCTACGTTAATAACATCTTTGCGTTGCTGCTCTGTAACCACTAATAATTCAGCTTCTTCTTTGCTGATTATTGCGTCACTAAGAGCGGTTTCAGCTAACTTATCTAAGTTTATAATCGCGTGGCGTTTACCGGTTGCAGCATTTATTTTATCTACAATAGCTTCTGACTTAATGATGTTTTCAAGGGTTAATTCTAAATTACCCATTAAGTTACCATCGGTTTTATTTAAGTATTGGCCTTGTCCTAAACGAGTACGCGCTGCATTAGGGTGTTGTAATATTTGCGATACTTTATGATCCAATATATCGCTTGGTTTTTTCAGTGATGGGCCAAACGGCATAACTAAGTATTTAAAAACTTTACCGATAAAGCGGTTAGGGAAGTTTTCAGTTAGCTCTTTAATGGCTAATTCACATTTGTATAAGCTATCTTCGATAGCCCACATCATTAATGCTTGATCTTCTTTTTGGCGGCCTTCATCGTTAAAACGTTTTAATGTTGCCGATGCAAGATATAAGTAACTTAATACATCACCTAAACGAGCTGAGATACGTTCTCGTCGTTTTAAATCACCGCCAAGAACTGCCATAGCTAAATCAGACAATAATGCTAAGTTCGAGCTTAAACGAGTCATTATTTGATAATAACGATGAGTTTTATCTTTAAACGGTGCGCTAACTAAATGAGCACCAGATAATGAGAACCAAATTGAGCGAATCATGTTTGATATAGTAAAGCCCATATGACCAAATAATGCTTGATCGAAATCTTCTAACGCTTGTTCAAAGTCAGGATTTGCCGCAGCTTCAAGTTCAGCTAAAACATACGGATGACAACGAATTGCCCCTTGGCCATAGATGATCATATTACGCGTTAAGATATTTGCACCTTCTACAGTAATGGCTATTGGAGCACCTTGATAACCACGGGCAAGGTAGTTGTTTGGCCCCATACACACGCCTTTACCGCCGTGTATATCCATTGCGTCACTAATACAATCGCGCATTTTTTCAGTTAAATGATATTTACAAATAGCTGATACAACTGATGGTTTTTCACCTAAATCAACTGCGCCGGTACTCATAGTAGTAACAGCGTCCATTAAATAGGCATTACCGCCAATGCGCGCTAATGCTTCTTCAACGCCTTCCATTTTACCAATAGGTAATTTAAATTGACGACGAATATGGCTGTAAGCGCCTGTCGCTAATGCAAGCGTTTTGGCGCCGCCGGCAGAAGTTGAAGGTAGAGTTATTGCGCGGCCTACAGACAAACATTCAACCAACATACGCCAGCCTTGACCTGCCATGTCTTTGCCACCAATGATGAAGTCTAACGGTACAAAAATATCGTCACCTTGAGTTGGCCCATTTTGAAATGGTACATTTAGCGGAAAGTGACGACGGCCGGTTATCACACCGTCAATATCAGTAGGGATCAAAGCACAAGTAATACCTAAGTCTTTTTCTTCACCAATGAGTTGGTCTGGATCATATAACTTAAATGCCAAGCCTAAAATTGTTGCGACCGGTGCTAACGTAATATAACGTTTATTCCAAGTTAGGCGCATGCCTAACACTTCTTTACCTTCAAACTCACCTTTACAAACAATACCAAAATCTGGAATTGCACCGGCGTCTGAGCCAGCTTCAGGACTGGTTAACGCAAAGCATGGAATTTCTTCACCTGTAGCAAGACGGGGCAGGTAATGATCTTGTTGCTCTTTTGTGCCGTAATGCTGAAGTAATTCGCCAGGTCCTAAAGAATTTGGCACACCAACGGTGCTTGATAATACAATAGATACACCGCTTAATTTTTGTAATACTCGTGATTGCGCATATGCACTAAACTCCAAGCCGCCATATTCTTTTTTGATGATCATAGCGAAGAACTTGTTATCCTTCAGGTATTGCCACACGTTAGGTGGAAGGTCGGCTAGCTCATGGGTAACTTCCCAGTCATCGCACATGCGGCAGACTTCTTCTACTGGACCATCAAGAAAGTCTTGTTCTGCAAGTGATAAGCGAGGTTGTGGAAACTTGTGTAGTTTAGACCAGTCAGGATCGCCTTTAAATAGTTCAGCCTCAAACCAGGTGGTCCCTGCGTTTAGTGCTTCTTTTTCAGTTGAAGACATTTCAGGCATAATTTTCTGAAATGCTTTCAGAAGTTTTTCACTAATTAAGCTTTGGCGTAAACTTTTTATATTAAATGGCGCTGCGATTAATATAAAAACTATCCAGGAAAGGCCGCCTACGATGTCAAAAATACTGCCAATAAACATTAATAATGTATAGATAGCTGTAAAAACACTAAGCGATGAGCGGTTATAGGCTAAATAGCCGGTAATTAAAATAAATACTGATAAAGCGATTATTACTTCCACATTAACTCCACAATAACGTTAAAAAGGTAAGAGGTCAGACCACTGTTCTTTGTTAAGGATAATTACATTTTGCTACAAGATCAAATAATTTATTTACATGACTCATGGTTAAGTATAATTGACTGACAAAATTGAGCTAATTTTTGCTGAAATTTTTGATAAATAATCGTTATACTACAATGAGCTTATTAACTTAATTTTGAATTTTAAGGCGTTTTACATGTGCGAATTATTGGCAATGAGTGCCAACGTACCAACAGATATATGTTTTAGTTTTGCTGGTTTAATGCAAAGAGGTGGTAACACTGGACCACATAAAGATGGTTGGGGCATTACCTTTTATGAGGGCAAGGGCTGTCGAACCTTTAAAGACCCTAAACCCAGCTTTGATTCTGAAATCGCCAAACTGGTTACCAATTATCCGATCAAAAGTGTCGCGGTTGTTTGCCATATAAGACAAGCCAATGCAGGTCCGGTAAGTCTAGAAAATACCCATCCGTTTACTCGAGAGTTGTGGGGAAGAAACTTTACCTACGCTCATAATGGCCAACTTGCCAATCATAAAGAAATACTTAAAACCAATAAATTATTGCCTATCGGTATTACTGATAGCGAACAAGCATTTGTCTGGATATTAGAGCAAGTACGGTTTAAGTTTGGTGATAATAGGCCAGGCTCTGAAGCTCTATATAATTATTTAGCCAGTTTATGCGAATTGATTGATGCTTTAGGAGTATTTAATTTAATTTTAAGTGATGGTGAGTTTATCTTTGCTTATTGCTCCAATAATTTACATTGGATAACTCGTCGCGCACCATTTGGCCCGGCAAAATTAATTGATACTGATGTTGCCATTGATTTCAAAAAAGAAACAACAGAACACGATGTAGTAACGGTTATTGCTACACAGCCACTTACTGTGGATGAATCATGGAACAAACTTCAAGCCGGAGATTGGCTGGCTTTTGAGTACGGTGAAATAGCCTACCAAGGCAGCAGGCTAGGATAGCAGTAAATTAATTCCCTTTTGAAATTACAGTCGAGTCAGAATCGTTGCTTGCTGACTCGATTGATACTAACTCGGCTTGAAATTGCTGAAAATCACTTTCTATTTGATGTAATTTGACCATTAAGTAATTTAATCTTGGGGCAAACCAGGCATAGGTAACTTGTTTCGTATTCGGTTTCTTACGTCTAAGTTTTATCGCATCTATCACGCCAAATGGTAACATTAATTCTTCTTTACCAATGTACTCGTAATTATAGGTACTGATACCACCAGAGGTGCTTAACGCTTTAAAATTAAAATCTTTAACACCGTTGATCAAATTTAATCGAGATTGCAGGTGATAACTTAATTTACTTTGTAAGCCATCTACCCATTCGCCTTTCATTGGCTTTTTTTTCTTTTTCAAGTTGTAAGCTGTTTTATTCGCTTGATCAAACTGCCAATGATAAAACTTGTCTTTACCTGTTCCTTCACGATCAGATTTATAGGTAAGCGGGATAACTTTACCGTCGACAATTTTATTGGTTGTGGTTTCTCGGCGATGATCAGAAAAAATCAGCCATTCAATATCTGTTTTGTAATTAAAGTCGAAACTACCATCGGGAAGGTTTTTTAACGTCCGTTCAGCTTTTCCAACAATATCACCATCATGAACAATATTATATTTAGCCGTAAAGTCGGGAATTGTACTTACTGGGCTAACTGACTCTGCAGCAATTGTAGATATGGAAAAACAGGCAAGACCTAAGCCATATAATAGGGGAGATAATAACTTACTATTCATGTTAACCCTTTGTTTCTATTGGAAATGCAATAAAACGTTAGAGTGAAGAATAGTAAGTTAGTTCAATAAAAATAATACCTGCTATTCATCACTCGCATAGCCGTACTCAGGCAATGCTTGATTATCAAGTTTGGCACATTCTTCGCTCATTGTTAAGCGTTGCTCACAGAACCATTTAACCACTAACGGGTAAATACGATGTTCTTGTTCATGTACTCTTGCTGCAAGATCGTCAGCGTTGTCACCAGCAAATACAGGTACTTTTGCCTGTAAAATTACCGGCCCACCATCAAGCTCTTCAGTAACAAAATGGACACTAACGCCATGCTCATCATCACCGGCATCGATAGCACGTTGATGAGTATTTAAGCCTTGATACTTAGGTAATAATGATGGATGAATGTTTAACAAACGACCTTGAAAGTGTTGCACAAATTCAGCGGTTAAAATTCGCATAAACCCAGCGAGAATGACCAAGTCAGGTTTAAAAGCGTCAATTTCTTTTATCAGCTGAGCATCATAAGCATCACGGGTATCAAACTCTTTATGAGAAAGAACACATGTTGCAATATCAGCATTTTGTGCACGAGTTAACCCATACACATCAGCTTTATTCGATAAAACACCTACAACGTTGCCGCTGATATAATCGGTTTTGCAGGCATCAATGATAGCCTGCAAATTAGTGCCACTACCCGAGATCAGAACAACAATTCTTTTCTCGGTGTTGTTAACAGATGGCATCTTAGTTAATCACCACTTGTTCTTCGTCGTCAGTAGCCGTCTGAATTTCACCTAAGTGCCAAGCGTTTTCGCCATGAGCTTTAAGGATTTCCAAGCTTTGTTCTACTTTATCGGCAGGAACAACAATCATCATACCAACACCACAGTTAAAGGTACGGTACATTTCATGGGTAGTTATGTTGCCTTTTTCTTGTAACCAGTTGAAAATTTCAGGCCATTGCCAGCTGCTACCGTCTACTACCGCTTTAGTATTCGCTGGTAATACACGAGGAATGTTTTCCCAGAAACCGCCACCGGTAATGTGAGAAAGTGCATTGGCTTTAACATCTTTAAGCATGGCTAAAGTAGATTTAACATAAATCTTAGTCGGCTCTAATAAATGATCGGCAATTGAACGTTCACCTAACATTTCGCTGGTATCAGTGTTATTAACTTCTAATACTTTACGAATTAAAGAGAAGCCGTTTGAATGTGGGCCTGAAGACGCAAGCGCGATAAGTTGATCGCCAGCAGCAACATTTTCACCAGTGATTAGTTCTGATTTTTCAGCAACACCAGTACAGAAACCTGCAATGTCGTAATCGCCTTCATGATACATACCTGGCATTTCAGCAGTTTCGCCACCAACTAAGGCACAACCTGATTGCACACAACCTTCAGCAATACCGGCAACTACATCTGATGCAACTTGTACATCAAGTTTTGCAGTTGCGTAGTAATCTAAGAAATATAAAGGCTCTGCACCAAGTACAAGCAAATCGTTTACACACATAGCAACTAAATCAATACCTACTGTATCGTGCTTCTTCAGATCGATTGCCAAGCGTAGTTTAGTACCCACACCGTCAGTACCTGAAATTAAAACAGGTTCTTTGTAGCCTGTAGGTAATTGACATACAGCACCAAAACCACCTAAACCACCCATAACCTCTGGACGGGTAGTTCTTTTCACCGCACCTTTGATGTTTTCTACTAATGCATTACCTGCGTCAATATCAACACCTGCGTCTTTATAGCTTAACGATTGTTTTTGCTCGCTCACTTGGAACCCTTAAAATGTAATTTGAAATAATAAACACGTAAAAATTGCGCATATTCTACCAGTGCTGACGCCGATATAAAATCTTTGTGAGAAAATATTTTTTTTCTAGGTTAAATTCCTAATCTTTATGATAATATTTGCCTATGAAAAGAATAAAATTATCTCCTGTTAGCGCCATTCACACTTTTTTATTAATTGTTGTCATGGCATTTCCTGCGCTTGCGATAGAAGTAAATGATTTATATCAAGCACAAGTGTTAGTTGATAACACCTCTACGGGCAAGCAAAAAGCGGCTAAACGAGCATTCAAACAAGTTCTCGTAAAGCTCGCTGGCGCCGATTTTGTCGGCTCTAATGAACAAATTAAAAATGCTCTGGCTAAACCGAATAATTATCTAAGCCAGTTCAGTTATGAGCAAGTTGATGATGAAACATTTTTACTGGCGCGTTTTGAACACGATAAAATTAATCAGCTATTACAAAAAGCCAAGGCTAGTATTTGGGGTAAATACCGTCCGCTTATTACCATTTGGATGGTTGAAGAAAATGGTATTGAACGAACCATTGTTGATGATTCAACATTAGAATTGAAAACCCTTATAACAGATACGGCGAACAATCGCGGTTTACCGGTTAATTTTCCGTTAATGGATTTAACGGATTCAATGAGCATTTCTGTTAGCGATGTGTGGGGAAGATTTCCGGAAACTTTACAACAGGCATCAAGTCGTTATTTAGCCGAAGCTGTGGTTGTTATTCGTGTATCTAATAGTACCTTACTTGAAGAACCTGATATTAACACTTGTGGCCAGGTCTGCAAAACGTACCAGTATTCAGCCGACTGGCAATATATGAGTCAAGGTGAAATTATACAAAGTAAAGTTAATGCTGATGACAAAAATCAAGTGATTGAATTAGCGATAAATGATTTAGCCGAACATTTACATCATAATAATGCTTACGTGTTTAGTACTGAACAGCAAGGTCAGTTAGATATTGAAATTGCTAATGTTAATTCAATGCAAGCATTTGTCTCGGTCAGTGAATTTTTAACTAATTTAACCTTAGTATCTGATGTTAAGTTAATCAGCGTGACAGGCGAAAAAATGCTGTTTAGGCTCAACATTTTAGCCAGTGCGGAAGCAATAAAGCAAAGTCTGAAACTGGAACAAAAACTCAGTGAAAATCAAGATCCATTAGCAATTGTTAATGAAGATGCCGTTATTAGTTTTATGTGGAAAGGTTAATGTCGAATACTGAGCAATTACCTTTAGCCGTTCATTTACCCGATGATGAAACTTTTGATAGTTTTTATGCGGTAAATAGTGGGGCGGTTATAGGACAGTTAAAAGCCTTTATTCAAACTCCGGTAACCACAACCAATGGTTTTTATTTATTTGGTCAAGCAGGTGTTGGAAAATCTCACTTATTACACGCGAGTTGTGCTTTTGCTGCAGAAATGAGCTTAACGTCTTTATGTTTGTCATTTTCAGAAATTAAACAGTTATCTGTTGAAGTGTTAGCCAATTTAGAAAACTTTGACTTAATTTGTTTAGACGATTTGCATTTAATTGCTGGCGATGAGCAATGGCAGCAAGGTGTTTTTGATTTATATAATCGAGTTATTGAGAATAATAAAAAACTGATCATAGCGGGTAACAATAGTGCCAACAGTTTACTTATTACTTTACCTGATCTGGTTTCACGCATTACTTGGGGCTTTACTGAACAGTTGAAACCATTAGCCGATGTTGAAAAAATTCAGGCCATGCAACTTCGTTCTAAATTGCGTGGCATTGAAATGAATGAAGAGACGGCAAAATTTTTGTTAAACCGATTATCACGCAATATGAATAATTTGGTACAAAGCTTGGATGTTCTCGATAAAGCTTCGATCAAAGCCCAACGTAAAATTACCATTCCATTTATTAAAGAAACGTTATTTTAATCTTCTAAAGAGTGGTTAGTTCAACTTGATGAATATATGCCTGGTATTTGTGACGAATGTTACGTACATACGTTACAGGTTCATTACCGCGAACATAACCATAACGTGCTTTTGATGAGTATTCACGCTTCGATAATAGCAACATTGCTCGTTCTACATTGTCAAACCAAACATCATCACGCCAGCCTTTTTGTCTCGCTAAACGGATTGCATCATTAACATGGCCATAGCCTGCATTATAAGATGCTAATGAAAACCAAATCAGTTGATCATCACGAACATCCATTTCTCTCATTCTTTGCTGAACCCAGTGTAAATATTTTACTCCAGCATGAATGCCATTTTCAGGGGTTGTCATATTTGATATTTTCAACTCCTTAGCGGTTCGGGGCATTACTTGAAATAAACCTAATGCGCCAGCAAAGGATTTAGCCTTGGGGTTAAAACGACTTTCCTGGTGCATTTGAGCGATAAGTAAATTACTGTCAAAACCATATTGCTTGGCGTATTTTTTTACTACATCATCATAAGGTGACAACGCTCCGCCAGTTTTTTGCGAGGTGAAATCTTCATGGTGTTGATCAATAAGTTTTTGGTTTTCAAAGTATTTGTTATGAATTACATTGTAAAATAAACCTCTGTAAGTACGTTTGATATAGGTATCTATTTTACTTAATAACGCATTATGTCCTTTTTGTACCACCCAACTTTGAGCCTTTTCTTTACCAATAAAAATTCCAGCATTGATATCACTACGTAAACTTAGTTCTAAATCAACCAAATGATTATCGGCAATTGTTAGGTCAAACTCACCCGTTGCTACTGCTTCTATTACTCGCTCAGTATCATATGTTTCAGGTGCTGGTGTTAATACTATTTCAGGCATTAGGGTTTGTAAGTCTTTAACTGTGTTCCAGTAGGAACTTGATCTTCTGACCGTTATATTTCGATATTTTAGATCTTCAATGCTGTTAATTGCAGGATCATTAATACCACTTACCAATTGCTCTGTTGCATAATGGTAAGGACGGGAAAAACCTAACCCTTGTTTTATTCGTTGTTGATTTGGAGTATAAAAACCTAAAGCAATGTCTGCTTTACCTTCTTTTACGTATTCAAACATCGCTTCATTGTCTGGCGCCACTAATATTTCATAGCGAAGACGGTGTTTTTTGGCAAAATCTTTGGCAAGTTCATAGTGAAAGCCCATCAACTCACCTTTCCATAAATAATAAGACGAGATGTTGTTGCGCATCACAAATTTAATGGTGCGTCGTTCAGCAATGATATCCCATTCATTTTTGACTGGAATGCTCTTGTTAATGGTGATTTCCTGCTGAACTAGAAAATTATTCAGTGCCGCTTTTAATAATTTTGATTGTTTATTTACTGCCCAAGAAATTTCTTTGGCGCTGTTAGCTTGTAGACTTATTTTGATATCGTTCCGATACTCTAAAGTCGAATCAATTACATTAGAATCGACGATGGTTAAATCGTATTCGCCACTGGCGACTTTATCAAAAATTTGGTCGTGGCTTAAGCGTTTAGGAATTTCAATGATTTCAAGGTTTTTATATACCCTAGCTAAACCAATTGCCGTTAAAGCGTAAGATGTGCCAGGCTGAACCGCAACTTTACGTCGGTCTAAATCTTTTGCATTAACTAAGTCTTTGGCGCTGCTGGCCATAATTAAATGTTCAGTAGTTTCAACAATAGGCAGGGTAAAATCAACTTGCCTTTTTCTAAGGGGATTAACGGTTAGGTTAGAGGCTATGATGTCACCATCACCGTCGATTAATGCCGGGATCAATTCGGCAAAGTCTTCTTTGTAAATGTATTCTATGGTTAGGTTGTTATCCAGGGCGAAATTTTCTAAATATTCTTTATCTAAATTTGGTGGGGAGCCAGCTCTTGGAAGGTAATTATCTTGACCTGACCAGGTCAACACTTTGAGTGTTTTGCTTGCTTCAATCTCACTAAGATCTCGACTGCTTGCTTCAGCTACCTTAACAAAGCATAAGACAAATAATAACGAAAAAACCAAATAAAGATGTTGTTTAGTCACAGGGCTGCCTAAATTAAACATTATTGTTAATAAAACTTTAGCATAATTCACGAAACCTATATGATTAAATCAATATAAATTTTGAGAACACGTTTTGGCTGAAAAAAAATTACAGCACTTTTATATCGCTGAAGATCAATCTATTTACCTGCTAAGCCATAAAGATGCGGCTAAATTAAAGCAATGGATTGAATTAAGTAAAAACCAATTAAAGCAACTTGGCTACGAAAATGTAGAAATGATCGGTAAAGGCGCTTATGGCTTTGTTTTTTCGGGGAAAAAAGAAAGCGGAGAAGAACAGGTATTTAAATTTTCGCGAATAAATTTACCTCAACATGTGCAAGACCGATTAGCCGATGAAGCAGAGATGCAGGCTATGCTAGATCATAAACGCATACCTAAACTATTCGAATATTTAAAAATTAAGCGTCAATCAATTGTTCATATGAGTCGTGCCCCTGGCGATGATTTAGATGTTATTTCCCATAAATTAGGGCCATTACCAGCTGAGCAAGTTGTTAATATAGCCATTCAGTTAATTGAGCTTTTAAAGTTTATCAGAGGCCCTGCGAACAATACGCGCAAGCTTCCGGTAGTTCATGGCGATATCAAACCTTCGAACATTGTTTTTGATGAACAAACCAATCAAATGCAACTTATCGATTGGGGCTCGTCGGTTTGGGCGCAATGCGATAAAGACGGTCACAGCACGGCCACTAACATCATGGATTTGATGAGTGGTGATTTACAACAAACCAACTCTCGCATGGGCGATATATATTTTATTGGAGATGATCAATTAAATGGCGGTTTATCATCTCCTCGGTTTGACGAGCAGGGCATGGCAGCCACCATTTATGCCTTAGCTTCGGGGCAGTCTTGTCGGTATGGCTATAAAGTGATACCTGCAACGTCCCTCGGTTTACCTCAAATGTTGGCTAAAGCATTAGACGGCATGTTGGGGGAAGACCCAAAACTACGTTTACAAGCCGGTGATTATTTAATTAACAATTTACAGCTATTAAAAAATACCGTATTAGCAAATGTTCCTACAAAGTTGAGCATTGATGCGATGATCCCTGTTTGGCAAAGAATACATCATGAGGAAATAGATACCGTAGTTTATGGATCGCGTAAATCGTTTTTACGGGAGCAAGCAGATAAAGAAAGCCTGGTTGATATCGATGATGTGCAACTGGAAAAGTATTATAAAAACTTTCTAGTTGGAATGGGAGATACTGAAAAAGCCTTTGTTGCTGCTGTAAGTCGCTTGGCAAAATTCCCTGTCGTTGGCGGGTTAGCGATACGCTGGGAAAAAGATGGAGTGTATGTTGACTCTAATTTAAGCTTATTTGATTCAAAGTTAGAGTATTCATTTAAGTCAGCGGTAAATAACATGATTACATTGGCCAGAGGTATTTTTAGAATAGGTATTTTTAAGTCTTGTTTATTCAACGCCAGAGATACACTGCATGTAGAGCGTAAAAATAATAGCTTGCCATTTATCGCAAACGCACAACAAAGCATTCCTTTTGAGATCAGTAAACTTGCTGAAGTTGATAATGCCAGTCAACTGCATTCATATTTTGAAGATGGTAAAGATCCCGATGAGTATTTGCGTGTGCCAGATGAAATAATGTCGGTACTGGCGCGCATGAATCGAATACATCATACCGGTTGCATCATTTTTGAAGTATTAGAAAAGCATTTAAAAATACACAGTTACTTAATGTTATTGAACCACGATCAAAAAGCAGAATTTAAACAATGTCTACAAGACATTCTCGATTTGCTGCCGACTATAAAGGGCGTTGGCATTTCAGGCTTTATGAAACTACCTTATAAAGACACTCGTTTTTTTGAACACATTAATCAGCTTCCTGATAAATTTTATCCGAAAAACCCTAAAATATTAGACATAAATAATTAGAGGTAAACACCATGGCGAATGATAAATTAGGCGATGTTGCCTGGCTTGACTTAACAGTTAACAATGCTGAGCAAGTGAAAGACTTCTACCAAGATGTGGTTGGCTGGCAAAGCGAAGGTTGTAATATGGGCGATTATGAAGACTTTGTAATGAATAGCCCTGTTGACGGTGAAGCTAAAGCGGGTGTTTGTCATTCAACAGGCGTAAATGCAGATTTACCACCTGTTTGGATGCCGTATTTTATTGTTGCTAATATCAATGAATCAGCTACTGCTGTACAAGCGAAAGGTGGCAGCCTATTGACTGAAATAAAGTCCATGGGTGGCGATGATAAGTACGTGATTATTAAAGACCCAGCAGGCGCCATTTGTGCGCTGTATTTTAAGAAAAGTTAAGCACAATTAAATAGGAATCATCAGTGAGTAAAGCGTTAGCTGTATATGCGGGTAAAACCGCATTAGCGCAAATAAAAGAGCAGGGTATCAGTCAGGAACAGTTCAAATTACTAGTTGGCGCCAGTGGTGGGCCTAAATGGTTTGTTTTGGCCGGATTGGATCGATTTCTTTGTGGCGAATTTTTTAAATCAAGACAAACGCCATTGTATACGCTAGGCTCGTCGGCTGGCGCGTGGCGCTTTAGTTGTTATGCTCAACAAGACCCTCTTGCCGCCATAAACCGTTTAATTGATGGTTATTCGCATTTAACCTATCCAAGTGATGCAAGTATTAGCGAAGTGACGATACAAAGTGAAAAATTGTTAGCGCACATTGTTTCCAAAAATGCTGACGAAATTGCCAGTAACCCAATGATCAAAAGCACCTTAATTGTGGCAAAATCAAAAGGCTTAACTCGCTATGAAAACAAATATATTCAATTACTCGGCTTACTATCTTCTGCACTGGCAAACCGAGTAAATAGAAAGCATTTGGGCAAGTATTATCAACGAACTGTTTTTAGTACTGATATTACTCAAATCCCCTTTGATTATGATGATGGTATCGACTCAAAAGTTGTTGCATTAACCAAGCATAATATTCATCAGGCATTACAGGCAACAGGTTCGATACCTATGGTTATTAATGGCGTGAAAGACATTGAAGGCGCTGGTGTGGGTATGTTTCGAGATGGTGGCATTATTGATTATCATTTTGATCAACCGTTTTTGCCCAATGCTAAGGATAGTGGTTTGGTATTGTATCCACACTTTTATAATGAATTTAAGCCAGGTTGGTTTGATAAATACATTAAACACAGATTTGCCAACAAAAAGCACTTTGATAAGACTCTAGTGTTGGCCCCTACCGATGAATTCGTCGCTAAGCTACCTTATGGCAAAATACCAGATAGAAAAGACTTTACTCAGTTGAGTGCATCAGAGCGAATAAAGTACTGGCAAACTGTTATTGGTGAGTCTGAACGATTAGCAGAAGAGTTTGCCTCACTTTGTCAAAGTGATGATCTTGGCAAAGCGATAACGCTTATTTAATGATGTAACTTAGTTTGGCGCTTACTTATGCCAAATCTGTTAATAATTATCCTCATTAACGCTATGGCCATTGGCTAAAAACATGCTGTTATAAATTTTGGTGGCAAATTCATCTGTCATCCCTGATAAGTAATCAGCAATAATTCGTTGTGGGTTTTGGCTGTTTTCACAAGCGTCTAACCAACGTTGACATGTTGCGTCGGGTAGGAGTCGTTGTGGATCGCTGGCAAAGGCTTCAAACAATTCCATCACGATTTGCTGGCCTTTATACTCCATTCGTTGAATATTAGTTTGTTTGATCACAAATCGATAAACGTAATCTTTAAACACAGTTAACGCTGCAGCCTCTGTTGGCGGCAAGGCTGCATTATATCGCAGTAATGGTTCAACAAAGCTTGTACCTTTAACTTTGTTTAAATCAATCAGTTCAATTGCGGTAATTAAATAATTTACTAATGAGCCAATTCCGTCTTTTTGTTTATGATGTTGCTTTGAAAACAATTTATCGGCTAAATCACTGGCTATTTGATTCAGCCATGAGTCATTTAAGCCCTTTAACGGTTCAATGACGTGTTCAACAAAACTGTTTTTATCAACGACACCGGTAACTATGGCGTCTTCCATATCATGAATACCGTAGGCAATATCATCGGCAAGCTCCATGATAGAACAATCAAACGATTTAAACTGAGTCTTATGATGCTTACTGGCATTAACACTTATTTTTTGAAATTGCGCCTTGTCATCTTCAGATAATGGCTCAAGCACCCAATTGAGCAGTTCAATGTCATCAATATACAACCCTTTTGGTGGGTGCCAGTCGCTGGCTTTTAGTTGCCTAAAGTTTACAGGTGTTGTGGGGACTTGATGATTAGCAAGTTTATCGATAATTTGCGGATATTTTAGCAATCCTAACAAGGTTCTTCGACTCAGGTTCATGCCAAAATGTTCGGTATAAGGTTCAAGCTTAGTTACAATACGAAAGGTTTGGCCATTGCCTTCAAAACCGCCAAAGTTATGCATCATATAATTTAATGCAACTTCACCACCATGCCCAAATGGTGGGTGGCCAATATCATGGGCCAAACAAATCGCTTCAATTAACGAGTCATCATTAGGTAACAGTAAGTTGCATTGCTCTGGGGATTTTGATCTAAGCTGAGCAGTTATGCCTGAGCCAATTTGTGCGGCTTCTAAAGAGTGGGTTAAGCGAGTTCGGTAAAAATCACTTTGGCCTATACCCATAACCTGAGTTTTAGCTTGTAAACGTCTGAATGCAGCAGAATGTAAAATTCTCGCTCTGTCACGTTGAAACGGTGAACGGTGATCTTGTTGTCTTGAAGAGCCGTTTGTTAATCGCCTTTGCAGCCAGTTCTCATTCATTAAACATCCAGTATGTTATTAATGCCATCCCCATAGTTTTAACATACTGAATTTAAAATAAATATCAACTGTTAACGGGCTTACTCTCGATCAGATTTATGTTCTGCCAGGATTATTTCTTCAAGAAGTAGAACGCCTGGACCGGCATTATCTCTGTCAGGAATAACTAAGGTGATCGGTACAACCAGCTGTGCAGAGCCCTCTAGATTAATCGCTTTAAGACTCCCATCATTCAGCTCGCTATCAATTAAATGACAAGGCAGCCAGCAAAAGCCTATGCCTTGTTTTAAAATAGTACTGGCCTCAAAAAAGCTTGATACTGTCCAACGTTTTTCAGCTTTTAACCAGCCTTTGTCGGGTTTTTCTTTACCAGTATCGCTGATCACTATTTGCAAGTGTGTGGCGAGCTCTTCACTACTTATCGAGCTTTGCTGAAAAATGTCATGACTACTGTGACAAACAGGAATAAGTTTCGTGCTGCATAAATGATTTCCACGAACGCCTTCGGCGGTACTAGGACTTAAAACAATATCAGCAGTTTTATTCTTAATAGCTTCAGTAGAGCCAGAGATTACTTCATCGGTAATTTTTAAACGACTACCATGACTTTGCGGCCAATACTTCTGCAAGGCCTTTAATAAGCGATGTTTAGGGTACAATACTTCACATGCTATGGTTATTTCAGCTTCCCAGCCACCATTTAAGGTGTCGGCAAAGTCTTCAATTGATTGGATATCTTCTAACAGTTTTTTTGAGCGGCGCAGCATCGCTGTACCTGCTTCAGTGATTTTAGTTTGTCGACCTTCAACTTCTAACAATGCCAACCCCAGTTGTGATTGCAGTTTTGCAACCGCGTGGTTAAGCGATGACTGACTTTTGTTTAACGCCTCACTCGCTTTGGCATAGCTGCCGTGTTCAACCACAGCATGAAAAATGCGCCATTGCTCTATGGTGGTCTTCGCGCGAAATACTTTATCCATAGTTAACTCTTATTAAATTAAATGTTCGCAACAATAATTGCTCGAAGTGGCGCAGGGTGGCCCTCGATTGTTTTTGTTGGATCGTTTGGATCTAAGAAATCTTCTAATGATTCAGTTTCCATCCAAGGCGTTTGACGCTGCTCTTCAAATGCTGTTTGGTCGGTGTTAACTACACGAACATTTTTAAACCCTAGACGCTGCATCCAAAATACTAATGCGTCACAACTAGGTAAAAACCAGACATTACGCATTTTTGCATAACGATCGCCAGGTACCAATACCGTATGTTTATCACCTTCAATTACTAAGGTTTCTAGTACTAATTCGCCACCAGGAGCCAACTGCGCCTTCAACTGTTGTAAGAAATCTATTGGTGATTTACGATGATATAAAACGCCCATAGCAAAAACTGTATCAAACGATTTTAATTGTGGTAAATGCTCTACACCTATTGGTAAAAGGTTTACGTTGTCGTCTTTAATGAAGTGCTGTAGGGCTCTAAATTGCATCATGAACAATTGTGTTGGATCAACACCAACAACAAACTTGGCGCCCTCACCACGCATCCGCCATAAGTGATAGCCGCTGCCACAGCCAATATCTAAAACATATCGGTTTTTTAAATCACTGATATGTGGCTTTAAACGATCCCATTTAAAATCACTGCGCCATTCCGTGTCTATATGCACGCCATGAATATGATACGGACCTTTGCGCCATGGCTTGAAATTCATTAACAGATTGCTGATACGCTTTTGTTCACCTTCACTGATATCTTCAGCAGAGCCAATAGTAACACTGTCTTTTAATTCAATTGAGCTTGGCTTGGTGTTTGGCAGGGCATCAATAGTTTTTTGCCATTTGTAAAACTCGCCATGCAAGTCATTTTTTTGCCAAGCGCTCAGTTGCTCGGGTAAGCATGTTAGCCAATGTGCTAAACGGTTACCGGCGATTTGTTGGTAAAACTTATTAAATAATTTCATTGGAATTTAGATATCACTATTTGATCGCGATTAAAGAGAAAAAGTTGAAACATTGAAACCATGGCGTGGCATGACGAAATCCAGCATCGTTTAAGTGCTGTAAATGAGTACTTAAATGATCAGGTTTCATCACATTTTCAATAGCAGCTCGTTTTTGCGCTATTTCTAAGTCACTGTAGCCATTTGCTCGTTTAAAGTTATGATGTAAATCATTCAGTAAGTCCATGCACACTGGGTCTTCATCGTAAATTTTTTCTGACAGCACTAATATGCCACCAGGAACCAGAGCATTTGCTATATTGCTCAATAAAGTTTGTCTATGTTCAGGAGCAATAAACTGCAAGGTGAAGTTTAAAACGATAACAGAAGCGTTATGCATATTTTCAGATAAAATATCACCTTGTTTAACCATACATGGCGTTTTCGCTTTAAACGCATTTACATGAATTTGACAACGTTCAACCATTTCCTTTGAGTTATCGATAGAAATAATTTTACAATTATCGGCAACAATATTTTGTCGCATCGCTAAACTTGCCGCACCGAGTGAGCAACCTAAATCATAAATATGAGTGTCATCTTGGGCATATCGAGCGCTAAGTTCACCAATAGTTTCAATGATAGTGCTGTAACCAGGAACCGAGCGTTTGATCATGTCAGGAAACACTTCTACAACTTGTGCGTCGAAGCGAAAATCAGCAATTGTTTGCTTAGGGGATGAATATATAAGATCTTTTTCGTGCTTGCTCATCAAAAAAATTACTAAACTTGAATAATTTCATTATTTTAGCTTAAAAGTTAGCTTTACAAAACCATTGCAATTTAATATCAGTAAACTTTTCGAAATTTGCCATCATTATTATTCATCATTTAACTGGAAAACTACAAAAAAATCAGATCGTTGCTATATTTAATGGGGACTCGTCCTACAAAGGTTGAACACCTTCTTACTATGAATTTTTTACAGGCTAGGCACAAACTGAAAGCTACAATTACTTTGTTGCTATTTAGTTTTGTCGCTAACGCTAACAGTCAGAGTGAAATTAAAGAAGCTGAAGACAAGATCAGTTATAGCATAGCAATATCTGACTTTTCCTACCCATTTCACTTTGTTGAAAATAACCAACCCTCCGGCGCCATGGTGGATGTTTGGCGGCTTTGGGCTAAAAAACAAAACGTAAAAGTTGAATTTAAAGTTACTGACTTTGAGGAAGGGTTACAAGCAGTTGCTGATGGCGACATTGATATCCATGCTGGTTTTACACAAACCGCTGAACGGGGTAAACATTTAGCATTTTCGCAACAGATTATGAGAAGTAAAAATTATCTGTATTTATCAATGCTGCTAAATAATATCACTACAATGAAGCAAGTAACTCCCTTTACTATTGGCGTGTTAAAAGGTTCGCTCGAACAAACGTTACTGAGTAGTAAAAACAACCAATTCAATTTAAAAACGTTTACCAATCGAAACGCAATGTATGAAGCTGCGTTAAACCATAAAATCCTTATTTATGCTGATGATAATGAAGGCAATAAAGGTTATAAGGAATACGAAACCTTACGCAAGGAGTACCCATTCTCTAAAAGGTTTAAATTTTTTGAAAACCCAGTCGTCGCAGGCGTAAGTAAAACTAATACAGAGTTACTCAGCTTTGTAAACGAAGGGTTATCTAAAATAAGTGACCATGAATATCAGACCCTACTTACAGCTTGGCGTAAATACGGCATCAATAAAGATGCTATTTCAGTGGCATATCCAACTGATCGACCTCCTTATTCTGTTATGGATAGAACAGGTAAAGCAAGAGGGATGTTCATTGATATATGGAAATTATGGGCACAGGAGGCAAATAAGGTAATTGAGTTTATTCCGATAAACCGAGTAGATAGTTATCCTGTAATTGAAAGTGGCTTGGTTGATGTTCATATAGGCATCCCTGTAGCTAAGCAGCACCCTTTATATAATGAAAACAACTGGTTAATACACTCAACGTTTGCTCAAGTATATTTATCAAATGCAAAACGCAGCATAAATTCAATGACAGAACTTAGTGGAAAAGCAGTAGGTATTTTTAAGTTCTCGCCATATCTAGATGAAATTCAAAACCAATATGAAGATGTAAAGTTTATTAAGTTCAATAGTGTCAAGGCAATGATAGAGGCTGAACGTTCAGGTAAAATTACAAGCTTTATTGCTGCTCAAGAAAGTGTCGAAGCAGAAATTCACAACATGAATTTGACGGGAATATATAAACGTTTAATTACGCCTAGATATCAGGTTGACTTTAGTGTGGTGACTAACCCTGATAATCAATTGTTGCAACAATTAGTTTTAAAAGGGGCTGCTCAACTTGGTAAAAATGAAATAGCTTCAATTAAAGCAACATGGCTGAAAGCCGTAGAGCAGGAAACTTCAGTAATTAGTCATTACCTTGCAGATCTAACCCCAGAGGAAGCAAACTTTTTAAGTAGAAAAAATGAATTTACAGTTGGCGTTTTAAATAACTATAAACCGGTTGAATTTACCGGTAAAAATGGTGAAGTAAAAGGCATTAACAGAGATATTCTCGATGTTATATCTGAACATACAGGCGTTAAGTTTACTTATGTTAACTATGATGATTGGTCAGACTTATTTCACGATTTTTTAAATCAAAAGTATGACATTGCGTTAGGCATAACTCCTAGCGAAGAGCGACGCGATAAAATGCATTTCAGTAAACGCTATTACAGCACTCCTTGGGGAGTGATTGGTCAACCAGAGTTTCAAGACAAAGTTTACAGTCTTGATTCGTTGGAAGGATTAACGGTAGCGATAATTCAAGACTACATATCGATAGAATTCATCAAAGATAATTACCCACTGATAAAACTAAGGTTGGTTGAAGATGTCAACGAAGGTGCTGAATTGGTAAATAACGGAGAAGTAGATGCCTATATTGATTTTTTCCCAATATTAACAAACATGATCCTTGATTATGATATTGATACTTTCAATATTGAGTATCTAAATGACCTGCCCCCTGAAGAAAACCACATGGCTATAAATTATGATTACCCCGAATTGGCCGGTATTTTGAATAAGGGGATTAATACTATTAGCGAAAGTGATTATGAAAATATTCGTGATTATTGGTTAAGAACTATTATTGCCGAAGGGTATGACAAAAATATGGTAATTCGGACCAGCTTACAGGTAGGGGTCATTATTTTGTTTATTGTCGGTAGTGTGTTGTGGTGGAGTTATCGTATGCGCACTGAAATTACCAAACGACGTGAACTTGAAAAGGAATTAAGGTTTTTGGCCTGTCACGACGGTTTAACGTCATTAGCAAATAGGCGATTGTTTGAAGAGCATTTACACAGTTCAATAAAACTGCATAAAAGGCGTAAAGAAAGTTTAGCGATTTTATTTATTGATATTGATGGGTTTAAAGCGGTTAATGATAGTTACGGACATGCCGTTGGTGATGAATTATTGGTAAAAATCAGTAACTTAATGCTTGGTTCAGTACGAGATTCAGATATTGTCAGTCGCTTTGGTGGTGATGAGTTTATCGTTTTATTAAACCAAGTAAGCTCAGTAGGTGCTGCCAATAACGTTGCAAAAAAACTCATTGAAATTTTATCCTCGCCAATTGATTTATCCGATTGTCAGGTAAATATTGGCGCAAGTGTTGGTATTTCTTTCTACCCAACAGATGAGTCAAATGTTGAAAAGCTTATTTCTTTAGCAGACACAAGGATGTATCAAGTGAAAACTCAAGGGAAAAATAACTACTTGTCGACTACTGTCGATGAGGTGCAATAGGATGAAATATTTAATTTTATTTAAACATAGATTAAAGACACCGCTATTTGTTATTGGCTTACTGTGTTTAAGTTTATTTGCGATTAACTCCTCACTATTTGCCGCTACTCAATCGCAATCGAAACTTATACAGTTATTTGAAGATAAAATCATCCATGTCGCGCTTTATAATGACGATATTGCTACTACCATGTTGTTTGATGCTATATCAAAAGAGCGCAACTTTACTGTTAAATATCACCAGTATATGTCTTATGAAGCTGCGGTAAGGTCTGTGATTAACGGTAAAAATCATTTTATGGGCAATGTTAGATATCATAAGGGGCTCAAGGATAAGCTCGCTTACTCAGCGCCAACACATATAAACGAACTGTATTTGATCACTTCCAATCCTCGGTTAAAGCAAGACTTCGATGAACACCGTATCGGTATTCATAGAGAATTAATGACTAAAGATGCTATCAGTCATGTTTTACAAGGTGCAAAATTGGTGGAATATAAAGATACTAATGAAGCACTTTCCTTATTAGAAACTGGCGCCGTTGATGGTGTTGTTGACTTTCTATCTAATAATGTTGCGATTTTTACCGAGCAATATTATAAAACTAACCTTGATTTACAACTGTCTTCACAAGTCGTTTCGCTTATTACTCAGACAGGAGAAATGGAGCCTTTGTTGAAGGTCCTTACTGACTACTTAAACCAGGATAATTTCCAAAAATCAATCAACATCAAGCGAAATGAGTTAAAAAGAAAAGCGCAGAAGGCGGTGATTAAATATTTGGTGAAACAATCCAATTTAAATTTAGATAAAGAATATGTATTTAACTTGGAGGTGAGAAGACCTTTTATATACTTTGATGATAATCAGAATTTAACAGGAGTTTTCGTTGAAGTAATAAAAAAATCCTGTGCGTTAATTTCAATCTCTTGCGTGTTAAAAGCCAATGCACAGACCTCATGGGAGAGGCTTTACAACGAATTTCTTGAAAATGAAGTGCAAGGGATTGCCCCTTTAACTATTCTTGATGAGCGTAAACAGCAAGTTAATTTCACCAACGAAGCGCATCATAATCAAATGGTTATTTTGAAACGTACCAATTTTAAAGATGATGAATTTGATCATGTATCCGAGCTTTATGCACAGAGAATGGGGGTAGTAAAAAATGACTTCTCAGAATGGTTATTAAGAAATTATATTCCACAAATGACCTTTGAATATTACGATACGATTGATGATGCATTTCAAGGGCTGATTGATAAAGAAGTAGACTATATTACCAGTTCAAAATCATATATTAATTCCCAGTTAGAAAACAATATTGTTAATGTCACATTGGACCAAAGAATCAGCACATATCATGACATTCCACTGGGTGTTGGATTTAACAAAACAGAAGAGGGAGCACATCTGGCAGCTCTTTTTAACCAAGCATTTAAAGTTATAAACTTGAAGAAAATAGTGCGTGAAGGAATGCCACAATTCGACTTTACTGAGCAAATAAGTAACCAACAAACAAAACAAAAACGAACCGTTTTTTTAGCCATAATCATATTAAGCATACTCATTTATTTAACTTTGAAATTTCGTCGTATATCACTTCATGACGACTTAACCGGGCTTAGAAATAGACGCGGTTTTAATCATAAATATCCGCAACGGTTTGATGAAAACTTAACCATGATATTTCTTGATGTTGTTAACTTTAAAGAAAAAAATGATTTTTTTGGTTTGCATGAAGGTGATTTAATTCTGCAGACATTATCGGCTACATTCAAAAAACATGTTGGTAAAGGTGAGGTTTATCGTTATGGCGGTAATGAGTTTTTAATTTTAGCGCCATTCACTGAAAACCAATGCCGCGATTTTTTAGAAACTATTCAAACGATTGAGGTGACTTCGATAAAACAACAAGTGAAGCACCTTTTAAGTTTCACCACTATAATCGTTGAAAAAGGCACTGAATATCAGGACTTGGAACAGTTATTTGCTATTTTGTATATTGCTTTGCGAAAACAAAAACAAAATCATGATAATGATATTTGCTACATTAATAAAGACACTTTATCTATGTTTGTCAAAACCAGCGAATTTCGAAAGAAATTGGCTAATGCCATGGAAAGCAAAGAACTGTCAGCATACTTTCAACCTATTTATGATTTATCGGCTAACAAAATTATCGGGATTGAAGGACTCTCCCGTTGGTACAGTAACGATAAGTTATTGACCCCGTATTTTTATTTCGATGAATTAAAAGCACTCAATAAGGAAGCTGAACTGGATTTTTTAATGATCGAAATCATGGACGATTGTTTTAGCAAATTAATGCAACGAGGGCTAATTGATAGTAGTTTCCAAATTAATATTAACATTTCATTTGCTTCCTTTCGACAAGCCAGCTCACTTTATCAAGCTTTGAATAAGATGCAGACACCTAAATCTCAGGTGTGCCTGGAAATTCTTGAAGATACAGTATTGGATGAATTTTTGATTGAAAAATTTGAAAAATTAACTCAAATGGGCTTTCAGCTTGCGATTGATGATTTTGGTGCGGGCTTTATGTCAATTGAGCAAATTAAAAGTCATTATATTTCAACAGTAAAACTGGACCGCTCGTTACTGCCAATAAATATCATTAATTCAACATCTGATTTAACTGCATTATTGAGTCTTGTGACCATGTTGAAAAGTTTTGATAAGAAAATAGTAATGGAAGGCATAGAAACAGAAGAGCAAGCTGAACTACTCAGAAAAAACGATATAAATCGTGCGCAAGGTTTCCATTTAGCTAAACCTTTATCGTTTAAAGATCTTGTTGAGTTGCTAGAGTCAAAACAATAAGTTTAAGTAACAAGGATACAAATTATTGATTAACCCTTCTCATCTACAAGTTACATTTACAGCTTATGCATAATTTTTCACTAATATGTAATTGATTCTACTATTTGCAGGTGACTTTAGCGTTGTTTGCTTTATAATAACCGCTTTTAAATTTTAGCATCTTTGCAAGGGCGATAAACTGCACTTGCTTGGCTCAATCGAATTTGGCCAATTGAATAAATTCAAGATGTACAGCAACATTATTTTCAGGATATAACGAAATGCGCACTTTATTTTGTGGTGAGGTTAATGAATCTCACGTAGGACAAGAAGTAACTCTTTGTGGTTGGGTTAACCGTCGTCGTGACTTGGGTGCCGTGATCTTTGTTGATTTACGCGATCGTGAAGGCATCGTGCAAGTGGTATTTGATCCAGACTTACAAGAGGTTTTATCAACAGCAAACACCTTACGCAATGAATTTTGTGTGCAAATTAAAGGTAAAGTTCGTGCTCGCCCTGAAACACAAGTTAATAAAGATATGGCAACCGGCGCCATTGAAGTACTAGGTTTAGAGCTTAATATTTTAAATAAATCTGCGCCTCTACCACTTGACTCAAACCAAGAGAACAGTGAAGAAAATCGCTTAAAATATCGTTACTTGGATTTACGTCGTCCAGAAATGACTGAACGTTTACGTTTTCGTGCGAAAGTTACTTCACAAGTTCGTGCTTCATTAGAAGCTCAAGCGTTTATGGATATTGAAACACCTATCCTTACAGCGGCTACGCCTGAAGGAGCACGTGATTATTTAGTACCTTCACGTACTCAAAAAGGCAACTTTTTCGCTTTACCACAATCACCACAGTTATTTAAACAGTTGTTAATGATGTCTGGTATGGAGCGTTACTACCAAATCGTTAAATGTTTCCGTGATGAAGATTTACGTGCTGACCGTCAACCTGAATTTACCCAAATTGATATTGAAACGTCTTTCATGTCAGCTGATCAGGTTATGGCTGTAGCTGAAAAAATGATCCGTGAATTATTCGAAAGCCTATTAAATGTAGACTTAGGTGAATTCCCGCATATGACTTACGCTGAAGCGATGACTCGTTACGGTTCAGATAAGCCTGATTTACGTAACCCACTTGAAATTGTCGATGTTGCTGATATTTTAAAAGACGTTGAATTCAAAGTATTCTCTGGTCCGGCAAACGATCCAAAAGGTCGTGTATCGGTAATTAAAGTACCAGGCGCTGCCGCAGAGCTATCACGCAAAAAACTAGATAACTACACTAAGTACGTTGGCATTTACGGTGCTAAAGGTATGCCTTGGTTAAAAGTAAACGATGTAGATGCCGGCCGTGAAGGCTTACAATCTCCAATATTGAAGTTCTTATCAGACGATGAAGTAACTCAATTATTAACACGAGTTAATGCAGCATCAGGTGATATTATTTTCTTCGGTGCTGACACATACAATGTTGTTACTGAATCATTAGGTGCACTACGTCTTAAACTTGGTGAAGACTTAGGAATGGTTTCTGATGAATGGAAACCTCTATGGGTTGTAGACTTCCCTATGTTTGAAGAAATTAATGGTGGCATGCACGCGTTGCATCATCCATTTACCGCACCTACAGATATGACCGCTGAAGAATTAGAAGCTAATCCAATTGGCGCATTATCGAATGCTTACGACATGGTATTAAATGGTTGTGAGTTAGGTGGTGGTTCAGTTCGTATTCATAACGAAGATATGCAATCTGCAGTATTTAGAATTTTAGGCATTAGTGATGAAGAAGCTCAAGAGAAATTCGGTTTCTTACTAGAAGCACTACGTTACGGTACACCACCACATGCTGGTTTAGCATTTGGTTTAGACCGCATCGTAATGTTGATGACGGGCGCTACATCTATTCGTGACGTTATGGCATTCCCTAAAACAACAACTGCAGCCTGTCCATTAACCAATGCACCAGGTAAAGCTAACCCTGCACAACTTGTAGAACTTGGTATTCAAGCTATTCCACAAGAGCCAGAAGACACTGACGCTGAATAAAATAATTGTTTGACTAATATCCGTTCACAAAGCCTTGTTTGAGTTATCAAACAAGGCTTTTGTTTTTGAAAACGAGAAACGAGAAATTACGGGCTCCATTAAGGTTATCTTTGAATAAAATAAATTTTTAACGTGGCTTAAATAGTGATGCGAAGCAGATTTATTAAATAGCTAAGTTTTAAAATCAGCCATTTTGTTTATCTGAAAAATACCATAAGATAGTTTATTAGAGCTGGTATAAATTACAGGACTAGAAAGCTTTGTTTTTCGTATCTAGTTTCTCGTTTCTAGATTCTGAACTAAGTAAATGGCAACCTATTTGCGCGTAATGAAAGGGTTAATTATAAATCAATGAGTATCATTTTAGGGATAGATCCCGGCTCGCGATTAACCGGTTATGGTGTAATCGAAAAACAAGGTCGTAAAATAACTTACCTTGGCAGTGGCTGCATTAAAACGTTGGCTGCTGGGGATAATCATCCTGAACGATTGCAAATTATCTTTGCCGGTGTTTCTGAGCTTATTATGCAATTTAAACCGGAAATGGTTG
The DNA here is from genome assembly GCF_031583575.1 of Thalassotalea nanhaiensis. Classification (NCBI taxonomy): domain Bacteria; kingdom Pseudomonadati; phylum Pseudomonadota; class Gammaproteobacteria; order Alteromonadales; family Colwelliaceae; genus Thalassotalea; species Thalassotalea nanhaiensis. The sequence continues at coordinate 2,507,353 of NZ_CP134146.1, read as the reverse complement.
CCGTTGAGCAAATATTTATGGGTTTAAACCCCGGAGGGGCACTAAAGCTTGGACAGGCACGCGGTGCAGCAATTGTTGCGGCAACTAATAATGGCATAGAAGTGTCTGAATACTCTGCCAGACAAATTAAACAAGCCGTGGTTGGCACCGGTGCTGCGGATAAATCCCAAGTACAGCATATGGTAAAGTCAATCTTAAACCTTCCTGCTACACCACAAGAAGATGCTGCCGATGCCTTAGCAGTAGCAATATGTCATGGCCATAGTTACGAGTCATTAATTAAAATGTCAGGTCGTGCAACAAAAACAGTTCGTGGGCGCCTGCGTTAAACCAAATTTTTATTTACTATATATTTATACAGTGGTATTGTTTGTGTATGATCAGCTTAAAAGAACAATAGGAAATATAGGTGATAGGACGTTTACGCGGCATTTTAATAGAGAAACAAGCTCCCGAAATATTACTTGAATGTAATGGTGTTGGTTACGAAGTCACTCTGCCAATGACCAGCTTTTATCATTTACCAAAACTTGAACAAGAAGCCGTTATTTATACCCACTTCGTTGTACGCGAAGATGCTCAGTTACTGTATGGATTTGCCAATCAAACTGAACGTAAGCTGTTTAGGTTATTAATTAAAGTGAATGGTGTTGGTCCGAAACTGGCTTTGGCTATATTATCAAATATGTCAGCAGGGCAGTTTGTACATTGTGTAAATCTTGATGATGTGGCGACAATAGTAAAAATTCCGGGTGTTGGTAAAAAAACAGCTGAACGTTTACTGATTGAAATGCGTGATAAGTTAAAAGATTGGGGTAATGATATTGCCACACCGGCAACTGATAATATGCCAATAGACCTAATTAGTGCCGATAGTTCATTAGTTGCGATAGCATCTAATAAAGACGATGCTATTACCGCGCTTGTGTCGCTAGGGTATAAACCTGGGCAAGCAGATAAAGCCGTTAAAGCAATATATACGGATGACATGAGCTCAGAAGAGCTTATCCGCGATGCGCTTAAGTCTATGCTGTAAGCTAAATTGATACTTTGCTGAATTTAATTCAGCACCTAAACAGAAAAATATAAGTTAAATACTATGATTGAAGCAGATCGCCTCATACAACCTGAACGCTTAATAGAGCCAAGCGCGACACGTGAAGAAGAAACCATAGATCGTGCTATTCGCCCTAAAATGTTGGCCGATTACACCGGTCAAGATCATGTAAAAGAGCAAATGGAAATCTTCATTCAAGCGGCGAAGAATCGCGGCGAACCGCTCGATCATTTACTTATCTTTGGTCCTCCTGGTTTGGGTAAAACCACATTGGCCAACATTGTAGCCAATGAAATGGGCGTTAATATCCGTACCACTTCAGGTCCAGTTTTGGAAAAAGCTGGCGATTTAGCCGCGCTATTAACTAACCTTGAAGAAAATGATGTGTTATTTATTGATGAAATTCATCGATTAAGCCCTGTGGTAGAAGAAATACTATACCCGGCAATGGAAGACTATCAATTAGACATTATGATAGGTGAAGGGCCCGCAGCGCGTTCTATTAAATTGGATTTACCGCCTTTTACTCTTATAGGTGCAACTACCAGAGCTGGCTCTTTGACATCACCGCTGCGCGATCGTTTCGGTATTGTTCAACGTTTAGAGTTTTATAAAGTTGCTGATTTAAAAGATATTGTTAGTCGCTCAGCACACTTTTTAAATGTAAATCTTGTTGAAGAAGGCGCTTATGAAGTTGCTAAACGTTCACGCGGTACGCCTCGTATTGCCAACCGTTTATTACGTAGAGTAAGAGATTATGCCGAGGTCAAAACAACGGGCGACGTAGGGCAAGAAACCGCATCAAAAGCATTAAATATGTTAGAGGTTGATACTGAAGGATTTGATTTGATGGACAGAAAGTTATTACTCGCCATTATTGATAAGTTTTCCGGTGGGCCAGTTGGGCTTGACAATGTTGCTGCTGCTATTGGTGAAGAACGTGAAACCATTGAGGATGTGATTGAGCCTTATTTGATTCAGCAAGGCTTTTTACAACGCACGCCTAGAGGTAGAGTTGTGACTGACAACGCCTACTTGCATTTTGGTTTAGACAAACCAAGCTAACACTAGCGGGTAACGTTATTTGTTATCCAATCACTGGGTTTGTCTATATCGGTGACAATACCACTATCGTTTACATCAATTAGATGCAGCTTTTCTGGATTTGTTCGTATCACTTTAGCTGCACCAGAGTCACCGGATAATTGGCTCAGTTGCGATAAAAAGTCAGAGCCAAAACAAACAGGGTGGCCAGCATCATTTTTATACACTGGTCGCACAATGTTATCACTCTTAGATGCATCCAAAATCATTGTGATGGTTGCAGAATTAATATAGGGCATATCGGCTAAAAAAATACTGACACTACTAATATTTTCGCCTGTTTGTGTATTTAAAATTTTTCTAATGCCTGTTGCCAAACTTGTACCTAAGCCAATCGAATCAGCAGGTGCTGGGGTTAACCTAATATTTCTATTTTTGATTAACTTCAGTAAGCTGTCATCTTGATTACGATGCACAAGGTAGACAGTTGTAAACTGTTGGCAAACAAGATCTAGAGTTTCTATGAGTAATGGCTTGTTTTCTCCTGCGAGCCTTTTATCAGCGCCGTAACGAGCTGAAAACCCTGCGGCTAACACTAATGCGATTTGACTATTCATAGCAATTCTTTGTTAATCCCGTGTCGCACCCTGATGATGTCAGCCATCGTCGATATAGCTATTTCAAATGGTGTTTTACTGCCAATATTTAGCCCTATAGGGGCAATTAACCGACTTAATTGATCATCACTTAATGAACAGATTCGCTTTAGTCGCTCGTGTCTTTTAACCGTTGTACGCATTGACCCCATAGCGCCAATATAAAAGGCAGGAGTATCAAATACACTCATCATGGCAACGTCATCAACTCTAGGATCGTGCGCGAGAGCTAAAACTGCGCTACGTTTATTCGCATATTGCTCAATAAATTCATCTGGAGATTGCCAATGTATATCTACACCGCCATTAGCTTTGGTGAAATGCCAACTTGATGCTAACTCTTTGCGCATATCGCATACTTTTACGTCAAACCCAGCCTGTAAGCCCAATTGGGCAATATGTTCAGTAACTTGGCCTATGCCAACCAGTAACAGTGAATAAACCTGAGCATAAGCCAACTGTACGCTTGCGCTGGTTTCTATCACTTGCCGAACAGAGTCATCAATGAATGGTTTTGTCGTACTGATCTTGTCAGTAAAAAATATCTCTCTTACAAACGCTTGTTGGGTTTGCGCTAATTCAAGCCAATGGGTAATCGCCGCATGATTAATTGTTGTCGGAGTAAAGTTCTCGACTAATAAACGAATTGTGCCACCACAGGGCAATTCTCTGATGATATCCTGCTCAACGGCATGTTCGCCATAGGTGAATAACTCTGCTGGAGTTAAAAATTTACCTTGCTTGATCATATTTACGAACGCGTCTTCCAGGCAACCACCTGAAATTGAGCCTACTCGCTCATCACCATCGGTTAAAAATATTGAGCCTATGGGGCGGGGGGCCGAGCCATAGGTTTTTAAAATAGTACAAAGCCAAATAGTTCTATTATCAGACAACCACTGCTGTGCTTTGGTAATTACATTTATATCGGTAAGTTGCATTAGCTTTTATTAGTAAACTCTTAATAACCTTAAAGTACTGATAATTTGGATAAAGTTAAAGAAATAAATATAAGTAATTTAAATAAACCAGAGAATATATACCGTCATTCCATTTACCAAGATTGGTCTGAATTTATTCGGATGTGAAAAGTTTAGAGGTAATCGATAGGGCGCCGAGTTTTATCAATCCCTAGCCAAAAAAAAAGCCCGCTAAATTAGCGGGCCAACAAAATCTGTTGAAAGGAGGAAGTTAAATAAATCAAGAAACATAAATAAAACAAGAGATGTCGCTTAGATGGATGTATTGTATGGAATGGTGTAAAAGTTAACAAACTAAAAAAATTCAAATTAAGCATTAGAAAAACTAATGCGGATTACGTGAAGGGGTTGAGGCTTTGTTTCTACTCTAACCTTTGTCTTGGCGGTTTGTTGCTTGATTTATGTATTAAAAAATATAATAGGCGAGTGGTTTGCTGTAGTTTGGTTTCATCGTTTACGTTTTTCTATATTTTGATTTTATAAAATAATTAAAAAAAAATACTGAGTATTGCCTTAATCCACTTGAGTGTAAGGATTATATTCGCGTAATATAAGGCAGTGTAACTTAACTGTACTAACGGCTATTTAGAGCAAATGAATAATAACAATAATGCTTTTCAATATAACTTAAGAGTTTACTACGAAGACACCGATGCCGGTGGCATAGTTTATTACGCCAACTATTTAAAATTTGCCGAACGAGCTCGAACCGAGTGGCTTAGACATTTAGGAATAAATCAGTCATTTTTTCTTGAACAAAGTTTAGGTTTTGTGGTCAGAAAAGTAGAAATGGATAACAGAGCTTCTGCCAAACTAGATGACTTGCTAACCATAACAACAACAATTTCAAATTTAAAAAAAGCCAGTTTGGTATTCGACCAAGTGATTCAAAATCAACACGGTGACGTTTTATGTAATGTTTCTGTGTTAGTCGCCAGCGTTAATTTACAACGCGCCAAACCTTGTGCAATTCCAGAACAAATATTAGGAGCTCTATCTAGTGCACGCTGAATTATCGTTTTTTGATTTATTTTTACAAGCCAGCCTTTTGGTAAAAGCAGTAATGCTTTGCTTATTAGGTTTCTCTATTGCTTCATGGACTATGATTATTCAACGCTCTAAAGCGTTAAATAAAGCTCAAATGCAAGCTTCAACGTTTGAAGATAAGTTTTGGTCTGGTGCAGATTTAAGCCGATTATACAAAGAAATTAGCGCCCGTGGTTCGGTAGACGGAATTGAGAGTCTGTTCGTTGCTGGTTTTAAAGAATTTGCCCGTATTAGAAAAAGCCCTGATGCCTCATCGCAAGCCGTAGTTGATGGTACACATCGAGCAATGCGTGTTGCTTTATCTCGAGAAGTTGATGAACTTGAAACTCACTTGTCATTTTTAGCAACTGTTGGTTCAATTAGCCCGTATATAGGATTGTTTGGTACAGTTTGGGGAATAATGAACTCTTTTATTGCTTTAGGGGCTGTTCAACAAGCAACGCTTTCTATGGTAGCTCCTGGTATCGCCGAAGCTCTTATCGCAACAGCAATGGGGTTATTTGCAGCAATACCTGCGGTAATGGCATTCAACCGTTTTTCTCATACTGTTGAAAAGCTTGAAAATAGTTATGGTAATTTTATGGAAGAGTTTTCAAGTATCTTACAACGCCAGTCTGTTGCAACTAACAACACTCAAGCTCGATAGAGCAGAGGATTTAGTATGTACGTTCGAGTTAAGCGAAAACGCGTAGCAGAAATCAACGTAGTACCTTACATTGATGTAATGTTAGTGCTGTTGATCATTTTTATGGTAACCGCGCCTTTGATCACCCAAGGTGTTAAAGTAGATTTACCAAAAGCCGATTCTGAATCATTACCACAAGATTCCAAAACACCAATAGTTGCCAGTGTAGATATTGATGGGTTGTTTTATTTAAATGTCGGTGACTCAAAATCTGAGCCACTTTCACCTGACGAATTAGCTGTTTTAGTTAGAGCTCGTTTAGAAGTGGATCCAGACACCCCTGTTGTGGTCAATGGTGATGGTAATGTTCCTTATAATTCAATTATTCAACTTATGGTGTTATTGCAACAGTCGGGTGTACCTTCAGTTGGCTTAATGACCGAATCGCCGGAGCTATAACGAGTGTTTGCTGTATTTAAAAATGCTATTGGCAATTTAGTTAACAAATGTATGTTGATATTTACCTATTTACCCGATGGTAAAAACGTCAAACAGCAATATATAATCGCTATATCTGCCGCTGTTGGTATCCATTTAGTGATGGGTATAGTGTTGATGCTTAATACTGACTTTAGTCCAAAGGCTAAGCCCATCCCTAAGCCACAAATGCAAGTGATCGATGCTGTGGTCATTGATGAAAGTAAGTTAAAACAACAGGTTGATAAGCTTAAGAAACAAAAACAAGCCGCTAAAAAACGAGAAGATGATCGTATTAAAGAGCTTGAGCGTCGCGCCGATGATGCGGCTAAAAAACGCAAACAAGAAGCGCAAAAAATAAAAGATTTAGAAAAACAGCGCAAGAAAAAAGAAGCAGAAAAGAAAAAAGCAGACGCAGCGGCAAAAACAGCAAGAGCAAAAGCGGCATCTGAAGAGAAACAACGTAAGAAAAAAGAGCAAGAGCGTAAACAAGCCGAAAAAGCAGCAAGTGATGCAAAAGCTAAACGTTTAAGAGAAGAAAAAGCCGAAAAAGAAGCGGCAGAAAAGCGTCGTCGTAAAAAGCTGGAAGATGACAAACGCAAAAAAGAAGCGGCTGAACGCGCTGAGCAAGAACGCCTGTTAGAGCAACAGATGCTTGAGGAAATGGCGTCGCGTGACAGTGCCCGTAGCCAACAAGTAATGACAGAAGCTGAAAAGTATGGTGAATTGATGAAGCAAGCTATAAAGAGAAACTTCATTGATGATCCAAGTTATAAAGGGAAATCTTGTAAACTGAAAATAACGCTAGCCGCAAGTGGGTTTGTTATTAATGTACAATCGGGTACTGGTGACCCATATGTTTGTAAAGAAGCTGTGAAAGCTGTGAATAAAACAGGTACTTTACCAGTATCTAAAGACCCAGAAGTATTTGAGAAGCTGCGTAATATCAGTTTAACCTATAATTCTGAATATCAATAATTGGAACACAATAACGTATTATGTTTAAAAAAGTTTGTATAACCCTAGTATTTTTTACTGCTTTTATTAGTAAAGCTTACGCTGAATTAGAACTTGTTATCACCGGTGGTGTGAATACTGCCAGACCGATAGCGGTTCTACCGTTTACTTATAATGGCACCAGTGCATTACCGGAAAACATTGCTAAGGTGATCAGCGATGATCTATTGCGCAGTGGTAAGTTCAATCCTATTAGCTCAATGAATATGCCGCAAATGCCAACGAAAGTTAGCGATATTGACTTTCAAGCGTGGGCTGATTTAGGTATTGAAGCCATTGTTATGGGTAACGTTACTGAATCATCTCCTAATAATTATTTGGTATCTTTTAAGCTTGTCGATGTTATTCGCGGCCAAATGACCGGTGGTGAAGGCCGCTCATTGAAAAATGGCCAATTAGTGCAAAGCAATGATCATGTGTTGATTAACTCTAGCCCGAGTCAATATATTCCTGCAAAGCTGTTTCGCCCCAAAGCGCATCAAATATCAGACAGTGTATTTGAGAAACTTACCGGCGTGCGTGGTGCATTTTTAACAAAAATTGCCTACGTAATAGTTCGCGACAGTGGCGCGAAAAAATATCAATTGGTATTAGCTGATTATGATGGCTATAACGAGCAAGTATTATTAAGCTCATCAGAACCGCTAATGTCACCAACCTGGTCACCAGATGGCACAAAGTTGGCCTATGTAACGTTTGAACAACGCCAGGCGCAAATTTATATTCAAAATATTTACACTGCCCAGCGTGAAGTTATATCAACTTATAAAGGCATAAATGGCGCACCGCGCTGGTCTCCCGATGGAAAAAGCATGGCGATGGTATTATCCAAAGATGGTAATCCAGAGGTTTATGTGATGAATATTGCCACTAAAAAATTACGCAGAATTACTCGTCATCGCGCCATTGATACAGAGCCAAATTGGGCGCCAGATGGAAATTCTTTAATATTTACCTCAGAACGGGGTGGTAAACCGCAGTTATATCGCGTAGATTTAGCTAATGGTAGAGTGAAAAGAGTTACTTTTGACGGTGAAATGAATCTTGGTGGTTCTTTTACCCCAGATGGACGCCATTTGGTTATGGTTAATCGCACACAAGGACAATACCATCTTGCTAAGCAAGAGCTCGATTCGATGAATCCTGTACAAGTATTAACGAAGACAAGGTTGGACGAGTCACCAAGTATTGCCCCAAATGGTGGCATGATAATTTATAGTACTTTGCATAATAATCGCCAAGTACTGGGTTTGGTATCTGTTGATGGTCGCTTTAAAGCACGTTTGCCTGCGCAAAACGGGCAGGTAAAAGCACCAGCATGGTCACCTTACTTATAATAAAAATAATTTAATTTTATATTTCAAAAAAGGAAAAAAAATGCATTTAAATAAACTTGTTAAAAGCATTGCTGTTGCTCTGCCATTAATGGCAATGGCTGCATGTAGCTCAAATGATACAACAGACGAAGAAGCACAAATTGCTGCTAACCAAGCTGCACAACAAGCACAAGCAGAGCAACAAGCTGCTGAAGCTGCCGCTGCTGCAGAAGTAGCTCGTTTAGAGCAAATCAAGCAAGAAGAACAGGATAAGTTACAAACATCTAACACTATCTATTTCGACTTCGATACGTCTAAATTAGATTCTTCAGTAACTGAAATCTTAAACATGCACGCTGCATTTTTAGTTAACAATGCAAACGCTCGTGTTGTAATTGAAGGTCACGCTGATGAACGTGGTACTCCTGAGTACAACATCGCTCTTGGCGAACGTCGTGCACAAGCTGTTCAAAAATACCTAGAAAACTCTGGTGTTTTATCGTCTCAAATCGAAACAGTTAGTTACGGTGAAGAAAAGCCAGCTATCAGTGACCGTACTGAAGGCGCTTTTGCTAAAAACCGTCGTGCAGTATTAGTATACTAATCGAGTTTGTTTTTGATTAAATCAGTGTAACCACTGGTTTGAGCATATTTATAAATAAAAGCTTGTAGCAGATTAAATTTACAAGAATATCAGTTATCTGAATTCTTTATATTTTAATTTGTTAACAAGCTTTTTTCTTTTTATATTAGTAATATGGTATAAATAATTACTATCAAAACTTTAGTAATAAGTAATAGGATATTCAATGACATCGTATAAGTTCATCTTGGGTTTAGCGGTAATGGCGAGTACAACGGCCATAGCGGCTGAACCAGCCCCTGTATTAGACATTAACCAGCAATCAGTGCAACCAGCACAGTCTGCAGATGTGGCAACACTACAGCGCACCCTGCAGGTTCGTAACAATGCATTAAACGATATGCAGCAACAGGTCGATGAGTTACAAACAGAATTAAGTGAGCTAAGAGGCGTTACTGAAGAACAAGCTTATACTATTAGTCAAATCCTACAACGACAGCGTGAACTGTATCAAGAAATTGATAGAAGATTAGCTGCCGCCCAAGCTGCACCGAAAGTTCCACCTGTTACAAATAGTAATGTTAACTATTCATCAAACTTAACTGAAAATGAAGCCTATGATCATGCGGTAAATTTGGTATTAAAAGAAAAAAAATACGATCAGGCCATTACTGAGTTTCAGTCGTTTAACCAAAAATTTCCTAATTCAAGCTACTCTGCCAATGCTCATTATTGGTTAGGGCAACTTTTATTTAATAAAGGCAAATTGAATGAAGCTGGTGCAGAGTTCTCAAATGTGATCAATAATTTTGAAAATTCAAGCAAACGCAGTGATGCAATGTTGAAGCTAGGCATGGTTGAACAGAAATTAAATAACCCTCAAAAAGCTAAAACGATCTTTAATCAGTTAATAAATGAGTATGCAGATTCATCTGCAGCACAATTAGCCAAAGCTCGATTATCTAGTCTATAATTTTTTAGATTACCTAGATCTATGTAAGTTTATCGCCAGAGTATAATTTTTGAGCACAATTGATTACATACTTTGACGATAACTTGCTCTATCTGCTCTCTTTTTGCACATACAAACTTATTTTTTAAAAAAACTGAAATTTGTTGTTGCACTAATAATTATTATCAGTATCATATGCCCCGCATTGAGGCACCAACTTCAATGTAATAAAACTATGGCGGCCGTTAGCTCAGCTGGTAGAGCAGTTGGCTTTTAACCAATTTGTCGAAGGTTCAAATCCTTCACGGCCGACCACTTCCTTTAGAAGAATAGTTTTGGGATGAAAATTAAAAGCCAAGGCTTTTAACATTTACTCCCAAATAGGTCGAAAGTTCATACCTTAATGAACGACCACTTTCTTTAAAGATAATAGTTTTTGTAAAGTTTATATCGGCCGTTAGCTCAGCTGGTAGAGCAGTTGGCTTTTAACCAATTTGTCGAAGGTTCAAATCCTTCACGGCCGACCACTTTCTTTAAAGTTAAAGATAGTAGTTGTGATATAAACAACCTAGTAAAAAATGAATTCGGCCGTTAGCTCAGCTGGTAGAGCAGTTGGCTTTTAACCAATTTGTCGAAGGTTCAAATCCTTCACGGCCGACCAATTCATTCAAATGTAAAAAATGAAAGGTGTTTGAGTATATTAAAAGCCGAGGCTTTTAACGTTTATACCCAAATAGGTCGAAGGTTCAAATCCTTCACGGCCGACCAATTCATTTAGCACTCAAAGTATACCCTTGTATCGGCCGTTAGCTCAGCTGGTAGAGCAGTTGGCTTTTAACCAATTTGTCGAAGGTTCAAATCCTTCACGGCCGACCACTTTCTTTATTAAATTAAGAGTGTGGTTATCCTGATACAAGTACTCATCAAAATCAAAGAAACTAGAAACTAGAAACGAAAAACAGTTTATTGTTTTTGATTCTGGTTAAACCTTAAATGTTTTCATATAGTTTCATAAAACACCGCAGCCTAACCATTAACTCGCACTTAGTCTCTCGTTGATAGCAATCTAATTTATACATTAATTAAAATAGCAATATTTTAAAATTTAATTAAACAATGAAAGGTCCCCAAAACCCGCACTTAGTTTCTCGTCTCTAGCAATCTCGTTTCTTTTTAATCATCGCGCCAATCATTCTAGAAATTTGTTTAGTTTCATTAATAAGGCTCAAGCCAAGCTCCTTATTTATAAAACCTATTTTTATGCCAATATAAAGTTGAGTTACTAATTCACCTGTCGAGCCTTTCGAATAATACAAAAACCTAATCTTTTCTTTACTAGTTTGCCTCTCTTCACCTTCTGCAATATTCGATGGAATAGATAATGCTGATCTCGTTATTTGATCTTTAAAACCATAGTTATTGCAGTTATCAAAATGAAGATAGACTTGACAGGCCAAGTGAGATGAACGTTTCCATACGTCTAAATTTTCGAATAACATGCTAGTTCCTTTAGCAAGTTTGAAGTTCATTTATTATAGTTGTGAATAGATAAATAGATAAATCTATTTCGAGAAACGAGAAACGAAAAGCAGTTTATTGTTTTACATTCAGGTTGAGTACTAAAAAGTACTTTTAGGGTTTCATAAGCCATAGAGACATTACCCAAACCTGCTCTTAGTATCTCGTTTCTATTAATCTCGCTTCTAGTACTGCCGTTTCTAGCAATCTCGTTACTTTTTCCTTTATTTAATTATGAGTTTCTGAAAATTATCAACTATAGTAATTTCAATGGTTTAATTTACTTTGTATTAGGAAACACAATGAAAAAAATCCAGTTAAGTTTATCTCTAGTATTGATGCTTTGTTTATTGTCTTTTGGCTTAAAAGCTGAAGAAAACACAACGCCTTTAACTGATGTATGGGTGATAACAATCGATAATGTTCACAAGCAAGCCTTTGAGAAAGCGTTGAAAGAACATATGCAATATAGGGTTGATAAAGGCGAACAGGTAAATTGGAATGTATATACGCAAGTGATTGGTGAACAACTTAATACCTATGTTTTACGAGCTTGTTGTACCAATTGGGATAAAATTAGCGAGCATAATGCCTGGAGCAAGGAAGCAAAAACATCTAAACATTGGCGTGAAAAAGTCGTTAAATACATCAAACATAGAGAGCATTTTTATAGCAAGGTTGATAGTGAAAACAGCTCGTGGGACACCAGCAAACAATTTAAGTACTTTTCAGTAGATACGCTTTATCCAAAACCCGGTGAAGGCTTTAAAATGCAAGCGTCAATTAAAGCGATAAGTGATGCCGCTAAACAAATGCAGTGGCCTGAAAGTTGGTCTTGGAACAGCCGTATTGGTGGTAAACCTATGCTACAGCTAGTTGTTGGCCATGAAAGTTACGCCGACATGATGCCGCAAGAAAAATCATTTTTTGTACGCTTGAGTGAGCAAATGAATTCAAAAGAAGATGCTCAACAATTATTAGAAGAATATGGTGAAAATTTTAGCGAAACCAGCTATTCAATTTGGGTACACCGCAAAGGGTTATCATCCCCAGATACAATATCTAAAAAATAGATAAGTCATCAACTTAAAGAAGAGGTAATGCCAATCTATTATAAGATTGGCTTATTTCTAGACTGTATAAAGATGTCGAACTTAGGTGGCAGTGTTATTAGTCAATTTCTTTATAAATAGAATGATTGGTAATATTAACCCGCCAATGGCACCCCAAAGGTGGGCATCTATAGCGACAGATGCATTGATTAACGCTTCAACATCAGCACTGGCACCAAAGACTTGTTCGTAAATTATTTTTCCCCATACACCTATCAGTAATAAGTAACCAGATTTCCAGCCTTTTTGAATGTCACAAATTGCACCCCACACAAAAATACCATGCAACACGCCAGATAAACCGACATAACGGGTCATATCGGGTACAAAGTAAAATATACCAATACTACAAACAACAGCTGAAAGTAAAAATGACTCGCTGTAGGTTTTATTCGTGTAATGATCGCCATGCAACGCCCAAAGCATTGTTAAGCCCGCTAGGTTTAATAACAGGTGGTTAAAGTTTGTATGGGCAAAATGTCCAGTAACAAAGCGCCAATAGTCACCATCTATAATTTTATTACGATCATAAATTAAGTACTCTGTTATCCCGTCAGGTAACAAGTAAACGATAACTGCGACAACGAAAATAGATAAAGGAATGGTAAATGCTTGTGAATTAAAAGGTAAAGACAACTTCAACATAGGAGGTATAATACGGTTAATTATTTTTATTAAACAAGCTATTGCTTGCAGGTGTTATGAGCAGACAGTATTGCACAAGGTGTCAACGACCGCTAGTCACATGTATCTGTAATTTGTGCAGTCGCATTGAAAACGATGTAAGTGTGGTTTTTCTTCAACATCCAACTGAAGAGAAACAAGCCAAGGGCACTGCTATGTTGGCGCATTTAAGTTTGCAAAAATCTAGTATTATCGTTGGTGAAAATTTTAATGATAATGAAACATTAAACAGCCTCATAAATGATGAAGATAATAATGTATTGCTACTTTACCCTGAAGAAAGTGCGATTGTTGCCAGTGAGCAAACAAATGCGATGAGAAAGAAAACCATCATACTCATACTGGATGGTACCTGGAAAAAAGCCTATCGCATGTACCAATTATCCACAAAGCTGCACAGTTTAAATAAAATCACTCTGGCAAATGATATAAAAAGTCAGTATGTTATTCGCAAGCATCACAAAGACAGTGATGTATCGTCACTAGAAGCCTGCGCTCATGCACTAATTGCCTTAGAAGGTGATAATGACAAATATGCGCCATTACTTGACAGCTTTAATAAATTCAATCAATTTCAATTGTCACTCGCGAACAAAAATAAAACCTAAAGGATCTCACGTGCTCAATAAGTTAAAACTATTTACCCTTATCGCTTTAATGCTGTTCACTTCAGCCTGTACCCTTGACCAAACAAGTAATACAGAGGTTCGTGAAGATAGAGAGCCTGAAGCTGCAACAGGGCTGCAAGAATCTCAAACGGTAGTAGGTAAAAAGTATATGGTTGCTGCAGCAAATCCATATGCAAGTGAGGCCGGTTTTAACATTTTAGAAAAGGGCGGCAATGCAATTGATGCAGCAATTGCGGTGCAATTAGTGTTAACCCTTGTTGAGCCACAATCCTCAGGCATTGGTGGTGGTGCATTTATATTGCATTTTGATAATTCAAATAAGCATTTAACTACGTTTGATGGACGAGAAGTGGCGCCTGAGCATGCCAGCCAAGATCAATTTTTAAATGAACAGGGTAAGCCTGTGCGCTGGATTGACGCAGTAGTAGGTGGGCGCAGTGTCGGTGTGCCAGGTGTTTTAAAAGCGTTAGAAGATGCCCATAAAAAACACGGAAGCTTACCTTGGTCTGTATTATTTGATGATGCCATCATGCTGGCAGAGCAAGGTTTTGTTGTATCCCCTCGTATGGCCAAGCTTGTTTCAATGGCGTTTAACCCAGGTATAAAGAAATTACCCGCAGCGAGTAATTATTTCTTTCCAAACGGACAAGCGGTTGCTGCCGGAACGTTACTTAAAAATCCGGCTCTGGCAAAAGTTTATAAGGCGATTGCTGAACAAGGAACAAAAGTTTTCTACCAAGGTTGGATCGCTGAAAGTATTGTTAATAGTGTGAGAAACTCTGCAATAGCGCCGGGCCGTCTTTCGTTAACTGATATGGCAAATTACAGAGCCACTGAAAGTAACGCCATTTGCAGTTCTTACCATATCTATGAAGTGTGCGGTATGCCACCACCAAGCTCTGGTGGGGTAGCGGTTATTCAAATATTAAAACAACTAGAGCAGCATAATTTAGCGCAATACCCAGCTAATGATATTAACGCCTTGCACCTGTTTACCCAAAGCTCACGTTTAGCCTTTGCCGACAGAGCAAAATATATTGCCGACCCTGATTTTGTTAACGTACCGGTAGAGCAATTAATTGATGCAAGTTACCTAAGTAAACGAGGGGATTTGATCTCGCTGGAAAAGGATATGGGTAATGCCGTAGCAGGTCAGTTCCACAATACTGCAAAACTGGCAGATGATAATGCCATTGAAATGCCATCAACCTCGCACATATCAATTGTTGATGCACAGGGCAACGCTATTTCAATGACCACAAGTGTCGAAATGGCATTTGGCTCAGCGGTATTTGTGGAAGGTTTTTTACTAAATAACCAACTTACTGATTTTTCATTAGCTCCTATGGTAAACGGTGTTGCAGTAGCAAATCGCTTAGAGCCGTTTAAACGACCTCGAAGCTCTATGGCACCTACTATGGTGTTTAATCAAGATGGAAGTCTTAGATTGGTTGTTGGCTCGCCAGGTGGTAGCCGAATTATCAATTATGTGGCGCAAACTATGGTGGGCGTATTAGATTGGGGACTTGATATTCAATCTGCTATTAATCTACCGAAAGTCACGAATCGTAACGATGCCACAACTTTAGAAAAAGGTACCGATATTGCGAACTATAAATCAACCCTCGAATCTATGGGGCATAAAGTATCTGTTAGAGATTTAAACAGTGGTATTCATGGTATTGAAGTAATAAAAGATAAACTGGTTGGTGGTGCAGATCCACGCCGTGAAGGTAAGGTTTTTAGTAACTAAAGATAGAAAAGGGGTCACTGACCCCTTTTTATTTAAATCTAAGATTGTTTACTGAGAAAGTTCAGCTTCAGAAAATATATCTGCAAACAATGGACTTGATAAGTAACGTTCAGCCGAGCTGGCCAAAATCACAACAATGTTCTTATCAGCATTTTCAGGTTTTTCAGCTAAACGTTTAGCCGCTACAACTGCAGCACCAGATGAAATACCTGCTAAAATACCTTCTTCTTTCATTAAACGATGCGCCATTGCTATTGAGTCATCATTTGAAACACGCTCAACAGAGTCCACTATAGAAAGATCCAGATTACCAGGAATGAAACCTGCGCCAATACCTTGTATTTTGTGTGGCCCTGGAGTTAATTCTTCACCTGCTAACTTTTGCCCGATTACTGGAGAATCTTCAGGCTCTACGGCAACTGATTGAATTGCTTTTCCTTTGGTGTTTTTAATATAACGACTAACACCGGTAATTGTTCCACCAGTACCAACACCAGCAACAAAAATATCAATATTACCATCAAGATCATTCCAAATTTCAGGACCAGTTGTTAGTTCGTGAATTTCAGGGTTTGCCGGGTTATCAAATTGGCCTAAAATTAAATATTTACTTGGATCTTGTGCTTTAATTTCTTCAGCTTTTTCGATTGCGCCCTTCATGCCTTTCGCGCCATCCGTTAACTCTAATTTTGCGCCCAATGCAACAAGTAACTTACGACGCTCTAAACTCATGGTATGCGGCATAGTTAAAATTAAGTCATAACCTTTAGATGCGGCAACAAACGCTAAGGCTATACCAGTATTACCACTGGTTGGCTCTACAATAGTGATGCCTTTTTTAAGCGTGCCTTTTTTCTCGGCATCCCAAATCATATTCGCGCCAATACGACACTTCACACTGAAGCTAGGGTTTCTCGCTTCAATTTTGGCGAATACATTACCACCAGTTACACTGTTTAGTTTTACTAATGGCGTTTTACCAATAGTATCTGGATTGTTTTGAAATGAGTTTGTCATGGTTAAGTCCTTTGAAATTCGGTTAAATCGCGTTAAGATTCGCTAAATAATTAGTTAATTGTAGTTAAGACTACACCGTTTTCATATTTTAGAAAGTAACAGAACGATATAACTAATAACTGTTTGTTTTATTGTAGTTATTACCATTTGGTATAACACCAATTGCTAAATTTCCAAGGATCCCATGAGTACATTTAAAGGCACCAAAAATTACATCGCCAGCCAAGACTTACAACTTGCTGTAAACGCAGCTATTGCGCTTGAAAAACCATTATTAATTAAAGGCGAACCAGGTACAGGTAAAACTATGCTTGCAGAAGAGTTGGCAGATGCATTAGGTACCGATTTGATCCAATGGCACATAAAGTCGACTACGCGTGCACAACAAGGCTTGTATGAATACGATGCCGTTTCTCGTTTGCGTGACAGTCAACTTGGTAGCGAAGGCGTAAAAGACATCAGTAATTACATTGTTAAAGGTAAACTTTGGCAAGCATTTACTGCAGACAAACGCCCGGTATTACTTATTGATGAAATTGATAAAGCGGATATCGAATTTCCAAATGACTTACTGTTAGAGCTCGATAAAATGGAGTTTTATGTGTATGAAACTCAAGAAAAAGTTGTTGCTAAACAGCGTCCAATTGTAATTATTACTTCTAACAATGAAAAAGAACTGCCTGATGCTTTTTTACGTCGTTGTTTTTTCCATTACATTAAGTTTCCTGAAAAAGCTGAAATGCAAAGCATTGTTGATGTTCACTTTGAAGGATTAAAACAAACATTATTGGATGAGGCGTTGGCTGTATTTTTCAACTTGAGAGAAATTCCAGGATTAAAGAAAAAACCATCTACGTCAGAGCTGATAGATTGGTTAAAATTATTAGTTGCCGAAGATATTCCAACTGAAGTGTTGCATGAAACCAGTAAAAATAAATCAATCCCTCCATTACATGGTGCTCTTTTGAAGAATGAACAAGATGTGCATTTATTCGAAAAGCTAGCGTTTATGCATCGTGGTGAGCGTTAATGCTGTTAGATTTTTTTATCAAGCTACGCGAATATAGAGTGCCTTGTACACTTCGCGAGTTGCTTGATTTACTCAGTGCGATGAAAAAGCATGTGATATTTTGTTCTATCGATGACTTTTATACGTTATCACGAGTGATATTGGTTAAAGATGAAAGTCACTTTGATAAATTTGATAGAGCCTTCGCCAACTACTTTGAAGGCGTAGCAAATGTTGAGTTAGATTTATCTGGCATTCCAAAAGACTGGCTGGAAAAACGTTTTGTTAAACATTTAAGCGAAGAAGATAAAGCCAAAGTTAAAAAGTTTGGCGGCTTAGATGAGCTGATGAAAACTTTAAAAGAGCGCTTGGCTGAACAAGAAAAACGCCACCAAGGCGGTAACAAATGGATAGGCACTGGTGGTACATCAGCGTTTGGAGCCCATGGTTATCATCCCGGTGGTGTAAGAATTGGCCAAGATGGCAATCGTAATTTTAGCGCTGCTAAAGTGTGGGATAAACGAGAGTTTAAAAACTTAGACTCAAGTGTTGAGCTAGGCACACGTAACATTAAAATCGCCTTACGAAAGCTGCGCCAATTTGCTCGCACAGGGGCAGGGGAAGAGCTTGATCTGGACCACACCATAAGAGCGACGGCGAAGAATGCCGGCTATCTTGATGTAAAAATGCAACCCGAACGTCATAATGCTATAAAAGTATTAATGTTTTTTGATGTTGGTGGCTCAATGGATGATTATATTAAGGTATGTGAAGAACTGTTTTCAGCTGTTCATACTGAGTTTAAACATCTAGAATATTTCTATTTTCATAATTGTGTATACGAGCACGTTTGGCATGACAATGGCCGTCGTTACCAAGAAACACTGGATGTGTGGGATATTATTCATCGGTTTTCAAAAGATTATAAAATAATTTTCGTTGGCGACGCTACGATGGGACCTTATGAAATAGCTTATCCTGGTGGAAGTGTTGAACATTGGAATGAAGAGCCCGGTAGTGTTTGGTTAGAGCGTATTACCGCACATTTTGATAATTGTATTTGGTTAAACCCACAACCATTAAAGTATTGGAATTATTACCAATCAATAGGATTAATGAAACAACTGATGGCGAACAGAATGTATCCAATGACGATTGAAGGATTATCGGCAGGTATTAAAGAATTGTTGTAAACCGGCTCAAGTCGTAAGCTGTTTGTGATGAGCCTAAAACTAATAATAAAAACTACAAAGGAAGTTTTATGAGAAACATCTTCAAAAAAAGTAAAAAGAAATTAACCTTTGATGAAACTCAAGAAATTATCACGCCTTTTGCCTTTAAATTTAATGATGATTTGTTTGGTACGGCAATAGCAAGTCCATGGAAGCGTGGGATTGCTATTTCGGTAGATTTTTTACTTATCGCAGCATTGAGTGGGGCTGGTGGTGAGTTGTTAGCGATAGCGTTTGCAATAATGGCTTTTCGAACTGGAAGTAAACGCAGGGCAGAGCAACAAGGAAAAGTAAAAGGTCGAAAACGACGCGCAATTATGCGCTTTTTAGGCGCCATAGTTGTATTAGTTTTACTTTTAAACACTTTACCTCCATTAATGCAGTCGTTATTTGGTGACGGTACGGATGAATATAGTGAAGAGCAGTTAAAAGAATTAAAAGAAAACGGCGTTATTGCCATTGGCGATAAGAATGTTGATGTAGCTACGGCATTAAAAATGGCTGGATATGTTATCAATACCATTAAAGCAGCTGAAAAAGAGAACTGCAGTGAATTACCTTGTTGGCAAAAGGTGTTTAGTGAAGTTCCTAGCAAAGCGGTTGAGCTTGATTTAAATGCTAACCAGTCAACTGATATATTTAAAGAGGTGAGCGAATCTACTGAATTACCTCAAGTTGAACAAGCACAACTTTTAGCACACTTTGAACAACAATATATCGATTTAGTTGATAAAAAAGCAGCGTTAGCGCCCCCTTCAGATGTTAACAATATCGATGTTGCACAGCAGCCGACAGCTGAAAGTGAAGAAACTAAGCCATCTTATTATGACGAAGCCAATGCCCTTAAGGCACTGGAAGATATCGAAGACATTGAAGATATTAAAGACAAGAAATCAGAGCGACCAATTTACTCAATTATTGAGTTATTTAAGGGTATTTTCAACGATTTAGGCTTAGGTGTTGGTTGGGCCGCATTTTATTTTACCGTTTTCACCGCACGCTGGAATGGTAAAACACCAGGCAAACGCTTGATGAATATTCGCGTATTACAATTGGATGGCACACCGTTATCTTTGTGGGATAGTTTTGGCCGTTTTGGCGGTTATGCTGCAGGGCCTGCAACCGGATTGCTTGGATTCTTGCAGGTGTATTGGGATCCAAATCGACAAGCGATTCAAGATAAAATATCAGCGACCGTGGTAGTTGATGAAAAGAAAGTAGTCGCACAAGAGATCATTGATGCAGCAAGAGCAAAACATGAGCAAATGATTTAACAAACTTCTACATTTTGTCTATGCTGTTTAGTAATAACTTAAATGGAGAGAATTATGAATAAACTAATTAAACTTTGTTTGTTAGGTGTTTTTTTAACAGGTTGCGCATCTACTGAAAGTGACTCATCGTCCTCAAGCTCAGCTAAGTCAGGCAAAGCGCCAGTCGATGAATGTGCAGCTTTGGAATATCTGGCAAGGCAGCAGTGTTTATCAGATAAGATGAATGCCGGCTAAACCTTTTAACACCCAAATAGTTTGCAGGTATAACCTATTAAGGCAAAAGTATTAAATGCAAAATATATTGTGTTTCGGAGACTCTAATACATGGGGGTATATACCGGGCTCGGGTTTTCGCTACGATGAAGCAAGCAGGTGGACTACGATAGCTCAGTGTTTATTGGGCAACGAATTTTGCATTTACGAAGCGGGTTTAAACGGCCGCACCACAACGTGTGATGAGCCTGGCAGAGCATTTCGCAATGGTTCTAAAACACTTAACCTGTATTTAGAAAGCTGTAGGCCATTAGACATGGTTATCATCATGTTGGGCACAAACGACCTTAAAGCAAGTTTTGCCCAAACGATAGACCATATACGTCACGGAGCTAAAGCACTTTGTAAGCAAGCTTTGGAGTTTGATTACGCGCCATATCATACTCCACAAATCATTTTAGTTGCCCCTGCACCGTTAGTTGAAACGGCAGAGCTTGATCAAGAGTTTGCTGATATGATAGCCAATTCAAGACGTATAGCGCCGGCATATTATGAATTGAGTAAAGAGCTGAATATCAATTTTATTGATGCCGGTCGTGTCGTTAAACCATCCATTATTGACGGTGTTCACTGGGACCAGGACGGTCATAGTCATTTTGCTCAACACCTATCAGCAGTGATCAAACAATTATCGGATATTAATAACAAGTAACTCTACTACTTTGAATTAAACGACTTTGCTAAATCTTGTGGGACTGCGACCAAATTCTTAAATCATCTAAAATCCCCAGTGCCGTTTTACCAAAATCGGTTAGTTCATAAGTTACCGCAACCGGCCTGTCGCTAATAACTTTTCTTAAAACCATGCCTTCGCCTTCAAGTTCCTTTAAACGTTGGTCGACCATTTTTTTGCTGGCGCCACCAAGCATTCGGGTTAAATCATTAAAGCGAACCGGCTCATCTTTTAAGTGATAAATAATGGAGCCCTTCCATTTACCGCCAATTAAGCGCATACCTTTTTCTATTGCACAAGGTTCGGCACAAACATTTAAAACTTTTTTCCGTCCCTTACTGTCTGTTTTTATTAAGCTTTTCATAATATATCCGTAAATAAATAGTAGGTTACTAAAAGTATACTAATTGATTTATATCTTTAGGTAACTAAAATATACCACAAGTTAAGTGAATTAAGAACACTTATAAAGTCAAATGAAGTTTTGAACAGTTTTGGAGTTATTTTATGAACAACGTTTTAATTATCAATGCCCATCAGTATTACCCATTTTCAGAAGGAAAGTTAAATGCCGAGTTAGTTGAAAGAGCACAGATCATACTTGCTGGTAAAGGTTATAACACTCGAGTAGTTACAATGTCTGACGAGGTAAATGTTGAAGAGCAGTTGGCGCATCATCAATGGGCAGATATTGTCTTATTGCAATCACCAAGTAACTGGATGGGCATGCCTTGGTCATTTAAAAAGTATATGGATGAAGTATACACCGCAGGTATGGGCGGCGAGCTTTGTGTTGGTGATGGAAGAAACGAAGTACAACCTAAACAAAATTATGGTACCGGTGGTACGTTGGCTGGCAAAAAATACATGATGTCACTAACCTTCAATGCACCAGCTGAAGCGTTTAACGACGATGCTGAGTTTTTCAATGGTAAAAGTGTTGACGATTTAATGTTTCCAATGCACATGAACTTTAAGTTTTTTGGCATGCAATCAATGGATACTTTCGCGGCCTTTGATGTGATGAAGAATGCCGATGTCGAGAATGACTTTAAGCGTTTTGAAGCTCACATTAATAATAATTTTTAGGAGATTAATATGACTACAGAATTAACCTATACCAACAAGCTACATGCTGGCAGTGCTTTACCTGAAATATCAACACGCTTGTTATCGGGTGAGAGCGTTACCTTAGGTAAGCCTAATAATGGCGCTGATTGGCAACTTGTTGTTGTCTATCGAGGTCGTCATTGTCCACTATGCACAAAGTATCTAAATCAGATTGAAGGTTATAAAGATGAATTACTGGCAACGGGGGTGGATTTGATCGCTGTATCCGGTGATAGTAAAGCACAACTTGAAAGTCATTTAGAACAGCTTGATGTTAGTTTTCCTCTCGCATACGGCTTAACGGTTGAACAAATGAAAACACTAGGCTTATATATTTCAGATCCTCGTTCTGCGCAAGAAACCGATCATCCTTTTGCTGAACCAGGCCTCTTTGTTGTTAACAGTGAAGGCACAATACAAGTGATCGATATCTCGAATAACCCCTTTGTCAGACCTGAATTACAAGCCCTGGTTAATGGCTTAGGTTGGATAAGAAACCCAGACAATAACTACCCAATTCGTGGTATGCATAAATAAGGAACAGAACTATGCCCAATTTTTTTAAGTTAATGACGTTATCGCTAATGATCTTATTCGCCTTCGTTAACGTTGCTGAAGCGGCAAGTGTTCATGCTCATTTGGCTTCACCGGATAAATACGAAGTACTGCTTGAGAACGAGCAAGTGCTTGTCCTTCGTATGACGTTAAAGCCTGGTGAACAGGACAAATGGCACAAACATAATGCTGAAACTGTTTATTTTGAAGCGGGTGGTAAGGTCAAGATCACAACGCGAAAGGGGGCTAATACTTTAGACATCGCAGATGGATTTACTATGTGGCACGAAAGTTGGGAGCATCAAGTGACAAATATTGGTGATAATACGATCACTGCAATTATCGTTGAGCAAAAATAACAAAATGCGTCAATTAATTGGAGAAATTTTATGAAGGCAACGCTTTATCTGTCAAATAACCGCCATGCAACATGGCTTGAGTTATTTTTTGACTTAGTATTTGTCGCCGTAATTGGCGTAATAACTCACGACTTAGCGCACACGCATCATGGTCACATAAGTTTTGAACAGCTTGTCAGGTTTCCTTTGGTGTTTATTCCCGTTTGGTGGATTTGGATGACCCATACTTTGTTCGCGAATCGATTCGATAGTGACAGTCGCGAGCAACGGTTAGTCAGTTTAGCGATAATGGGCGTATTAGTTGTATTATCGACATTAGCCGAGACAAGTCTAACTGAAGACTTTACTTCATTTGTTGCGCTTTATAGTCTAGTTCGAATGATATTAATGCTAGGTTATCTGCATGTACATACACAAAGAGGAGAGGAAATTGTTTTTGCTAAGGATATGGCACTGTCTATTGGTATAGGGGCCTTTATTTCGGCCAGCAGTATTTTCTTTGATGGCATAACTCAATATATTGTCTTTTATCTGGGAATCTTAATCGATGTCATTTGGCAAATAGTGCTACGGAACAAAACCAGTAAGTTACCTGTTGATAGAGTGCACTTAATTGAACGCCTTGGCTTATTAGCGATCATAATATTAGGTGAGTCGATGATTGCTATGGTTGGTTCTTTGTCAGATGTTAGTTGGCAACTGAATTCGGTTATTGGTGCTGTGGCAGGTTTCGCCCTCATTGGCGCTATTTGGTGGGTATATTTTGACAGCTTTCATATTCTAGAAAAAGCTAAACGCCTTAAAACCGCAAATGCGGTTATATACAGTCACCTGCTACTTTGTATGGGGTTGCTTATTTTAGCCAACCTTATACGCCATGCTATATTAGAGGATTTAGATCTGTACACATTTAGCTTGTTGGCTATCACTGGCTTGGTATTTTTCTATTTAGGTAAGCAAATACCTTATTGGTATGCATTTCCTCCTTGGCGAAAAGCTATTTTAGGTAACACGATTATTTGTGTCTTGGTAACAGTTGCAAGCACTATGTTGCCAACTATTCAAATGTCTCTTGTAGGCATGATGGTAGCAATATTGATCTATGTGTATTTAACACACAAGCGAATTCTTAGAGTACCTGTTGACCAATATATTGATTAATGTGGATAATAGCAGGCGTTAAAACACACCCTTTATTGACTGAAGCTATATTTTTACTGGGTATTTTTCATTTCAGGTTTATTAAATGCTTGAAATTGTAAATTTTGCCCTAACTATATAGCTATCATTTATAACGTTCATCGTTGCTAAACAAGTTGTAGACATGGCCCAAGTACGTACAAGAATTTCTTTAAAAGTTGGCTCAAACAGCCACATTCCAGCAGAAATGATTTCATTTAACCAGCTTGCTTCTGATAAAGAGCATGTAGCCTTGGTATTTGAACAGGCTGATCAGTCTCAACAAGTACCATTAGTTAGAATTCATTCTGAATGTTTAACCGGTGATGTATTTCACTCTTCCCGATGCGATTGTGGTGAGCAGCTTGATGAAGCGATTAATCAAATGGCAACAGAAGGGGGAGTTATTCTTTACCTTCGCCAAGAGGGGCGTGGTATTGGTTTATATAATAAAATTGATGCATATAAGCTTCAATCAGAAGGTATGAATACTTATCAAGCCAATAATCACTTGGGCTTTGGTGATGATCTTAGAGACTTTACTGAAGCAGGACAAATGCTAGAAGCATTAAAGATCAGTCGATTAAAGCTAATGACTAATAACCCTAAAAAAGTAAAAGCCTTGACTGACTATGGGTTAATCGTTGAGCAAGAAATCAATACATCGACTCATATCAAAGACGGTAACGAAGATTACTTAAAAGCAAAAGTAGTCAATGCCGGTCATAAGTTAACGCTGAAATAGCGATTATCATCTAAAGATAATATATTTGGTCTCAATATTTGAGACCAATTAAATTCTCTCTTCTACAACTACATCCAAGCGTAACTAAGCTTTAAAAATGCAGTACGTTGATTCTGTTTTATTTCTTTCTTTTCACCGATTAATTCATTATCGATTGAGTTATCTGAATAACCCAAGAAGAATACCGTTTGTGGGTTTAACTTGTACGAATAAAGGAGTTGCGTGGACAAGTTATCATGGTAATCCGAGTCAATGATAATTTCTGGGTTATTGTTAGGGTTGTAATCAGTTGCGTTATAAACCATGGTTAAACGCAAAAAGCTATTCACATTAAATGCGTAAGTTAATCTTAAATCAGTAATGTTTTCTCGATAAACAAAATCACCGTCGGCTTCTAATTCAGCATATACATGCATCAATTCCAGCTCTAAATGAGTCGTCATATTCCAGGTAACGTTTGGAGCAAATTCAATTAACTCACCTTTGCGATCATTTGTATAATCAATTGAATCACCAATGCGGCTTGAAAAACCAAACATTAGGTCCGCTCTTGGCTGAACACTCATATACAGGTCAAGATAATCCAGCTCAAACAAAGTGGTGTTATTATCAATTGCTGTTTGATTGGTGTCATAACGAAGGCCTACTTGTTCTTCGTGTGAATAGATAACATCAAACACAGATTGCCATGGTCCCCAAAGGGTATAGCTGAAAGATGTACGTTCATTAATTAAATCGCCATCATCATTATGACTGGTTTGAAATTCACCGCCAAAAATCATTTCAGACCAAAGCGTGTCATCAAAATACATTGTTCTATTAACTGTTGTGGTAAATTCGTTATAGTCTACTTGCGGTAGGTAACCTAAGTCGGCTCTAAAGTCTTCGCCTATGGCTTTATATTTCGTTCTTACCCCCCAGTATTCACTGCTGTGTTCAAACTCCAGGTGAAATGCTTGATCAGTAAAACCACCTTGGTTTTTGCCAATCATTGATGATAAATAACACTCATCCTGACCGCCTGAATTGGGGCACCATTTATCATAAAGTGCTATTGGGTATTCTGTATCAGATGTGAGTACTTGCGCGATAAGCGTATTACTTACTGACATTTTGTATTTTACATCAATAGCATTTACATAGTTATGGTAATCATCAGCACTTCGTAATGTTGATGTTAAGCCAAAGGATAAATCTTCATTTACATCATAACGATAGCGTAGGGCGCCAGAGTAGCTTTCTTCGTTAATTTCATCGGGCAACGAATATAAATTACCGGGTATAATTAGGTTGGTATAGTTATCTTTAGTCATGAAAAAACCAAAGGTTTGTTTACCCAGTTTACCGGTAATTTTAGCGCCGTAATCTGGGTCAGTGATATTTCTGGTATAGACTAAATTTAGTGGGCTTGAAAAGTACTCAGAATTATCTAAAAAGAATGTTCTTTTTTCATCAAAAAACAATGCCGATGTTTTATTTACTGATAATTGACCTGCATCGGCCTCTACATTGGAAAAGTCGGGGTTAATGGTGGCATTTAACATTACATCTGGGGTAATCCCCCAACGTACATTTAAACCTACCTCGGCATCGTTTTCAGATTGCCAATCTTCATCATTGTATACGTCACGTTCTTCATCGACTTTAGCAACAACAGAAGGGGTAACTAACAGGTTTTCACCTATTTTAGCTTGTTCAAACCCTTGCATTTCAGCCATTTGACAGGTCCAACAAGAATTATCTCGATCTAAAGGAATGTTTGAAATACGTAATACTTTATCTCTTGGGTAAAGTCTGATTAATTCGATGCCCCAGGTTTTTATATCACTACTTTCTTCAAAGTTAAGTTCACGATAAGGAATGGCAAACTCTACTTGATAGCCATCACTGGTAACTTTGCCGCCAGCATCCCAAATACCATCCCAAAGGTTGCTATTGTTCGAAGTCATTTCGTTTTCTATACCGTCATTTTGAACTCCGTAAGGGTTAACGAAAAACTTATAGGCAAGACGATGGTTGTTAAATGGATCTAACTTTATGCCAACAATATCATCAGAAAATGCGTCATCGCGGTCGCGGATAAAGGCTTGAATATTTTCAGGATTAGGATCTTGGGCTTTAAACGCAAAGTAAATGTGGGTGCCGTCTTCAAATATATAGGCATCGGTTTTTACGGGGCTCGGCGTGTTTTCATAAGGGTAGTTGACGATGTTAACTTCAACGTGCTCAGCTTGTTGCCATACAGATTCATCCAGCTCACCATCAAACGTGATGTCAGCTTTAATGTGTGGAATGTTAATTGGCTCAGCAATAGACGGAAAAGCAATACTGCAAAATAGCACTAGCGGGGCTAATACTTTTGCGCTCTCCCAAGGCAAAATCATGACTACATCCTATGTTTGCTTATTTTTATTATTGTTAATACAGAAAATTATTATCTTTTGACTCTGTATTGTTAACTCTTTTAACAATCTTTTTATAGCGTATTTAATGACTTACTGTCAATGATATTAAGCTATTAGCGCTAAATTAACATTTAATGTAAATAGCGTTGTAATCGAATTATTTTTTAGCAATTTAGGCATTATTTTATGGATAATATAAATTGAATAGGCATAATAAAATTATATTGTTATCTGCCTCACATAATTTGGATACATTTTGTCATTAACCTTAGTTGATTTTATTGCATTAGCGATATTTTTTAGTTGCTGGATTGGTTATACCCAATTTGCCCGTATTAAAGCTAAAAATACCGCTTGTTTATCAAGAGTTTTGCATCAGCATAGAATTCTTTGGATGCGACAAATTCTTGATAATGATGTACGTGTTTCACATGCCGCATTACTGTCAAATCTAGAGCGTCACGTGGCCTTTTTTGCATCAACCACCTTACTGATTTTAGCGGGTGTGTTAACGCTGTTTACGCAAGTAGATAATGTGAATGAGGTATTATCATCAATACCAATCGCAACCGAGCGCAATCATGTAGCAATACAAGTTAAACTGAGTTTGCTGGGTATGATCTTTGTCATGGCATTTTTTCAATTTACCTGGTCAATGCGACAATATGGATTTTTAAACATAATGATAGGAGCTGCACCTGTTGCTGAAAAAACGACTAACCCAGCGTTGCTCGATTACGCAAAACAAATGGGGGTAGTACAAGATCAAGCAGGGCATGCTTATAATTATGGTTTACGTTCATACTATTTTTCCCTAGCTGCGCTAAGTTGGTTTTTCCACCCCTTACTGTTTATTACTTCCAGCCTTGCCGTTGTCTATGTGTTATTTTACCGTGAGTTTAAATCAAGGGCATTAAAGGCGATAAAACTTGGCATTCAAGACTTGGGCTCTGAGGATACATGATGAAAAAATTACAAGGTGGTTGTCATTGTAAAAAGGTTCGCTTTGAAGTTGAAGTCGAAGAAGTACCTTATATAACAAACTGTAATTGCTCAATGTGTGCGATGACCGGTTTTATTCATTTGATTGTGCCAAGTAATAACTTTAATCTGTTAACAAATGAAGATGAATTAAGTTGCTATCAATTTAATAGTAAAGTTGCACAGCATTTCTTTTGTAAAACCTGCGGCATAAAGTCATTTTATATACCGCGGTCAAACCCAGATGGTTATAGCGTAAATGCTAAGTGTTTAGACACCAAAGATTGGCAGCAATGGCCTGTGGAAGATTTTGATGGTCAAAATTGGGAAGACAATGCCGCAACGCTTTCACACTTGTCCAAAAGTTAACGTAATAATCAGAAGTAGATCCAGTTGTGCATCCATTAGCAAAATATTCCATTAATGACTTTGACAAACATAATTGTCTAAAACTCTCTTTCATCTTTTATTTTATCTTAGTTTTCTTATTGAGAGGCTATGTTGTCGGTATATTGTCATTAAGTAATTTACGCGACAAACTAAGTTTAATTCAGTGGGTTTACTCAGATTCAAGCTTGTTTTATTTAAGCTTAGCCACAGGTATTCCAGGACTTTTGTTGTTAATTGTTGTTTTCTCTCGAAAGCCAAATGCCAGTAACTGGGTGGAAAAATTATGGTGTAATTTCTTAGTATTAAGCACCATCGCTGTGTGTATTGATTTAAGTTTTTATTGGGGGCAACGAGTGCTGTTTGGTATGGGGAAATTGGATTGGTTAATAGCACAAACAGTTGTTGGCATAGGTTTGCTGATACTTGCCAAGAAGAGTAAACGCGTAAAAATTAACCTAGCTGAATTCCCCCAAGAAATCGACGATACTCCAAGAAGAACTCGACCAGATCAAGCTAAGTAGCCATTCAAGCCTGTACACGGCGCCTGATAAGAGTTTTGACATAATATTGAATATATAAGACCAGTATGTGATGGTTAATTTTGCCATCATCAAGTCGCTTTTTTCCCATTTAGTGAGTTCTATGTCTTCATATCTAATGCGCGTTATTCTTATTCCATCATCGGTTTTCTTGTCTGTGATGTTTGGTGGAGCATTTGGCTCTGGTCAAGAGGTTGTGCAATTTATGTCTGGCCACGGTCCATACGGTGGCATTGTCTCGATGATCACCATTGGCCTAGTTTATGCCATTTGTTTATTTCTATGTTTTGAATTTGCTCGAAAGTTTAAAGCATATGACTACCGAAGCTTTTTCAAGGTTTTATTAAATAAAGGTTGGTTTTGTTACGAAATTTTAATCATGTTGGGTTTAGTTGTTGCGCTTGCCATTTGTGCTACTGCAGCAGGAACTATAGCTAAGGACCATTTTGGTTATGAGACAATCTATGGCAGCGCAGCATTGCTAATGATTGTGGTCGTACTAAATTATTTGGGCCGAAAATATGTTGAAAGCTCGATGATTTATTCAGTTGTTGCTCTGGCTATTATCCTGATATATCTATTTTTCGATGTCATGTTAGATGACAACTATCGAAACATTATAGTGACTAAATTTGCTGAAGATACGTTGACCCAGCAAACATTTCTAGATTCTGTATTTACCGGATTAAAATACGGCTTCTCAAATTCCGGCTTTATCCCTTTGGTAATTTATTGTGCCATTCAGTTGAAAACACGCAAAGAGGCATTTATCGCTGCGTGTATTGCGGGCTATGTAGCAATTTCGCCGGCAATTTCTTTTCATACCATTTTTATGATCGGTTATCCTGAAATCGTAGGTCAGGAATTACCAAGTTACTGGATATTAGAGAAAATTGAATCTGCACTATTTATAGATCTTTATGTAAGTGTTGTATTTATTATGATCGCCCAAACCGGGGTTGGCTTATTACAAGGCTTTGTAGAGCGTATTGACAGCTACAATGTTGAAAAACGTGGTAAAAAATTGTCAAGCTTTGGTCATGCACTTGTTTCAACCGTGCTCTTTTTTGCCAGCATTTGGCTTGCAAGCATCGGGTTAATGAATTTAGTTGCTAAAGGCTATACATTTTTCTCTGCATCCTTTTTCATCTTCTTTTTTATTCCATTATTCAGCTATGGTGTTTATCTGATATTTTTAAAAAAAACTCAGGTAAGTGAACAGCTTGTATTAGATAAAACCCAGACTGAATTATTATAACGGTTGCTTTAATTTCACTTTATAGGCTAGTATTTAACTAAATATCTTAAATACTAGCTCTAGGTCTTTTGTATCAATGGCAAACATATCTCCAAGTAGTTTTTATGGAAATGCCGCAACGATTTGTCAGGCATTAAAATCATCTAATATAGACGCTAACGCAATATTAGCCCATGCCGGTATAAATCTTAGCGAATATAAATCGGGTATGAACCGAGTACCACACGAATTAATGAATAATTTGATTCGTTTGAGTGTCGAGGCTACTGATCCAACGATAAGCTTTAAATGTGTAGAGTTTTTAAGCCCGGCTAGTTACCACGCACTTGGCGTTGGCTTGCTATATAGCGATACGCTTAGATCTTTTTGTCAACGCTATCAACGTTATTTTGGTTTGATTTCAACATTACTTGAAGTTGAATACACAGAGACTATGGGCTCTGCATGTTTAACGAGTATTGAGTGTGATAGTAATTGCCAAATAGTGAAAAACTTTGATTCAGATACCTTTGCTGCTATCACATTAAAGTTTGCCAGATTGATCAGCGGTCCAGAATATAATTTGAAAAAAATATCGTTGATTTGGACTCCGCCAGAAGAGATCAGACAACAATATTACGATCACTTTAATTGTGAAATTGAATTTGGCGCGGAAAAAACCAAAGTGTGCTTCGATGTAGCTGACCTTGATAAAGAGCTACCTGCGTCTAATCTTGAGCTTGCTCGTGAAAGCGACAAAACAGTTACCGAGTTCCTAGAAAAAACTGCTAAAGTCGATTTAAAATCACGAGTTGTGGCGAAACTTATTGAATTTCTACCGTCCGGTGATTGTTCACGTGAACGTGTTGCCATGTCATTACATATGACGGCAAGCACCTTCCATAATAAGTTAAAACAGGAAGGCACGAATTATCAGGACTTACTCGATCAAATCCGCCAGGAGTTAGCCGAGCAATATATTGGTAAAGATGGCTTATCTATGGCTGAAGCTACATATTTACTTGGCTTTACTGACTGTAGTAACTTTTCCCGCGCGTTCAAACGCTGGGTAGGAATGTCGCCAAGAGACTATCGAAATTCATTAGAAAATAAGTAATAAAACTTCATTATGAATAGCCCAATCATATCGTTGATTGGGCTTTTTTGTTTTTGGGCATGAAAAATCAATAAATTAACTTTAGATTAAACTTTATTGACTGGTAATTTTGGGAGTATTCTGTAAACATCCGCTATTGCCATCACCACATTAATTTGCAATGGAAAAGTTGTCTGTCTTATGAAAAAAATTTTAGTTTCTATAGCTGCACTGTTAACAACTGTGATCACAACTGCTCGTGCGCAAACACCAGTGTCGGCACCAATATGGTCTGATGTTGATAACAATATATCTCAGTTACAGTATCGAAACAGCGAGGTTACTGACAAAAGTAATATGAAAGCAAAAGTCTTTCGTAACTTGTCTGCTGACTTTCACCTGCTAAATCAGCAAATGCAACAATCAAAGTTATCGGTAGAAGTCCCTTTACCAAATGGTGAAACAGTGTTGTTTGACCTGAATGAAAATGCCGTTTTACCAAAAGCTTTAGCAAAAAAATATCCCTCTATAAGAACCTTCACCGGAGTACAGAAAAATAATCCAGCACATACTGGTCGCTTTGATATTACGCCTCAAGGTTTCCATGGTTTATTTAACTATCAAGGTAAAACAGTATTCATTGATCCACAGTTTAAAAATGATCAGTTTCAATATGCAAGTTATTACAAAAGTGACGCACAATCGTTAACTGTTCAAGCGACAGATATTGCCACAAAAGTTAAATCTGTGAATAAATTATTATCGGCTAAATCCGCGAGTGGCCTTCCGATTAATAAAACTTATAGGATAGCCTTTGCTACCACAGGGGAGTACAGTGAGTTTCATGGTGGTACTAAAGAGTTAGTCCTTGCCGCATTGGCAACATTAACTAATCGAATGAATGAAGTATTCCAACGAGACTTAGCTATCAGCTTACAGTTAATTGCTGAATCTGAAGCGGTAATATTCCTTGACGCAAATAGCGATCCGTTCGCTAATAATGATAACGATGTTTACCAAAATGCAGTGGTGTTACAGCAATACGTTGGCAATGATAAATTTGATATAGGTCACCTGGTTACCACTGGTGCCGGCGGTCTGGCGGGTGTTGGTGTTGCATGTGACAATGATCTAGTCGATGAAGGTGATATCAACTCTGGTGTTTGGAAAGCGTTAGGCGTTACTGGTAGTCCAGCCCCATCAAACGATAGTTTTTATATCGATTTTGTCGCCCATGAACTAGGGCACCAGTTTGGCGCAGAGCACAGTTTCAATGCCTTAAGTGGTGCTTGTTCGGGCAATCGGTGGCAGTCATCAGCGTTCGAACCCGGTAGTGGCTCTACCATTATGGCTTATACAGGTATATGTGGCGAAGCAAACTTACAAAGCAATTCTGATGATTATTTTCATATCGAATCAATTAAGGAGATGACAGAGTATTTAACCAACGACCCGTGGGGAATAGGGCAAAGCTGTGGTGTGACTTTTGATAATGGCAATACTGCGCCAGAGGTTGATGCTGGCATTGACTATCAAATACCTGCGAACAGTCCATTTAGGTTAACTGCCACCGCAACCGACAAGAACAGTGATGAACTGACCTATACATGGGAGCAAGTGGATTTGGGAGAAGCGTCCTTCGATCTTGAAACTATGGTAGATGATAGTAGTAGGCCTATTTTCAGATCCTTTAAACCAACTAGCATACCATATAGAGTATTTCCGCAACTTGAGAGCATTCTATCTGGAGAGTTAATGGTTGGCGAAAATTATCCCACGACCACCCGTCAGTTAAATTTTAAAGTAACAGCGCGAGATAATCGTGGTGGTGTTAGTTGGGATCAAATGATGATTTCTGTGAACGCAGAAGCAGGCCCTTTCATCATTACCCAACCGATAGCAGGTGAGTTTTGGAAAAATGAAGTTGAAAGTAAACTACAGTGGGACGTAGCAAATACAGATTTAGCTCCAATAAACTGTAAAACGGTTGATATTAGTTTTTCTTCTGATGGCGGTGACAATTTTGATTTAATACTTGCCCAAAATACTGAGAATGATGGTGAACAGCTTATTTCCACCCCTGTTGTAGATACAACAACGGCTCGCTTAAAAATATCCTGTAATGATAATATATTTTTCACCATTTCTGATGAATTCCAAGTTCTCACCCCTCCTATAGCAAATGATGATGCGTTCACTGTTGAATTTGAAAGTCGAAATAATACTTTTGATGTGCTCGACAATGATACGGATTTAAATCCAGATGATTCATTGTTTATAACCTCTGTAAGTTATGATGGCCAAGGAACGGTTGCTATAGTTAACAACACACTCGTCTATTCGGCTCCTAATAATTACGATGGCATAGACCGAGTGCACTATCAAGTTGCGGATGCATCAGGGTATCAAGCTAGCGCACAAGTAATAATCACAATTAAGCCAAAAACTAAATCCAAATCCAGCGGTGGCAGTTTATTCAGCCTCAATGCTCTCGCTCTGCTTTGGCTGATACGTAGAAAACATAAAATTAAAAGGAAATTTTATATTGTTTAAATCAACCTGCAAAAGTAAACAATGGTCAATTGATAATTTTCCATTGTCCACTATTTTGTAAATATAATGTTACGAAAGCTTGCCTGAATTTTAACTACTTTAGCGAGATACTTTTATTTAATTAGTACTCTGTTCATAAATTTACATCGATCGATTATCTATAGCCATGTTAAATATATGTTAATCGCAAAGTGTTACTCCAATTTACATCCAATATTTTCATATTTGTTAAATTTACTTCTTTTAAAACAATGACTTGATTTCTTTATGAAATTATTAGAGGTCTATTGTTTAAATTCTTGGTTGATTTTTTTAATCATATAGCCATATGTTTTAGACATTTTGATATCTTGTTATCGGTAAAAACTTGTTATTTTAAGTTAATGAAAGTTAAATGAAATCGATTTTTCGCAGAGGCTATGTAAACTTTATGATTGAAGTACCATCTCGTAAGTACAGTATCGGTCGTTGGCAGGTAGACTGTCGAAAAATGACCATTGCCAATGAGCAAGAATCAGTACAGCTTTCAGCGAAAGTTTTTGATTTACTGAAACTTTTTATAGTAAGCCCTGATCATATTGTCAGTAAAGATGAAGCCATTGAAAAGGTTTGGTTGAATAACGAAGGCGTTGGTAAAACAGGTTTCCCTAATGCTGTTTGGTTTCTTCGCAAAGTATTTACCGATTTAGGCGCTGATACTGACGAAGTATTCGTGACTATTCAAAAAGTTGGCTATCAGCTTATTATATCTCCAGAGCCTGTTGAAGAAGAGAAGGTCAAAAATCTAAATCCTAGCAAAAGAGTGATGCCAGCATATATAGCTACAGCAGCGGTATTAGTTGTAGCCGCAGGAGTTTATGCGTTTCTACCAAATAAACTTCAATCGACAAAAAGTGTAGTTAAAGTTAAAACTGAAGTTAAACATATTACTAATTTTGAGGGAGTTGAAGAGCAGCCCGCGATCAGTCCTAACGGTCAGTTGATGGCTTTTCAATGGCGCCAAGAAAGAAAACATAGCCAAATATATATTAAAGATTTAACCGACAATGAAGCAGAACTGCGACTGGTCACTCGTAGTGATGCTGAAGAAATAACCCCAGTTTGGTCACCAGATGGTCAATCATTAGCGTATATCAGGATTTATGACAATGGTGATTGTCAGGTAAGACGCTATCATCTTATCTCAAATAGGGACAAGCTGATCGCGAATGGGTGTAGTCAAGACAAGTTTAACCATGGTCTTGATTGGAGCAGTGATGGTAAATACATCGCTTACCCTAAAGTGTTAAAAGGCAGGGTCGCAATATTTCGCTACGATATAGCTGAACAGACCAGTCATCAGCTGACTTACCCTAAATTAAACCAATCTGATTCTTTGGTGGTTTTTATTGATAATAATGAAAAAATAGCGATTATACGTAAAGACAACTTGCAATCGCAGTTGATAACTTTGGACGTTGAAGCCCCGGTTCAATCGGCGAGCAAAAATAACGAGCGTATTTTACTTACCGATGATAATACTATGATTGGTTTGGCTTGGGATGAGAGCAATAGACAAATTATTATCACAAAGCCTAAGCAAGGGCAGTTTGTTATCGAAGCATTAAGTCTTGATAGTAATGAATTAGTCATGCTTAATAGCTCGCCAACTCCTGGCAGTGTTGCTATAAACAAAGCAACAGGAGAACTGTTTTTTTCACGCCATACCTCAAGTGAGTTTATTGAAGAAAAATCGTTAGACACTGGAAGTACGTTACGCCGTGTTGCTTCATCTTCAAGAGATTTGTACGGCCAATATATTAATGCAGATGACAGTGTTTTATTTGTATCGAATCGCTCTGGTAATTGGGAGTTATGGCTAAGACAGAAGTTTGTTTCTAAGCAACTAACCGAAAATATTGGCTTACCTTTTGTGCCAACGACTTCACCTTCAGGCAAGCAATTTGCTGTTGTGTTAAAACAGCCTGGCGAAGCAGCAAGTCAGTTGTTTTTAGGTAGCTTACCCGATGGTAATTTAAGCAAAATAGATAATCTCCCAATGAAGGTGGCTCACCCGTACTGGTCATTATCTGAAGACGCGTTTTATTTTTCAGGTATAACAGAGAAAAAGCAAGGGATTTATCGCTATAACATTGCTGACAAAACTATTGATGAAATTACTCACACCGGCGAAAGTTTTGCTGTCGAAGGTGCTGACGGTAATTTATATGTCAGCAGAAAAAATGAATCAGGGATCTGGCAATTTAACTTAAATACCAAGCAATTCACTAAAGTAGTAGATAAACTTTCCGCTCGAGATTTTGGTAACTTTTTTTGGATGGATGATGCGTTTTATTATATCGAGCGCAGTGATGCAAACGATCGAATAAAGCAACTAAATATGAACGGTGAAGACAAGGTAGTTATATCGTTACCTGCAACGTCAATACGTAATTACCGTGGTATATCTCCAACCCAGAACCAGTCAATATTGATTAGTTTACACGGGGTTAATGATGCCGATATATATGCTATGTTGCTTGATTGACCGTCTACTAAATCGAACTTAAAAATAAATTATTTGAGTTATCACAACTCAGTCTTTATTAAATAAACCCCGTTGTAGTAAATGGGGTTTACTTTTATAAAGTGATCAACATCCTTTCAGCCGTTTATTAATCATCAGTAAGATAAACTACCAATCTCCTAATTTGACGACCTTAGCGATGGATACTCTTTCTTCGTTAATCATTCTCAATAAGTATCACAAGTGTTAGTTATAGCACATATTCAAGTGTGAACTTTGACAGCCCCTAAATTCAAAATACAGCAATAAGTAATTGCAAAATCTACCTTTGTTAATCTTGTGTAAACCCCTGGTTTACAGGGGTTTAATTCAAACATGTATTCAACTAAGTGACATTTAAAGTTACTTATATGACATCTGGAAATTGTTAAATTTTGTTAATCTTTGGGTGAGATTGTTATCGGAACAAATTCTTTCAAAGCATTGTGATTAAAGGTTTTGGATAAAAATAAGATGTTAATTCAACGCTAATTGGAACTCTGATTGATTGAATGGAAATTTTAACTCTTGTATTTATATCTGCCAATAAATTCACCCATGTACAACAGCTTCAAAATTTTATGATTCCAAATGAATCTTAAATTTAGAACATTTTAAATTAATTAAAGAGGACACTATGATTTTTAAATCATCCGCTGTCGCAATTTTAGTTTCAGCATTATTATCAAATAGTGCTAATGCCGTCGTAAATAATGGCAAACTAGATAGTGCTAATACCGACAGTGTTAGTTCACACCTAGCTAACACAAACGAAGAATTAGGGGTATACAATATTACTCTAGCTCAAGCTGGAGCAATAGACAGCAAATATGCTGTATACGGTGCTGGTCGAAGCGCTGTTATAAACGAAATCACTGAACAACAAACTCAATTAATTGCGAGCATTCAAGCCGAAGACCCTAACGCGATTGTGACCAGACAGCTACGAATCGTTACTAGCATGCTCACCATGCAAATGAGTAAAGCAACCGCTGACAAAGTTCGTCATTTTTCTGACGTTGATTCTGTAATTAAGGATGAAAATGCCACCTTGGTAGAAGCTAATTCATTAGCAGCCAAAGAGTCGCCATATCGGTACTTAAAAGTGAATGACCCAGGAGACAATCCGGTGGTTGCTCTTATTGGCCAAGGTGTTGATTATACTCATGCACAACTTGGTGGTAGCGGTAAGCAAGCTGATTATGTGACTGCATATTATGACCGTGATGCAGTGTCTGATTTATTTCCAAACCAAACCGTTATTGGCGGCTTCGACTTTTCCTCTTCTCGTGGCGGCTTTGATTATAACCCGATTGAATTTTTTGCCGACATCGAAATTGAAGTCGATGGGGTAGAGTACGGCTATCAGGCCGGAGTTGGCACCGTCACCGCATCTATGATTTTAAATGCAGCGCCTTCAGCGAAAATACTTAGTTATAAAGTCCATGGTGTAAATAACTCAGGCTCTGGAATTTTAAGAGAGTCAAAAGAAAGCCTATACGAAGCATTCGAAATGGTTATGGATCCCAACCTAGACGGTGATATGTCTGATGCTGCCGATATTTTATTATTAGATGTAAACACTCTGGGCTGGTTAGGTTTTTGGGACGAAAACCATACTGGCGGTAGTTTAGATATTAAAATATTACGTGCCATTGCTGCTACCGGCACCCTAGTGGTGACTCCTGCAGGGGACAATGGTCAATTTGAAACGTATTACAGCGTGGCTCCACGCGGTATGGTGCCAGAAGGAATTTCAGTCGGTTTTGTTGATAAAGATGTCGATAATGTTGGTGAATACATTATTAACGAACACAGTCCAATAGGGCCTAATCGTGGTCAATCAAATATAAAACCTGAAGTTGTTGCATTATCATCTGACGCTTATGGCGCAATTATTAATTCTGGTAACTACAGCGATAAAGTTGAACCTAACAATTTATACGGCGCAGCAAGAGTTGCAGGGGTGGCTGCTAATTTAATGAAGCGTTACCCACAGCTTAACGCCCATGAAATTAAAGCGATGATCACCAATACCGGTGAGTATGATGTTGCTAATGCCTGGGGAATTGCCCAATTAGGCGGTGGCCGCTTAAACCCTGTGGCCGCTAATGGCACGCCAGTGTTAATGTATGACAAAGCAACGCTGCAACCGACTATTAATTTAGGTCAGGTTGCTGTGCAAGGCGAAGCCGGATTTACTAAAGAATTAGTCATTAAAAACGTTTCTGATAAAGAAGAAACGTATTATTTGTCAAATGTTATTCATGATGCGAAAAGTGTGGAAGACTCGTATCGACCGAATAATGCCGCCATTAGTGTGCTCATGCCTTCACACGTAACGATACCAGCTAATTCAGAAATCACTGTCGGCGTTACCTTTAATATTGATGGCAGTAAGTTAAGCCCTATATCGATTCAGGAAAGTGCGGATTACACACTTGAAAATTGGGATCAATATGCATTAGATGGCTACATCCAATTTTCTCACGAACGTAGTAAAACTAAAAATATTCAAATGCCCTGGTTAGCTATGCCTAATCAAACTAGTCCATTCAGTGTTGATATGGAAACTTCTGTTTTTGATACTTTTTTCAAAAAAGAAACCTATGACAAAATAGGCATAGAAGAAAGAGTGCCACCGTTTAGAAGTGACTGGAAAAATGCCACTTATTTTGACATTACCCAATCTTATAATCAGGTTGATATTAAAAATGAATCAAGTGTTGCGCAAGAGCTTTATGCCATGCCTACCATTTACTATTCAGCCAGTAAACCTGCCGACAAAGTAAATTCCGGTGGCAACATTATTAAAGCAGTTTCTGGTGGTGTTTATCCACAAGAGCAATGCAGTGTTTCAAACAAGCAACTAAGTGTTGCCGTTACTATGTTTGAGCCAATGCAAGTACCAGTATCTAAGTATATGGATCGTATTGGTGAAAAGTTAGTGGTGTTAAAGCTTTATAACCAAGAAGCACTGCTTGCGGCTGATAATGTATATCCGCAAGAAGGCTCAATTGTTAATAGTCAATTACGTTATAAAACACCGGTTGAGTTAGCTGCTGTTAGAAATGAACAGCAAAGAATTACCGAGCTTTTTGTATCTTTTGATTCAATTGATGAAGGCGAAGATGGACTGCGCGATGGTATCGATGACTCTTTAAAGCCACTTACTTTAGAAACGTTTTATATTGATTACAAATATGCCTATGACTTAGATGCCCCACAAAAACGTCTAAAAACATCGACATTACCTACTATTGTTTCTCCAGGTGGTGATACGGTGATCATGAATATCTGTTTAGAAGATTTATATCATGGACCACACATTGGCTACGGTGTTACCCCGATAGAATCGGATTTCACCATAAATGAGCAAACCTTTAATGAAAATATTGGTTTTCAGTTTATTACTGATAGACAGAGTTTACCGACTATCGGCGATAACTTGCTTATTCATAATTTCAAATATGGCGGCTTATTCGAGCAAGAACTTGATAATGCCCTTGACGAAGAAATTATTGAAGACATCTGTGAAGACGAAGATTACAGTGAAGATTTTATTGAAGTACATGACTCTAATGGTAACTGTATTAGAGAGTTTACTGAAAATCAGCCGATAGTAAGCTTACCTATTTACTTTGGCCTTAGCGAAACAAGCTTTACCAACTTTTGTGATATTAAAACGTTAAGTCCTTTACGTTATACCTGTACGGTAACGCACCCTCGTTTTGTTGAAGATATCTCATTTACATCACCAGTAGGGGCACCATGGCCCGGTGGTGAAGGCCCAACTACGGCTAATTTAATGTGTAATCTACCAAAAGAGAGTACTTACGCAACATGTTACCCGGATAACTTAAAAGGTGAGCATAGCCAAACCGATTATATCAAAATGATCGAGTTTGCTGATGTACTAAAAGCGCCAATTAAGCAAACAATGTTTGGCGAAGGTAATTACTCATTATTAACTGGCTCTGTTATAAAAATTGCGCATGCTGATGATAGTAAAGATGCAGATGAACTAACTTGGCAAGATAAGCTTACTGTTGCTCCAGGTGAAAGAGCGACTGTTGCCCAGCTTGTGCAAGAAGAGTGTGGTGGTCAGATTGTTGATTTAGGTTTGGACAACTGTATTGGCAAGTCGTCAGTGTTTAGTCCTGCCAGTGGTTATTTCAAATTTTTAGACTGGAATGCGCCATTACCAACCATTAAAGATAACCAAAGTTTTACCATTAGTGAAGATGCACAAAATGGTGACTTTGTTGGCCAGGTTCAGTTTGGTGGAGACCGATTACAACAAAGTAAAAACTCGCGCATGCGCTTAATGAGTAGCGATGTTGGTGCACCATTTCAGATGGATGAATTTGGTGTAATCACTGTTCGCGACGCATCAATTCTGAACTATGAAGCAAAGACCCAATACCAAATCAAAATACAGGCGTACATGAATTACCTTAATGGTGATATCACTACGGTGAATATCGGCTTATCGAACGCCAATGACAATGCACCGCAGCAGGTTT
Source organism: Thalassotalea nanhaiensis (assembly GCF_031583575.1). NCBI lineage: Bacteria > Pseudomonadati > Pseudomonadota > Gammaproteobacteria > Alteromonadales > Colwelliaceae > Thalassotalea > Thalassotalea nanhaiensis. The sequence continues at coordinate 2,466,205 of NZ_CP134146.1, read as the reverse complement.
CTGGTTTACCTGTTATTGCAGCTAAAGTTGGCCAAGAAATTGAAAGCGTTTCTTTAGCATCACACTTTACCGATCTTGATGGCGGTAAGATTATCTTTAGTTCAAATGAATTACCAGCAGGGTTATCGCTTAGCCAAGCAGGTACGTTATCAGGTACACCAAATGTGGCAGGGCAGTTCTTCTCAACATTATTGGTTTCTGACGATATTCATACTTATCAAGCATCACTTGAATTGAACATTACCAATGAAAATTCTGAAGCTGAAGAAGAAAGAAATTCATCCTCTTCAGGCGGTAGCACCTCATTTACTTTCATCTTGTTAATGATTTTGGCCAGCCAACGTCGTTTAGCTCAAAGATTAAAGAAAAGTGCTTAGGCACTTTTCAAAAAGGATATAAAAGTGAAATTACATTTAAATAAATTAATGCTGGCTTTGTCTATTTCTGCTGCAGGCGCGAATGCTGCATCAAATAGCTTAATAGACAACGATGGTCAGACTTATATTCCACTAAATCAAACGGTTTTTACCAAAGATTTACTCACTCAAAAGAAATCACTCGCTGGTATCGACAGCTACATGGTCTTATTAGAAGACGATGCTTTAGCCATGTATAAAGGCGGCGTCGATGGTTTATCAGCAACGAATGTAGTAGCCAGTAAAGGCACAAATATTGATGCCCGCGGTAAGCTTAATACTAAGAGTTTAGCGTCAAAGCAATATAAAAACTTTTTATCTGGCAAACAGGCTGAAATGCAATTGCATATTGGTTTGCGCTTAAAGCGCGAGCTGGATGTTGAATTTGAATTTACCTCTGTTTTAAACGGTTTTACCACCGAGCTTAATGCAACTGAAGCATTACTAGTCAAAGGTATGCCAGGTGTACGCTCAATCGAGAAACTTGAAATGCAAGCCATGGACACAGATTCTGGCCCTGCATTTACTGGTGCGGATAATGTCTGGCAGCAAACTAATACATACGTAGATGCCAATGGCGACAGTATCAGCATGGGCGAGGGCGCAGTTGTTGCTGTTATTGACTCAGGTATTTCGTCTTATCATGAACTGGTAAGGGATATTACCGATACTGAAAACTTACCACCATTTAACCCGTCATTTGCTGGCGAGGTTGAAGAGTTTGAATTTGACTCCGATGGTAATTTTGTTGTTGATGAAGAAGGTAATAAAGTAAGTACAACTTACACTTTTACCAACCCTATTCCAAACCCAAACAGTGCATCAGGTTACTACGGAGATTGTGCTACGCAGCCAAACTGGTGTAGTGAAAAGCTCATTGGTGTTATGGGCATAGGTGCTTTTGCCGACGATAGTGTATCTCATGATCACATAATTGAAGAAAATGGTGATGTGACTTTTGTTCACTCAAGATGGGCAACAGGTCAAGACTTTACTGGTCATGGTACTCACGTAGCCTCAACCGCAGCAGGTAACTTTGTTTACAACATACAAGCAGAAGTTGAAACCGGGCAACGCGATCACGTTACTTTAATGGCTAACTTTGAAGAAGAATTAGAGCAAAGAGCTATTGAAGGTAGAGAAAATCATGAAAATAAAAACAGCTATAACGACTTTAAAGAATCGTTTGTTTATGACCGTATAGCCGGTGTGGCACCACATGCAAATATAATATCTTATCAAGTGTGTGGTGGTACAAATGGCGGTTGTTTCCCAGGTTATGCTGCTGTAGCTCTTGAGCATGCCTTTAATATTGGAGTTGACGCGGTTAACTATTCCGTTAGTGGACCGGCAACATCTCCTTGGTACAGTTGGCAGGCATTAGCGTTTTTAGGTGCTCGTCAAAATGGAATGCATGTATCTGCTTCTGCCGGTAACACCGGTGCATATGGCTGGGGCACGGTACGTACCCCTGCAAATGCTCCTTGGCTTACCAGCGTTGGCTCGGCGTCATCCGATCGAGGTTTTGATAAAAAAATTGCGACATTATTTGGTGGTAATACTTTGGTCGTTAATCACGTTGCTAAAGATGACTTAGATAAGCCAGAGTGGCAGCAATACATCGATTTATCAGGAGTTTTAGTTGGTGAAGCGGGTACATTAGGCCTTGCTGAAACCGATCTTGTTCTGGCTAGTAATGCAGAAGTGAGCAATGCCGAAGATGATTGGGGGATTGCCGGTGGTTGTGGCCCAAGAACGTTAAAGCCCGAAATAGTTGCTGGTAAAGTTGTGGTTTGTAAGCGTGGTGGCGGTAATGGAGAAGGCCCTATTGCTCGTTTAACCAAAGGTGTAGAAGCACACTTTGCTGGTGCTGCTGGAATGATTTTAATTAATACTAAAAATGGTAGTGAAAGCGTAATTGCCGATCAACATGTATTGCCGGCGCTGCACTTAAACTATAAAAACGGTAAACAGCTTGTCGAATGGTTAGCCGAAGGCAAAGATCATAAAATTGCCCTTAGCGACTCTAAAGCTCGATCAAATCCAACCAGAGCAAACTTTCCAAGTGTTTTCTCATCACGTGGTCCAGATATTTTCTCTAAAGATTATTTGATCCCTTCAATTACCGGTCCAGGTCAAACCATTATAGCCTCAGGTTTAGGCCCAAACATGATGCGTTACAAATCTAACTCTGTAACCAGTGGCTCGAAATGGGAATATAAAAGCGGTACGTCAATGTCTACACCTCATATGACTGGTATTTACGCAATTATTGCTGGTGTACAAAATGCTAAGGAAGTTGAGGAAGAACGCTGGACGCCAG